>JAWKIO010000006.1 GCA_041394265.1 Acidimicrobiales bacterium
AGGTAACGGACAGGTAACACGGGGGCGAGTCGAGCGGGCGTGGGCCACGGCGCAGTCTCGGCGATGGTCACGCTCCGCGCGCATGGGGTCGAGCCCGTACAAGCCTGTTTCGGGTCCGATCAGGAGTGTGGGCGTGGGGTTTCGAGAGCGCATGTTTCGATCGCCGCCGCGCCAGGTCAGGCTGGCGACGCATCGTCCGGCAGCTCCGCTCGTGGGTCAGCTTCGCCGTCGTGCTTCGGCTCGAGCGGCTCTTCGGCGCGGCCGAGGAACGCGAGGAACTTCTCGGCGGGTGACGCGGTGGCGGCTACGTCGATCTCGGCGCTGTAGTGGTCGAGGTCGCGCTCGTGTCCGATGACGGCGTGGGCTGCGGTCAGACCATCTTCCCAGAGGCGGTTCGGAATCGCGAGCTGGTTTCGGGTGGGCCCCGCGATGTCCCAGCAGTGAGCGAGGACGTCGAACAGGTTGATACCGGCGGCGATGGATGCCGGGTACGAGCCGAACGGGAGATGGCAGGTTCGGGTGAGGTCGGTGCCGAGCCAGGCGTCCCTTGCGGTGGTAGCAGCGTTGCGGAGCGCTGCTCGATGGTCGGTTCCGAGGTGGTCCCCTTTGGGGGTTCGGGGAGCGTCGGTGTCGCCACGAGCGAAAGCTGCGAACTTCAGCGTCACGGCGATCGAGTGGTTCAGGACGTCTCGCACCTGCCAGCCGGGGCATCGCGAGTCGAGGCCGAGGTCAACGGTCTCGATGGCCTGACCCACTGTCACCTGGGCTTCGAGCGCTTCTGCCAATGCTGCCGGGTACATCGAGCCCAGGATCGCGCAGGATCCGGCGTGCTCGGAACCTTGTCTCATCAGACCGGGCGGGCTATCGGTCTCGGAGTCCCTTGCCGGCGAGGATGCGGGGGGTGATCTTGTCGATGCGGCTCTCCCGGGTGCTGGCTTGTTTCGCCCCGGAGACGTAGAGGTTGTACTCGCGTTGGCGGCCGGGGGTGAGGTCGTAGAACGCTTCGGCCAACTGATCGTGGGCTGCGAGCCGTTCGACGAGCTCGGGCGCGAGTTCCTCGTCGGGTCGTTCGGGGAGTTCGGTGCCGGCCTCTTCGTGCCCGATGGCTTCTCGGACGTAGGCGGTGATGGTGGCGGCGAGCTCCTCGACGTCGGCCACGGAGGTGAAGCGCATGCGCTTGGGGCCGTGGGTGTGCGGTCCTTGGGCGTGGAGCACGCCGTCGGGGTCGTCGAGGAGGACACCTTTGAAGAACATGAGGGCGAGGTGGTCGGAGAACTCCTGCAGCAGGACGATGTTCGCGTCATCGAGGCAGTAGCAGGGCTTGCCCCACTTGATCTCTTCGTCCAGCCCGCAGGCGAGCAGCACTGGCCGGATCGCGGTGATCTCGTCGGGCCACTGGGTGGAGGCGGCCAGGTAGGCGTCGACGTCGGGGAAGTCCTCCACTACTGCTGTTCCGGGAGTTCGGCGAAGTCCTTCTTGGCTTGCCGGTACCAGCGCATCCCGGAGACCGGACGGCGCCACCGTGACTTCATGTCGTCGCGTGCCGGACGGTGTTCCTCGTCTCCGGAGGCGACCATCTCTTTGAGGTGGGCGTCTTGGGCGCTGATGATCTCGTCGGCGGTGTCGCCGTGGTGTTCCTGGCCACAGGGACCTCCGAGCTGTTGGCAGGTCATCGTCTTCATCAGGGCGTGTTCTCCAGGACTCGATGCGGCATTGGGGCGGGGTGGGTCAGGCTTGGGCGATGCGGACCAGGTTTCCGGAGGGGTCACGAAACGCGCAGTCCCGCACTCCCCAAGGCTGCGACTTCGGTTCCTGCAGCACCTCAGCGGCACCGGAAGCCCGGATCCTCTCGAAGGTCTCGTCGAGATCAGCAGCCGAGAAGATGGCCGCCTGGATCGAACCCTTGGTGACGAGCTCAAGCAGGGCGTCACCGTCTTGTTGGGATCGCCCGCCGTGGGGCTGGGACAACACGACATCGACAGCCTGCCCGGGCGCACCGACGGTGACCCAACGGAAGTCACCCCGCTTGACGTCGTTGCGCACTTCGAGGCCGAGCGCATCGCGGTAGAAGGCCAGCGCTTCTTCGGGATCGTGCACCGGGATGAACATGGTGGAGACAACAACGCTCATGGCAGGCAACGCTACGAGGAGATCCGCACCGGGGCTTCTCCGATCCTGACCGATCGGCCGCCATGCGGGTGACGGCTACCGAGTCGGTCGGAGGTGGTGCATCGCCACACACGGTGGGACGGCCTCGAGATCACGGTGATCGAGCCGCTTGTACGCGGATGGGCTCATCCCCACGATCTCGGAGAACCGAGCGCTGAACGAACCCAGCGACGTACACCCAACAGCGAAGCAGGCGTCAGTGACCGAACTGCCCGACCTGAGCAGGGCCTGGGCGCGTTCGATCCTGCGGGTCATCAGATAGCTGTAGGGCGTTTCGGAGTAGGCGTCGCGGAACCGCCGCGAGAAATGGCCAGCCGACATGAACGCAGCCTCGGCCATCGCCGGAACGTCGAGCGGCTGCATGTAGTGCTGGTCGATGAAGTCTCGGGCTCGTCGCAGGCTCGCCAACTCGGCGAGCCGATCGGGCGTCATCCCTCGACCGTAGCGACAAGCCCGCCGGGCAACGAGCGGGGGTGTTCGCATCGGTCAGGATCAGAGAAGTGGGTCCTCCCACGCGCTCTCTACCGTCGACCTCGAATGACGTCACCTCGGAGGAGCACATGAGAAGACTCGGGATCGCGCTCACGTCGGTACTGGCGGCTGCCACGCTGTTCTCGGCGGCGGGCAAACTGGCCGGCCTGGACGAAGTCGAAGAGCTTCTCGACGACGTCGGCGTCCACGGTGTCCTGCGAGACGCTCTGCCGTTTATCCAGATTGCTGGCGCCACCGGAGCGATCGCTGGGCTGATCCGATGGCCAAGGCTTGGGATTGCCGCCACGATCGGGCTCTTCGCCTACTACGCGGGTGCCGTCCTGTTCCACCTCCGCGAGGACGCCGACGGCTACGGCATCGCCGCCGGCTACGCAATCCTCGCCCTCGTCGCAACCGGGATCAGGACCCACACGACGGTCAACCGATCCGAAAGGGAGATTGAGTCCGGTAGTGGTTCCGCGTGAGCGACCTGTGCCTGTCCGCAGTCCTTGCGGCGCGCTGAGCCCCTGACCCTGGACGAGGGACTCCCTGGTCGCCGGGCACCCACCCCGGTGAATCCCTAAGGGCCTGTCGTCGATCCGCGGTTCGGATGGTGGAGGGTTGAGACCTCTGCGTCCGGTAGCGGTCGGGCATTGTTCCATCGGGCACCGAGCGCCTGGTCGAGTTGGGCGTCGATGGCGGGGAAGAGGTGGCCGTAGGTGCCGAGGGTGACGTTGATCGTGGAGTGGCCCATCCGTTCCATGATCGCTCGAGGGTGAGCGCCCTCGGCGATGAGGAACGCCGCGTAGGTGTGCCTGAGATCGTGGAATCTGGTGCCGTTGGGAAGACCGGATCGGAGGACGGCGGGCTGGAAGTGGCGGGGGTACCAGTTGGAGTGGCGGAGTGGCCCGCCGTCGGGGCCCTCGAAGACGAGGTCGTTCTGCTTCTTGGTGGCGAGGTAGGGGGTGAGTTCGGCGACGAGGGGTTCGGGTAGTCCGACGGAGCGGCGGGAGTAGGTCTTGGTAGGGCCGATGTTGAAGCCGCCGTAGGCCTCGTCGGCCGATTCGGAGACTTCGACGCGGCGGCGCATGAGGTTGATCCTCGAGACGCGGAGCGCGCCGATTTCGCCGGCTCGGAGTCCGGTGTAGGCGGCGAAGCGGACGAGGAGGGCGTAGTCGGGGTAGCCGCCTTCTCGGTGACTGGCGCCACGCTGGAGCGGGGGCGGGTCCTGGATCGCTTCGGCGAGGGTCATGACCTGGTCGTCGGTGAGGAAGATCATCTCCTGCTTCACCGGTCGGGGTGCTTTGATGTCCATGACGGGGTTGTTCTTCACCACGCCGGAGCGGACGGCGAGCTTGAAGACGAGTCGCATGACGTCGCGGATGTTGCGGACGGTGCCGGCGCCCTTGCCTTGGGCGGAGAGCCGGGCGAGGAAGGTGAGCACCTCGGGGTGGTCGATCGACCCGATGGCGCGGTCGCCGAACTCGGGGAGGAGATGGTTTCGCAGAATCGAGTCGTAGCTCTCCCGTGTCTTGGGCTTGAGGTGGGCGGTGGTCTCGATCCACTTCTCGGCCCATTCGCCGAAGGGCTGTCGGCCGCGTTGGGGGTCGACCCAGTCGTGGCGGACGATGTCGGCTTCGACGGTGTTGGCGTAGCGCTGGGCGTCGACCTTTCGCTTGTAGGTCTTCTTGCGCTGCTTGCCGTCGGGCCCGCGGTAGTAGACGTCCCATCGGCGTTCGCCTGATGGTGTGGTGCGCGGCTGGATGCTGGCCATGACGGTGTCCTTCCCGGTCGGGTCGTGCTGGTGACGCTAGGTCGATGGTGTGACGCGAATCGGCCGGTTCAGTCGAAGTGCTTCTGGGGGACGGTGCGGGCGTCGATCCAGTCCTCGACGTCGGAGCGGCGGAACATCACGTACTTGCCAACCTTGATGAACGAGATGCGGTTCTCTTCGACGAGGCGGCGGACGAATCGTTCGGATCGGCCGAGGAGGGTGGCGACGTCGCCGATGTCGATGAGGCCTTGGTTGAGTTCGTCGACGGTGCTCATGGGTGTTCCTTTCATGGTGTGGTTGTGCGGGCGAGGGCGTTGTCGAGCCAGGTAGGCCAGTCGGTGGCGGGTCCGGGGTGGTAGCAGCCGCTGGTGGGCGCTGCCGTCGGTGGGATCGGCGTGCCGCGGAGGATGGCGAGCAGGAGGGGTTGGGGGCAGACGGCTTGGCCGTAGGCGCGGATGCCAAGGTGGAGGTGGGGTCCGGTGGTGTTGCCGGCACCGGGGGTGCCCGGCTGTCCGCCGCTGAGGCCGATGGTCTGTCCGGCGGTGACGTCGTCGCCGACTGCGACGGCGACGGTGGAGAGGTGGCAGTAGGTGTAGATGGCGCCGTCGGTCCCGGCGATGATGACGGTGTTGCCGCAACGGCCACCGCTCGCCGGATAGACGCCGGCGTCGCCGATGGATGTAGTGACCCGTCCGTCGACGATCGCGAAGAGCGGCGTGCCGACCGGCAGTCCGATGTCGTGGGCCGGGTAGTCGTGGTGGCTGCGGACGGCGATCGCTTCGGTGGCGTAGGCGACAGGGGCGGGGTAGGCGTAGCCGGCGACGACGGGCCCGATCGACGAGAGGGTGCCGGTGTAGCGGGCGGCCCATTCGAGGACCAGGTCGACGTAGGCGCGTGAGCGGTTGTAGGCGAAGATTGCGGCTTCTATGTCGTCGACCCGGCCATGCGGGCAGAGGTGAGCTACGGCGGCGGGGATGGCGTCGTGGACGTTGTTGGGGTCCCGGATGCCGTCGCGGTTGCCGTCTTGGCCGAAGATCGCCCAGGACGAGGGGATGAACTGGAACGGACCGACGGCCCGGTCCCACAAGGTGTCACCGTCGTAGCGGCCGTCGTCGGTATCGGGGATGCGGGCGGTGCCGTTGGTGCCGTTGAGCGGGATGCCGATGATGGCGGGGCTGATGGTGCCGTCGGGCTGGAGCGTCGCGCCGCCGAATCGTCCGTGATCGGACTCGATCTTGCCGATCCCGGCAACGACCTGCCACGGAAGCCCCGGGCACGCCGCGGACTGGGCGGCGTAGAGCTGCAGCAGCAGAGGCGGGATGTCCGCGACAGCGTCTTCCGAGGGGTCGAAGAGGGCATGGCCATCCGATGCTGATGCGCTGGCGGTCCCGGCGGCGAGGGCGGAGAGTCCGAACACCGCTGCGAGCGGCGTGGCGAGGACGGCGAGTCCGCCGAAGAGGAGCTTCGCGATCATCTGCCGCCCCCAAGCGATTCACCTTCCCGCATCCAGACCGGCCGGGCCAGTTCGAAGCGGTCCCCGTCTCGGTGGTGGAGGAGCAGGCCGAGACTCGTCAGAGGGGACCGGCCGCCGCCGATAGCGGCGTGCCTAGCGATCCGAGCTACGAGCCGACGATGCATGCCTCATCTGTGGCCCGTCGACCCCAGTGATTGGGACACGCCCTTCGATGCGCCCAACGTGCGTCGCCCGAGTGGGCTCACCCAACGGGCAGACAGAGGCTGTCACACCCTCTGTCTACGCTGGAGCACATGAAGGTGTTCGTTTCGCACAAGGACTCCGACGCCAACCTCGCGCGGACTGTCGTCCAGGCTCTCGAGGCCTTGGGCGTTCCCGCTTACCTGGATGTTCTCGATGACCGGCTCCTGCGAGGGCCGGAGCTGGCTGCTCAGATTCGATCACGAATGGCGACCTGTAGCCATTTGATCGCCGTCGTGTCGCAGGCGACCGCCAAGTCCTGGTGGGTTCCGTGGGAGATCGGCGTGGCAAGTGAACGAACCATGCCGCTCGCCTCGTTCACCTCGCAGCCCTCGCTCCTGCCTGACTACTTGCGTACGTGGCCGTTCATGTCTCGGTCGGGCGAAATAGCTACTTACGTCGAGGAGGCTCGCCGGTTCGACCGAGAGACTAGGTCGGTCACGGCCTCGGCAGCGCGAGGCGGTTGGGCCGACTTTCATCGCAATCTGAAGTCTAGATTGGGTCAGTAGTTTTGTATTCGAAGGGAAGTGCATGACATCTAAGAAAGTAGTATTCGTGGCCTTCGCAATCGAGGATCAACGCCAGCGTGATCTTCTCAAAGGCCAGTCCCTCCACCCCCGCGCCCCGTACGAATTCGTCGACATGTCCGTGAAGGAACCCTACGCCTCGGCATGGAAGGAGAAGGTTCGGACGCGGATTCGTAGGTCCGACGGTGTCATCGTTCTTGTGAGCAGGAACTCGCTGAAATCGACGGGGCAGAAGTGGGAGATTGAGTGTGCGAGAGCAGAGAAGAAGCCGGTCCGCGGTATATGGGCCTATTCGACTGACCGAACGAGCTTGAGCGGCGTCGCCACTTTCGTATGGAACGATTCCAATATCAGCTCGTTCATAGATTCGCTGTAAGCCGATGCGCAAGGCTCTTATTGTTGGCATCGACTTTTACAACGCGATCTCTCACCTGTCGGGCTGTGTGTACGACGCCCGTAGCGTCGAGTCCGTCCTTACTCGACACGCTGATGGCACGTTGAACTTCCCTTCGCCGCAGGTGATGACGGCGGTGGACGAGGGGACGGCCATTTCCAAGGTGCAGCTCAAGCAGGCTATCCGACAGCTATTTGAAGGGGATTCGGAGATCGCCCTCCTTTATTTCGCCGGCCACGGCTACGTCGAGGATACAGGCGGATTTCTTTGCGCGAGTGATTCTGAAACCGGCGATGACGGTGTGTCCCTCCATGAGGTGATGACTCTCGCGAATAAATCGGCAGCGACGAACAAGGTGATAATCCTCGATAGCTGTCACAGCGGTGCAGCGGGTACCAATCCGATTATGCGAAACCTGGCAGAGTTGGCGGAGGGACTGACGATACTGACGGCATCAACTGCAGACCAGGTGGCGTACGAGAAGGAAGGTGGAGGGGCAGGCGTCTTCACCAGCCTCTTCGTCGATGCGCTGCACGGAGCGGCGGCGAACTTGGTAGGTGATATTACGCCGGGGAGCATCTATGCGCACGTCGACCAATCTCTGGGTCCGTGGGCGCAGAGGCCTGTATTTCGAACCAACGTCAAGACTTTTGTATCGCTCCGCAAAGCACTGCCGCCGATCGCCCTTGATGACCTGCAAGCCCTTGGTCGACTCTTTCCCAGTCCGGATTTTGAGTTCCCGCTGGACCCGACCTACGAACCTCAACGATCATCTGATGAGATCAGCGATCCCCGCATACCAGATCCCGATCCCGTGCATACAGCCGACTTCCGCATTCTGCAAAGCTGTGTGCGTGTGAATCTTGTTCGACCGGTTGTCGCCCCGCATATGTGGAATGCTGCGATGGAGAGCAGGAGCTGCGAACTGACGGTTCTGGGTCAGCACTATTGGAACTTAGTAAACGAAGGGCTGATCTAGGTGTGGGATCGTGTCTTGGCCGCGCTGACGGGCGACGAGCTGCTCGAGCGGCTGTCCGCCATCGAGCACGAGCGGTGGGCTCACTGGCAGCGGTACGTCCATAGCCAGTGTGAGCCGGATGTGGATGGCTCTCTTCGGATCCCAGCCGAGCTGGTCGAACGGTGGACGGATCAGATCGACCGCCCCTATGCATACCTGTCAGAGGCTGAGAAGGAGAGCGACCGCGAGCAAGTGCGGCGCTACTTGCCGACCATCACCGCAGCCGTCGAGCAAGTTCGCGACTCGGATTCGTAGCTTCGAGCGCGTCGCCTTCGTCGCAGAGGGGAGCGAGTGCGGAATCCAGGGCTCCCTAGCACGGAACCTTGGAGGACTTCCCTGAGAGGTGTCCCAACGGCCGATTCGGACGGGCCACAGATGGGGCATGCACGTTGGGCGATTCGCACCAAAACCCTTGACGGTGACCGAGGTCACCTGGTTCCGTGGTTATCCACAGGCTGAATCGCGCGGAGAGCGCGAATCGGTGGCGGATCGGGCGATGCCAGGGGAGGTGCGACGGTGACGGATGGCTGTCACGACGGGTTTGTACCGTCGACGACACCAGCTGAACCTGCGAGGTTCGGCCGCGCCGGCAGCTTCTCGATCGTCGCGAGCACGGGCCTCGCCTCCTCGAGGAGAACCGCCGTGCGCCTGACCCATCGCCCTGTCGTTCTGACCCTTCTCGCCGCAGCGCTGCTCGCCGCATGCAGCAGTGGCGACGACACGATCGCCGAACCCACCGCAGGGACCACGCCGACTAGCGAGGCGACCGTGGCTGCGACGACAGCGCCCCCGACGAGTACCCCGGCGCCCACCGCGGCTCCCGACCCTGCTGGTGCCACCGAGGCATGGCTTCAGCTCTGGGATGGCACCGAGAGGCTGGTGACCGACGCCGACGCTGCGTCGGAGGAGATGCTGGCCGTCGCCAGCCCATCCGTCGTCGAGCAGCTCGCCACTATCTACAACCCGACCCTGGCGTCGGACGTCGCCAGCACGCCGAGATTGTTCGAGAACAACCCGGTCACGGAACCCCATGCGGACGGCACGGTTGCCGTCAGCGACTGCATCTTCGAGACACCCAAGGCCGGCAACGCCACGATCTGGTACTCGGGCACGGCCGAGGCGGTCGACGGCGCGTGGACGATCACATCCATCACGCTCAACTCCGAGATCGGCTGCGTTCCATCGGCGATCGCGACCGAAGCGATCGCCGGCTACGAGGCGTACTGGGACGCCCGGGTCGAGTTCTGGGATCCAGCCGATCCGTCGAGCCCGCTCGTCGACGAGACGATGACCGGCGCCCACCTCGACCTCATCGAAGGGCTCCTCGTCGATCACGCCGACCGGGGCCTCGTCCTGCGCGGAAGGCCGACAACACACCCCGAGATCATCGAGGTCCGCTCGGCCACCGAGATCGCCATCCTCGACTGCAGCGAGCAGGACACGGGCCGGGGTCTCTTCGTGGTCGAGACGGGTGAGCGTCTTGACGACATTCCGACCGTGCGGGACGGCCAACGCGACCTCACCTCGGCGGTGATGGTGCTCGAAGACGGGGCCTGGAAGGTCTCCGATGTGCAGGGACAGGCGGACGTGTCATGCGACTCGGCACCGACACCGCAGGGCTTGCCGGTCGTGTAGCCGCCGCGTTCGCGGCGGTCACGGCGACGCTGACACTTGTCGCCGCGCCCGTCGCTGCACAGCCGACGCCGCCCGATCCGGGCCCGCCGGCACCGATCAACCCGTTGCCGATCACCCCTGCGTGCCCGGACACCGGAGGCGGTGGAGCGGCGATCGACCAGAATGGCGGCGCCGTCCTCGGCACGTGTTGGGGCAACACGCCCGGTTCGGGGCCCGACATCACTGTCTCGTCTGCTCTCGTGTGGAACTGGTACGGCTGCGACCAGTGGCGTCCGTACTCACCGGGATCGACCGTCTCGGCCGTCAGCCCCCAGGGCGAGCTCCTGCTCGAGGACATCATCGCCCGAGGCCTCGACCCGACCGTCACCTACGTCTGGCACACCGTCGAGTGCACCCACGTTCAACGGGGAGCCGGCGCTGACGGCGCCGACCTCGTCGAGATCTGGGGGTGGGGACTTCTCGTGATCGGCACGACCGCACCGGTCGATCCGCTGACCCTGCGTGACATCGCCGCCGCCCGCATCGACCCCGAACCCCCGACCCCGGCTACGTCTCCCATGTGGGGCGAGGTGGCATCGGTCGTCAACATGAGCACCTGGCTCTGGGTGACCGACGACTGGGAACCGGTCGAGGAGGAGGAGTCCCAGGGCTTCGTCACCGTCGTGGTCCAGGCCCGCCCGGTCGAGACCTCCTGGGACACCGGTGACGGCACCACCGTCGTGTGCGCCAACGGCCCCGGCGTCCCCTGGGCGCCGGGCATGGCCAGCGACGACACCTACTGCTCGCACACCTTCACCGCCGCGGGCACGGGACTGGCCGGCTCAGCCACCACCACGTGGACCTTCCGCTGGTGGCTCAACGGCAACGACATGGGCGACTTCGGCGACTTCACCCGAACCACCCCGATCTCGTTCGACGTGACCGAGATCCAGGCAATCGAGACCGGCAGATAGGAACACCATGACCACGACACTCCGACCCCGGCCCAAGCCGAGCAGCAACGGCTCATCGCCACCGACGCGCTTCGACATCGAGCCACCGAACCACGGCTCAGCTCGCAGCAAGTGGCCGGAGATCACCGTCGGGCTGCTCGTCGTCGCCCTCTTCGCTCTCGTCGGAACCTGGTTCTACTCCTCGACCTCGGATCGTGAGCCCGTCATCGCTGTCCGAAACCCGATCGAGCGCGGGCAACAGATCACCGCCGCAGACCTCATGGTGGTCGACGTAGCCAGCGAACAGGCGCTCAACGTACTGCCAAGCAACCAGTCCGGTCTGGTCCTCGGACGCAGCGCACTGGTCGACCTCGCACCGGGCACTCTCGTGTCGGGCGATTTGTTCGCCGAGCAGGCGCTGATCGCTGACGGCGACGGGGTTGTGGGACTCGCCCTCGATCCTGGCGAGTACCCCACGCTCACCCTTGCCCCCGGAGACCGCGTCCGCATCGTCGAGACACCCAAGGGAACCGACGCCACCACCGAGGTCGTCCTGGTCGCCGACGCCGAGGTCATCGACGTCACCCCGATTGGGGTCCAGAACCAGCTCTTCGTCTCGGTCTCGATGGCAGCCACCGAAGCCGACGCCGTCGTCGCTGCCGCCTCGCAGGATCGTGTTCGGCTCGTACAAGTGGCGGGGTCCTGACATGGCGCTCATCTGCTTCGCCTCCGCCAAGGGCTCACCCGGTTCGACGCTTACCGCACTGGCGGTCGCTGCTGCCTGGCCGACCTCCGGCGATCGTCGCAAGCTGCTGCTCGAAGCCGACGCTTCGGGCGGGACGCTCGCGCTCCGCTACGGACTCGGGCTCGAACCCGGTCTCGTCACCTTCGCAGTCGCTGCCCAACGCCACCTCGATCCCGAAGCTCTCTGGGGCCATGCCCAACACCTCCCGGGCGGACTCCCCGTGATCGTCGGGCCCGACAACCCCGACAGAGCGGCCTCGGTCCTCGCCCGAAGCGCCGGAATGATCGCTAGCCGGCTGGCCGAACAGTCCGACCTGGACGTCATCGTCGACATCGGCAGGCTCGGCACCGAAGCGCCCAACATGGACATCCTTCGGGCCGCCGACGTGATCCTCATGGTGGCCCGGCCGACGGTCGAGCAACTCCAGCCTGGGGCCCATCGGCTCCGCTCGCTTCCGGTCCCCGACGACCGACTGAGCTGGGTCCTCATCGGACAGGCACCTCACTCAGCAGACGAGGTTCGCGAGGCGCTCGGCTACGACGTCGCCGGTGTCATCGCCGACGACCCCCGTGGAGCCGCTGCCCTCGAAGGCGGCGCCGCCGGGAGTCGGCTCCGCCGATCGGCGCTGGCCCGGAGCGCCAGTGCGCTCGCCGAGACCTTGGCGAAGCGGCACCACCCTGTCGCCCAACAGATGGCTGAGGCGGAAGCCGCTGTCGACGAAGACAAGCGAATCAGTCGCTCGACGTTCGAGATGTTGATGAACGGAGCCTCCAATGGCCGCTGATCGTGCTCAGGTTGCGGAGCTCCGACGGAGGGTCGGCGATGCGATCAGCCGGCAGGTCGCCGAGGCGGAGCACCGAACCGGATCCGTGATCGGCGGCGACGACCGCCGCATGCTCGCCCACAACATCATCGCTCGACAGATCGACGCGCTCGACACCGAAGCGATGAACAGTGGACGGCCGCTCGCCACCGAGTCCGAACGGGACGAGCTCACCCGATCGGTCCTCAACGACCTCTTCGCTCTTGGTCGCATCCAGCAGTACATCGACGATCCGAACATCACCGACATTGTGATCAACGGCCACGACACGGTCTGGCTCACCGACCGGCGAGGCACCAAGTTCCGGGGCGAGCCTGTCGCCGATAGTGACGATCACCTCATCGAGATCATCCAGACCGCAGCTCGCCGCGGTCGATCCGAGCACCGTTGGGATCCGGCCAGTCCCCGTCTCGACCTGCAACTGCCCTCGGGAGATCGACTCAACGCCATCGCCTGGCTGGCCAACCGACCGGCGATCTCGATCCGGCGACACGACTTCGACATCAACCGGCTCAAGCAGCTCATCGATCTCGGCACGATCAACGAACCCCTGCACCACCTCTTGAAGGCGATGGTCCGGGCGAGGTTCAACCTCATCATCGCCGGCGGCACCGGGGCCGGGAAGACCACCTTCATGCGGTGCCTCATCAACGAGATCCCGCCCGAGGAACGACTCATCACGGTGGAGGACTCCCTCGAAGTCGGTCTCCACCACTTCGCCGACCTCCACCCAGATCAGGTCGAGCTCGAGGCCCGACCGGCCAACGTCGAGGGAGTCGGCGAAGTCACGATGAACGACCTCGCCATCAACGCCCTGCGCATGAACCCCGACCGCCTCATCGTCGGAGAGGTTCGAGGCGACGAGTCCCTCACCCTTCTGCTCGCCTGCACGCAAGGTAACGACGGGACGCTTTGCACCGTCCACGCCGACTCGTCCGAGGGTGTGTTCGGGCGGCTCCAGATGTATCTGGCGATGACACGGGAACGTTTCGATCCGGCGGCCACCAACATGCTCGTGGCCCAGGGGATCGACGCCATCGTCCACGTCGCACGGATCGCCGGCAACCGGCGTGTCGTGACCTCCATCCGGGAGGTGACCGGCGCCGACCGCGACCTCGTGTCGACCAACGAGATCTACGGCCCTGACGAGACCGGTCGGGCGGCACCCCGCTACACGTTCAGCCCGGCCCGCCTCGAACGCCTCGAACAGGCCGGGTTCGACCGACGTTGGCTGAACGAACCGGGAAGGTGGGAGCGCTGATGGCCGCCTTCGTGTTCGCCGCTTTGTCGGCCGGAGTGGGTATCGGCGTTCTTCTGATCGTCCAGGGCCTCCGAGGCCGGGAAGTACTCCCGCCGGCTGTGATCGACTTCCGAGGCTTTGCCCGAAGTGGGCGCCTCCCGTGGATCGCCGGGGCGGGCGCCGTTGGTCTGGTCGTGCTCGCCATCACCGGATGGCCAGTGGCTGCTGCTGCTGGGTTCGCGCTCGTGGTCTCGGGGCCTCGTCTGCTCGGCGGCAAGCAGGTTCGTGAGACGGGCATCGCTCGAACGCAGGCCATCGCTACGTGGACCGAGACCATCCGCGACAACATGGCCGGTGCAGCTGGCCTCGAGCAGGCACTCATCGCAACCGCAGCGGTGGCTCCGGCTCCGATCGCCGCCGAGGTGCGCCGCTTCGTCCATCGCCTCGACGACATGCCGCTCGCCGAGGCCCTCGCCCGACTCGGTGACGACCTCGACCACCCATCGGCCGACATGGTGGTCGCAGCCCTCACGAACGCCGTGCGGATGGAGAGCCGCGACCTCGGGCCGCTCCTCACCCGACTCGCCGAGTCCATTCGAGGCGATGTGCGGATGCGCCTCCGAGTCGAGGTCGGCCGAGCACGAATCAGGACATCGGCCCGCATCGTCACCGGCGTCACCATCTTCGTGATCGTCTTCCTCTACCTGTTCTCCCGCCCGCTGCTCGACGTGTACGACTCCGCTGTCGGCCAGCTCTGGCTCGCTCTGGTCCTCTCGATCTTCGTCGGCGGCGCGTGGCTCATGAACCACTACAGCCAGGTCGAGATGCCCGAACGGTTCTCGGCCCGTCATCGAGTCGAGGGCCGCGTAGCTGGGAGCCAGTCATGAACGGTCCGCTGTTTGCTGCTCTCATCGGAGCCGGTCTCGGCGCCGGTTGTCTCCTGATCCTCCGGGCGCTACGACCGAGACCGGTGCCGCTCGCCGTCGCCGTTCGTGCGTTGGGTCAGCCCGGGCGCCCGGCCAGTGCACCGCTCGCACCCGCTCACGACGACCTGCGCCAGCGGCTCGGCCGCTCGAGCGCACGGGCCATGGCGGCGCTCGGGCTCGCCGAGAGCGGGGCGCTCGCCGAGCAGCTGCGAGTGCTCGACAAGCCCATCGAACGCCATGCCTACGAGAAGCTCCTCGCCGCCACGGCGGGCTTCGCCCTCCCGATGCTTGCCTACGCGGGGCTCACCGCAGGCGGGGTGAGCGTCGCGCCAATAGCTCCCCTCATCGCAGCGATCGTCCTCGCCGCAGGTGGCTTCCTCTATCCCGACCTGCCACTCGCGGAACAGGTCGAGCAACGCAGACAAGGGTTCCGTCACGCCTTGTCGAGCTGGCTCGATCTCGTCACCATCATCCTCGCCGGCGGTGGCGGTATCGAGACCGCCCTCACCGGGGCAGCGAACGCCGGGGGTGGCTGGGCCTTCGACGAGATCCGCCTCGCGCTGCGCCGTGCAGAACTGACCGGGCGCCCCCCGTGGGATCTCCTCGATGAGCTCGGCGCCACCATGGGCGTCGTCGAACTCCAAGAACTCGCAGCCTCCGTCCGCCTGGCTGGCGGGCAGGGGGCGAAGATCCGCCAGTCTCTCGCCGCCAAGGCCGACGCCCTCCGGGCACAGCAGGCCGCCGACATCGAGACGAACGCCGAGACACGCACCGAGAAGATGATCGTCCCGGTCACCGTCATGGTCCTCGGCCTCACCCTCTTCATCGGCTTCGGCGCCATCGACGCCATCAGCACCGATGGCGGCGCAACCACCTTCACGCCCACGGCGGCGCAGCCATGACCCCCGCCCCGACGATCGCCCAACCATCAACCGACTGACCCAACACCAGAGAGGACCGATCCCATGGATCAGCTCAAAGCACACGTCGAGTTCCTGCGATTCGGCATCGAATACAACCTGACCAAGGCCGGCGTCGCCGTTCGCGACGAACGTGGAGCGATCTCCACCGAGATGGCGGTCGTCATGGCCGGCTTGATCGCCATCGCCGTCGTGGTCACCGGGATCCTGATGTCGAAGGCGCAGTCCAACGCCAACAACATCCCCGACACCGTCCAGGCCCCCTGAGCCGACGATGACGACCAGGGCACCGACCGTCGACTCGGCGCGCCGCCGTTTGCGTGGCGAAGCCGGTGTCACGTCGACCGAGATCGCGATCGTCATGCCCGTGATGCTCATCGTCGTGATGCTGGTGTTCCAGGTCGCCCTGTTCTGGCACGCCAAGCAGGCGGCCGACACCGCCGCCGAGGAAGCGGTCGACGCCGCACAGGTCGCAACGGCGACCGACGCCGATGGCTACGGCGGGGCGGACACGATCCTCTCCCAAGCTGGCAACCTGCGAGACGTCCAGGTCCGTGTCACCCGAGACCTCGCCAGTGGCGTCGTCACGGCAACGGTTACCGGTCGGGCTCCGTCGATCATTCCCTTCGGATCGTGGAGCGTCTCGGCCCAGGCGCAAGGGTCGATCGAGCGTTTCATCCCGGCGGACGAGCGATGACCCGCCTGGCTCAGTGGCGCAGCGACGAGCGGGGATCGGTCGCGACCGAGTTCGCCATCGTCATGGCGGCAGTGCTCCTCGGGTTCGTCGCGCTCACCATCTACGGCGGACGAGTCGTCCAGGCCGAGAACGAAGTCCGCAGCGCCGCACAGGAAGCGGCCAGAGCCGCCAGCCTCGAAGGCACCCCGGCAGCGGCCGACGCAGCCGCACGTTCCGTCGCCGTCGCCAACCTGTCCCGATCAGGAGTGTCTTGCCCAACCCCGGTCGTCGCCGTCGACCTCGCTCGCTTCGGCCCCGGCGGCGATGTGACCGTGACCATCACCTGTACCGCCTCCTTCGGCGACGTCGGCAGCCTCGGTGTCGCCGATTCCCGAGCCTTCACGGCGTCGGCCACCGAGGTGATCGACCGGTATCGAGGTGGCGCATGACCTTCCGGACATCCGCTGCCACGCAGGGCGCATCGTCCCTTGAGGGCGAACGAGGCGCAGCGTCGATCCTGTTCGCCGTGCTGGGGCTTGCGCTGTTGATGGCGACCGGCCTCGCCGTCGACGGTGGCCGCAAGCTCGGCGCCCTCAGCGAAGCACGTGACATCGCCGACAACGCCGCCCGAGCCGGCGCCCAGATGATCGACGAGGACACCTACCGAACCAGTGGCGTCGCCTCCATCGACCCGGCCGCCGCAACCCAACGGGCTCAGGCCTACCTGGCCGCGCACGGCCACACGGGAGTCGTGAACGTCACTGGTACCGACGTCACCGTGACCGTGACCATCACGCTCGATCCCACCTTCCTTCCGGGACTCATGACCGTGTCGGCCACCGAGTCCGCGACCGCAACCACCGGCACGTAGAGGACGCCATGCACCGAATCACCGATCTCATCAAGGGCCTCGCCGGCCTCGCCCTCACGCTCGGCCTTCTCGTCGGCCTACCGGTCGGGCTGGCGACCATCGTGGGCTGGCCTCTCCCGACTGCGTGGCCAGGGCTCGAGACCGTCGGGCGCCACCTGAGCGACGGCGACATCCCCGACGCCTTCCTCCTCAAGCTGATCGCTCTCATCGTGTGGATGGCGTGGGCACAGATCACCGTCGCCACGCTCGTCGAGTACGTCACGATTCTTCGAGGCAAGGCAGCGCACCGAAGCCCGACGCTGCCGGCGGTGCGGCTCCTCGCAGCGAAGCTCGCCACCTGGACCACCCTGCTGGTCAGTGCCGTTGGTCCGATCCGCCCTGCGATGGCAACGCCCCTCGCTCCGATTCCCGCCGTCGCCGCGGAGTTCGAGCTCCCGGTTGCGACAGCCGAGGACACGGCCGACGTGCCCGATCCGGACGTGCAGGAAGTCGCCGCATCGCAGCGGTATGTGACCCGCCAGGGCGACACCTGGTGGTCGATCGCCGACGACCTGCTCGGCGACGGACTGCGATGGAAGGACATCCGAACTCTGAACGTCGAAAGCCGAATGAGCGATGGCACGGTGATCAGCGCGTCGACGGACATGGTCCGACCCGGATGGAACCTGGCAGTGCCGAGCGACGCCGTCCTGCCCACGTCGTTGGTTGAGATCGGCGACGATGCGTCGTCGGAGGTCGTGGTCGAGAAGGGCGATCATTTCTGGGCGATCGCCGACGAGGCGCTGACCGACGCATGGGGTCGCCCCCCGACTGATGCCGAGCTGACCCCGTACTGGACGGAGATCGTCGCAGCGAACGAGGACCGGCTCCTGCCACCGGAAGACCCGAACCTCATCTACCCCGATCAGCGCTTCGTCTTGCCGGCACCGCCACCAAGCCCGGACCTCGCCCCCGACCTGAACGGCAACACACCGATCGTCCCGAGCGAGGGCGCCCCGCCGGAGGCCCCAACGCCGGCTGCGCCGCTGGAGGCCTCCGAGTCGCCAGTCGTCCCGACATCACCCGCTCCACCCCAGGAGAGCCCTGCACCGTTCGAGGCTCCGACAAGCGCTCCGGCAACGGCCGTGTCGACGCTGCCCGAGCCTGCACCCGCTCCTGCGACCGAACCGGCCGCCGGTGAAGACAGGATCGATCGGGCACTTGACGCGGCGAAGCCGGTCGGCGTCGTCGCCGGGGGCATCGCACTGCTCGGTGGCACGCTGCTCTTCACGCTTCGCCGCCTGCGTCATATCCAAGCGGCCCGTCGGCGACCTGGTACGACGATCGATCCGCCCGATCCCGATGCGGCATCGTTCGAGCGACGGATTCGTTCGATCAGTGTGGACGGCGAGGACGTCAGGTACTTGGCTGCGGTCAACCGCTACCTGAGCCACCAGCTGGAGAGGTCCGACACCGGAATCCCGGCGATCGTCGCAGCCCGAGCCGGACAGTTCGGCCTCGAGCTGCTGCTCGACGACCCGTGCGAGCCCGTCGCCGGGTTCGTTCCCGCGACCCCGGACAAGTCCGCATGGCAGCTCGACTCGGACCTCGACGCCCGCATGATGGAAGCCGCGTTCGGCGACGACGCCCACCCCTTCGCTCCCGCCCTGTGCCCAGTCGGCGCAACCGACGCGGGCAATCTGCTCGTCGACTTCGAGCAACTCGGGTCGACAGCGATCGAAGGGTCGGTCGAGGAAGTGGCTGCATTCGAGCGAGGCCTCGTCGCCGCACTGTGCTCCTCCCCGTGGGGAACAGAGTGCGAGATCGTCGCCATCGGGATCGACGGGCTCTCCAACGATGAACTCAGCCGGGTCACATCGCCGGCCGATCCGGTCGCCTGGGCCAGCGAGGCCGGGGAGCGCATGAAGCGGATCGCCTCGTCGCTCCACCGGAGCCCCTACGAGGAGCGCGTCGCTCACGGCGAGGTCTACCACCCGACCGTCGTCGTCATCGGGCCTGGGGCAAAACTGGCCGGTGTCGCCCAGCACCTCGCTCCAGTCGCCGACTTGGCGTACTCGCCCCTCGCGGTCATCTCGGCTCACCCTCTCGCCGGTGAGCACCGGATCGCTCTCGAAGCCGGCACAGGAACGATCGAACCGCTCGGCATCAGCTTCGTGCCGATCTCACTCGCAGCGGTGGACCTGCACGCAGTCGACCACCTGATCGCCAACGCGTCCGACACCTCCACCAGCCCGCCAGCCGAGGCATGGGCCGACGAGATCCGCAGTGCCGATCACGCAGAGTCGTCCGACGGCACGAGCAACGGCTCGGCCACCGCCGTGATCGACCTGACACCTGAAGCACCGGCCGCCGAAGGCGAAGCTGCTAGTCCAAGCCAGGAAGCGCTCGACCGAATCGCCGAGATCATGGAACCCCGGCCGGTCGAAGTGACGATCCTCGGCCGCAAGCCCACAGTCGAGGGACTTGCCGACTCAGCCTCGGCGAAGCTCGAAGCGATCATCGTCTACCTCACCTTCCACCGCAGCGTGTCGAGCGAGCGGTTCCGCGACGAGTTCTGGCCCCGGTCGAACAGCCGGGCTGCCGGTGACAACGCCATCACGAAGGTGCGGACCCTCCTTGGCATCGATGCCGACGGCAACGCTCGGCTCGACTCGGCCCGCAACAGTGGAACCTACGCAGTTAGCGATGAAGTCGGCATGGACTGGCACCGGGTCGAGGCGCTGGTCGCTGCCGCCAAGGGGGCAGCGGAGGCCGACGAGGTCGCCTACCTCAAGGCAGCCTGCGAGCTCATCGACGGACACATCGCCGCCGACGCACCACCGAGCGCCTACGCGTGGCTGCTCCGGGAGCCAACGATCTACACGCTCATCGAGACGACTCTCGTCGACGCCGCTCACCGCTGCGGTGAACTCGCCCTCGCCTCCGGCGACTGCGACCTCGCCCGCTGGGCCGCCCGCAAGGGTCTCACCATCGTCGAGGGCCAGGAGTCGCTGTACCGGATGCGAATGCAGGCCGCCTATGAGGCCGGCGACCGTGATGGCATCGTCCAGGCCTTCCACGAGGCACAGCGAGCCGCCGAGTCGTACGGCTACGCCGAAGAAGTCCAGCCCGAGACCCAGGCGCTCTTCGAGCAGCTCACGGCGACGCCGGGACGCGGCCGGGACACCGCCGACACCTGAGCCCTCCGAGAATATCGGTCACCCTGCCGTGCTCAGGATTGCCGGCTATCGGACGGGCCGGAACCTATCGGCGTCGTAGATATGCGCTCTGATCCGGCCGGTCGGGGGCAGTTCCGACGACGGGCGCCGCCAAACAATAGGTGACAGCGGCAGACGCTGTGAGCGGATATCGCTGCGCTGTGCATGTGTCGAGTGATCGGCCAGGGACGCCGCATCGGCTTCGACGCGCAGTGCCGGTTCCGGTTCCGAACGGAGTTCTATTACACCGGCTACGCGCGTGGCGCTGGGCTCACGATCGGCGTCGTTGTCTGCGTAGGAGGGAGCGGAGTGTCTCGGCGTTTGCGTAGCCGACCCGCATGGCGATCTCGGCGGAGTTGAGGTCGGTGGTTGCCGAGAGATGCCGAGCCCGTTCGATGCGAAGACGTTGGACGAAGCCGAGCGGAGTGAGGTTGAGTGCCGAGCGGACTCGTCGTTCGAGGGTGCGCCGGCTGGTGCCGAGCGACTGCGCGACGGACGCGATGTCGAGCGGTTCGTCGAGGCGGGCGCGCACGAGGCGTTCGAACTCGACGACGATCGGGTCATCGTGGCGGAGGTGTTCGTAGGCGGCGAAGGCCGCCTGCGACGGGCGCTCGTCGATGAGGAGCAGTTTGGCGACGTGCTGGGCCAGGTCGGGGCTGATCGATCGCACGAGTGAGAGTGCGAGGTCGATGTGGGCGAAGGCGGCGCCGGCGGTGATGAGGTTTCCGTCGACCACGACCATGGTGTCGAGATCGAGGTCGACGGTCGGATAGCGCGTTCGGAACTCGGGCCCCAGGAACCAGCTGGTCGTCGCCCGCCGGTGGTGCATCCGTCCGGTCTCGGCGACGGTGAACACGCCGGTACACGCCGCAGCGATCTGGGTGGTCGCGTCGTCGAGCCGCGCGAGTGACTCGATGACCGAACGAGCATTTCGGCTCTGCAGCGCGTCGTTGGTGGCGGCGGCGGTGAGGGTTCCAAGCGCAGGGACGATGACGACGTCGAAGTCGCCGGACTCGGACAGCGGGTGCTCCACCGACAGGGTCATCGATGTCGTCGTGGTCACCCGTCGCTTCGGTCCGATGATGGCGAGTTCGATCGGGTCGATGTGTGGGTCGACATCGCCGCGGACTCCGTCGGCCACCCGCACGATGTCGATCACCGACGCGACCGCCGAGCCGAAGCAGCCATCGAGCGCGATCAGTCCGAAACGCATGGCGTGAACGGTAGCAATGCTGCCGTATGCGCCACTCCCCACCGCCCTCTTGCTTGTCGTACGTTGGACTCCTCATACGAACAACCCCGCAAGCAAGGAGACCACCGTGTCCACACCCACATCACTCCCGTACGCCTTCGTCGCCAAGATCGTCGCGGCCGATGGACAGCACGACGCGCTCGGCGATCTGCTCGCCAGCGCTGTCGAACTCGCCAACGATGAAGAAGGAACGATCGTCTGGTTCGCGGTCCGAACCCACCCCGACACCTTCTGGATCTTCGACGCATTTCCCGACGAGTCCGCTCGCGACGCCCACGCCAACGGCGCCATCGTCGAAGCCCTGATGGCCAACCAGCAGCTCCTCGGCGCAGCGCCCGAGATCCTGCCCGCCGACGTCCTCGCTTCCAAACTCCCGTAGTCCGCCACCACTCGAGAGGGTCGAGCCCCGCCGAGCGGCAGGCCCCAATCGCCGACCTGCTCGTGAATGTTCGGTTCGACCAGCGAGGCAGCCTTTGTTGGTGCCGCTCGGTTGCGGGCCGCATGACGCGAGACTCGTTGCATGAGTCCGCCACAGCGGTTTGCCGATCTTCAGCTGTCATCGGAGCGCCTCGGTCTGACCGAACGTCTGGACGAAGAACGTCGAGCGGTCGTCTCCCAAGCGTCCGACCTGACACCCGATGAGCTGCAAGCTCGGCCGCTCCCGGCAACGAACCTTACGATCGGCCGGTTGGTCAAGCACCTCTCGTTCGCCGAGGATCGATGGTTCCAGCACAAGCTGCTCGGTCTCGAGCTCCCCGTACCGAGGCGTTCGGTCGACGACAGAGATGCGCACGAGTGGTCGTTCCACTCAGCCGACAACGACAGCGCCGAGGAACTCCTCGGCCTGTACGTCGCAGCGTGCGAGCTGAGCCGAACCGCCACGGCAGCGTGCGCGTCGATGGACACGCTGGCGGCGTTGCTGTCGTTCGACAAGAAGCCGGTCAAATCTCCGTTGGCTCCTTGCGGACATGATCGATGAGACCGCACGGCACTCCGGGCACGCCGACCTGATTCGAGACGCGCTCGGGCGGCCTCCAGTTCGCTGAAGCGCTGGCGACAAAGGCGCTCGATATCACCGGGCTGTCCGAGCGGCATGCAGCGTCCGGGAACGGCACATACGCGAGCGGTGGGGTGTCCCATAATCCCCGTTGATCGAAGCCAGTAGACCGCCCCTAAACGCCGGTTACACGGGTGATCGGCGTTTGGCCGCTTGGCGAGCGATCGAGCGTGTTCAAACAAGCGTCGCCGACGCCGATAGATGCCTATGCCCACGTTTGACCGTCCACGGAGAAACCCTCTCAGCAGGGTCGCGGCGCTGGCGCTAGCCAGCGCAACGCTCTCAGCCTGCGGCGGAGACGCAACCGCCGCGGGTTCAGATGATCAATCGTCAGCGCCGGTGTCCTCTACGACGGCCCCCACTACCCAAGTGCCGACGAGTACATCCACGTCCACCACGCAGGCTCCGGCCGCCGACAGCGATCCCGTTCTGCCTGCTAACGCTGTGCTCGCCTTCACAAGCGACGAAGGCCGCCTTGGTGCAGCCTTCTACCTCGTTGACGGCTGGTGGTGGGCTGTTGTCGAGAACCAAGGCGAAGAGGGGCTCATCATCGGCGGTGTGCACAGCACCGATCTCGAGGGCGGATCCGAAACGACCCTCGGGTTTCCTCCCGGACGAGGGATCCTCGAACCCGGCGAGTCAAGGGTCTACGAGCTGAAGATCCAGAAGACACAGGGTTTCGCTGCGGGTGGCGCCGACTCTGTCGATTTCGAGGATGTCACCCTCGAAGAAGCAACTGCAGGCTCGTGAAACCCGGCGTCCCGCGAGTGTCAGATCGTGGGATACGGAAGCTGCAGGTCGGCAAGTTTTACAGCGGTCTTGCGTGGACGTGGCCTGCGTTCTTTCTCTGCGTGGCTGGGCTGGTCTTGTTGGAGAGCTCCAGCAACGACAGGGAGTCGATGCCAACACGGATCCTCGTTGCTGGGCTGCTCTAGATCGCAGTGGCGATGCGATGGGCTTCCCGGTTCATTTACGTCGAGTTCCGTCCGCGCCAGGTGATTGTCCGGAACTTCTTTCGCAGGACGTCCTTTTGTCTCGATGACGGTTCGACCACGGTGTACGTCGGCTACTTCGTCCACTTCGAGAATTCCGACGCTTACGTCGGAACGTTCGGTTTCGTCACTCAAGGGCCGTTTGGGTTCTTCAGATCTGAGCGGCGAGAACTCATCGCGAACGAACTGGCCGAAGCCGGGCGAGATTTCAAGCTAGTCGAACGGTAGGCAGCAGGAACCGACACGTTCGGAGCGACGCGCACGACCATCCTCCACAACTGGCCCGGCCGATCTCGACCGACCGCCCCCTACCGCTCACGGCTCCTCCCTCGACGACCGCCCCCCAACGCCGGGACGGCGACGCACATTCTTGAGCGCTTCGACGCGACCGTATTGCCGGCAATCGGATGGTTCTCAGGAGTTCCGACCAGTGTCGATATAGCGCCCCTGCCCGCGACCAGCCAAGCGAAGCGTCGCACGAGCCTCGCGAGTCGAGATGTCTATCGCTCCGTGGTGTCGACGTGCTCTGCGTGATGTCAGCGTCGGTTGAATAATGACCCCTTATCGACGCTCGAATTTTGACCCCCTTCTGGTCGGGTCCACCACGGGTAGTGATGGATTGCGATGCCTGGCGCTGTTGGCGTCGGGAGACTTGGAGGATGATCAGCGTGGAAGACTGGGCAGAGATCCGGCGGCTGCATTTCGCTGAAGGGCTGGGGGTGAAGACGATCGCGAGACGGCTCGGGATCGCGAGGAACACGGTGCGCACCGCGGTCCGGTCGCCGGAACCGCCGGCGTATCGGCGTGACGGTCCGGGATCGCGTGTCGACGCTGTGGAGCCGGAGATCCGCCGGTTGTTGGGCGAGTTCCCCGATATGCCGGCCACAGTGATCGCGGAGCGGATCGGCTGGGGGTATGGGATCACGGT
Source organism: Acidimicrobiales bacterium (assembly GCA_041394265.1). Classification (NCBI taxonomy): domain Bacteria; kingdom Bacillati; phylum Actinomycetota; class Acidimicrobiia; order Acidimicrobiales; species Acidimicrobiales bacterium. The sequence goes on from JAWKIO010000006.1 coordinate 24,262, forward strand.
GTTGCGTGACCGGGTCCGTGAGCTGCGGCCGTTGTTCGTGGCCCCGGACCCGGCACAACGCACCACGTATCGGCCGGGCGAGTTGGCGCAATGGGATCTGTGGCAGCCGGATGTGGAGATCCCGGTCGGTCACGGCCAGGCCGAGCGGCTCTGGACGGTGGTGGGTGTCCCGGGGTTCTCCCGGTTCATCGGGGCGTGGATGATCCCGTCGCGGGCGGCCCATGACGTGTTGGGCGGCATGAACCAGGTGTTGGGCCAGATCGGTGGGGTTCCCCGGACCGCGGTCTGGGACCAGGAAGGCTGTATCGGTCGTTGGCGGCACGGCACCCAGTCATTGACTGACCCGACCCGGGCGTTCGCTGGAGCATTGGGGATGGGGTTCCGTCTCTGCGGCCCGGCCGATCCGGAAGCGAAAGGGATCGTGGAGCGGGCGAACGGCTATCTCGAGACCAGTTTCCTGCCGGGCCGTTCCTTCGATGGTGTCGCCGATTTCAACACCCAGCTGGTCGCCTGGCTGACCAAGCGGGCCAATGTTCGGGTTCATGCCACGACCCGGCAACGGCCAGCGGACGCGATCTTCGAAGACCGGGGATCGATGCTGACGCTGCCGACGGTTCTGCCTGATGTGTCGCTGCGGTTCAGCACCCGGCTCCCTCGTGATCATTACGTGCGGGTCGACACCAACGACTACTCGGTCAACCCACGCTTCGTCGGCCGGCGGGTCAACGTCGCGGTCACGCTCGATGAGGTGATCGTCACCTGTGATCAGACCGTGATCGCCCGGCATCGGCGTTGCCTCGCCAGCCATCAAAGCATCCTGGCCGCCGAGCATTCCCGGATCCTTGGCCGCATGCGCGCCGAAGCCGCCGCCGTCGTTGCCGCACCGGTCGATGCTGGTGTCGAAGAACGCGACCTGGCCGTCTATGACCGGCTCGCGTCATGACCACCACAGCGTCGAAAGATCTCGACTACCTGTGCCGGGCGTTGAAAGCCCCGACCCTGGCCGCCGCGGTCGGCCGGCTCGCCGAGCGGGCACGCAACGACCACTGGACCCACGAGGAGTTCCTGGCCGCGTGTCTGGAACGCGAGGTCGCTGCCCGCCAAGCCAACGGCGGTGAGCTCCGGATCAAGGCCGCCAGGTTCCCGGCCCGGAAAACGTTGGAAGAGTTCGACTGGGACCATCAACGCTCACTCAAGCGTGACGTGATCACCCATCTCGGTGTCCTCGATTTCATCGAAGCCCGACAGAACGTGGTGTTCCTCGGGCCGCCCGGCACCGGGAAAACCCATCTCGCCACCGGGATCAGTATCCGGGCCTGTCAGGCCGGGCATCGGGTCCTGTTCGCCACCGCCGCGGAATGGGTCGCCCGCCTCGCCCAGGCACACGACCGCGGATCGCTACACGACGAACTCCGACGGCTGGGCCGCTACCCGCTGCTCGTGATCGACGAGGTCGGCTACATCCCGTTCGAGTCCGACGCTGCGAACCTGTTCTTCCAGCTCGTGTCCGCCCGCTACGAACGAGCCAGCGTGATCGTCACCTCGAACAAACCCTTCGGAAGATGGGGCGAAGTGTTCGGCGACCCCGTTGTCGCAGCGGCCATGATCGACCGGCTCGTCCACCACGCCGAGATCATCAACCTCAAAGGCGACAGCTACCGGCTCAAAGACCGCGACCTCGGCAGAGGAGGACCCACCACCAACGACACAGAGTGACCACCGGACCCACCGAGGGGGTCAATTTTCGGCCGACGCCAGGGGGTCAAAATTCAGCCGACGTTGACACGTGAGAAGTCATCGCAGAACGCGGCATGGCCGCGTCGAACACCTCGCAGTGCGGCCATGGCGGCTGCTCGGACCCGCCCTTCCATGTCGGATGAACGATCGCCCACCGCGTCTCGTCCTCGACGAAGACCAAAGTGTCGTCGCAACCTATGCAGCCCGCCACAGGACTGAGAACTTGTCCGAAAAGCCGGTGGCCGCTCGACAGCTCGACTGCGAGCTCTCTCACGAGTTGTTGGCGCCGCGGCTGGTCCAGGATCCTCCATCCCGCAGGCAACGGATCGGGTTGCCAGTCGATGTAGCTGCTCATATCGACCAGTCTGCACCGAGGCCAACCATTTGCCCGCTCCGGTGCGCATATCGCTCATTGCTCCGAGGCTTCGAATCCGAGCAGGACGGCACATACGCGAGCGGTGGGGTGTCCCATAATCCCCGTTGATCGAAGCCAGTAGACCGCCCCTAAACGCCGGTCAGGTGGCTCGCTCATTCTCGTGGCTCCGCTGGATGATTCGCTGCCGAGCACGCCCGGGCGGTCAATTGTCAGCCGACCCCGCGGACCGATTGCACCATCGTTCCCGCCAGCCTGTCATGACGGCCCCTGCCATCGACGTCGCTCAAGACCGAACCGAAGACGTAGATCCACAGGCCAAGCATCGCAATGGTCAGGGCCATGTTGACCACTCGTGTCAACACCAACACCTCACCCGCCAGCAGACCCAGCGCCACCAGATAGAACACCGTCGGCAGCTGTTTGACAGCGGTTCGAATCGCTGCCCGAGACCAGCCGAGAGCATCGGCCGCGACGGGCGCTACCCGCAGCCCAACAAGGGCCTTGCCCGGGGTCGCTCCGAATCGGGCGACGCCGACCCAGTCGACGACCACGATCACGACCAGGCCGGTGATCCAACGCCCGGTCGCGCTCCCGACGCCACTCCAGCCGATCAGAGCTGCCAACATCGTCGTGTCGAGCCACCACGCAACCAGTCGACGCCCGACGAAACGACCCCGCTGCGGCCCGGAAGAGGCAGCGGGCCCGCTTGGCGGGGGCGGACGATTCGACGGCCGCTTGCCATCTCTCCGAGTCATCGAACCGCGTCTCGCGTCGCTGGCGAAGAAATCATCGGAAGCGATCGCTCTGGGTGGCCCAGGGAACATTCGAGGCGATCACGAACCACAACAACCCGGAGAACGAGTCGACCCGACCCCCGGTAAACAGCCCAATGATCAGCAGCCGCTCTCGCATGGTCAACACTTCTGCCGCCGGGACCCACAGAAACCCCAACCGGTAGCGGGCAGCGAGAACGTCACCGGCAAGCAGGTCGAGACCCAACAGGCGGGGCCGGACCTCCACCGAATCGGTCGAGAACCGAATGACCCCGCCGTTTCGGTCGATCTCGATGGGCTGGTGGTCAGATCGAAAGAACCATCGAAGCGGGACCCGCCCGTTCGAGCTGAGGTGGGCCCGCTCTCGACTCGAGATGCCGAGCGACGAGACCACCAGTTGCTCCCCGCCGCACCTCAGCACGCACTGGCCCATCTCGGGACATCTGACCGTCACGTTCGGATCGTTCGGAATGACCACGGCGGCTACCCGGCGTCCGCATCGGAACGACTTGAACAGCCCGCTGTCCGATACGAACCTCACGGCGCCCGGTCGATGGTCACCGATCCACCGGCGTGGCCCGCGCAGTTGTCGGCTCTCGGCGACATCACTCGACTGCACCCGGACTCACCCTTTCGGACCATCTGTGCCGACCAAGACCCATCCAACGATGTGACATCGGGAGCTTTGATCGCTTCGATTCCTTCAGACCCTGCCGCCCCATGACCATCGTCGATGATCATCGGACCGAGGTCGTGGCACACCATCGGCCCAAATCAAAGCCGGATGAGGAAGCTACCGAGCATGCACGCGACCGTCCCCTACCACTCGCCGCACACCATTCAACGAACGTCCCTGACCGCCGGCCGTGGGGCGCATCGAGACGGACAGACATGCAGTGGTTGCGGGCGCCGGCGGATCAGCGACCTGATCGAGATGGAACCCAGACGACCGCTACTGTGACGCAATGGCAGCCCAGCGGATTGCGGCATCGTTCACACCCGGAGCCCCAGGACCCCAATTCGTTGTTGCCGGCGCGGACCTGAGTGACGATCTTGCCCCTGGCATGCAGGTCGAACTGGTCGAGGAGACCAGTGGGCTTGCCTACCTTGCGGTGGTGTTGCGGGTGCTTGGCGATCACCGTTTCGAGGCGTTGGTCGACAGCGTGCGTGTCGAGCGAGCTGGTCGAGACCGAGCCATCATGTAAACAGCCCGAGTCCTATCGTCCGGTCCCTCACGTCGATGCACACATGCCTGAGGCATTCCGTTTCTCCTGGCGGGCCAGGCAGCGGCCAGTTCCCGCTGCGTCTGACTCGATGAGTGTGAACAAATCTCGAGAGCGACTCGGACCCTTCCTGACGCCCAAGCGTTCTGGCCACACCGGACGGTCCTCATCGAGGTTGGCTGGCGATGCGGCCTTGTCGTGGGGCTGCCGATTTCGTTGGGGTGGTGTGGTGCAGATCGGCGGCTGGCTGCCTTGATTGGTATCTGACCTGTTCCAGTCCCTGGGAGGCCGCGGTGTCACCGTGTTCGACGTTGCCAACATGATCGCTGATCGCCCCGACGGTGCTGGACTCGACACGTCGAGCGGGCAGCTGGGTTTCGAGGAGTTCTTCGCCGTCCATGAGCCGCTGCTCCGTCGGGCGCTTGCGGCCGGGTTCGGCCACGATCTGGGCCGCGAAGCAGCCGCCGAAGCGCTCATGTACGGCTGGCAATGGTGGGACCGGGTCGCAGAACTCGACAACCCCGCCGGCTATCTCTATCGAGTTGGTGAGCGGTGGGCCGTTCGCCAACGGCAACGATCAACGAAGCGTGCCACCGGTTGGGCGACGCAGCCATCGGCTACGGACAGGTTCGAGCCGGGCCTGGCCGGCGCGCTCGACTCGCTCACCGCCCGCCAGCGCCAGGCTGTCGTCCTCGTCACCGGATTCGGTCTCACCCACGCAGAGGCAGCGGACGTGCTCGGTATTGCCCGCACGTCGCTGCAGAACCATCACGAACGTGGTCTCACAAACCTTCGCCGCCGCCTGGGAGCAGACACATGACCCTCGAGCAACAACTCCGCGACTACTACAACAGCGACCCGATCACGCTCAACGAGCTCCGCCACCGCATGCATTCTGGTGCTGATCTCATCGACTTCGAACCTGTCGACACCGACAATATGACGCTCGATGACCTCGACACTCCAACCGCGCACGATGCCGGTTCACTGCCTGGCCGGAAGCCCGCCCTGGCGCGGAATCCCGGCTGGTTGTACGCCGCCGCCGTGATGTTGATCCTCGTTGGTGTTGTCGCCGTCGTTCAACGCAGCACGTCTCCAGAAACTGCTGCGGTCGGATCGGCAGACCCGGCGGCTGCGGGCAGATGGGTGCAGATCGACCAAGGTGACGCGTTCGACCCCGCCCCCTCGGTCACGCCGGACGTGCTGGTCCAACCAATCAAGCAGAACCGGATCTTCGTCACCGCCGTCAGGTCCACGGCTCTCGGCTACTTTGCGATCGGGGCCGAACAACGCGACCAAGCGAGCACCGGGGCGGTGTGGCGGTCCGCTGACGGTCAGACCTGGACCCGGGTCGCTGACCCGGACCATCTCTGGGGCGACGTCGAGAGCCGACCCGTCGGCTACACGCGGCCACTCGCTGCTGGACTGTGGACGATCGCCGAGCACGATGGAACCGTTGTCATCGGCGGCTATAGGTACCGAGATCCGGCGTCGACGTCGATCACCGCCGCCGCATGGTCGACCACCGATGGAATCAACTGGACGGCCGGGCGCATGCCCGGCGATTCGGCTGGCCGGTCAGTGAGATCGATTGTCGGGACCGAAGACGGGTTCTTGGCGATCTCAGGAGGAGCGGCCGCTCCCGTCGGCCCGCAGCTGTGGCGCTCGGTCGACGGTGTCACATGGCTACAGGTCCATTCCGAGGGGTTTCCTGATGATGCGGTGGTGAGCTCGATGACAACCACCGATACCGGCACAAGCGAACGCATCGTCGCTGTCGGCTCCGCCGGGAGCCTCAACCAGCGACCCGGACTCTGGTACTCCGACGACAACGGCAACACGTGGCGATCCGGCACCATCGACCATCGGCCGTCAGATCACCCGTTCGGCGAACTCACCGATGTCCAAACTGGTCCCAACGGGCTGATCGGCCTCGGTATCCGTCAGGACCAGAGCGCCACCACCGACCAACTCGACGGCTCGTATCAGCTTGTGGTGTGGGAAAGCAGCGACGGCATCGCATGGGACGAACGACCGATCGATGCAACCGAGAACCGCCCGTGGATGTGGCCGGGACTTGCCGTCGGCCCCGACGGTTTCGTCGTCGCCGCCTTCATCGAGGTCGACGACGGGTACGAGGGGGTCAGCTGGATCAGCGCAGACGGCGGGCCCGTGGAACGGCTTGAGCACCCGACCGGCCGCGCCGGAGGTGTGCCGGCAGCGACCAGCGACGGTTACGTGACCATCACGCCAGTCCTCGCCACCAACAAGCCAGGACCCGTTCCACCAGTCGCCGAACCGACAGAGGTATGGACCCTCTCCACCGTCCGCAACTAACCCGACCCAGCGACCAGAGCAACGACCACGACCACCAATCTCGGCCCAACGTCGACCAGTCCTGCGGTCGATCCCGATCGACCAACCATGCGCCATCCACTACCACTCACGCACGGCACCGTGTACCAACGTCCTCGACCGCCGGCCGCGGGTGACGCAACTCTGCAGTCGACCGCCAACAGCCGACTACGGTCTCGCCATGTTCAGTATCGCTGCGAAGGTGTTCCAGGCATGGCGTGCTTTGCTCCGGCGAGTATTCGCCGACGACGGCTCAGGCAGTCGAATCGACCACGCTCACGGCGAGAACTTCGGGAAGGCACCGCACGGCTCCGGCCAAATGTGACCGTCTGCGATTCCATCAACATGTCTTGGCAACAGGTTCAGGCAACCACCATCGATGAGATAGGGGTCGGCAATGCTGGCTTCGTAGCGGCGGAAGCGGCAAGGTGTCCCCAAAACGCTCACGGCCGAGGCACCGGGGCGCTTCACCCCAACTCGCCGGCTCGATGACATTGGGGCACGGGTCATTCGGCTGCCTCAGCGACAGCGCTTCGGAGGGGGCATGATCAGCGCCACGCCGGCCTGCTGCATGCAGGAGGAGCTATTGGCTGAGCGACTTTCGTACGGACGAGACAGAGATTTCGGTATCGATTCGGTCTGTTCAGTGATGGATGGGGTGTGGAGATACTTGCCAAGGGACCGAGGAGCACTTTGGGATCGACGGCCGACAACGAACGCGCTGCGTTCAGGGCGTTCTACGAAAAGGAGTTCACCGAGCAGACTCGGCGAGCTGGTCTGATTGTCGGATCCAAGACTGCAGCTGCCGACGTGGTCCAGGACGCGATGATTGCCATCTGGCAGCGGTGGGGCGACCTGCAAGATCCTGGCCCATACCTCAACCGGTGCGTGCTCAACGGCTGCAAGCGCACGGCTCAACGGACACGAACCGGTGAACGAGCGCTGAGCCTGCTTCCTCCCCGACCAAACCCTGACGGTCAGATCGACACGATGTGGGACGCCGTCGCACAGCTCCCCTTCGACCTGCGGGCGCCAGTGGTCCTGCGCTTCTACGGCCAGCTCTCGAACAAGGAGATCGCTCACGCGCTCGATTGGCCCGAAGGGTCAGTCGGGCCGCGCATCACACAGGCGCTCCGACAACTCCGAAAGGCAGTGCAATGACCACTGACTCCCCCCAGGAAACCGAGGAACTCCTTCGCCGTGCTCTAGCAGCCAAAGCGCCCGACTACGGTTCCACCCCCGATTTCGATGCGTTCGAAGCCGCCAACCTGGACCCCGTCGGCCCCCTGGATCCCGACATCACGTCCATTGAGCCTTCAACGCCGACAAGCCGACGGTCACGCAAGGTCTTCGCCGTCGCAGCTGCTTGTGTCGGCGTGGCGGTCGGGGCGCTGCTCGCCTTCAACCGACCAGACATCAAGCCGACCGACATCGCCGCCGGTGATCCCTCCTCGGCAACTTCGGTGCTGGATCAGCAGACCGGCGGCGACGCGTCGACCAGTCCAATGGTCGAGTCTGGCGTCATCTTCTCGAAAGACTGTTCGGTCCTCATTCGTGTCTACAACGCATCCAGTAGGAGCGGTATCGCCGGCAAAGCGACCGACACAGCGTCTACCGCGATCGTTGAGGATCCGACATTGTCGGGATCCATGCTCGAGCCGCGCAACGCTGCCGTTGTCGAGGAAGCCGTGACATGGGTCCTGAGCGAAGGCGCAGACTGCGCCGACCTCGACCGGCTCGGACTTCCAGATGCCACCCGCCTCGAACAAGCGGTCGATCCGAGCGTGTGGGCAGCACTCGACTTCGAACCTGGCAGCACCCCGCAGATCGCCATCATCCTCGGAGCCAGGTACCAAGGGTGAGGTCAGCAGCCAGTGGGCATCGACAGGCCCGGGCTGGAAACCCCCTCGGGGCGCGCCCCCTACCACTCACGGCCAGAACGCCAAACAACGCCCCCGACTGCCGGTTCGAGGACGCCTACGGGCGATGGCGCAGCGCGTCGGCAACCGGCACGGAGTTCTCGCGTGTCTTGTCGGCGGATGCGTGGGAGTGACGCTTGTTGATCGGCTGCGAGGCAGAGGCGAGACTCGGTCGACGTGAGAGATATCGAATGAACAGGTTCGATGGGGTTCGTTCTCGGTCGAGGCTCCTCATCTACGGCGCTGCGCTGATCGCAACGACGGGTTTGGGAATCGGTTTCGCGTACGGAGCGGGCAGCGCCGGGCCGGCGACGAGCTATGCGTTTGCAGTCGGTTGTTTCTGGGGTCTTCTCATGCTGGGGCAACGCTGGACGGCTGAGGGAAACCTGTCGCAGCTCCTCGACGGTGGCCGCTTCGAGTTCCGCGGCACGCTCGGTGCTGAGGGTCTCGCCGAACCATGGAGGAGCCAAGTCCGCAACGTGCTCACCTCCCCTTTGCATCGGTACATGATCCGGCTACCGATCGACCTCCTCGTGTCGGAGACCGCCGTCCAGATCACCGCCCGGCCCACCGGCAGCAAGCAAGCACTGACCTTCAGCTTCCATTTCGGGCTCGCCAATGTTGCCTCCATCTCGACCCGATCCGCATGGCACGACCAGGCCGGCCCCGGACTGACCTTCACACTGCACGACGGGCAGAAGGTCCGCATCACCCTCTCACTCTCGGCGAAGCAGGTGGAACTGGTGGCAGCAGAACTCCGTCGGCGAATCGACGTCCAGAGCGTGTGAGGTCGTGGGCGTGACCCAACGCTGGCATGGCGTACAGGTCAAGCAGGTCGCAGCCTCAGCCGCAGTTCAATACCGCCAAGGGGATCGCCTCAGGGCGCCCTCGGTTTCGAGCCCAAATCCGGCCTCCTTGGCTGCCGCGACGATGCGCTGGTCGGTCGATCTGCGGCTGCCCACGCTGATCAGCCAGACGTTGCGTAGTGCCGGGATCTCGATGACCGTTGTCGAGCGTGTCGACCGGAGCACGAAACTCAAGATGTCGGTCGTGCGGTTCCGATAGCGCGCGACCAGCACCCACTCCGCCGCTGGATAGCACGTCGTTGTCGACCACCCCCGCACCAGCAGCGAACCTGGCACGAACTCGGCAGTGAGTCGAGACCAGCGCACCGCCAACATGACGAGTAGACCCACGAGAACCACGACACCGACGATGGCAGAAGTGAAGGAGCCGACGATCCAGCTGATCGGGACCGTCGCCAGCCCGGGAGCGAGAGGGCTCGGGTGGCAACGGGCGATCAGCACCGGTACGGCTCTCGGTAGGAGGCCGCTGCGGGAAGGTTGAGATCTCGTGTGGCCTTCTCGACCTCTTCCTTCCAGCGAGTGATCCCGAACATCGCAAAGAGGCGACGCGGTGACAGTGGCCGAGCATCGGATTGCAGGGCGGCTCGGAGGAACCTCGACTGGGTCGGGGTGAGGTCGCCCGCAAGCCCGAAGGTGAACCGGTTGCCGTCGACCTGTAGGTCGGTGGACACGAAATCGGATGCCGGGTCGACTGGATGATCCCAGGTCGCTGCGAGCCAACGACGCACGGTCGTCAACAGGTGATGTGCGGCCACGGTGAGATCGGCGAAGAACTCGTCACGCTCGGGAACCACCCCCAGCGGTCCATCGGGAACGAGGGGGACGCGCACCAGCGACACCTCCTGGCGAGTGTGTTCGCCCCGTTGTCGTTCCTGGAGCGCCTGGTAGGTGTCGGCTGCGACGAACGCCGTGGCCACTGGCCCCTCGAGCCAGTAGGCCGACGCCGGACGAGCGACCACTGACAGCAGACCGTTGAGTGGGTGGAGTACCGACCGCATCTGGTCACGGGTGCCGGTCAGGTGCACGCCGTCGCTGATCGGCATCGACTTGCCAGCGAGTCCGACATCGAGCGCCGCTGCCGGGGTCTCGTGCAGCCACAGGTGTTGCGGGTAGAGCGGGAGTTGGTCGATGGTGAGCCGTCCGGGTCCGGCTTCGTAGCCGCTCGCGATCTCTGTTCGCCAGAGTGGGGCTCGGGCGACGTCGGTGGCGATCCATCCACCACGCAGACCCTTCTCGGCCAGCGCGTCGGCGAGCGGGTCGAGTCGGCCGCCGTCGCTGCCAGCGATGACGATCCTGATCGTGGAGTGCTCGCCGTGGTGTCGAATGGTGAGTTGGTTTGGCGGCCACGAAACCTCGCTGTCTCGCCACCCGAGATGGAACTCGTCGCCGTATTCCGTCAGTCCCGTGACATCCGGCGCTCGGGTCGACCTGATCGCTCCGGGAGCGATCTCGTGGATAGCGCCCCACACGAGGTCGGCATGCGTCTGATCGATCCAGTCCATCGAAGCCGTCAAACTGGCCCCACCATCAATGGACACCGGGTCGCCCGCGTCGAACGGATCGGTCGGCAACGGAGGGACGGGATGAAAACGCGGCGTCATACAAGCAACACCCATCAGGGGCAGACCAGCCCGACGAGGCTGATCCACCCCAACCTACGCGTGTCCCCTACCACTCACTGTTCAAGCGCCGGACAACGCCCCACAACGCCGGCTCGGCGACGCATTTGCGTTCGAACGTGGGAGACATCGGTGAATGGACCGTTCGGGTGCTCGACGCTTGGGTGGAGGGTCGGAACATTCCGGGCACGCTTGCGAACGTGGCTAGATCCAGCGGCGTCGTCGCCGCCGTAGCAAGAGCCCGCTGGTACTTCGGGGCGCAGGCCGCAGCGGGCGCGATCTGGTGGATCTCGGTGTTCGCGTCCGACGACGTCCGTCGACTCACGTTGGGTGGATGGGATCCATGGCTGCTCGTCGGACCCGACGTGGCGTTCTTCGTCCTGGGTTCGTTGTGGGCAGCACTCACCGGCAGTCGTGCTGCATCGACGGTCGTGACAGTGTGGACGATCAGCGTCACCGCGTCTCTACTCGTGTACGGCTTGATCGAGCGCACCGCTGGCTGGGGTGTTGTCGCGATGACGGTCGCAGCGTTCGGCACCGCCGTCTCCGCCTTGACGGTATGGCATGGGCGTCTACCGACGGAGTGGTTCTTCGTCGGCCCGTTCGCGTTCCACCCGGCGACAGTGTCGAGCAAGGCAACAAATGTGCGACGAAGTCTCGCTCAGCTGGTCGTGTTCTGGACGCTGTTCTTCGCCGTGATACCGATCATCGTGGCCGCTGCTGAGCACCGCCTCAGAGTCTCATTGCCGGCGCTGCAGCACCCAGCCTGCGATTGGATTGGTTGGCTGGTCTTCACAGCGGGGAGCGCCTTGGGTTTGTGGTCGTGTCTCACGATGGCGTTGGTCGGCCGGGGCACACCGCTCCCAGCCGAGACCGCACGGCGACTCGTCGCATGCGGCCCCTATGGGTATGTCCGCAACCCGATGGCTGTAGCTGGCGCAGCCCAGACCGCGGCGATCGGCGCTGTCGTGGGTTCGTGGAGCGTGATCGCACTGGCAGGGGTTGGTGCAGTGCTGTGGAACCTCGTGATTCGGCCGGTGGAGGAGGCCGACCTCGCAGCCCGGTTCGGAGAGGACTACGACCGCTACCGCAGCACCACCCGATGCTGGGTTCCCACCCGTTCCTCCTAGCTTCGACCATGCTCGGCCACCGGTCGTCGAGCCATCGCCGCCGACCCACCACGGGTCGGCGGCCGTATCGCTCGGTCTGCCGGATAGCGCGTGGGTCGGGTGAGTGATCGGACCTGAACGCCAACTCTGCGCGAATTTTGGCTTCGGACTGATCCGGTCGCGACATACTCTCCGTCACATGTATGCCGCCAACTTCGCAATCAGTCGACATCGGTGGGAGGGGTCGACCCGGCCCTGTGCGTACTCGCTTGCTCTCGGCGATGTCGCGTTCGCTGACTTCTCGCTCGACGACGAAGGGCGCCTCTTCGTCGTGAGGATCTCCTTCGATGGCTATGGGTGTTGCAGCCCAGACCCTTCCGCTATTGCATCAATGGATGCTGCCGATTCGCTCGATCTCATCACCCTCATGGATTCGGACGAGCAACTGGAAAAATGACCACGTCCGAAAACTGCTGCGTAACTACTTCGAAGCGCACCGACTTGTGATCTGGGAAGAAGCGCTGATCGAGTGGGGCTTGGTTTCTGCTAGTCGATGACGCCGTGAATCGGCGGTAGCCGAACGTCAGCGCTCAGTGACTTGCTGGCTCTCCGCGTTTCAGCGGGGTGTGATGGTGGCGAGTAGGTCCCAGTTGGGTCGGCCGGCGTAGAGCAGGGCACGGATCCGGTAGTTGGTGAACTGGCGGAACCCGAACGCCACACGCTTGACCCTCTTGATCAGATTGTTCGCCGCCTCGGTCGGCCCGTTCGACACCCGGGCCTGGTGCCAGGCCGAGATCTGGTTGCTCCAGCGGACAATCGACCGCCCGAGACGCTGGATCTCGGGCGGGCAGTCCTGGTCTTGGAGATCGTGACCGAGCCGTTCGACGAACTCGGCCGCGAGCACGGGGTCGTCGATGTCGTAGATGCTGCGCACCGTCTCTTTCGCATGCCACGCGTTGCGGACCTCACCGTGCGGGTCCCCAGCGTCGAGCAGGCCCAACAGCTTGGCTCGACCATCCTCGTCGAGGCGTTCATCAGCCATGGTGAGCAGCCGCCGGCATCGGTAGAGCGGGTCGTCTTTGTGGCCCCGGTGCCCGAGGGTCTGGTTCTGGACCCGGCGACGGACCTCATCGAGACGCTGGTTCGCCAGCTTGATCAGGTGGAACGGATCCGCGATCTGGGTGGCGTCGGGGAGCATCGTGTCGAACGCGAGCCGCCACGGACCCGACAGGTCCAGCACCGCCCAACAGATCGTGTCCCGCCACGACGGCGGCGTCTCAGCAAGCCATTCACACAACCCGATCGATGAGCGGCCCTCGATCACATCGATCAACTGACCCCGGGCAACATCAACAATCGAGGTCGACCACGCCTGGGTCCGCCACCGACCCCGCCTCGCGAACAAGACCTCATCGACCCCGAGCGCGTCCACCGTGCCGACCCGGTCGGTATCGGCATCGAGGAGCGCTTGCCCGTAGGCGACCACGGCGTCGTTCACGGCGTGCCAGTCAGCACCAAGCTCGGCGGCGACATCGCTGACCGCACGACCGTGGCGGCCGACCTGCACCGTGGCCCACCGTGCGGCCCGGTCGGTCAACGACAACCGGGGCGCTGCGATCTTGGGGTCCTCGTGCGTCCAGGACCGCTGCTGGCACCAGATCCTGGGGCAGCAGAAGCGGTGCTTGCGCCACCGCAACCTCACCGGCCGTCCGAAACAGGTCAGGTCGGCGAGTTCGACCACGGGCCGGTCCTTCACCCAAGCCCGTTCGCGGCATTGCGGACACGCCGGCGTCTCGATGATCGATTCGACGGTGACCTCGAGCCGGCCGGGCAGCGGTTCGGTGACGTCGACGATGTTGACCGCGCTCAAGCCGACCAGCAGCTCGCACGCGCGTAGGGTTGAACACTGCAGGGGCACCTCAGAATCCGAACGGCTTAGACACCCTCAGATTCGCAGGTGCTCCTGAACCGCGCCGGCGATCCCCACCAGATCACACACCCCGCTCAGACGCGAAGCGCCGACTTGCCGCCTGGATCCACGCGATATCCGCACGTACGCGAGCGGCGCACTGCCCCTTATTGCTCAGCGCTCATGCCCCTCGTCCCTGCCCCATACCGCCGGCTCGAGGGCTGCGTCTTCCAGGGGTCGGGCGCGATGGTTCAGCGCAGGGCGATGACGCCCGATACTGAAGACGTGCGCTCGATGATCACAATCGCTTACCAGCGACTCCCGCCACTGCGGCACCAGCGATCCGCCGCTTCGGGGCCGCTCGCTGCGCATCGCTGGCTGCCCTCGAGTGTGGTGACGCCGATGACTTCTGAACGGTCGGTCGAGTTCGGCCCCGCCTGCCAGTCACCGAACCCGATCCAACGGTCGGAAGCCGGACACCCATACCTCGTCCGTCTGTTCGCCGCGTGGTGGCTGTTCGGATGGCCAGCGATCGGGTTCCTCGGTGCGTCGACCGGTTTCCAGTGCTTCGCTGCCGGTTTCGGAGCTCTCGCTGCAAAGTACGCACTCTCGTCCGCCAGCCGCCCCGCTCATCTAGACCGCCGTTCGCGTCTCGTGCGGTACGTGTCGTGGCCGACATGGCTTCCAGGCAGCCATCCCGATCCCGACGTGGCTGTCTCGTCTCCGGCCGAGACGGCATCAACTTCGACACGCGGACCAATCGGGGCCTCACCGAACCCGCTGCAGCGGCTCTCGGTCGTGAGCCCGTTCGGAAGCTACTTGTTGGGAATGGCCATCATCCTTGCTCCCTACGCAGTCGTGGGACTTATCGGTGGCGCGCCGATCGGCCTTCTCGCCATCGCGATGTCGTTCGGCACGCTGGTGACTGTTCCGATGGTCGTTCGACATCCGCTTTGGCGGATGACCCGGAACGAACGGTTCGATCGAGAGTTCGTCTACCTTGCTTGGCCAAAACGATTCCCTGGACACCGCGATCATAAGACGTTGATGTCTCGCGAACACCGTCGACGCGCCAGCCTCGCGGACGAACCCCAACCGTCCAGAAAGTGAGCGCCACCGGGCACCAGCGTCATCGACCCTGGACCGGGTGCGATCGCGAACGTTGCCCGAGCGAGCAGCACAACCACCCCTGAGCACCGCGGACCACGGAGCCCAGCCGAGCGAGATCGGCGAAGACGCAGACGACGAAACACCCCGAACCCCGGCCGATCCAGGCCAGGAGTCCATCCCAGATCGCCGGCTTGTGGCCAAGGGCCAGAACCTGGGAACCGGTAGCTTCACTTCAGCGGAGGTCGGATCCGAGATGGACCTTGCGATGTTGTACCAAGAGCCTTCGTCAGAAGCTGGAGGACCCTCCCGGTCTTCGTCCTCTCATCCTTGTGCTGGATCCTCTTCATAGTCAGACGGCAGATGGTCTGGGTGCGCAATGAGACGAAGTTCGACCCGATGCCCGGCCTAGTGGTGTGTCGCGGAATTGGTTCGGGTGGTCAGGGCTGCTCGGCCTCGTCGGGTTTGTCGATGATGTCGTTGGCGGTCTTGGTCCACACGAACGGCTTCGGATCGTCGTTCCAGTGCGACACCCACACATCGATCGCTTCGATCAACTCATCCAGACTCGAGAACGAACCGGTCTTGAGCCGCTTGTTCGTCAACTGGGCGAACCAGCCCTCGATCAGGTTCAACCACGACGACGACGTCGGCGTGAAATGCAGATGCCACCGCGCCTGACGGGGCTTGGCCAACCATTCACGAACCTCGGGCCCGGAATGCGCGGACAGGTTGTCCAACACCACATGGATCTCCAGATCCTGGGGCGTGTGCAGATCGATCCACTTGAAGAACGCCAACACGTCCGCCGACTTGTGCGACCGGCGGGTCTGATGCAACACCTCACCGGTCCCGACGTTCAACGCCGCGAACAGATCAGTGGTCCCGTGCCGCTTGTAGTCATGAGTCATCGTCCGACCCCGCCCCGGTTTCATCGGCAACGACGGCTGGGTCCGATCCAACGCCTGACACTGGGTCTTCTCATCGAAGGAGAACACCACCGCCCGCTCGGGCGGATCCAGATACAACCCGACCACGTCGACCAGCTTGTCCTCGAACGCCGGGTCGTTGGACAACTTGAACGTGTCGACCCGCCACGGCCGCAGATTCCTCGCCTTCCAGATCTTGGCGACCGTGTCCTTGCCGACCCCGAACCGTTCGCCCATCGACCGGGTCGACCACTGAGTCGACCCGTCATCGGGAACCGTGTGCAACGTGTCGTGCACGATCCCGTCCACCACCGCTTGAGGGATCACGGGTTTGCGGCCCCGACCCGGAGCGATTGTGCCGACCGCTTCGACACCACCGGCCTCGAACTTGCGACGCCAGCTGCGCACCGTGTCCGGAGACGCCGAACACCGTCTCGCGATCTCCTCGTTCGCGACCCCATCAGCCGCCAACAACAGTCCGGTCGCCTGACGCACCTTGCGATGCGGCAACGACGAGGAGCGTGCGATCTTCTCCAACTCGAGCCGCTGCTTGGGCGACACAACCAACGGGGCAGCAACCATCACCGGCATCTTGCCACCCTAGCCTACCTAGCTATTTTAACGACGAACCACTAGGCACGTTCTTTCGGGAAGGAGGCAAAGATGCTGTGATCGATCTGGCTCGGTCGAAGATCAACGCGTTTCAATTGTTGATCGTCACAGGCGTTGAGGTATTCGTTCTGTCGCTCACTGGATTGTCCGTGGGCACGATCTATCTGTTCTTCGTGGTGCTGCTGGCTCTGTACCTCCTTCCCGCCTATCAGACCATGTGCGTCCAGGTCGGATTGATGCGCGATGCGTGGCCGTTGTACATCAACTACTCCCGATTTTTCGACAGCTAGCAGATCCCTGGTTTGCTATGCCAACGGACACGTCCGCTGTCCGAAACCGACTCACGGCGTGGGTCGTCGACCGGCACGGTGGCGATGAACGTCTCTGTTCCAGTTGCGCCCCCTACCACTCACACCCCGAGCGCCGAAGACTGCCCCATACCGCCGGCCCGGGGACGCACATTCTCGAGCGCTTCGGCGCGACCACAATGCAGGTTGGCGCGTGGGATCGCGGCGCTGCCTCGGCCGCGGTTCTGATCGGCTGGCCACCGCAGGCACGGGATAGTCGACAGCGATGGATCGGCTGCCTATGAGCTGTGCATCATCTTCTCAACCAGGACGGTGAGCTGATCGATCTGGCGAAGCTCGTCGGCGGGAAGGCTGCGAGAGCCACGAAGCGAGCGCAACGCCTGCACGACCTCGGCCCAGCCATCGGTCAAGCCGTTGTTGGCCGTGTATGCCGGGAGCAGGACCGCGAGCGGTCCAAGTTCTCGTCGCTCGTATGAGTCCCTTGGCGTGGTGGGATTTCGGGGCGGGTCCACCTGTGGGTGAGTCACCGGCGTGATGCTCGGTGTGTACGACCAAGTGCACACCATGGAGAACCACACCGATGACTCTTGAACAGTCTGACATCGACCGCTTGCTCGACGCGATCTCGATCGGAGAAGGAACCGATCTGGTCCGCCAGCTCGCCCAGTGGGCGCTGCAACAGTTGATCGAGGCCGAAGCGGCCGAAACGATCGGCGCCGGCCGGTACGAGCGCAGCATCGACCGGACCACGCATCGCAACGGGACCCGGCCGAGGACCTTGTCGACCAAGGCCGGCGATCTGGAACTCGGGATCCCGAAACTTCGCAAGGGTTCGTTCTTCCCCAGCATCCTCGAACCCCGCCGCCGGATCGACCAGGCCTTGTATGCGGTGGTGATGGAGGCCTACGTCAACGGCGTCTCCACCCGAGCGGTCGATGATCTGGTGGTGGCGATGGGGATCGACACCGGCATCTCCAAATCAGAGGTGTCGCGGATCTGCGCCGGTCTGGACGAACGAGTCGAAGCGTTCCGGACACGCACCCTGGGTCACACCAGCTTCCCGTACGTGTATCTCGACGCCACCTACATCAACGTCCGTGACGACGCCCTCGGGCAGGTCGTGTCCCGGGCGGTGGTGATCGCGACCGGGATCACCGCTGCGGGTGACCGCGAGGTGTTGGGTGTCGATATCGGTGATTCGGAGGACGAAACGTTCTGGCTCCGGTTCCTCCGCTCGATGCGTAAACGTGGTCTTGGTGGTGTCCGCCTCGTCATCTCC
Organism: Acidimicrobiales bacterium; assembly: GCA_041394265.1. NCBI lineage: Bacteria > Bacillati > Actinomycetota > Acidimicrobiia > Acidimicrobiales > Acidimicrobiales bacterium. The sequence goes on from JAWKIO010000006.1 coordinate 42,383, forward strand.
GACGCCCACGAAGGGCTGAAGGCCGCCATCCGCAAGGGGATCAGCGGGGCGAGCTGGCAGCGGTGTCGTGTGCACTACGCCCGGAATCTGTTGTCCAAGGTCCCGAAAGGGCAGCAAGAAATGGTGGCGGCCGCGTTCCGGTCGATCTTTGCGCTCGGCACCACCGGGGAGATCAACGCCCGTTGGGACGAGGTCGCCGACATGCTGGAGGCCAAGTTCCCGAAAGCGTCGTTGTCGATGCGTGACGCCAAGACCGATGTGTTGGCGTTCGGGGCGTTTCCGTCGTCGCACTGGCGCAAGATCTGGTCGAACAATCCGTTGGAACGACTGAACAAGGAAGTGAAACGGCGGACGAACGTGGTCGGGATCTTTCCCAACGACGCCGCCGCGATCCGGCTCATCGGTGCGGTGCTCGCTGATCAGCACGCCGAATGGGCGGTCGCTCGTCGCTACATGACCGAGGGGTCGATGGCGGACCTCAACAGTGTGCGCGACACTGAGCGATCACGGGCCCAACTCGAGGCCTGACACACCGAGCAACACACTCGAACCCCACCACTCCACGGGACTCTGTCCGTCGCTCACACCACCCATCGATCAGTTGAGCGAGCGAGGCATCTGCAGGATGCTCATCTGCGGACATCACCGGTCCAGCTTCGCGCGAGCGACGTGCCCCGAGAAGCATCTGTGCTATCCGTCCTCCGTCCAGTGACTCGGTGAGACGTGCCAGCGATCGCCCGGCCCCGATCGCGTCGCCATGTGGCCCGGTGGCATGTCCGCCAGTGCCACTATGGAGGTGTTCCGATCAATGGCGTGCCAGATATGGCTGGCGACGCAGGCGCCACGGAACGTGTCAAGGGGGATGAGACAGCTTCTTACGCTGATTGGATGAGTGCTTCCCGGTTGGGTTCGTTGATCCACGCGACTTCGGGAAGCTTCGGCGGCGTGGGCGGACGGTGCCTGAATCGGGCGGGGTTCGCCTCGTAGGCAGCGGTCAGGGTCTCGGCGCGGGCAGCCCGGATCTCGGTGGCAGTGCCGTAGTGGACCGACGCCGGCGTGTGCAGCCCGATGCCGGCGTGGCGATGCACGTGGTTGTAGTGATCGAAGAACGCCGCGCAGAACGAGCGTGCGTCGGCGATCGACCCGAACCGGCCGGGGAACGCAGGGCAGTATTTGAGGGTCTTGAACTGGGCCTCGCTGTATGGGTTGTCGTTCGAGGTCGACGGACGGCTGTGGGATCGGGTGACGCCGAGATCGACCAGGAGCTGGGCGACGGGCTTGGACGTCATCGACGATCCACGATCGGCGTGCAGGGTCAGCTGGTCGCGGGCGACGCCTTGGCTGTCGAAAGCGGCGGCGATGAAGGCTTCGGCGAGCTCGCCGGTCTCGGCTTCGGCGACGGTCCAGGCCACGACGTAGCGGGAGTAGATGTCGATGATCACGAACAGCTCGTAGTAGACGCCACGCTCCGGGCCGGCGAGCTTGGTGATGTCCCAGCTCCAGACTTGGTTCGGACCGCGGGCGATCAGCTCGGGCTTCTTGCGGGCCGGGTGGGTGCGCTGGCGGCGTCGTTCCCGGTTCTCACCCGCAATGGCCAAGAGCCGATACATGGTGCGGATCGAGCACAGGTAGATGCCGTCATCGAGAAGCTGGGCCCACACCTGGGCCGGGGCCAGGTCGCAGTAGGTCTCTGAGCGCAGCACCGACAACACGTGCTGGCGTTCGGTCTCGGTCAACTTGTTCGGTGGCTCGGGTCGCGGTCGGGGTGGCCCCAGGACCGGGGCTCGTCGGCGACGCAGGATCGTGGATCGGTTCGCGCCCAGCAGCTCGCATGCCTTCTTCGTCGAGGTCGCCTCCTCCAGGGGTGGCAGGATCTCGGCGATCACGGCTTCGACCTCGGATCGTGCTCCACGCTCTCGGAGAGCTTCTCCAAGAGCGCGTGTGCTTTTCCCGTGATCTCCAACGCCAGCTTGGTGCGTTCCAGTTCGGCCTCGAGACGAGCGTTGCGTGCTCGAAGCTTGTCGAGTTCGATCTCGGCGGCCGAGCGACGCTGCTTCGCTTTGCGGGCCAGGCCCTCACGGGCGCCGGCCTCGGCCTGTTTGCGCCACTCCGAGATATGCGACGAGTACAAGCCTTCGCGTCGCAAGATCGCGCGCGTTCCTCGGAACCCTTCGGCCAGGAGTCGTACTCGGCCAGGATGTCGGCCTTGTACTCGGCGGTGAAGGACCGTCGTGTCGGCTTCGCTGCCGGGTCGATGTCGTCATCGGTCACCCCACCAGTGTGGGCGCGGCCGTTCAACAATGCAGTCGTCATAGTCATGATCGAATGTTCCTGTCTCGCCCCGTCGGCTCAAATGATCGGGTACCGCAGGTGTCTCACCTCACCCTGACAGACAGGGCCAGGCTCGTTCGGGTCATTGACTCCGTCGCCCACAAGCCAGCTTTCGTCCTCCGTGTGCACCACTTGCCGTGCCGGCTCCTCGCCGCGCAGAACGGTTCTCTGGATGACTGCTCCAAGCTGCCGGGGGAAGGTCCCGTCCCGGTACGGGAACGGCAGGTGCTGGAAGATCTCGTCCGTCTCGTCCAAGGGACGCATCGTGCCAGTTCCCGGATCCAGTGGCAATAGCACCCAGGCGTGCAAGCTGATCAGAACATTCGGAGCGGAGTGTGGACCGGTCTGTCCTGGATCGGGACATGCGCGGATGGCCCCACTTCCGACCGCGACACGCCAGGCGTCCCAGCACTTGGCAGCTACACCGAATCGTTCAGAAGCGCAGCATCGAACCAGACGTCCTCCTGCGATGGAGCCAGAAGGAATCGCCAACCTGGTCCAAGGCCGAGCATCCCGACTATCTCGGGGCAGCGGTCTGTCAGATGATCTGCATGCAACGGCTTGAAGAGGCCGGGATCTGCGCTGAGACTCTCACCGGCCCAAATGAACCATCCCGACGTTAGACCTCGATGATGGCGGAGACCGTTGAGCGGCCACAGTCCGGTACCGACGTTGTCTGCCACTCCGACAATGTCGTCGGGCGCCGTCATCGCGAACCCGGCACCGTATCGCGCACAAACCGCACGCATTTCGTCGATGAACTGGTGCACTCGCCAGAGCGTGGGCGAACTCGGAAGACGGGTTCCTTGCCCGGGGTGCGGCCGCCGAAGAAGCGATCGTCTCGATCGGACGCCAACTTCACGAATTCGGACTTCGGAGCCGCAAGCGAACCGGCTTTGACACCCGGGAGATCAACAGCCTCTGGGTGCCCCAGAACGCTCCGGTCGTTGCCTGTAGGAACCGTCACCTTACCGCGGAACGGAGTGAGCCGATGGGCCACGGGTCGAGTCCTCGCTACTGGCGCCGATCCCATGTCGGTTCAATGGGCCTGCCGACGGTGGGCTTGAGCACCGTGGGCAGTCGCCTCGCCCTTCCGGTCATCGAGGGCACCTGCCCTCGGCCAGCCATGGGTCAGGTCGCGTCGAGTTCGCTGGACGATACGGATGCACTGGCCGTCACGGGTTGAGAGCCGTACAAACTACGGACTCAAGTAGCAGGTGAAGTGGTCGATCCTCTGGTCATGAGGGTCAGCTCTCTCTATCTGCGTCTTCTTGCAGTCTTGGCGTTGGGTGTCGGCTTCTACGCGCTCCTCGTCTGCTTGCTCCTCGCTGCGTTTCTTCTGCCGGTGCTCGAGCTTCGCTACTTCGGTCGGCTTCACCTTGTCCTTGTCGGCGGGCCATTCGCTGTGGTCGCGTTGATGTGGGGAGCAAGACCTCGAAGGCATCGGTTCGAGCCCCCTGGACCCGAGCTTGCCGCTACCGAGCATCCGGAGCTGTTCGACCTGATCGAGCGTGTCGCTGTTCAAACTCGTCAGGCTGCTCCGACTGCGGTGTACCTCGTTCCTGAGGTCAACGTATTTGTAGCGTCAGTGGGCGGCGTCCTCGGGATGCGGCAGCGGCGAGTGCTCGGCGTCGGCCTGCCAGCTCTGCAGTTGCTAGACGAGGAAGAACTCCGGGCCGTCATCGCCCACGAGTTCGGCCACTTCGCCGGGGGCGACACCCACTTCGCCCGACTTGCCTTCGGCCTGACCCGCAGCGTCCGAAGCAGCCTCTCCAGGCCTTCGCCCAATCTCGCTTGGCATCTAGTGAATGGCTACTTCAAGCTCCTTCTACGATCAACGACCTGGGTTCTCCGAGAGCAGGAGAAGGCGGCCGACGAACTTGCAGCCAACGTGACGTCAAGGGTCACGATGGCCAGTGCGTTGTGGCGGATGGAACACGGCCAATCGCTTTTCGAGGCCTATCTCACCGAGGCCGCCGGTCCCGTGCTCACTGCCGGCTACGTGCCTGATCTTCGCGATGGGTTCGATCGCTTCCGCTCTACGCAACAGCTCAAGGCACCGCATTCGCGGATGGAGAGGCGGGATGCGGGCCGCTACGACACGCACCCGCCATTGGCCGAACGGCTGGCGATGTTGGGATTCGATCTGTCGTTTCGACCCTCTTCGACATTCGTGGCGTCCCCGGCCTCTAGCTACCTGCGACCGTCCGCAGCCGAGACCAACCTGTGGCCCTACCTGATTGGTGAGGGCGCCAACGATCTCGACCCCGTCGAGTGGGACCGGTTCGGTGAGATTCAGATTGAGGCATGGCGATGCGAGACCGAGCAGCAGAGAGAATTGCTGGTCGGACTTAGGCTCGGGGACTTGCCTCGCGACATCGGCCCCTGGAGCGCCATGGGCAGAGTCGTCCTAGGCAGACGGTCAGGCCCCGTGGGGCACCGCAACTGGCACAAGTTTGGTCACCACATGGTTGCCCGAGCGATGGCGGTTGCCCTTCACGACGCTGGATGGATAATTCGCTGCGAGCCCGGTGAGATCCTGACGATCGAGCACGACGGCCAGAAGTACGATCCCGTTGACCTGCTGGACGGAGTTGTCGATGACGACGCGGCTCGCATCGGCTTTGAAAAATGGGTGCGACGATATGGTCTTGGCGACCTGGCTCTGGTCTCCAACAGCGAGGACGCCACACAGACAACGAATGCGGATAATCAGGCCGGATCGCGTAGTGATCGATGGGCCCGCGAGCGACACCCGCAACGACAATGACACGGCGAAGACCAGCGATTCGGGCTTGATTGCCGGGTTAGCTCACTGTGATCGTGGCTAACGATCCAAGCGATGCGGCCGCAAGGTCAGTCACCTCGACCGTGACACCATCACAGGTCCCGAAGGTGCGCACGGCAGTGGAAAGTGCCGCCTCGCTCGCCTCCACGTCACGACTGTCGGGCCCCGAGCGACATCGGCCATGCTTGCCTATTTGTACTGCCGTCGCCAGGCCAGCAAGGCTGGTTGATCGGCGAGTGAACACCCGCGCGGGACTCGACCGATGTGAAAGGTCTGAAATGCAAGGAGCAGAAGGAGCTCGCTCTCGATCCAGACTCCTCGTCTACGGTGCGGTGCTGATCGTCGTGAGTGGTCTCGGAATCGGCGTTGCGTACGGTGCTGGGAGCGCAGGTCCGGCAACGAGCGCTGCGCTTGCAGTCGGTTGCTGCACGGGGTTGCTCTTGGTGGGGGAACGCTGGACCGCTGAAGGAAGACTGGCTCAGCTCGTCGATGGTGGTCGCTTCGAGTTCTATGCGACGCTCGGCCATGACGATCTTGCCGACCCATGGAGGAGCCAGGTCAGGGAACTGCTCGCTCTGCCAATGCGTCACTACTTGATCCGATTGCCGGTCGACCTGGTGGTGTCTGAGACGACGGTGCACATCGCATCGCGTCCGATCGGCGGCAGGAGAGCAGGAGCGTTCAGCTTGAGTTTCGATCTGTCGGAGGTCTTGTCGGTTTCGACATCGTCGCCATGGCACGACCAAGCGGGACCAGGGCTGACTCTCGGCCTTCACGACGGAAGCAAGATCTGCATGACGATTCCACTCTCGGCGAAGCAGGCGGAACTGGTGGCAGGAGAACTCCGTCGACGAATCGATGGTCGAACTGCGATGTAGCGGGAACCGCCCGGTTGCCGACGTCGTGTGCCGGTCTGGCACGGCCGATGTTCGCCAAGCTCTGTGTACCCCCAACCATGCCGGCCTTGAGCACTCCACGGCCGTCTCCGATCGCCGGCCATGGACATCGCCTCGAGTGTCCGAACGGTAGAGGTCACGCGGATCCCCAGCTTGGGCACGCGTCATCTGAGCAAGCAGACCCTCGTCAATGGAACAATGCCCGGCTCTCGTACATCGGCGGGCGCACGCACGCGAGGTCAGCGTTGCGAGGCCGGATAGCTACTCCCTTGGGAAAGGATTCGTCGGTACGCGTCACGCCTCGTTTCGGTACGTGAGGCTCCCCGGACAGCGACAACAGTCGAACCAGCGGCGCGATCATGGCGACCTCGCCGATCCTTGCCAACCAATACCGGCAGGTAGATGAACAATCCGATGCCCCACCAGCCGCAAAGCAAGACCAGGTAGGTGTTCGGCTCGATCTCGAAGTCGCCCGCTGTCTGCAGAGCAACGACCGCTCGCCAGTACAGCGTCGCCGCGATGCTGACCCCGGTTCGTATCGCTGCCCTTCGCAAGCCAACCCGCTCGTCAGTCGTGGAGCGAACGCGCAAGCCCATGAGTGCTTTGCCCGGGGTTGCTCCGTAGAGAGCGACGCCGAGCACATCGAGCATGGCGCCTGCAACGATCCCGACCAGCCACTTCCCGTTCGATCCCGGCACACCGAGCCACACGGCCAGTAGCCCGACCGGGAGAATCACGACCCCGTCAATCAGCCCAGCGAAGAAACGGCGCCCCACGAACCTTCCATCGCGTGGCCGCGCCACCTCCGCTGTCGGTGGAGGTGGCACTGCGGGTATCAGCGGGCTACGTCCATGCTTGCGAGTCACAAGAACCGGGCCTTCAGTCGAACATGTCCACGCCATACACGCCCTTCGACCATGTCAACGAACGTAGCGTCTCACCACCACAGCAGTGAGAAGCTGAACTCCCCAAACCTGCCATCGCATTACCCCGCGTTGCGTCCCCGAACGTTCAGCCGCCACGGGTTTCTCGCCTGCCCCACAACGCCGGGATGATGTCGCGCGAGTCGCCGCTCGTTCAGCAGGCCGCGTTCAGCAGCGGATGCTCTACTGCTCCGGGCCAACGGTCGAAAGGCCGAACTCGACTCGCATGAACCGCCAAAAGAGCGGAACGGCATCAGCGGCGGGTCGAGTGATCTCGGTGTCGGGGCCGTTGACAGCGATGTGGTCGATCCGAACTGTCGATTTCGCGTGTCTTCTCAGCGAGCCTGGGGCAGCCACGAGGACTACGTCGAGGGGTGGCGCCGATATCGGCTTTGGTGCGACGACGAGGTCGTGCATTGATGTAGTGATCGCGAGCAACCTGTCGGCGCCCGCGTTGACAACCGATCCGATGATCTCGAGCAGGTAATCGGCTTGTTCGTCTTCCCAGTTCACGCGTTCGAGTATCTCGCTGACGTCTTCCCATCTGCGTTCTCGAAATTCGTGTCGCCAGCCGAAGGTCACAGGATGCAGCCTCTCACCTCACAGCACCTCGCGACCACCTCGTTCAGGCAACGCGACCAATCCGGTGACAAGGTCGGCCGTCGTGACGGAGGGCTCGATTGGGCGTCGGGGAAGTGCCCCCGAACGCTCAACGCCCGCGTCGCCGCCCCTGCCCCAGACCGCCGGTTCTCGAGGACGCACGTTCGCGAACGGTCGGCTGGAACGCATTGGCGGAACGCGACGGCCTCGGCGGGTTGCCGGCCGGACCCCGAGTAAGGGCCCGACCGAGCAGCCTGTTAGGTCAGTTCGATGAGTCCGCCGACGGTGGGCGCAAATCCGCAAGCTTCGATGTAGAAGTCCCGAAGGCTTTCATCGAAGCCGACATGAAGGAACTCGCAACCAGCGGCCTGAGCGCCGTCGCGTGCAGCGTGGACGACGGCGACACCGATGCCGCGGTGCCGGTAGCCCTTGTCGACCATGACGTCCTCGATGAAGGCGTGGACCAGACCGTCCCAGAGCACGTTGGCGAAGCCGACGAAGCGTCCGCTGTCTCGTGCCACGACCCAGCCGAGGCTGTGTCGGCGGGTTTGCTCGACCCAGTCCCACTCGGACTCGTCGAACAGCCGCGTTTCGAACGCAGCTGCGTGAAGGGCGTGGATCTCGCGATTCGTGAACGGCTCGCGCCACGCGAAGGTGATGTTGCCGTGAGGCATGAACTCTCCTTGAAGGTCGGAGGGTGGATGCCCCAGCTGCGGCCAGGGTGCGGAGTCTCAGCCGATGAGCGGACCGAGCGCAGCAGGGGCGGTGAGGTCATAGCGTGCGGTGTCCATCAGGGGCCTCCCGGGGATCGATGCGGGAGAACCCCCGCACGACCGAGAGTACGCCGTCACCTTCGGCACGGCCTCGCGATATCGGCACGTACTCGAGCGACGAACTGCCCCATTCCGCTCAGCGGCTGCCTGGCTGCCCCTGCCCCAGACCGCCGGCCGTGGATGTGAGCTGTCGGGATTGACGATTGGAGGCGGCCGGACTCCCGTTGAACCACGAGGATTTCTGGGTGGGTGACCCCGCAATTTGGAACCGCCATGCCTTGTGGGTGTGATGGTTGGCGTGGGGTCGTTCGAATCGTTCTACGGGGAACACCGTGACCGACTCGTGGCGGTGCTGTTCGGGTTCGTCGGCGACATGACCGTCGCCGCCGACGCTGTCGACGAAGCCTTCACCAAGGCCTACACGCGATGGAACCGAATCAGCAGGCATCCCGAACCGGCCGGTTGGGTGTTCGTGACCGCAAGAAACGAGGCACGACGCCAAATGAAACGCCGCACGGCCCGACCAGCGTTCGCCACCAAAACAACGATCGTGGGCCCTGCCGGTGAGACCTGGCTCTTGGTCGCCGCGCTCCCTGACCGGCAACGCGAAGCTGTCGCGCTTCGCCATCTTCTCGGCTTGACCGAACAAGGCGTCGCCGAAGCCATGGGCATCACACGGGGCACCGTGTCCTCGACCTTGAGAGACGCCTACCGATCGCTTGGCCTGTCACTCGCGGACTCGCCACCCATTGAGAACATCGAGGCCCGACCATGAACCCGCTAGACACGCTGTCGACCGCATTTCACCAGCAGATCGCCGTCCCACCAGGACCAGGGGTCGACACCATCGTGCGTCGCGGAACCATGCGGCGTCGACGCGCGAAGGGTCGAAACCTCGCGGCCGCCGGCGTACTGGTCGCCGGATTGGCGGGAGCAGCAACGAACCTCGGTGGAGACGCCATCAACGAAACCATCGCGGCGGACGAAACCACGTCGTCGGGCTCGGTGATGGATCGACTGTCGATCGATCTCGACTCCGCCATGTCGGCATTGCCTGCCCGTCCCGCCGAATCGCTCACGATCCCCACCCCGACACTGCAGGGCTGGTCGGTGAGCGTCGACACGGTCGCCATTGAGGGATCCGGGCCGGATCGGTTGGCCCCAACAGCCACGTTCCTCCTCGCCAACGGCGACGACCAAGTCACTATCGACGTGGCCCGATGGGAGCTTCCGCTCGAATCGTCGACAGAAGCACCCGTCACCATCGACCGCCACGGCCAGACCGTGCAGGCAAGCCGCACCGACGCCGGCACTGAGGAGAATCTGGTCAAGCTCAGATGGCAGGAACCAGGCACACCGAAAAACCCGCTCACGGTGACGGTATGGGCCCATGCCGAGATCATCGAGGACGTTGCGGACACGATCACCTTCGAAGAACAGCCCGTCACCGGGGCCACAGCACCGCCCCTGATCGACAGCCGGCCCGACGATGTTGTTGTTCTGGCCGGGACAACCGACGAAGTGGCGTGGCGAGTCGTTCACGACGGGCGCGGAGGTGAACTTGCCGTCGAGATCGATGGCCAGGCGCCCCTGATCCGTGCTGAGGCATCGAGCGAACCCAACGACTTCCCGGTCGATCTCATCTCGGTCAGCAACAACGGGATACAGATCAACATCATCCGGCTACCCGCCGACGCCACGGCCAGCATCGAAACCGGCGGAACGATCGTCGCCCTACCCACCTTTGAGCTGGACGGATCAGTACAACGAATCGCCGCTGCACCGATCCCCGCGGCCGCTCAAGCCGACCGAGTCGTCCTACACGGCCCCGACAACACCATCGTCGTCCTCCCACTCATCACACCACCCCCCACCGGATGGATGGCAACACGCTACGAAGCCAACTGAACGCCCACATCCACTAGAGCGCCACCTGTCCCCGGCTGCTCACCAACCGCCGAACTGCCCCTTTGACCGGCGGCACGGCGGGTCCAATCGCCATCAGGTCGCCGTCGAGTGCCCGACCAGTAGCAGCGAACGCTCGCCCGGCACGGGGGAGCAGACCCCTTGGGCCACTACTGGCGTCGTAGCCGGCTGCTCCGATGGTGGCGGAGGTCAAGGAGCCGACGAGTCAGCAGATCGGGACCGTCGCCAACCCGGGCCAAAGGGCTCGGGTGGGAACGGGCGATCAGCACCGATACGGCTCCCGGTAGGAGGCCGCTGCAGGAAGGTTGAGACCTCGTGTGGCCTTCTCGACCTCTTCCTTCCAAGTGGGGATCCCGAACATCGCAAAGATGCGCCGTGGAGACAGCGGCCGAGCATCGCTTGTCAGAGCGGCTCGGAGGAACCTCGACTGGGTCGGGGTGAGGTCGCCTGCGAGCCCGAAGGTGAACCGGTTGCCGTCGACCTGTAGGTCGGTGGACACGAAATCGGATGCCGGGTCGACGGGATGATCCCAGGTTGCTGCGAGCCAACGACGCACGGTGGTCAACAGGTGGTGTGCGGCCACGGTGAGATCGGCGAAGAACTCGTCACGCTCGGGAACCACCCCCAACGGCCCATCGGGAACCAGTGGTACACGCACCAGCGACACCTCCTGACGAGTGTGTTCGCCCCGTTGTCGTTCCTGGAGCGCACGGTAGGTGTCGGCGGCGACGAACGAGGTCGCTACCGGCCCCTCGAGCCAGTACGCCGACGACGGAAGACCGACCACCGACAGCAGACCGTTGAGTGGGTGGAGCATCAACCGCATCTGTTCACGGGTGCCGGTCAGGTGCACGCCGCCGCTGATCGGCATCGCCGCCCCAGTGAGTCCGACATCGAGGACCGCCGCCAAAGAATCTTGCAGCCACACGTGTTGCGGGTGGAGCGGGAGTTGGTCGATGGTGAGCCGTCCGGGTCCGGCTTCGTAGCCGCTCGCGATCTCTGTTCGCCAGAGCGGGGCTCGGGCGACGTCGGTGGCGATCCATCCACCACGCAGACCCTCCTCGGCCAGCGCGTCGGCGAGCGGGTCGAGCCGACCGCCGTCGCTGCCAGCGATGACCATCCTGATCGTGAAGTGCTCGCCCTGGTGTCGAATGGTGAGTTGGTTGGGCGGCCACGAAACAGAGCTCTCCTCCCACCCGAGATGGAACTCGTCACCGTATTCCGTCAGTCCGGTGACATCTGGCGCTCGGGCCGACGTGGTCGCTTCGGGAACGATCTCGTGGATCGCGTCCTACACGAGATCGGCATGCGCCTGATCGATCCAGTCCATCGAAGCCGTCAAACTGGCCCCACCATCAATGGACAGCGGGTCGCCCACCTCGAACGGATCGGTCGGCAACGCAGGGACGGGACGAAAACGCAGCGTCATGCAAGCAACACCCATCAGGGCACAACCAGCCCGGAACGGCTGAACCACCACAACCTACGCGTGTTCCCAACCGCTCACGACCGCCAACCAAGGAAGACCGTCCTCGATCGCCGACGGTGGGTGGCGCTGTCGAGGGCCCCAGCCGGGAATGAGGGAGTTCCCGGAGTGGACGAGCTCATGGCATCGGCGATGGTGAGAACATGACAATGCACAGCGAACGACCTGGTCGGCCTGGAACAGTCGAGCGTGTTGTCCTGTTGGCCGGTGCCGGCTTCGCGTTTCCTGCGACGTGGTGGGTGTTGGGCCGCATCGATGATTCGGGCGCCTGGATCGCTGATCCGGACTACGCCGTTCGGCCGCCACAGATCGACCGAGGTCTCGCGCATGTGATCGGTGCCGGTTCGACACTTCTCGCCGTTCTGACGATCTTCGTGGTTGCCGGATCAATCGCCAGTGGTCGTTGGTGCCGATGCGTTGCCGGCGTCTTCGGGCCGTTGGGGGCAGGGTTCGCCTACGCCGGGATGGCGGGACATGTCCTCACGGCGCCAGTGATCGGGGCCAACATCGGCGCTGGGCTGGTCATGCTCGGCGCAGTTCCCGCCGCCGGCACCTTGATCTCAATCATCTCGATCTCCTGGAGGGCGTGCATGCGCACCCACGATTCGGCCCCGGCATGACCACCCCCCTGTGAGCCTCCGGCCTCGATCCTCGAACCTCGAGCGGACCGTTCCCGACAACGAACGACGCCCGGACCGCCACCGCAGCCGCTCTCTCATCCGGGCCATCTCGCAGACTGCCCACGTGCTGATGCCCGAGCAGCCGGGCCGAGACGTCCGATGACTTGCCGGTCGAGTGTGTTCCGCTGGTGCCCGACCGTGTGGTCAGCTTGTCGCGAAGTAGCGGATGTCGTTCATGATGGCGGTTGGGTCCTGCCCAGCAAGCGAAGTCTGCAGTGGGTCGGTGGTGTCGAAGCTGGAGCCGTCAGGGAACTCCGGGTAGGCGAGGACCGCCACGGTGACGACATCGCCATGGGCGTAGATCCAAACGATGCGGCGGAGCCAGGTGTCGGGATTGGCGCTGCCGTGCTGGTATTGCTGGATCGACGCCGATTCGCCGGTGGTGACGATCCCGTCCGGTGTTGACTGATATAGCGGCACCGCTAACGCGGTCGGCCCATCGACGATGTCGAGTTCGGCCGGGTCGGCCATAACCCGCCACGCCAGATCGTCGATGTCGAACGTGGCGACCTGAAGTCCTCCTCGACCGGTGACATTGGCCATGGCCGTTGCGGGATCGCCGTCCCACCCCTCGGGCACCGGAACATCAACACCGCCAGGCTCCGTCGACCCGGCACGGGTGGGGAACGCCGGTGTCGAGAGCCTGCCGGCAGCGAACTCAGCGACCACCGGCGGTGCGGTGGGCAGGACCGCCGGTTCGGTCGTGGGTACCGGCTCGGGTGCAGTCTCGCCGATTCGCTCGCGCTCGACCACAGGTGGCCCGACACCGAGTATCAGTCGTGTCGGCCGCGCTCGCGGCGATCGGCGGACCTCGGCTACGAACGGGAGATCACCGACATAGCGCCGCTCGAGAGCGACGGCGTAGACGGCGGGCGTGGCAGCTGCGTCGCAGAACACGTTGCCGCCCGGCGAGAAGAAGTCGAGGACGACGGTCGCGTCGTCGCTGCCGTAGCCGTCGAAACGCACGCCACAGGCACCGAAATTCACACCCGACCGGTGGGTGTAGGCGAGGATCACCTCGGTATCGAAATCGACCGCGATCTGCTCGGTCTCGGGGCCCTCACCGAGCAGCGGCCACAGTCGGTCGTAGTCGGCTTGATTGTCGATGACGGACGGGCCAGCCCCGAAAGCGACGCCGCTACCTGCACCGACCCACCGCCAACCCGGACCCGACAGTTCCTGTGGGCCGATAGGCACATAGTCGTTGGGATCGGCGCCCTCCACACACAGCTCGTCTGGATCGGCGAAACCAGCCAACGCTGCAAGGGTGGGTTCGTCGAGCACGAACAAGTCGATCCTCGGCAGATAGCCGTCACCACCGGGGCTTCCGCCCGGACTGAGTCCCGTCTCAACAGCAGCGAAGAGCAGCTCCTGACCTCGTTCGGTGCTGACATCGCCCTCGAGAGACAGGCCCGATTCCTGACAACGGCGAAACCCGGACGCCTGCAAAATGGCTTCGCTATCGATCTCGGGTCGGGTCGTCACCGGCAGCCCCGTCGCAGCCGCGACCGGTGTCGTGGCAGTGCGGTCGGACGCTGGCGCGGGGCCGTCGGCAACGAGACCCGGCTCTCCCCCGGTGCCGCAGGCAACCAGCCCGACTATGAACACGGCGACGACGAAGAACCGTCGCATGCCATTCAGACGCCGCACAAGACACATCCAGTGCCCATCGGCATCGGAGGGCTCATACAAAGCCGCCACCCAGATGGCTGCCACGAGCCCCGCGCCGCAACATAGCTATGCGCTCGTGACCGCCAACGCCAGAAGCGGCCCCTACCCCAGTCAAGCCCCAAGCGGAGAGGGCGTGCCCCACTTCGCCGGTGGGGCGGCGCACACTCTTGAGCGGTCCGTCGACGACACATTGCCGGCTGTGAGCGAATCACCACGAAACCCGCATCGTCATTCCTGAGCGCATCACGATGGCCTGTCACCTCTGGCCGTCGCGCACCTGCGTCCCGGAGCGAAGACCGAGGCGGTCACGCTCGAAGTACTCGTCGTAGCACGGTTCGCACACCCAATCGCGCGCCCACCGCCATCCGAACTCAGCACCGCCGTCTCCGATCTTCACCCAGTCGAGCAAGCAATGTTCATGGTCGCTGATCGGGCGCTCAAGGACCCAGGTGCGTCCGACATCAGCCACGGCGTCGTAGGCGTCGGGCGCCCACCACTGCTGTAGTTCAGCAACCCGACCAGCGACTGCGTCAAGCGCAGTTGCGTTCGTCCTGAACTCCGCCGTGTGATCGTCGGTTGAGACGACCACATCGAGATGCACGGTGGTTCCGTCGTCGAAGTGAAGCGACGACGGGGCGAGCGGCGGGTGGAACACGGCATCTGTTCGCACCGTGACAAACGTTGTGTCGCCGTCTCGCCGCACGCCGACGACCTCCACCAGTGAACCCACATGACGAAGCGTAGGGCCGCAGTCGAGTCGGACGATCGCGGCGCACTGAACGGTGCTTCGACGCAACGAAGCGATCCCGCTCGCTTCACCCACGACCCGGCCTCGATCGTGGCTGCCGCACGGCACACGCCGCGTACGACCTCTTCTGAGGACCCGCCCTCAATGGCACACACGAGACGGCGAAGCGTCCCATACCCTCGGCCGATCTCAGCCATGCCCATGCCCCTTGGCGCCGATTCAAGGTCGCGTTGTCCGGTGTCTTCAGACGCGTCGAGAGACGAGCCGTGGGAGCTCTGCAGCGCCGAGATCCGCCCCATGGCCAAGCAACGCTCGCATTGGAACCCGGATCGGCTTTTCAGTGAAATCGCGAACTTCGTGTCCTCGTCAGGACTAGACCGATCCGATGGCCTGCAACCGTGCCGCTGCGGACCTCAGCGCCTCAAGGTTCGCCTCGCTCACCGAGAGACGCGAACCGCCTTGTTCGTCGAACAAGCGCCAACGCGTTTCGTCTTCCAGTGAAGTACTGAGCCAAGCGTCCAGAGCGAGAGCAGCGATACGGGCGTCGGCGCCCGATTCGCTCGCGTCCAACGGCTGGTTGGCTGACAGCCAGCCGAGCCTGTGCACGGCCTCTGCTGCGCCCAATCGAGGAAGCAACCGGAGAAGCAGGCCAGTTTCGACGCCGGTATCAACAGCGGCTGCCGCTTCGCTCTCTCCGAACGCCCGCCGAGCTGCCACCGTATCGCGACGTTCGAGGGCGCCGATCAGCAGGAACCTGGAGGTGTGAAACCAATCAGCGGAACGGACGATGCCCGAGATCGACATCTGGATGAGTTCTTCGCCGCGTTCTGGTTCACCGGTCTGGACCAAACACGCTCCAAGCGTCCCGGCAATGACGGGCAGCTCCGCATCGGCATAGGCAAGATGAGCAAGACTCGTCGCTCGTTCGAGTGTGCCGGGCTCAGCCAGGACTGCGAGGGTGTAGGCAACGGCGTTGCGGTAGTAGGCAACATCGGCGGGCTCGGCGTCTTCGAGCGCCAAAGCGAGTGCGAGGGCCTTTTCGGCATATTGGAGTGCGTCTGCGTGGCGCTCGTCGAGGAGCAACGCGACGGCTGCTCTGATGTTGGCAGTGGCGTCGTCGGGTTCGATCTGCACGGCAGCGATCCCGTTGTCGGCGAGCGCTGCCGTAAGAATGCCAGTGGGCGCGATGCCAGCACCGTCCAGAAGCAGATCGTGGAACTCGAACGCGTTCACTGACCAGTCGGTCCGGCTCAGCCGTTCCTCGATCTCCGCACGTGTGAGCTTCAACGTGTCGAGGATCTGGCGCCCGTCTGAAGGCCACGCCGAGTTACTCGGGCCCCTGTGGAACGTCAGGCTGGCTGCGGCTGAGATGCCAGCGACGAATGTGAAGTACAGCCAGCCATTCGCTACAGCCGGAGAATCAGCCGATCTCAACCCTCGAGTCAACCATGCGATGAACAAGGGAGTACCCGAGCCTGCGAGCCCCATCACAACAAATCTTGTTCGATACCAGGCACCGTTGGCGGGGAAGTTCGCCACCCAGCCGCCGACGAGCCTTGACCGGAGCCGAATGTCGACGCTGCCGAGTCGGAACCGGGCTTTCGTTCTGCCTGCACCGAACGACACCTGATGGATCCGGAACCCCACGACAGCACCCACTGCCGCGTGGCCGAGCTCATGCAACGCACTCACAAGCAGCGGCACAACACAACCGATCGCCAAGACCTGCACGGTCGCGGCGACGTTGAAGTCGAGCAAGACCAACACAAACGCCGCGATCAACCCCGCGATGACGACGCGCCGCCCCATCTAGCTACAACAACCCAACAACTCGACTACTTGACAAAGTGTCCCTCAGCAAGAGACCCGCAGCGGGACCGTGGTGTTGGCAGGGAGGACGATTGTCAGGTCCCCCGATCGGAGCGTCACCATCTGATTGGCCGTGGCTCCAATCCGATACTCGAAACGGGCGTCGACACGTGTCGACCCGTCTGGCATCGGCGTGCTCGCCATGGTGAATGAAGGGTCGGATGCGGTGATCTCACCGGGTAGATCGTGCGTCCGCAGGGGCACAGACCACCACGAGACCGACGTAGAACGGTTACACCCGTAGGAGGCGCCACCCATAACCTCGAAGATGGTCCCGCTGACCTGGGGGTAGATCCGGCGGTAGGGGTAGCGGGCTTTGAACTCGTCGTTGGCTGCGACCCATCGAACGACTGCATGTTGCGAAAGCCCGCCATTCATCTCCCCGAGCCAGTAGTCGAACCCGGCGCGATCAGGCGTGCGACCAAGAACATTCGAATAGACGATGGTCAAGAACTCGTCATTGGATTGGGCGCCACCGAACTGCGTCCGAAACTCAGCAGACTCCTTGAACGCCCAGGCAAACTCATCGAGCACATCCTGGTGTGGCATTTGCGGCGAACGCAGTCCGTTGTATTCGTTGATCCAGTAGCTGGCTCCGGCGAAGTCTGGCTCTCGATCGAAGAACGCCCGGTAGAGACGCAACACATCTGAGTGAGGTTCCTCCATGTAGCCGATGGACGAACGAAGATCTTCGAGCGTCTCGGCGTTGGCGCGACCCGGGAGGCCGACAGGCAGAGCGGCACTAGCGAGCAGGACTACAAACAGAATGTGGACCAGGGTTGGGCGTACGAGCGAATCCGAGTATCGAGTTCTGCGTGCGTGCGCTTCGGCCATCGTCCGAGTGTGACAGGTGCCTCGGCGCATCGAAAGCCCGCACGCCGCTCAGGGTGGTTTGACCCAACTCGTCTCGAGAACGACCTCAAGCAACGTCGGCGATGATCATTGCTTCAGCGCGGAGGCGACGACGGCGGAGGCTGTGAGGCAGTACTCCTCGCTCGCCGGCAAGTTCGTCGAATCGAACGTCCTGCACGCGGGTGAGGGCTACAAGGCGAGCATCTTCTGGCGAGACCACGCCGCGCTTCACTGCATCGCCGAGCACGTCGACGAGTCGTTCGGCCGGATCCGCTGAAGGAGACACAGTGACCGGATGGAAGACCATCGGGTCAGGGATCTCCTTGCCGCTATGGCGGAACAGCGTTGTTGACGCGATCTGGCGGACGTCGAGTCCGATGTTCCCGCCGATGTTGTTCGGCCGCCGGTCGAGTGGGTACTCGGCGATGCGACTCCACGCAGCGGCGACAACCGTGGCCGCCACTTCTTCACCGCTGTGAGGTCCAGGTACGAATCGGTTGGTGGTGCACACCATCCCGGGCATCTGAACGTGAAGCACGACCCGCCAGGCGAGCGAGTCGTTCGCCCCACATCGGATGAGCGCAGCGAGTACATCGTCGCGACGAGAGCGGTCGGGGTCGTGCGCACGACCCACGACGGCGTCCAGATTGTCGAAGCCATGCAGTGCAGGCTCCTCGAGCGTCCACTGCTCGAGGGACCTGGCGGCCTTCCTCGACCGGACGATCCGCTCCCATTCGTCGTTGAGATCTCGGAACAGCTTGATCGACATGGCAGGTCTCCTCGCCTCGTTGGTAGGCGAAGGACCATCACGAACCGCGGTGCACCGACTTCTGCACCACCGACTGCACGGAAGGAGAGAAATCCCTGGTAACGGTGCACCATGGCCTGCACGGTGCAGTCGGTGGTGCAGCGTCGCAGCCAGGTCTCCTCTGGTTCGACAACTCGATCAGATGTGGCCGGGTCCACCTCTCCGGCCCACACATCGTCTGCTCAGCGAAGCCTGTCGATCTGGTTGATGGCCCACTGCCCGACGGCGGTCCTCGCCATCGCCAACGCCTGATCTCGGTCGGCCGTGATGACGAACACAAAGCGTTCTGGACTGACGTCCGCTACCCAGCCCGCGAGCGGTCCGCTTGCGAGTCGGAATTCGAGCATGTGCCCGAGGCGTAGATCGATCGGCGCCACAAACCAGCCATACGTGGCGTCGCGCGGCCACTCCGCCTCGACCCACCGGCCGTCGGCGATCCACACGTTGGCGACCGACTGGCACGCTACGGATGAAGGAAGGTCGAGGAGTCCGAGACCGGCGCCGAGACGCAAGACGACGGGACCCGGCAGATAGTCGACGAGCTCCGGACGCAGGACTTCGTTAGGCACCCGCTCAACGCCAGCGGGGCGACGGCGACCGAACAGTCGCATGCGGTCATCGTAGGCGTCGACAGCGACAACTCGGTCAGCACCGTTGCGACCATCCCGATCTGGCAACCTCGCCCCGATTGCTCGGGACGTAGCGACACCGAAGGACGGCCGCCGCATACCCGGAACGGCGACAAACGAGCCGTCGGCAGTTCCACCCATTCCGTACGTCTGTGTCACCCGCCACTCTTGGCAACGAAGGATCCATGCACTGACATGACGGGAAGCGGCAGCGACGCAGCTACCTCTCGGCGGTCGTTAGCGGGGCAGGCTGGCGGCGCCGATGAGGTTGGACTCAACTCGGTCACGCACGTCAAGGGTGTCGCAACGCTGAGCCACATCCTGGGGCAAAAGTGGACGACCACCATCATGATCGCGTTGGCGGTGGAGCCGGTTCGCCACGGTCCCTTGTGCCGCAAGCTCAGCGGCATCAGTCGCAAAGTGCTGCACGACAGTCTGAACGCACTCATCGAGGACGGAGTCGTGGAGAAGACCATTGGCGTCGACGACCTCGACAGTGTTTCCGTCAGCTACGGCCTCACCGCGCTCGGGCACTCGCTCACGCCGGTCCTCGCTGAGATGGACCGATGGTGCAGCTGCAACCTCGACGAACTGGGACCTGGCCGCGGAGCGCAACTTCGTGTCGAGCGAGGCGCTGACCAGGGTGGTCACTCCGAGGTAACCACGATCACCTTGCAGTAACCGGGTGCTCCACGTCGATCCTTTCGACCGTGACCGACCGACCCTGCACAAAGCGACAAACGCTGCGGCGCTCCGTACGCCAGCATTTGTGTATGAACCCTCGATCCCGCCGAGTTCCGAGTCGTCTCCTGGAACATCATGCAAGGCGGCGGGCCCCGCAAACAACGACTGACCGACCAGGTCGTCGCCTGGAACACCGACGTCGCTGTGCTCACCGAATACCGCCACGCCAACAGCAACGACCTCTCGACGATGCTGTCGAACGCAGGGCTCCCCCATCATCTGGCCGGCGAGGACACCACCGGCGGGTACGCGGGCGCTCTCATCGCCAGTCGCTTCCCGCTGACGCAGGGCAACGTCGTCCTCGATCACCCCGATGGACCTGCTCGTTGGCTCCACGCAAAGATCCCTCACATCGGCTGGAATGTCGTGGCCTGCTTCATCCCCGGATCGAGCGGACCCACTGGCAAGCAGCGCAAGGATGCCTTCTGGGACGCCGTGCTCGACAGCGCCACCCAGCTTGCCGACGAACCGACCGTGATCACCGGCGACTTCAACACCGGTCGCCACCTCATCGACGAAGACGGCAGGACCTTCCATTCCGCCGACCGATTCGAAGCGATCCTCGATGCAGGCTGGGTCGACGGCTTTCGATCGCTCCACGGCGATATCAAGGCGCCCTCCTGGTGGAGCCCCGGCTACAACAACGGCTTCCGCCTCGACCACGCACTTATCTCGGCCGGAGCACCGACCCCCACTGCCTGCCGCTACGAAACCACAGACGCCAGCGGCAACACCATCTGCGGACCGGCCAAGGGCCGCCTCTCCGACCACGCCGCAATGATCATCGACGTTCCGAATCTCAACCGCCCTTAGCGTCTTCGGTGCTGCCGGCCAGGGCTGGGAACTGCCAGCTGTAGCCGATCGACCCAAATGGGAAAACGCAACTCAGCGACCGAACAGTCCTTGGAGAGTTCACCGAGCAACTCGTCGGCGTGAAGATCTCCCCGCTCCGCGCGTTGAGGCTTCTCTTCTGCGGCTGTCGTAGTCGCACGGCACGCAACTCAACACCAGTAGTCGCTAGGACCGGCCGCCATCAGCGCTATCGCTCGCACGCGTGTGAGCGTGAAGCTGAGACCGCAAGCTCGCAACTGCCGCCGAGGCGTACAAAGGCAGAGCGAGTCGTCCGAATCACCTGCGTGTAGCGTCTTCGCTAGTTGCTGACGGCAGAGGGGAGAGATGTGCAAGGTCAAGTCCTCAATCCGGAAAGCTTCGTTTGGGCCCTGGGCAAGCTCCGTGGTCCGGATGTCTCATACGTCGTGACCAGAAGCGCTGGCTGGGAGGAGTTCCTGGCGCCAGACTACGCAACCGATGTCGTCCTGCTCGGCGATGACTACCTTGCGTCCGTTCGTACCGCCACGTTCGCCCTGGAGCAATCGTGGGCGGCGGAAGGACTACCTCGCGCCCTCGAGGCAATCCGTCCGACGTGGCGCTACATCGCCTTCAGTCTCGCGGCCATCGAAGGTCGTCTTCGCCTCCCCGAGGAGGTTTTGCTGACAAATCGTGAGGTCTGGCAGGAGCTTATTACTGGAGCTGAACCAGAGAACGCAGCCTCACGCCCTGTGGAGCAGCTGGCTCAACTAACCGTCTTGCCGGTGGACCGAGCCATCGTGGATTGCATTCCGACTGTTGACCGGCGGACGGGTGCAGCAACCGGCACGATCCTGCTCACGAACGGAAGGCTGATCTGGTCCGAGACGGGCCTTGTTGTGAGCTCGCTGTCGTGGGACCTGTGCCGTGAACTGAGTCTCGAACTACAGAGGGGCCAGCTACTGGACTTCTCGCTGACAATGCGCTCCGGGGACCATATCTCCTTCACGACAGCTGAGTCGGCAGCGAGGTCGCTCGTTCAAATTGCAGCGCTCCATAGTCTTGCGCTCCGCTAGTCGTCGAGGTGGCCGCATCGCGACCTGCTCGAGCTTGGCTGTTGGATGGCCATCGGCAAAGCTGAGGTTGTCGGCGTCACCGACAGTGAGGCAGGGCACCGCCATTGCGTGCGTGACCCTCTCAGTCGGCACTTGCCCTGGTCAATGTCGCTTCCTCGATCCACCTTGCGAAGAGACTCCAGGCTGCGAGCTGTTCGAGCGCAAGTTGCTCTGAGAGCTTGATCTCCGCTGCCGGAAGGTGACTGAGCGGATTTCGAACGCCTTCAAAGAGACCGATCCCGAAGCTTCGGGCACCGTCGAGTCGTGCTCGCTCCGTTGCGTCGGTCGAGGCAGCGAACCGGAGGCGAGGACTGTCGGGACCTGGATCACTCGACGAGAATGCTTGCTCGACAAGCTTCTTCTCAGACAGGTCACGCCGGCCAATCAACTGTTGGAGTCTTGAGTTCACAATTTTCGCAGCGGCATCGACGGCTCCGTGGTAGTCCAACGTGCGCCAGTAGGGATTGGCAGCGTCCCACACGAGCGGGTGGAGTGAGCTTGCTGCCAGTCGGGGTCCAGCCGAGCGGTCGCCGAGCAGTGCTTCGATCTCATCACCGACTTCTAGCCGAGCGAGTAGCTGTTGTGCGGCGAATCTCTCGCGCTCTGCGAAACGGGCGCCGCCTCCTGCAGACTCCCTCCAGTCAGGGTAAAGAGTCTCGAGTATCGGGCTGACCTTTTCGACGAGGCCCACGGCAGCGTCTCGTCCGCAAGCGATGTGACTACCACCGGCGACCTCGCGGCTAGCAATGTACCTGGTCGCGATGATGAAGGACCGCAACTCCTCCTTGATCCGCTCGTAGTCAGGCTCATTCGCCGCCATCTAATGACCTTAGCGCCCGCAACGGGCGAGGCGAAGGTGTCGAGGTAAAGCCGATCGTTCGCATCGACCGGTGCTGTGTCCCACAAGGCTACTTATCACGAACCGAAGCCACTGTCGCCCAGCAACCAGAACCGGTTCCAGGGGTGTCAACCACCTAGCGGCGCCAACATTTCCACCGTGACCCGGGACAGCTTTACAACCGTTGTCCACCTCGTTGTCCACCTGGAGGCGAAAACGAGGAGAGCCGGCCCCTGGGGACCGGCTCTGACCTGCTGCTTTACCGTCGGGCTGGGGAGATTCGAACTCCCGACCTCCTGACCCCCAGTCAGGCGCGCTAACCAAGCTGCGCCACAGCCCGTGGCCGCACGGATGCTACCGCGGCGAGGGGTGTCCCCCACCTGCCGCAGCCGCCAATCTGCTCACATCTTCTGCACGACCCAGATGATGCCCTGGATCAGGCGCCAGCCCAGGTAGAGCACGAGGGCGATGACCATCAGCCAGAAGTGCCACGGAGCCTTCGTGCTGGGCGGGTGCTTCAGGTCGGACGTGTCGACCTTGCCGCCACAGGCCGCACACGAGCCGTCCTCGGCGAGCGCGTTGGGCGCCCGGTATTCGTCACACGCGTCACACCACGGCATCGAGTTGTTGGTTGCTTTCAGACTCGTCGAAGGACCAGTACCGCAACGTCGTCGTTGATCGGTCCGCCCGAGAAGTCTCGGGCCGCTTCGACCAACACCTTGGTGAGCACATCAGGCGAGGCCGTGGGGTCACGGCGGATCATACTGGCCACGCCTTCCTCCCCGAACAGGGCCTCACCATTGCGGGCTTCGGCGAGCCCGTCGGTGTACATGACCGCCACGTCGTCGCTCTGCCAGGCGATTTCTCGTGAGTGATAGAGCGCCTTCGGATCGAGCATGAGCAGAGGTCCGGTGGCACCGAGCGGCCGCACCTCCGACGCATGCCACACGAAGGCGGCAGGGTGGCCGGCCGAGGAGTAGCGCAGCGTCTCGGCGTCGTTGTCGAACACCATCACGATGAGTGAGATGAACTCTTCGCCTCGTTCGAGGACCGACATCTGAGCGTTGAGTTCCTCGACCGCCTGGCCCGGGTCTCGGTACTGACGAAGGAACGCCCGCAGCAGGTACTTGGCCTGCAGGGCGGTGATCGATGGCTCGATGCCGTGACCGGTCACGTCGCCGATGACGGCGGCAACCCGGTGCTTGTCGACTCGGAACACGTCGTAGAAATCGCCTGCCATGGCGCCGCTCGACGCCTGGTAGTGCGAGCCGATCTCGAACCCCTTGAGGCTGGGGAGGGTGGACGGGGCGAGACGTGCTGCCCACTGCAACGGCGCCAGTTCTTCCTGGGTGAGCACCTCTCGAGCACGCTTTTCGACTTCGGACCGACCGGCGGCGACCCGGGCGATCTCCTCGAGCCGTTGCCGGCGGAACAGGGTGATCACCGACGGCAGGGCGAGGGTGAACGAGGTGAGGGTGACCCCACGGGGAACGGCCACGATCGCGAGCACGATCAAGACGGTCGCGGAGCTGGCAGCGGCAACCGCCGAGAGGAAATCACGCCGGAAATCGGCGTCGGCCAGGCGCCACAGGTCGGGGTCGATCTGCTCGGTCGACAGGCGGGAGGCCAGCCGGCGCTGGACGATCGTCTGCCGGATCCAGAACACCGCGGCGGCAACACAGATCGCGGCGGCGATCGCTGGCACGAGGCGTTCCATGGACCGAGGCTACCCTTTCTGGTCACCGGCAGCGGGAGTTGTTCACGCTGCCGTCACGATCGATTCGAAGCGGGAAGGAAGGCAACCCATCTGAGCTGGGATCCCTTCCTGTCGGCCGATCGGGGTGATTATTCACTCCTGCGTCGGACACGCATCTTGATCGGTGTCGAACCAAGATCGAACGCCTCACGCAGGCTCCGCTCCAGGTAGCGAAGGTACGACTGGGGGATGTCGCGGTTGGCGAACAGGGTGAACGTGGGCGGATCGGTCGCACCCTGCGTGGCGTAGAGCACCCGGGCCCCGTGAGGCGCCGGCGTGGCCTGCTGGGCCCGGCGGATGACCTCGTTCACCTTGCGGGTCGGCATGCGGGCCGAATAGGCGTCGAGCGCCAGGTCGAGCGACGGCAGCAGCTTGTGGGTGCCCGAACCCGACAGTGCCGAGATCCGGTGCACGGTGACGTTCGGCAGGAAGCTCAGCTTCCGTGCGATCTGGTCGGCCATGTTCTCACGGGCCTCGGTGTCGAGCAGATCCCACTTGTTGAGCACGACCACGATCGGACAACCGGCGCCATCGACCCGCTCGGCGAGCCGCTGGTCCTGGGCCGTGATCCCCTCCGTGGCGTCGATCAGCAGCAGAGCAACGTCGGCGGTGTCGACCGACTGGAGTGCCCGGATGGTCGAGTAGTACTCGGTGTTCTCGTCGATCCGGCTACGGCGCCGCATCCCGGCGGTGTCGAGGAACCGGATCGGACCGTTCGCCGTCTCGACGATCGTGTCGACGGTGTCCCGCGTGGTGCCCGCCATGTCGTGCACCACCGAGCGGTCCTCGCCGATCAGCCGGTTGAACAGCGTCGACTTGCCGACGTTCGGCCTGCCGGCGAGCACGATCGAGAAGATCCGCTCGTCATCACCGCCCTCGACATCATCGCCCTCGATCTCGGTCGGTTCGGGCAGAGCAGCCACCAGATCGTCGAGCAGATCACCGACGCCCCGACCGTGCAGGGCACTGACGCCGTAGGGGTTGCCGAACCCGAGACGAACCAACTCCCACACCTGATCGCTGTGGCGAGCGTCGTCGACCTTGTTGGCGACCACGAAGATGGGCTTGTCGTAACCACGGATGGCTCGAGCCATCTGGGCGTCGTCCTCGGAGATACCGACCGAGGCGTCGACCACGAACAGCAGCGCATCGGACTCGGCGATCGCCTTCTCGGACTGGCGAGACACCTTCATGTCGATCTCGGATCCCGAGGCCATCCAACCGCCGGTGTCGACGAGGTTGAACCTCGTGCCCTGCCACTCGGCCTCGACCATCTTGCGGTCGCGGGTGACGCCCGGCTTCTCCTCGACGATCGCCTCGCGCCGGCCCAGGACCCGGTTGAGCAGGGTCGACTTGCCGACGTTCGGCCGACCGACGATGGCGACCGTCGGCAGGTGGGAGGCGGATGTTGTTTCGGTCATGCCGATCTCACTTCTGTGGTGTCGAGCCCGAGGGCTCGACGGAGGGCGATGCCGTCGGTCGGCACCACCTCGACTGGTCGGGGCAGCTCGTCGAGGCTCATGCCGTCGAGGAACACACTGCCGGAAAGGCACACGTCGGGCAGCAGATAGCGGTGCCCGGCGGGCTGGTCGGCCAGCACCCGGGCGACGTCGGCACCCACCATGAGCCCGGCCACACCGATGTTGCCGCCGAAGAACTGATTGTCGACCTCGACGATCCGCACGTCGTCGCGGCCGAGATCGTCGATCATCGGCCCGAGGATGCGGGCGCCGTACTGACCGGTGAGCACACCGATCGGCGCGCTCGGCCGTGGCCGCAGCTGCACGATCGCTGCGCCGTCGGCGTCGGTCGGCGTGGCGAGCCGTGGTGCGCGGTAGCCCTCGGCGGGCGCACCTTCGACCCAGGCGAAGAAGCCGGACTTGGGGCCGGTCGCTTCGTCGGTCTCGCCCCGGAACTCCATCTCGAACGTCCGGGCCATGCCGATGCCGTCCTCGTGCATGGCGAACCCCTCGTAGGTCTCGGCGTCGGGGAATGGACGGTTGGCGAGCAGGTAGTACTCGTCGGCGGCGAACACGAGGCGGTGGCCCAGCACGTCGAGGAAGATGTCCTGCCACTGCTCGACCAACTCGACCACCGCTTCGGCTTCGGCCACGGTGTGCGCCCGCATGTCGGCCTCGTTCGAATGGTCGCTGATCCCCAGCGGCACGATAGCCAACGACGCGAGCTCGCTGTAGTCGTCGAGCACGCCGGCCAACGTGCGCTCGAGCGCCTCTGCGTCGTTGATGCCGGGGCAGACCACGACCTGCCCGTGGACCTCGATGCCGTGGTCGAGCAGGGCTCGCAACCAACGCAGGCTGGTGGCGCCGCGCTTGTTGCGCAGCAGCGACGACCGGACCTCGGGCTCGGTCGAGTGGATGCTCACGTACAGCGGCGACAGACCCTCGGTGATGACACGCTCCAGGTCGGCCTCGGTGAACCGGGTGAGGGTGGTGAAGTTGCCGTAGAGGAACGACAGCCGGAAGTCGTCGTCCTTGAGGTACAGGCTCTTTCGCATGCCGGCCGGCAACTGGTAGATGAAGCAGAACGAGCAGTGGTTGTCGCAGGTGCGGACCTGGTCGAACAACGACGACTGGACCTCGATCCCGAGCAGCTCGCCGTCGGCCTTGTCGATGTCGATCTGGCGAGTGAGGCCGCCCCGGTCGATCTCGAGGCTGACCGCCGGCTCGTCGACGAGCATCCGGTACTGGATCACGTCACGTGGCACCTCGCCGTTGACCCGCAACAGCACGTCGCCGACAAGCACGCCAGCCGTTGCGGCTGGTGAGTCGGGCGCCACCGCGAGGACGCGGGGAAGCTGGGCGGTCTGGGCGATCATCGTGAAAAAGTCTACGGAAGGGCATCCAGAAAGGACCCGGCGACGAACAACGGGCAATGAACGACACGGATCGACCCACCAAGATCGCCGTCATCGGCAGCGGCATCGCCGGTCTCAGCGCCGCTCACCAGCTGGCCAAGGACCCCCGCCATCATGTCGTCATCTACGAGGCGGCCGATCGGCTCGGCGGGCACGCCAACACCGTCACCGTCGAGGACCCGATCGCCGGACCGCTCGGCATCGACACCGGATTCATCGTCCACAATGACCGGAACTATCCCCACCTCGTTGCCTTGTTCGACGAGCTCGGCGTGCCGGTGCAAGACACCGAGATGAGCTTCGCCGTCACCGATCGAACCAACGGTTTCCACTATCGGGCCACCAACCTCAACACCCTGTTCGCCGACCGGAAGAACCTGGTCAGCCCCACCATGTGGCGAATGCTGGCCGACATCATCCGCTTCTACCGCAAGGCCAACGCCTACCTCGATGCCGGTCGCGACGACCTGAGCATCGCCGAGTTCCTCGACGAGGGGCGCTACCACGAAAGCTTCGTCGACCTCCACCTGATCCCGATGGGAGCGGCCGTGTGGTCGGCCGACCCGACCACCTTCGACCGCTTTCCGGCGGCCAGCCTGCTGTCCTTCCTTCGCAACCACGGCCTCCTCGGCATCGGCGACCGTCCCCAGTGGCGCACCGTGATCGGCGGCTCACGTGTCTATGTGCAGGCCATCGCCGATGCATGTGCGGGCGAGGTCCGATTGTCCTCACCCGTCACTCAAGTGTGTCGAACGACCAGCCAGAGCGTGGCGTCCGATTGGGCGGTGTCGGTCACGAGCAACGGGCACACCGAAGGGTTCGACGAGGTCGTCCTTGCCTGCCACAGCGACCAGGCCCTCGCCATGATCGCCGATGCCACGCCGACCGAGAAGGAGGTGCTCGGAGCGATCGGCTACCAACCGAACCGGGCGACGCTGCACACCGACGCCTCGCTCATGCCACCGTCGGAGGCTGCGTGGGCCGCGTGGAACTATGAGTGCGGCGTGGGTGACGAGACCCTCCCGGCGGTCACCTACGACCTGACGCGCCTCCAGCGGCTGCCCGGCTCGCGGCGCTACTTCGTGAGCCTGAATGCCGACGACCGCATCGATCCAACGACCGTGTTGTACTCCGCCGACTACGCCCACCCGGTGTTCGACCAACCCGCAATCGATGCCCAAACTCGCCACGGTGAGATCAGCGGTGTCGACCATCTCCACTTCTGTGGGGCCTACTGGGGCTTCGGCTTCCACGAAGACGGCATTGCGTCGGGCCTGCGTGTGGCGGAGGCGATCAGTGCTCGGTCCCGGAACGCCACACCGGTCGGGGCGTCGACATGACCCCCGGCGTGGCGTCGGTCTGCGCCGGCACGGTCTACCACCGGCGTGCCACGCCGACCGAACACTCCTTCGAGTACCCGATGTCGATGGTGTGGATCGACCCCGATCATCCGAACGATCTCTGCCACCACCACCGGCTCTACTCCCCTGCCGAACCCGCACCGGCCCGCTTCCGACGCAGCGACTACGGCGACGAACGCACCCCGCCGCTCGGGCTCCTCGTGCGTGACGATCTCGAACCGGTGCTCGGGCATCGGCCGGACGGACCGATCCGCATGCTCACCCAGCTCCGCCGGTTCGGCTGGCTGTTCAACCCGATCACCGTCTATCTGGCGTGGGACACGACCGATCCCGAACCCGTCGGCGCTGTGCTCGAAGTGACGAACACCCCCTGGCACGAGCGCCACCGCTACACGATTGCGCTGCACGATGCTGCGCCGGCGGGACCCGGTCCTCGTTTGATCGACCTGCCCGAGGGGAACGATGCGCCCATCATGCGCACCGCCCGGTTCCCGAAATCACTGCACGTCTCGCCGTTCTTCGGCCAGGACTACGACTACCTGATCGGGGTCGCCGCCGGCGAGCAGCTGCGCATCGACCTCCAGCTCGTCGACCCGACCAACGAGACCGTGGCCCTCGACACCTCTCTCCAGCTCGACCGCACTCCGGCCTCTCGCCGTGCCCTGGCTCGCAATCTGTGGTCGGCCCCCCTGTCGACCTACCGGGTCAGCACCGGCATCCACTCCCAAGCCGCCCGTCTGGCTGCCAAACGAGTCCCCTTCGTCCGCCATCCCGACAAGCTCACCCAGGAGTCCCCCTCATGACGGCACCGGTCGACCCCGCTGCTCCCCTCGCTCCCGCCGCCCACGACACCGATCAACCCGTCGCCGACGGCAACGTGCCGATCGTGCGGCCCGAACGTCTCCTGCGTCACGCCGAACGACAACGCAAGGTTCCGGGCGTGCAGCGAGTGGCTCGCCGTGCCGCCCATGCCGTGATGGATCGCATGACCTCGGGCCAGCTCACGGTCATCGACCGTGAAGGCGTCCACCGCTTCGGACCGGGCGGTGGCCTCAGCGCCGAGATCGAGATTCGCGACGATCGAGCGTGGAGCAGCCTCATCAGTGAGGGCTCGATCGGGCTCGGCCGTGGCTACATCGAAGGCTGGTGGCACTCCGACGATCCTGTGTCGGTCGTGCGCATCATCATCGAGAACATCGAGCCGCTCGATGAGTACCGAAATCGGCTCCACCATGCCACGGGCTGGCTCGTCGACCCCGTCCGTTCCGTGCTGCCGCGGCGCAACAAACACCGCAACAAAGAAGACATCGCCAGTCACTACGACGTCGGCAACGACTTCTTCTCGATCTTCCTCGATGAAACGCTGACCTACTCGGCCGGTGTCTTCACCGAACCCGGTATCCCGCTCGCCGCCGCCAGCCGGGCCAAGTACGACCGGCTGATCGACAAGCTCGGCCTGCAGCCCGACCACCGTCTCCTCGAGATCGGCACCGGCTGGGGCGGCATGGCGCTCCAGGCGTCGGAACGGGTGGGCTGCAACATCACCACCACCACGATCTCCGACGAGCAACTCGCCGAGGCCACCCGCCGGGTGCACGAGGCGGGTCATGCCGACAACGTGACCCTGCTCGACGCCGACTGGCGAGACCTCGAAGGAACCTTCGACCGGATCGTGTCGATCGAGATGATCGAGGCCGTCGACTGGCGCGACTACGACCAGTTCTTCTCGACCATCGAGCGCTGCCTCGCCCCCGACGGGCTGGTCGGCATTCAGGCGATCTGCATTCCTGATCGTCGCTACGAGCGGACCAAGAACACCGAGGACTTCATCCGTCGCTTCGTCTTCCCTGGTGGCTTCCTTCCCTCCATCGGCGCGGTCAACCGTTCGGTGTCGTCGGCCACCCGCATGAAGATGCTCGACGTCGAAGACCTCACCGTCCACTACGCCGAGACACTTCGGCGATGGCGTGACCAGTTCGATGCCCAGCTCGACGAGGTACGGGAGCTCGGTCTCGACGAACGCTTCATCCGCCTGTGGCGCTTCTACCTCGCCTATTGCGAGGCAGGGTTCCTCGAGCGTCACTGCACCGTCAATCAGTTCGTGCTTGCCGGCAGGGACTGGCGCCCCGACGGGTTGGCCCTTCGCCCGTAGGGCGGCGCGGGGATCGAGGCTCGAACAACTACGATCGACCACCATGACCGTCGACCGGGTACTACTGTGCGCGCCCCGTGGCTTCTGCGCCGGGGTCGAGATGGCGATCAAGGCGCTGTCGTGGATGGTGCGTGCGTTCGATGCGCCGGTCTACTGCTACCACGAGATCGTGCACAACAAGCTGGTCGTCGACCGGTTCGAGGCCCAGGGCGTGATCTTCGTCGACTCGATCGACGAAGTGCCCGAAGGTCGTCCGATCATGCTGTCGGCTCACGGGTCGGCGCCCGAGGTGGTGGAGGCCGCCCGGGCCCGAGGCAGCTACGTGGTCGACGCGGTGTGCCCGCTCGTCACCAAGGTGCACCACGAGGTGAAGGTGCGGGCGAAGAAGGGCTACCGCATCATCTACGTCGGCCACGAAGGCCACGAAGAGGCCATCGGCACCATGGCCGTCGCTCCAACCGCCATCAGCCGGGTCGAGTCGATCGATGATGTCGCCGCCCTCCCCGAGTTCGACGAGCCGACGGCGCTCCTCGCCCAGACCACGTTGTCGCATCGTGACTGGTCCGATGTCGCCGACGCCGCCCGCGTCCGCTTCCCCGACCTGTGGCAGCCCGGTCGCTCCGATCTGTGCTTCGCCACCACCAACCGCCAGTCGGCGCTGATGTCGGTGGCCGATCGGGTCGACGCCGTCGTGGTGATCGGCTCGGCCAACTCGTCGAACACCAACGCTCTGGCCAAACTGGCCGAGCAAGCCGGGTGCCCGCGGGTGTTCCGGGTCAACGGACCCGAGGAACTGCCCGACGACCTCTCCGGTGTCGTCGCCGTCACCGCCGGTGCGAGCGCCCCCGAAGACGTGGTCCAAGCGGTCATTGCCGTCCTCGCCCCGGCAAACGGGGTCGAGGAAGTCACGATCACCGAAGAAGCCGAGTACTTCCCGCCGCCCCGCAACCTGCGCGAGATGCTGACCTCGGTCGACGTCGTCGCCACGTTCGGCCTCGGCGGCAATGTCGACGCCCGCCCGCCGCTCGATGACCGAGTCATCGGCGCCGCCGACGTCCTCGCCTCGATCAGCGGCAGCTAGAGACCAGCTCGGATCTGGGCCTGATCGAACAGCTCCTGCAGCGAGTCGTGGAGTTGCTGTGAGATCGCCTTCACGGTCGAGCGCTTCACCCGCTCGCCTGCCACTCGCTCGGGCGGCATGATCGGCTTGCCGATCACGATCGTGCACTTGCGGGGGCGGATGATCCTGCCGCCGATCGGGAGGGCGCGTTCGGCGCCGCCGATCCCGACGGGCACGATCGGCACACCGGCTCGGCAGGCGAGGAACGCCGCACCCTCCTTGATCGGGGCGACGACCGGGCCCTGGTAGCGAGTGCTCTCGGGGAAGATCACGAGCGGGTCACCGGCGGCGAGAATCAGCTCCGACAGTCGAAGCGCTTCACGGTCGGCCATGTGGCGTTCGACCGGAAAGCCGCCGACGGCGAGCAGGAACCGGCCGAGACCCGGAGTGGCAAAGTACTTCTCGGCACCCATGTAGCGAAGGATCCGCGGCGTGGTTGCCGCCGCCAACGGCGTGTCGAGGATCGACCGGTGGGCGCCCGGTGCCAGCACGAAGCCACCCTCGGTCGGCACATGCTCTTCACCGACGACCTCGAGCCGGAACATCACCTTGAACAGAAACATGGCCACGATGCGCACGGCCCGGTAGAGCCGGGGCGAACCACCGCCGAGGTCGGGCGTCGTCTCAACCACAGGTCACACCCACGAATCTCAGCTGCGGATCTCGGCCGCGATCAGTTCGACGACTTCGTCGATCGACAGATGGCTCGTGTCGACCTCGATCGCTCCATCGGCCCGCTTCAGCGGATCGTGCTGGCGCCCGGAGTCGAGTGCATCACGACGAGCGAGATCGGCGGCGACGGTGTCGTAGTCGAGATCCTCGACCTCGCGTGCCCGGCGGGCGGCACGAACCTCGGGGCTGGCGGACAGGTACACCTTGAGCCGAGCGTTCGGGAACACGACGCTCCCGATGTCGCGCCCTTCGAGCACGCCACCGCCCCGACGACGGGCCCACTCGCGTTGGCGGGACACCAGCTCGGCACGGACCTCGGGGTGCGACGCCACTTGCGACACCGCACGGGTGACCTCGGGCCCACGAATCTGGGTGGTGGCGTCGAAACCGTCGACGGTGACGGTGCCGTCGGCCTCGATTCGCAGGTCGATGCCTTGGGCCACGATGCCGACCTCGTCGGCGTCGGCCGGATCGATACCACGGGCCAGGCAGGCAAAGGTGACCGATCGGTACATGGCACCGGTGTCGAGGTACTCGAGGTCGAGTGCCTTGGCCAGGCGCCGCGCCACCGTGGACTTGCCGGATCCGGCGGGGCCGTCGATGGCGATGACCAACAACTCGGGTTCCACAGATGTCACGCTAGCGCTCCTGGTTGGTTCACTCGGTTGGTCATCGCGCAGGCACCACCCATCAGTCGAGTTGGCGCAGCGTGGGTTGGTAGCCCCGCACCATCAGCCCGCCGACGAGGCGTTCGCCCAGCTTTCGATCGACCATCAGCAACATCACACCGCGTCCGCCCTCGCCGCTGTGGGTGATGTCGAGGTCGAGGATGTTCACGTCGAGCTCGGATGCCAGCGTGGCGATGGCCGCGATCTCACCCGGGCGATCGGGGATCGGCACCGCGACCTCGGCGACCTCGTCGGTCACTCGGAAGCTGGTCGGCAGATTGATCCGAGCGTGCCGGGCCGTGGTCAGCAGATCGAGCAGACCGCTGCGGTCTTCGTCGAGGACCTTGCTCCGAACGTCGGACAGCCGGGTGATGAGTCCGTCGAGCCCGGCGACGATTGCGTCGCGATTGGCGACACAGATGTCGGGCCAGATCGACGGACGGCCGGCCGAGATGCGGGTCATGTCTCGGAATCCACCGGCAGCGAGGCGTAGGAGCGCACGATGCTCGACCGATGACTCGTCGGCCAGCGTCATCAGCGCCGCTGCCGTGAGGTGAGGGACGTGGCTGACCTGGGCGACGAGCCGATCGTGCACTGCGGGCGCGAGTGCGATGACTTCGGCGCCGAGCTTGCTCACCACCCCGGCGACCATCGCCAGGCTCGCCTCTTCGGTGTGGTCGGTCGGGGTCAGTACCCACATGGCACCCTGGAAGAGATCACCGCGTGCGCCGTCGATGCCGTCTTGCTCCGAACCCGCCATCGGATGACCGCCGATGAATCGGGGGTCGTCGATCGCCGAACAGATCTGGGCCTTGGTCGAACCGACGTCGGTGACGACCGCGGTGGTCTCGGCCAGGGCCCGCTTCGCCAACTCGGGAATGACGCCGACGGGTCCAGCCAGCACCACGAGGTCGCTCATCGGGTCGACCCCGACCGCATCAGCGGCGCCGACGTCGACGGCCCGCTTGGCCACTTCGGGATCGGCGTCGTCGGCCGAGACGTGCCAACCGTCGGCCCGCAGCGCCATGCCAACCGACCCACCGATCAGGCCCGAGCCGATGATCGTGGCTCGACGAGCGGCCGATCCGACCTGGCGCTCGCTCACTGTTCGTCGCCGGGCTCGGCAAGCTCGGGTCGCAGCGCCACTGCGCCGCGAAGGAACACGTGGCGCAGCTGGTCCTTCGTCTTGGTGGTGTCGAGGTGGGCGAGCAGACGCACGCACAGCGGCAGTGCGCCGTCGACCGCCATCTCCTGCGTACAGATCAACGGCACATCGGTGAGACCAAACGCTCGGGCCGACACGGCCGGAGCGATGCTCGAGATGTCAGGCGTGGCGGTGAAGAGCACCGACACGATCTCGTCGTTGCGCAGATCGTTGCGCTCATACAGCGTTTCGAGCAGCCGGGTGGTGTGTTTGCCCACCTCGTCGGGCGTGTCGGCATCGATGGTGATGGCGCCACGCAGGGCGAGGAACGAACGCGAGGGAGTAGACATCGCCCGTGAGGCTATCGGTCGCCGCGGTCGGCGTCATCTGCCGAAACCCCGTCGATGACCGCCCGCTGAAGCTCGAGCATCTCGTCGGCGTCGACCACCCGCCACGCCCCCGGGGCGAGGTGTGGATCACTCAGCGGTCCGATGCGGGTGCGGGCGAGCCGCTGCACGGGGTGGCCGATCGCCTCACACATGCGCCGGACCTGACGGTTGCGGCCCTCGTGAATGGTGATGCGCAGCAGGCCGTCGGCGACGGAAGCGACCTTGGCCGGGGCGGTCATCCCGTCGTCGAGTTCGACGCCCTCACGGAGCTGCCGAAGTGCCGCTCGCGACGGCACGCCTTGAACGTGGGCCAGGTATTCCTTCTCGACGCCGAAGCTGGGGTGGGTCAGGCGGTGAGCCAGCGTGCCGTCGTTGGTGAGCAGCAGCAGTCCCTCGGTGTCGTAGTCGAGTCGTCCGACGGGAAAGACCCGCGGCTCGCTCGGTACGAGATCGATCACGGTGGGGCGACCCTGCGGGTCCGACGCCGTCGTGATGGTGCCCGCCGGCTTGTTCAGCAGGTAGGTGATGGCGTCGGGCAGCGTGGACAGCACGGCGCCGTCGACGGCGATCACGTCGACCCCGGGGACGACCCGACG
This sequence comes from Acidimicrobiales bacterium, assembly GCA_041394265.1. Lineage (NCBI taxonomy): Bacteria > Bacillati > Actinomycetota > Acidimicrobiia > Acidimicrobiales > Acidimicrobiales bacterium. Next base: position 77,600 of record JAWKIO010000006.1, read on the forward strand.
ACCGAGTACCGCGATCTCGCCGTTGACCGTCACCTTCTCGTCGACGATCAGGTCTTCGCACACTCGTCGGCTGCCGACACCGATACGGGCCAGCACCTTCTGCAGCCGCTCACCGTCGTGCAGCTCGGGCTCAGTCATCGTCGGGCCGCTCGTCGACGGCAGCAGGGCCCTCAGCAGCAGGGTCCTCAACTGCAAGGTCGTCCGCAGCAAGGTCGGCGACCGGGTCGATCTGGGAGCGGTCGACCCGGAGCGTCTGTTCGAGTGCTTCCACGACGTGAGCACCGGGCACGAAGTCGCCGAGTGGCGGCAGCTGGTCGATGGACGCGATGCCGAGCTTCTCGAGGAACGACGACGTGGTTCCGAACAACACCGCCTGGCCCGGACCGTCGTCGCGGCCGACCTCGGCCAGGTAGCCGCGGTGGACCAGCGTGCGCAGCACGCCGTCGACGTTCACGCCGCGGATGGCCGACACCTGGGCCCGGGAGATGGGCTGCTTGTACGCAACGATCGCCAGCGTCTCGAGCGCTGCGGTCGACAGACGGGTGGTCTGCCCTTCGAGCACATACCGCTCGATGTAGGGCGACAGGTCGGGATGGGTCTGGAACCTCCAACCATTGGCCACCTCGACCAGCTGGAAGCCACGCCGCTCGCTGGCGTAGGACGCGGCAAGCTCGTGGCAGAGCTCTCGGACCAGCGTGACGGGGATCTCGATGAGCTGGGCCAAAAGGTGTTCGGCCAGCGGATCGGTCGACACCAGGACCATGGCCTCGATGGCTCGCTTCGCTTCGGCGATCGACACCTCGGGCCGGGGTGCCAGCTCGGCTGCGACCTCGGGCTCGGTTTGCTCTGACTCCGACACGCTCATCCTTCGTAGGTGTCGGTGGTCGCCATCACGTAGTCATCGACCCCGACGTTTCCGCCGATCCATTCGACGGTGAGGGTACCGAAGACGGCGACCTGCTCGATCTCGACCAGTCCCTGCTTGAACAGCTCGAGCACCGCGAGGAAGTTCACCACGACCTCGACCCGATCGAGGCAGTGCCGGGTGATCTGGCGGAACGACATCACGCCCATGGAGGGGAGATCGGTGATGAGGCGCTCGATGGCGTCGGTGACACTCACCCGGATCTGGGTGACGTGATGGAGCGCGACGGTGGGCACCGGACGAGGCGATGCGACGCGAACGAAGGCGTCGTGGAGGTGCTGCGGGCTGACGCCGGCGAGCAGATCAGGAGCGAGGTCGAGGAAGCGATCATCGACACCGACACGGCGCGGGGCCACCAGCGACGCCAACTGGGCCAGCTGTTCGAGGACCTTGGCCGCGTCCTTGAAGGTCTTGCACTCGAGCAGCCGGCTGAGAAGGTAGTCGCGCTCCTCCCACAGGCCGAGCTCTTCGTCGAGATCGACGTCGGCGTCGACGGGCAGGAGACGGCGGCACTTGAGTTCGATGAGCGTGGCGGCGATCAGCAGGAACTCGGTGGCGACTTCGAGGTCGCAGCGATCCATCCGGTCGAGCTCGGCCAGGTAGGCGTCGACGATGCGCGACAGCGAGATGTCGTACAGGTCGACCTCGTCCTTCAGGATGAGGTGCAGCAAGAGGTCGAACGGTCCTTCGAACGCCTCGGTCTGCACTTGAAATGACATGGGTGTGATTGTACTCCCGGCCGCGGCGAGGAAACTCTCGCGCCGTCCTCGCCACCTCGCCCTACCCTACCGACCATGACTCGCCTGTTCAGTGGAATCCAGCCCTCCGGCGCCGTGCATCTCGGCAACTACCTCGGGGCGCTCCGCAACTGGGAAACCATGCAGCACGACGCCGATTCGGTCTACTGCATCGTCGATCTCCACGCCCTCACCCTGCCGAAAGAGCCGGGCGAGGTCCTCCAGGGCACCCTCGACATCGCCAAGATCCTCCTCGCCATCGGCATCGATCCCGAGGCCTCCACCCTGTTCGTGCAGTCGCAGGTTCCCGAGCACACCGAGCTGGCGTGGCTGATGCAGACCACCGTGTCCTACGGCGAGCTCAGCCGGATGACCCAGTTCAAGGACAAGTCCGAACGCTCCACCGGCTTCGTGTCGGCGGCGCTCTTCACCTACCCGGCCCTGCAGGCAGCCGACATCCTCCTCTACGACACCGATGTGGTGCCCGTGGGCGACGACCAGCGCCAGCACATCGAGCTCACCCGTGATGCGGCCATGCGATTCAATACCCGCTACGGCGACACGTTCGTGATCCCCGAGCACCGCATCCCGGCCGCCGGCGCCCGCGTGATGGATCTCCAACACCCCGAGAACAAGATGTCGAAGTCGGTCGACTCACCCCAGGGCACCGTCGGCATTCTCGACGACCCGAAGACCATCGAGAAGAAGTTCAAGCGGGCGGTCACCGACAACGATGCCGAGGTTCGCTATGACCCGACCACCAAACCCGGTGTGTCGAACCTGCTCGACATCCTGGCCGCCGTCACCGGCGGTGATCCCCATGCGCTGGCCGAGGGCTACACCCAGTACGGCCCCCTCAAGGCCGACACCGCCGCCGCGTTGATCGAGCTCCTCACGCCCATCCAACAGCGGATTGCCGAACTCGATGACGCCACGGTGCGCACGGCCCTCTCCAGGGGCGCAGAGAAGGCGCGTGACATCGCCGTTCCGGTGATGAGCCGGGCCAAGAAGGCTGCGGGGCTCCTCGTCAGCGAGTGATGATCGCCCACACCTCGTGAGCGAGGTGACTCAGCGTCGCAGGGCACCACCGAACGTAATCTCACGGTATGCGTTCATTTCGCCACCGTGTGATGTCATCCCTCGCTCTCGCCCTGGCGGCCGCCACTGCGGTCGTCGCCCCAGTCGGCGCCCAGGGCAACGACCTGGCCTCGACCTCGGATCCACTGCCGTGGGGCGTGGTCGATCGCCTCGATGTTGGCGTTGCCGATGACCAGGAACTGATCCGCGACATCGCGATCTCGGGCGACACCGTGTACGCCGTCGGCTTCTTCTTGAACGTGCAGCCCACGGACGGTGGCAGCAAGGTCGCCCAGTCCTTCGTCGCTGCCTTCGACCGAACGACCGGGGCGTGGAAGCCGGAGTTCCGACCGGTCGTCGACGGCCCCGTGCTCGAGGTCGAGGTCGACGCCCAGGGCCAGGTCTACATCGGTGGCGACTTCTCCTCGGTGAGCGGCGCTCCTCGACCGCCGGCATCGCCGTCCTCGACGCCGTCACGGGCGAACCGACCGACACCAAGATCAACGGCGAGTGGACCTACCCGCAGGGCATGCTGTCGATCGACGCACTCACCATCGAGGGCGACCTGCTCTACATCGGTGGCAACCTGACCCATCTGTTCACCAACGACTCGGGCCGAGTTCGGGTCAACCGCCTGGCCCGGGTGCAGCTGTCGACCGGTGCCATCGACCGCAACTGGAACCCAACGGTGTCGGGCGGACGGGTCTCGACGATCGCCGTCGACCCGAGCCGAAGCCGGGTCTATGTCGGCGGGCAGTTCACCGGGGTCAACGGAACCACCAACACCTACCGCTTCGTGGTCCTCGACCAGACCACCGGCGACTTCGCTCCCGGCGTACCCCAGGGGCTGCGGGTCTCGAACCAGCTCTACCCCGTCAGTTCCCGGGCCCAGACCAGCACCTATTACTACTACCGCTACTCCCGCCAGGATCACTTCCCCTACGACATCGAAGTCTTCCCCGGCTATGTGGCCTGGGGCGGCGACATGGCGATCGAGATCATGTCGGAGTCCAACCTGAACTCGGTCTACTCGTGGAACCGGCGCAGCACCCTGTCGAACAACTGCCCGCTCGACGGCGACGTACAGGCACTCGAATACACCGGCGGCTACCTCTACTGGGCCGGCCACTTCGAGCAGGAGGGCACCTACTACTCCACTCGTTGCGCCACGGGCAATCCCCGAGTCCTGGCCCGCTGGAGCCCGCAGGGTGGACGCGACACCAGCTTCACCACGCAGTGGAACCAGCCCTCGCCCACCGTCTGGGCCCTCACGGCCGATCCGGCGTCGGGGGCGCTGTGGGTCGGTGGCTACTTCAGCTCGACCGGCAATGTGCCTGTCCGCTCGCTCGCTCGCTTCACGCCCGGCGGACCGCCAGTCGCCGACACCGAACGGCCCTCGGTCCCGACCGGTCTGAGCGTGGTCGGCGCCACCGATTCCTCGATCGACCTGGGCTGGGATCCCGGCGTCGACAACGTCGGCGTCACCGGCTACTACGTGTACCGCTCGTCGACACCGAACCAGCTCGGACCGCTGGTCGGCACGTCGGCCACCACCAGCTTCGTCGACGACGACCCGGCGCTCGCAGCGTCGACGACCTACTACTACGCCCTCAAGGCGTTCGACGCCGCCGGCAACCTGTCGTATCGCACCGGCTTCCGGGCCGCCACGACCGCCGACCCCGGCGTGGTCATCGATACCGAGCGGCCAACGGTGCCGACCAACCTGGCCGTCGACGCCGTCACCGCCGACACGGTCACACTCAGCTGGACCGCAGCAACGGACAACATCGGCGTCACCGGCTACGAGATCTACCGATCCACCACCCCCGGCACCGTCGGACCACTCGTCGCCACCTCGGCAACCACCGGCTACACCGACACCGGCCTCACCACCGGCACCACCTACTACTACGCCCTCAAGGCCTACGACGCCGCCGGCAACACCAGCTGGCGCACCGGCCTCCGAGATGCGACCCCCGTCGGCGGTGCCGCAGCCGACACCGAGCGACCGACGGTGCCGACCAACCTGGCCGTCGACGCCGTCACCGCCGACACGGTCACACTCAGCTGGACCGCAGCAACGGACAACATCGGCGTCACCGGCTACGAGATCTACCGATCCACCACCCCCGGCACCGTCGGACCACTCGTCGCCACCTCGGCAACCACCGGCTACACCGACACCGGCCTCACCACCGGCACCACCTACTACTACGCCCTCAAGGCCTACGACGCCGCCGGCAACACCAGCTGGCGCACCGGCCTCCGAGCGGCCGCCACGAACTGATCCACAGGCGAATCGGGCCGGATTTCGCGCCGCCCGGGCGCGAAATCCAGTCCAGCCACTCACCTGTCTCCTGCCTGGTCAACGTGTTTCTGTGATGTGACGTTGTGGTAACGCGATGTCAAGTTGACGGCGTATGGCCAAATCTGGCACTACCGTGTTCCTCGGCCTGAATGGATGGCCATATCTCGTACTACCAAACGAGGAGAGGTATACGTATGACAAAGAAGAGCCTGACTCGGCTTCTGTCGTTGCTCGCAGCCCTGGCGATGGTCGCCAGCGCCTGCGGTGGCAGCGACTCGGCCGGCACGGACGCTGGTTCGGAGGGTGAGTCGACCGAGACCACCGCCGCCCCGGAAGAGGACTCGACCGAAACCACCGAAGAAGCCATGGACGATGCCACGGAGACCACCGAGGCAGCAGCCGAGGGCGCCAGCGCAAGCGCCGATGGTGTCCTCACCGTCGGCACGCTGATCCCGCTCACCGGCGACCTGGCCTTCCTGGCTCCGCCGGAGGTTGCCGGTTCCCGTCTGGCCGTTGAAGACATCAACGCCGCCGGTGGCGTGCTCGGTGCCGAGGTTGCCCTGGTCGAGGCCGATTCCGGCGACACCAACGTCGACATCGCCAACCCCAGCGTCGACACCCTCCTCGGGCAGAAGGCCGACGTGATCGTCGGTGCGGCCTCGTCGGCCGTGTCGAAGCTCGTCATCGACAAGATCACCTCCAACAACGTGATCCAGTTCTCGATGGCGAACACCTCGCCTGACTTCACCACCTACGACGACAACGGTCTGTACTTCCGTACCGCCCCGTCCGACCTGCTCCAGGGCAAGGTCCTCGCCAACCTCGTTGCCGAAGAGGGCAACGCCTCGGCGAGCGTCATCTACCGTCAGGAAAGCTACGGCGAAGGCCTCGCCAACTCCTTCAAGGAGAACTTCGAGGCACTCGGCGGCTCGATCGACGAGTTCCTCCCGTACGCAGTCGACACCGAGAACTTCGATCCCGAGATCGACAAGCTCGTGGCTGCTGACTCCGACGCCATCATCGTGATCTCGTTCGCCGAAGCCGGCAACATCCTGACCACGATGAACGAGCGGGGCATCGGCCCGACCGCCAAGGCGGTCTACGGCGTTGACGGCTTCATCGAGTCGGCCGACAACAACCTCAGCGATCCCTCGATCCTCGAAGGCCTCCGCGGCACCCTGCCGTCGGTCGACCTGGCGACGATCACCACGCTGACCGACCGTTTCGAGGGCGCCTACGGTGACACCGTCGACACCCTCGCCTACGGCGCCGAGACCTACGATGCCATCATCATCACGGCGCTCGCCGCCGAGGTGGCCGGTTCCGACGATCCTGTCCTCATTGCCGCCGAGATCAACGGCGTCACCAAGGACGGCGAGAAGTGCACCGAGTTCGCTGCCTGCAAGGAGCTCATCGCTGCCGGCACCGACATCGACTACGACGGCTACGGCGGCCCCTACGAGTTCGTCGACGCCGGCGAGCCCGCTGCTGCCAGCTTCCGCATCGTGACCTACGGAGCGGCCGGCCTGGACACCTCGCTCGACGAGTACGTCTTCGCCAGCTGATCCTTCCGGATCAACATCACAGTGGCCGGGCCTTCGGGCCCGGCCACTGGTCGTTTTGGACCGAGATGCGGAGACGGTATGCCTCTCGATGCACCAGCGGCGACGCAACGCGATGTGGCCCGGGCTCGTGCCCGGGCCACATCGCGAAGTATTGGGAGACGCCTTGGTCAGTGCGCCTTGGTCAGTGTGCCGAGGTAGAGCTCGATGACCTTGGGGTCCTCGAGCAGGTTGCGACCGGTGTCGGTGTACGCGTTGGTGCCCTGGTCGAGCACATAGCCACGATCGCAGATTTGTAGGCATCGGCTCGCGTTCTGCTCAACCATGATGATGGTGACGCCGGTGTCGTTGATCTGCTTGGTACGGATGAACACCTGATCCTGCAGGGCCGGGGAGAGTCCAGCCGACGGTTCGTCGAGCAGGAGCACCGACGGCTCCATCATGAGCGCTCGTCCCATGGCGAGCATCTGCCGTTCACCACCCGAGAGCGACCCGGCTCGCTGCCCGATCCGCTCCCCCAGGCGTGGGAACAGGGTCAGCACCCGATCGAGTCGTGGTCCGGTCGATTTCGGGGTGAGGAAGCAGCCCATCTCGAGGTTCTCACGGATGGTGAGGCTCGGGAACACGTTGTTGTTCTGCGGAACGTAGCCGATGCCTCGCTCCACGAGGGCATGAGCCTTGAGGTTGGTGATCTCGTCGCCATTCAGCGTCACCGTTCCCTCGTGGATCTTCACCAGGCCGAACATGGCCTTGATCATGGTGGACTTCCCGGCGCCGTTGGGGCCGATGATGCCGATCAGTTCACCCTGTGCGGCAACGAGGTTGACGCCATTGAGGATGTTGACACCCGGCACGTAGCCGGCGACGACGTCTCGGATCTCGACGACCGGGGTGTCGGTGGACGTGCTGGTGGTCATTGGGTCCCTCCCAGGAGATCTTCGGAGAAGTCGAGGGCGGCATCGTGATGGCTGCCGAGATAGGCATCGATCACTCGCTGGTTCGACCCGATCGAGCTGTGCGGGCCTTCGGCGATGACTTGTCCTTCGGCCATGACCACGACCCAGTCGGAGATGTCACGCACGACGTCCATGTCGTGCTCGACGAACACGACAGAGATGCCCTCATCGCGTAGCGACTTGACGTGCTCGAGCAACGACTGGGTGAGGGCCGGGTTCACCCCGGCCATTGGCTCGTCGAGCATGACGACGGCCGGGTTGGTCATCAGCGCCCGCGCCATCTCGAGGAGCTTGCGCTGGCCGCCCGACATGGTGCCCGCGAACTGGTCACGCATGTGAGACAACTTGAATCGCTCGAGCAGCTCGTCGGCCCGGGCCTCGATCTCTTGTTCCTGCCTCCGCCAGGTCCCTGGGATCAGGCCCCGCCACATCGTCTCACCCCGCTGATTGGTGGCACCCAGCTTCATGTTCTCGATGGTGGTCAGACGAGAAAGCGCCTTCGTGAGCTGGAAGGTGCGCACCATGCCCTGATTGGCGAGCTTGTGGGACGGCTGACCGGTGACGTCGGCGCCATTGAATTCGACGATCCCGGTATTCGGCGTGTCGAAGTTGGTGAGAAGGTTGAAGAAGGTGGTCTTGCCGGCGCCGTTCGGACCAATCAGTGCAGTGATGACGCCCCGCTGGATCTCCAGGTGATCCACGTCGACGGCCTTCAGTCCGCCGAACTGGCGAGTGAGATTGTGGACCTTGAGAATCGGGTCGGGCTTGGCCACGCCTGGCGTCTCGGCGACGCCTTCGAGGGCGGCGGCCGCCGCGGTCGCCGTAGTGGAAGGGGTCTCGTCAGCGGGCATCGAGTGCCATCTCCTCTTTGTCTCCGAAGATTCCCTGGGGTCGGAACGCCATCAACGCCATCAGCATCAGGCCAACGAGCAGGAATCGGATCAGTGAGACCTCGGTGCGGTCGATGACCTTGGCGACCGAGTCGTATTGGTCGACGAGCTGTCCGATGAACGACTCGAAGAACGTGATCAGGAACCAGAACAGGATTGCCCCGATCACCGGTGAGAACACCCGTGCGGCGCCGCCAAGGATGAGGGCCGCCCAGATGAAGAAGGTAATCGGCGGGACGTAGACATCGGGTTGCACGGTCGAGTTGGTGAACGCCCAGATGAAGCCGGCGAACCCGGCGATCACACCACCCAGGATCAGCGCCTGGAGCTTGAACCAATAAGCGTTCTTACCGAGCGCTCGCACGGCGTCTTCGTCCTCACGGATGGCCTTCAACACTCGGCCCCATGGGCTCTTCATCAACAGGTACACCCCGTAGGTGATGATGGCGACGGCGATCCAGCCGAACACGACGACAGCGACCTGGTTGCCGCGATAGGTGAATGGCCCGACGTCGACGGTCTTGCCGTTCCACGGGTTGATCTCCTGGAGCCCGCCGGCCCACTCGTTGAGGCCTTCGGCGCCTCGGGTCACCGACCGAAGCGCCGTGGAACGAGCCAGCAATCGAATGATCTCGGCCGCCGCAATCGTGACGATGGCGAGGTAGTCGGCTCGAAGCCGCAGCGTGGGGAGACCGAGCGCCAGGGCCAGGACGAGTGCGAACATCAGGCCCACGATGATGGCGAGACCGGAGACCAAACCCCACGAGGTGATGGCGATGGCGGTGCCGTAGGCGCCGACGGCCAGGAAGCCGATGTGGCCGAAGTTCAACAGGCCGGTGTAGCCGAAGTGGATGTTGAGCCCGATGGCCGCCATGGCGAACACGACCGCCTGGGGGCCGAACGCCTGCGTGAGGCTCTCGGACATGACCCGCCCGAAGTCGAAGGCGAGAAGTGGGGCAAAGGCTGCGAACAACATGTGTCAACCGATCCTTTCGGCGCGACCGAGGATGCCCTGGGGTCGCACCATCAACACGACGATCATGACGGCGAGCGCACCGGCGTTCTTGAGCTCGATGGGGATGAAGAGCGTCGACACCTGGATGCCGATGCCGATGAGCAAGCAACCGACGAAGGCGCCGTAGGCGGTGCCGAGCCCGCCGAGGGTGACACCGGCGAAGATGAGCAGCAGCATCCGGAAGCCGAGCAACCAGTTCAGCGTCTCGGAGAGGCCGAGGAACGTGCCGCCCAGGGCGGCCAACGCGCCACCGGCGATCCACACGAAGCGGATCACCCGCTGCACGTCGATGCCCGAACTCTCCGCCAGGTCGCGATTGTCGGCGACCGCCCGCATGGCCTTGCCGATTCGGGTGCGCTGCAGCAGCAGTCCGACGCTCACGAGCACCACGACCGTGATCACCATGGTGATCAGATCCTTGTCGGTGATGTCGATCAAACCGAAGTAGGTGCGGGCCTGTTGCGCGGTGTAGTCCTTGTAGAAGCGGGGATTGCCACCGAAGATGAAGAGGAAGAAGTACCGCAGGAAGATCGAGAGGCCGATCGTGATGACCAGCTGCGCGATCAACGACGTGCCACGCCGCCGCAGGGGGCTGAAGATCCAGGCATCGAGCAGGTAGCCGAACCCACCACCCAGCACCATCGAGATCAGGGTGGCGAAGATCAGGTTGACACCGCCACCGAACGGTGCCGGCCAGCCGGCCATGAAGCCGAACACGCCGGCGAGCCCGTAGTAGTTGAAGAAGTACGACGTGAGCATTCCGAAGACCATCATCTCGGAGTGCGCGAAGTTGGTGAGCCCGGTCGTGCCGAAGATGAGCGACAGCCCGATCGCCGCCATGCCCAGGAAGAGTCCGAGCTTGGCACCGTCAACGATGAGCTGCAGGACCCGTCGGACGCTGACGCCGCTCTCGGTCGTGGTCTGCACGGGCGCATCACCGCTCTCGAGCCCGAACAACGTGTTGCCCACGCCGCCGACGTCGACTCGGGCCTCGTTGGAGACCCGATCGGGATTGCTGAGCGTGATGCCCTCGGGGAGTGTCGTCGGGTCGATCGTGACGATGTAGGTTCCGGCCGAGGGCACGTCGAGCAGGAACACCCCGTCCTCGCCGGTCGCTCCCGAGCCGATCTCGTTGCCAGCTTCGTCGGCGACGGAGAAGACCACGCCGACGACCGGCTGGCGCTCTCCCTCGGCGTCGCGTGCCTGCAACCGCACCTGCACCTGTTCACCTTCGGCCGACGCCGGCGCCACCAGGCCGAACAGGACGGCGAGGAAGACGGCAATGAACATGAAACGTCGCTTGGGCACACGCACTCCCTGATCCCGCACCGGTCGGCGTGCGGGTCGTGGTCAGACTTTCTGCGTCACCAGGTTCGAGGGGAACCACCGAAGGTGACCGGGGAACCCTAGCAGTGTGATCGGTGCCTGTGCCGATGTCGCGCGATTGGACCGATCACTTCGATGAATGGATGGTTTCCCGAGTGTTTCGCGCTCAGTCGCCGTCGCAGTGTTTGAGCACCGAACCGATTCGTGGGTCGATCGTCCACCGGTCCTCGGGCCGATGATGCTCTCGGGCCCAGCGCACGACGAGGTCATCGGCATCGGCCGCAGCGAGCAGATCGGCGCCCAGCTCCGGGTGGAGGCGGTATTCCGCAAGGCGCCGGCGTGGCGGTCCGGCGTCGAGCCAGGCGTGGGCTCGTGCCGGGTCGACCAGGCTCCACACCAGCGTGGCGACGACCCTCATCGGGGTGCGGTAGTTGCTGACCACCTTGCCTGAGTCGTGCAACAGCGCCGCAGCGATCACGGCGTCGGTGGCCCCATCGCTGAGCGCCCCGACCACGTCGCGCGCCACTTGCACCGCATGGCGTCGGTCGGGATTGGACATTTGCTGCCAGAGCGCGAGTTCGCCGGGGCCGAGATGGCTGGCCGCCCACGCCTCGTCGTCGGCTGTGGGTGGCCCCGGACGGATCGATCCGAAGAAGCGACCCGCAAGATGGGCAACGCTTGCCGGGCCCCGCATCACTGGTCGTCGGCTCGGATCAGTGACCGAGCCGGCGGGCCGCGGCCAGCACGGCGGCAATGGACTTGCCGTCGGTGATCGTGCCGTCGAGCGCCATGTCGATGGCCTGGGCAAACGGCACCTTCTCGATGAGCATGTGCTGCTCTTCGAGACCATCGCCTTGCCGGGGCACTTCGGTCAGATCGGTGGCGAGGTAGATGTACTGCAGCTCGTCGCAGAAGCCCGGCGAGTGATGGAACCGCAGCAGCAGTTCGAGCGATCCGGGCGTGCGGCCGATCTCTTCGGCCAGTTCCCGCACGATGGCCGTCTCGGGCGGTTCGCCGTCGACGTCGAGTTTGCCTGCCGGCACCTCCCACAGATCACGGTCGATCGGTGCCCGGTATTGGCGAACGAGGAAGATCGAGTCGTCTTCGATCGCCACGGCCGACACGGCGCCGGGATGACGTACGACGTCGCGCCGTACCTGCTCACCGCCCGGCCCTTCGAACCATCCGTCGAAGAAGCCAACGACGGCGCCCTGGTGCACCAGGTCGTCGCGCACGTGACGGAAGCCTGACGGAGGCGCAGCGAAGGCGGGTGCCCGGCCGGATGTCGAATCGGTCATGCGTTGACGCTGCCGCCGGCGACGGCCTCGTCGTCGAGCGTGAGCACGCCCGCCTGGCCATTGGCCGACGCCCCGGGCCTGCGCCGCTCGGCGTCGACGAACCGTTGGGGGTCGTTGGTCTGCGCCCGCTCGAGAGCGGCGGCGACGAAGCCGTCGAACAGCGGAGCGGGGCGGTTCGGCCGGCTCTTCAGTTCGGGGTGGGCCTGGGTGCCGATCCAGAACGGGTGGTCGTCGAGCTCGATGAACTCGACGAGGCGCCCATCGGGCGACGTGCCCGAACAGCGGAAGCTGGTGCCGTCGGTGAATCGGGTGCGGAACTTCGGGTTGAACTCGTAGCGGTGACGGTGACGTTCCTTGATCACGCTCTCGCCGTAGATCTTCGCCACCTGCGAGCCTTCGTCGAGCACGGCGACGTAGGCCCCGAGGCGCATGGTGCCGCCCATGTCGGTGATGTTGCGCTGGGAGTCCATCAGGTCGATCACGGGATAGGGCGTGGTGACGTCTTGGGTGTCGAACTCCGACGAGTTCGCACCGTTGAGTCCGAGCACATCACGGGCGTACTCGATGGTCATGACCTGCATGCCGAGGCACAGACCCAGGCATGGCTGGAGGTGCTCACGGGCATAGCGGGCCGCTTCGATCTTGCCCTCGACGCCACGCTCGCCGAAGCCACCGGGCAGCACGATGCCGTCGAGATGGCCGAGCTTCTCCTCGACCAGCATCCCCTCGACGTGGTCGGACATGATCCACTCGATCTCGATGTCGACCTGGTGGTGCAGCGCCGCGTGACGCAACGCTTCGGCCACCGAGAGGTAGGCGTCGGGCAGGGTGATGTACTTGCCGACGATGCCGATCTTGAGCGGCTTCCACGCCGAGTCGACCAGGTCGACCAGACGGGTCCATTCGGCGAGATCGGGTTCATTGTCGGGCAGCTGCAACAGCTTGCAGACGTAGGTGTCGAGGCCCTCGTCGTGCATGTTCAGCGGGATCTGGTAGAGCGACGACGCGTCGGCGGCGTTGACCACCCCGTCGAGGGGCACGTCACACATGTTCGAGATCTTCGATCGGAGCCCATCGGAGATCCGCTCGTTGGAGCGGCACACGATGACATCGGGCTGGATGCCGCGCGAACGAATCTCGGTGACCGAGTGCTGGGTGGGCTTGGTCTTGTGTTCGCCGGCAGGGCCGATGAACGGCACCAGCGTGACGTGGACGTAGCACACGTTGTCGCGGCCGACATCGAGCCGGAACTGACGGATGGCCTCGAGGAACGGCAGGATCTCGATGTCGCCAACCGTGCCGCCCACCTCGGTGATGACCACGTCGACGTCTTCGGCCGCCAAGATGTTGATGCGCCGCTTGATCTCATCGGTGATGTGCGGGATGACCTGCACGGTCTTGCCGAGGTAGTCACCACGCCGCTCGGCAGCGATGACCGAGGAGTAGATCGAGCCGGTGGTGGCGTTCGATGCCTGGGTGAGCGGCTCGTCGATGAAACGCTCGTAGTGCCCGAGGTCGAGGTCGGTCTCGCCTCCGTCGTCGGTGACGTAGACCTCGCCGTGCTCGAACGGGTTCATCGTGCCCGGATCGACGTTGAGGTAGGGGTCGAGCTTCTGCATCGTGACCCGCAGCCCCCGTGCCTTCAGCAGCCGGCCGAGCGACGAAGCCGTGAGCCCCTTGCCGAGCGAGCTGACGACGCCGCCGGTGACGAAGATGTGCTTGGTCAATGCGCGCTCCAGTTCCTGATCCGCTCGCACCAACCTAGCGCCGTCAATTCAAGATGGGCAGGACTGGATCGGGAAGCGCCGCCCGTAGTGCCTCGGCGAACTCGCGGTCGGGTGATGTCGTTCCGGCCCCGCAGCTCAGCGACAACATGAAGGCGAAACAGACGTGGTGGGCGAGGTGGTCGGCCGAGCCCCGGTAGCTGATCAAACCGTCGAGCAGCGCGGGCGTCGTTCGGGCATACATGACGGTGGTGGCGTCGCTGTTCGCCATCGCACCGAGCTCGCGAACACCGGCCACCAGCGCCTGCGCGGTCTCGGTGTCGATCGCCTCCAACGGCTGATAGCCGAGGGTGTCGAAGGCGTCGGTGTCGTACACGCTGAACGCCATGGCCTGCTGGCACACGCCGGTGACCGCCGCCAGACGCAGGTTGTCCGAGCCGACGTCGAGGCCACCCTGGCGGATGAGGAGGTGCAGGTGTTCTCGCAGCGTCGTCGGGAGCCGGCGCGCTGCCTCCTCGTCGAAGTCGACCATCGCCGCAACGAAGCGTTCCTCGAGCCGGCGGGTGAAGTCCTCACCGGTGGCGCGGCGGTGTCGGGATGCCGACTCGGGCTCGTTGTCGTCGGGACGCGGTGCGTCGTGGTCTGCCACGGCACTTCCTCTGCGCTCGGGACCTTCGGTGGGTTGACCATCGGTCGATCGGTACTGCGTCCTTGAGCCGACAGTGTGGCACACCGCCGTCGGTGCTGACGTGGGCAGAACCGCCTCATTGGCAGTTCGACCCATCAGCGAGGCAGGATGAGCGCCATGAGCCAACTCACCGCCGTCGCCGATCCGTCCGAACTGGGACTCGATCCCGCTCGTCTTGCTGCCATCGACGCCTTCGTCGCCGAGCACTACCTCGACACCGGCCGGTATCCGGGTATGAGCCTGGTCATCGCCCGCGGCGGCAAGGTGGCGCACGTCTCGCACCAGGGCTACGCCGACGACGCCATCTTCCGCATCTACTCGATGTCGAAGCCGATCACCTCGGTCGCCCTCATGCAGCTCTATGAACAGGGCCGGGTCAAGCTGAGCGACTCGGTGTCGGACTACCTGCCGTCGTGGGCCGACCTGCGGGTTTGGAAGGACGGCTCACCGGCGAACTACACCACCGACTTCCCCGAGCGAGAGATGATCGTGAGAGACCTCCTCACGCACACGTCGGGTCTCACCTACGGCTGGATGGGCCGCCATCCCGTCGACGCCCTCTACCGCAAGTCCAACATCGGCGGCGTGGTGCGCGGCGGAACGCTCGCCGGCATGTGCGATGCGCTGGCCGAGGTGCCGCTGCTGTTCTCGCCCGGCACCCAGTGGAGCTACAGCGTCGCCACCGACGTCTGTGGCCACCTCGTCGAACTCGTCAGCGGGCAACCGCTCGACGAGTACTTCAGCGAGCACATCTTCGAGCCGCTCGGCATGGTCGACACCGGCTTCTTCGTCGACGATGCTCGCGCCGATCGCCTCGTACCGAACTACGCCCACCCCGAGCTCTCGCCCTTCGGCGTGCCACCTGGCGCCACCGGCCAGATGGCCCTGATCGACGACGGTGGCAACGACAGCCCCAACCGCTCCAAGCCCACCTTCTTCTCCGGCGGCGGCGGCCTCACCTCCACACTCGCCGACTACCACCGCTTCACCCAGATGCTCCTCAACGGTGGCGCACTCGACGGCCAGCGGGTGATCGGACGCAAGACCCTCGAATACGCCACGTCCAACCACCTCCCGAACGGTGCCGACCTCGCCCAGATGGGCCAGGCCGTCTTCAGCGAGACCACCTACGAGGGCGTCGGCTTCGGCCTCGGCTTCTCGGTCGCGCTGCGCCCGACCGACACCCAGACCATCACCTCGGTCGGCGAGTTCGCATGGGGCGGCGCGGCGTCCACGATGTTCTGGGTCGACCCGGCCGAAGAGCTCACCGTCGTCGGGATGACCCAGCTCATGCCGTCATCGGCCTACCCGATCCGCCAGGAGATGAAGGCGCTGGTCTACGGCGCCCTCACCTGATCGGCATCGGTGAACTTCGGCGCCCACATCGTCGTCGCCCGACACCTCGGCGATGACCCCCGATTCTGGCTGGGCGCTGCGTTGCCGGACCTCGCCGCCATGGGCGGGTTCCGTCTCCTTGGTGACACCACAGACGACCAGATCACCGCCGGCATCGGGATACACCACCGCACCGATGAGGCCTTCCACCGTCACCCGTGGTTCACCGACCTCCAGCGGACACTGCAGTCCGTGCTCCTCGACGACGGACTGAGCCGCGGTGCCGCCCGAGCCGTCGCCCACGTGGGTCCGGAGCTGCTCCTCGACGCCTCACTGCTCGCAGCGTCGGGGCCAGGGTCAGGCCCAGGCCACGGCGACACGATCGGGGCGGCCCTGGCCGAACTGCCGACGCTCGGCGACGACCTCGCTCCCCTCGTTCGACCTGCACACCGCGACGACTGGGCCCATCACCTCGATCGTGTGGCGAGTTGGCACCCGGCCAACGACGACCACGACGTCGACGCCATCGCCCGGCGTCTCCACCGCATCCTGTCCCGCCGACCTCGGCTGACGTTCGGGTCCGAGCAGATCGGCGTCGTCGCTACCCACCTCCGCTCGATCAATGACCACGTCGAGCGAACGGCGACCGTGATCGTTGGCGAACTCGTGGGCGAGCTCCGGTCGAGATGATCAGCGCTTGGCCCGCTTCGGCTTCTTCGCCGCTGCCGCCGTGGGGGGCCGCTTCTGGGCCTGGGCCTCGTCGAGCAGTTCGGATCCGTGCTGGCGAGCCGTCGAGGAGTCGGGCTGGCCCGACAACATGCGGGCCAATTCGGTCCGCCGCTGATCGTCGTCGAGGAGGTGGACCTCGGACACGGTGTCGTCGTCGCCCTGCAGCTTCTGCACGGCGAGATGGGCATCGGCGAAGGCGGCGACCTGCGGAAGGTGGGTGACCACCAGCACCTGATGGCGGTCGCCGAGCGCTGCCAGCGCCCGACCGACGGCGAAGCCGGCCTGCCCGCCGATGCCGGCATCGACCTCGTCGAACACGAGGATCGGTGGGGCCTCGGACAACACACTGCGCAGGGCCAGCATGGCCCGGGCGAGCTCACCGCCCGAGGCGACCTTGGCCAGCGATTGCAGCGGTGAACCCGGGTTGGCCGACAGTTGGAACACCACCTGACTACCGTCGTCACCGTCGATGGAGATGCCGACCTTCGCCTTCGGCATGGCCAGCTCGGGCAGGTAGGCCTCGATCGCCTTCGCCAGCTGGGGCGCGGCCGCTTCGCGGGCTGCTCGCACCTTGGCCGCCGCTTTGGCCACCGCCGCCAGTGCCGCCTGGTGCTCGGCGTCGAGGTGCTCGGCCCGACGATCGGCTTGCTCGAGGGTGTCGAGCTGTTCGGCGAGTGAACGGTGCTCCGCCATGACCGCTTCGAGCGTGTCGCCGTACTTGCGGCACAGCTGCTGGAGCTGGTGACGACGGGCCTGCACGGCCGACAGCGCCTCGGGATCCTGCTCGATCGTGTCGGCCACGGTGCGGATCCCGTCGGCCAGATCGTCGAGGTCGGCCAGGATGTTGCGGATCCTTTCGGCCTCGTCGCTGAACGGGGCGCGTCCGTCGAGCCGGGGCAGGGCGGCACTGAGCTGGTCGCGGATGCCGTCGTCGTCGGCGAGCATCGCCAGCACGGCGGCTGCGGCCTCTTGATGGTCGACGGCGTTGGCCAGGATCTCCTCGGTGGCAGCCAGCCGGGTGTCCTCATCGGCGTCTTCCACCCCGGCGGCGTCGAGCTCGTCGACCTGGTAGCGCAGCAGGTCGATCTCGCGATGGCGAGACCTCGGATCGCCACCCAGCGATGCCAGTGCATCCTCGACCTCGTGCAGGGCACGGCGGGCGGCGTCGAGCTCGGAACGGTCGATCTTGGCGAAACTGTCGAGCGCACCCCGCTGGGCCTCGACCCCGAGGAGGGACTGGTGGGAGTGCTGACCGTGCAAGTCGACGAGCCGCTTGCCCACCTCGGCCAGCGACGACACGGTGACCGGGCGCCCGTTGATGTAGGCCCGAGACCGGCCCTCGGCCGGCACAGCTCGGGTGATCACGATCTCGCCGTCTTCGGCTCCTTCGCCGTCGAACGAGAACCGACCGTCGACCAACGCCTCGTCAGCGCCAGGGCGCACGAGTCCGGGATCGGCGCGCCCGCCCATCAGCAGCGAGATGGCGTCGACCAGGAGCGTCTTGCCGGCGCCGGTCTCGCCAGTCAGCGCAATCAACCCCGCGGGCAGCCGGAGGGAAAGCTTGTCGATCACTCCGAGGTCGGAGACGGTCAGTTCGAGCAGCATGGGTCAGATCGTCGATCTCGTGCCTAGCGGTCGGTCAAGCCGAATTTCTCTTTGAGGATCGTATGGAAGTCGCGATCGCCCCGCACCAGGAAGGTGGCGCGGCGGCGTCCGCCCCGACACAGGACCGCATCGCCCGGTGTGAGCCGGGCGATCTGCTGGCCGTCGACGGTGACGATGCCGTCGCGGTAGCCGTCGATCACGAAGCGGACCTCGGTGCTCGGTGCCAACACGAGCGAACGGTCGAACACCATGTGGGCGGCAACCGGGGTGACGACCAGGGCCTCGAAGTTCGGCTCGACGATCGGCCCACCGGCCGACAGCGAGTAGGCGGTGCTCCCGGTCGGCGTGGAGATGATCAGGCCATCGGCCAGGTAGCGGGTGAAGTGACGACCGGCGATCCAGGCGTTGACCGACACCGTGTGCCCGCTCTCGGCCCGCTCGAGTACGACCTCGTTGAGGGCGAAGGTCGGCTCGGGTGGCGTGGCACCGTCGGCCCGTTCGAAGCTGATCTCGAGCAGCATCCGATGCTCGGGCGTGAGACCGCCGGCCAACCACTGATCGAGCACCGGCTCGAGTTCGTGCGGGTCGACTTCGGCCAGGTAGCCGAGGTGCCCGGCATTGATCCCGAGCAGCGGCACCCGGTCATCGACGGTCAGACGGGCAGCCCGGAGCATGGTGCCGTCGCCGCCGAGGCTGAGGCACAGGTCGAGTCCGGGGCCGAAGGCCTCGTCGCCGACACCGAGGTCGGGCCGACCGATCAACCCGGCGTCGACGCTCGGCAACACCCCGACCCGGCCGTTGGCCTCGCACCACGCCAACGCCCGCAGCGCCAGGTCTCGTACCTCCTCACGATGGTGGTGGATCACCAGTCCGATCGATCGTTGCTCGGTCACCGTGTTGTCCCTCGCGTGGTTGGTCGCAGCGTCTTGGGCTGCTCGCCTGCCGCCCCATCGATCAGGTCGCTGAGCGCAAGCGGATCGAGTGGCTCGGCTCCGACGACGAACCGACCGACGAACTCGATGTTGCCGTTGGTCCCGGTCACGGTGGATTGCACCAGATCGAGCATCGGCGCACCGGCCTCGACGCCGGCGTGAGCGACCTCGTGGAGGACTCGGCGCCACACCGAGGGATCGGTGATGATCCCCTTGCCCTTCGACGCCTCCTGACGGCCGGCTTCGAACTGCGGCTTGATCAGGAGCAGCATCGTGGCCCCTGGTGTGGCGCATCCCACCAGCGTCGGCAGGACGCGGCCGAGCGAGATGAACGACAGGTCGCCCACCACGAGGTCGACCGGACCGCCCAACTGCTCGACCGACAGGCTGCGCACATCGGTTTGTTCCCGCACGTCGACCCGGATGTCGGCGCGGAGGCGTTCGTGGAGCTGGTGCGTGCCGACGTCGACGGCGTAGACCCGCTCGGCGCCTCGTTGGAGGAGGCAATCGGTGAAGCCGCCGGTGGACGATCCGGCATCGAGGCATCGCAGGCCCGACGGGTCGACGCGGCAATGGTCGAGCGCGCCCGCCAGCTTCCCGCCCGCACGGCTCACGAACTTGGGCGGCGGCCCTGACAGCTTGACGTCTTGGCCGGGCAGCACCTGGCGGGCCGGCTTGTCGGCAATGGCGCCATCGACGAGCACTTTGCCCTCGTTGATCAGCCGAGCCGCCTGTTCGCGGCTGGGGACCAGGCCTCGCCGCAGCATCTCGGCGTCGAGTCGTCGGCGAACCGCCATCAGGCGTTGTCGTCGAGGGTGGCCACCAGGGATCCGAGATCGTCGGCGACGACATCGGGCGTTGGCTCGACCGGAAGATCACTGGCCGACACCACGCCGCTCAGCACGAGGCCGAAGCGATAGCCAAGGGCGACGGCGAAGGCACCGTCGGTCTCGGGTCGGTCACCGACCATGATGCCGTCGGAGCCGAATCGGGCCCGAACCAGATCGGCCTGGGGCTCGTGCGGCTTGCCGGCGATGATCGGCTGCTGGCCGGTGGCAGCCGCGACGGAGGCGACGATGGCCCCGGCGCCGGGATAGAAGCCGTTCTCGGTTGGGTAGGTCGGGTCGGTGTTGGTGGCGATGAACCTGGCGCCGCCGGCGACCGACTGCACTGCGAATCGGAGCCGGTCGTAGGACAGGTGCCAGTCGAGTCCGACCAACACGGCATCGACGCCGTCGGGCGACGAGGTCGTGTCTTCGATCAGGTGAGCGCCCCGAGCGCTTACGGCCTCGGCGATCCCCGGGCCGCCCAGCACGAACACCCGCTCGTCGGGCTCGACCAACGTGGCGCCGGCCATGGCCGATGAGATGAATCGGCCTGGTGCGTCGATCCCCATCGCTGCCAGCTTGGCTTCTTGCTCGCCGACGGTTGCGAAGGAGTTGTTGGTGACGAACACGACCTCGTGGCCCCGGTCGAGCAATCGGGAGACCGCTTCGGCCGAGCCCGGGATCGGCAGCTTGCCGGTCCACAGGACACCGTCGAGATCGAGCGCCCATGTCGTCACGGCTTCACCCTATCGAAACGAACCGGTTCGTCGCCGATCCGCAGGTGAGCCGTAGTGTGCTTTGCCTCTGGTCTGGGCCGGACCGTGATCTACAGTGCTACCCATGACTGACGTTCTGAGCTCACTTCCGGCCGGTGTGATCACCGGCGATGCCGTCCCCGCCGTCTTCGCCGAGGCCAAAGCCCGCGGGTTCGCCCTCCCTGCCGCCAACTGCATCGGCAGCAACTCGATCAACTCGGTCCTCGAAACGGCCGCCGCGGTCAACTCCCCGGCCATCATCCAGTTCTCGCACAGTGGCGGCGCCTTCATCGCCGGCAAGTCGATCACCGGCGGCGACACCGGCGCCATCCTCGGCTCGGTTGCGGGAGCCCAGCATGTGTGGACCATGGCCGAGGCGTACGGCGCCCGGGTCATGCTGCACACCGACCACGCCGCCAAGGACAAGCTCGGCTGGGTCAACGGTCTGCTCGACTACGGCGAGCGTCACTTCGAGACCAACGGTGTGCCGCTGTTCAGCTCGCACATGCTCGACCTTTCCGAGGAGTCGATCGAGGAGAATCTCGAGATCTGCTCCGCCACCCTGGAGCGGATGAGCAAGATCGGCATGACCCTCGAGATCGAGCTCGGCATCACCGGTGGGGAGGAAGACGGCGTCGACAACTCCGATGCCGACTCGGCTGACCTGTATTCGAAGCCTGAAGAGGTGGCCTACGCCTACGAGCAGCTGATGAAGATCTCCCCGAACTTCACCATCGCTGCGGCGTTCGGCAACGTCCACGGTGTGTACAAGCCCGGCAATGTGGTCCTGACCCCGTCGATCCTCGACGATTCGCAGCGCTACATCGCCGAGAAGTTCGGAACCGACGCGAAGCCGGTCAACTTCGTGTTCCATGGCGGGTCGGGCTCGACTGCCGCCGAGATCGAAGAGGCCATTTCGTACGGGGTCATCAAGATGAACATCGACACCGACTTGCAGTGGGCGTTCTGGGACGGCGTTCGTCAGTTCGAGGCCGAGAAGCACGATTATCTCCAGGGCCAGATCGGCAACCCTGACGGCGACGACAAGCCGAACAAGAAGGTCTACGACCCCCGGGTGTGGCTGCGGGCCGGCGAGACCTCCTTCGTCGCTCGCCTGAAGCAGGCCTTCGCCGAGCTGAACAACGTCGGCACGCTCGCCTGACCCACCGCCCCACCGGGGCGCCATGTCACCGCCCCACCGGGGCGCCATGTCACCGCCCCACCGGGGCGCCATGTGACCGCCGCTGATTCAGGCGGCCTCGTCGAGGCGTCGAATCACTTCGGCACACAGATTGCGTTTCGCGGTCGACGTACGGGCAATCACCTCTGCTCGGACGTCGACCGCGTGCGCGTTCGACCCTCCGACCCGGAAGAACCGGCGCTGCACGGTACCGAGGATCATGAGCCGGTCGTCGACGGCAACCTTCGGCAGCGACCGGGTAGGCCCTTGCCACGAGACCGGCACTGTACGTCGATCGGCGTCGGCCCCACTGACCAGGTCGAACGTCAGGAGCACGTCGTCGGACGGCAGGGCCCGCAGCACGGGCTCAGCGCGCACGGCTCCTCGGATGACGACGATGTTCTCCGACGATGGTGAGGCGGTCACTTGCTTCTTGGTGGCCATGTCGACCACTCCCCTCTTGATGCAATCGAGCGAATCGGTGTCGCTCGCTGGTTCGACGGGGGAAAAAGAACGTGTCACGTGCCGGTCGGATGTCTCGACCGATCGTGGTTGGTCAGCGTAGCTGTCGGGCGCGCTGAGCCGCGTCGCCGAAGTTGGGGCTCAGCTTGTCGATCTCGAGGAACAGTTTGCGCGCTCGCGACGCTTCGCCGTTGCGCTCGTAGAGATCGGCCAGGGCGTACCAACGTCGAAGATGGTGTTCCTTCGGCTTGCTCGGCGCTTTGGGCGCGGTCTCGAGGATTCGGATGGCGTCTTTGGGCTTGCCGTTGTCGGCCAATGCTCCCGCGTAGACGATCCGGCCTTCCTCGACCAGTTCCGCCGCCGGCGACGCCGCACCGAGCTCGAGCCACAGCGCCTCGACGGTGTCCCAATGACGAAGGGCTCGGTGACAGTCGGCCAGCACCGGGTGTTGCTCGACCGAGTTGGTCATGTCGGCAAACGACTGGAGTTCCTTGGCCGCCTGTGACCACCGGCCCTGTCGATAGAGCGAGAGGCCGAGCAGCTCCTGTACCTCGGGAACGCCAGGGGCGAGCTTGTTGATCGACACCAGCAGACGCTGAGCATCGGCGAAGCGCTCCGCCTCGAACGCGGTGGCGGCCTCGATGAGCCGGCGCCGGAGCTTCGACGTGGTGTCGCTGGCGACGCCAGGGAACACCACCTCGGACACATCGATCGTGCTCCCACCTCGGCGGCGCTTCTTGCCCGCCTTCGCCGGCGCCTCGTCGTCGATACGGGCGATCTCGACGGGGTCACGCAGCACCGGGGGCGGCGGCACCCGGCGGCGACGGCCTCCCCCGCTGCTCGGGCGAGAGTTCGACGGGCGCGGGTTCGATGACATCAGGCCAGGATAGGGCCACCTGAGCGCCAAAACGCCGAAAGCCCCATGCCGAAGCATGGGGCTTTCGTAAGAAATCCGGCGGCGACCTACTCTCCCAGGACGTCTCCATCCAAGTACCATCGGCGCAGGAGGGCTTAACTTCCGTGTTCGGAATGGGAACGGGTGTGACCCCTCCGCTATCGCCACCGAAATCTGTTGCACTGGTTCCAGATCGATGACCGATCGGACACAAGTTACGAACTTGTTTCTCAAGAATTCCACAGCGAGCACGAGCTGTAATAACCATAAGCCCTCGGCCTATTAGTACCAGTCAGCTGAATGTGTTACCACACTTACACGCCTGGCCTATCAACCTAGTCACCTACTAGGGGCCTTACCCGGTTAACCCGGTGGGAGATCTCATCTTGGAACGGGTTTCCCACTTAGATGCCTTCAGCGGTTATCCCTTCCGCAGGTCGCTAACCAGCCATGCTCCTGGCGGAACAACTGGCACACGAGAGCTGCGTCCATCCCGGTCCTCTCGTACTAGGGACAGACTTCCTCAAATCTCCTTCGGCTGCAGAGGATAGGGACCGAACTGTCTCACGACGTTCTAAACCCAGCTCGCGTACCGCTTTAATGGGCGAACAGCCCAACCCTTGGGACCTGCTTCAGCCCCAGGATGCGATGAGCCGACATCGAGGTGCCAAACCTTCCCGTCGATATGGACTCTTGGGGAAGATAAGCCTGTTATCCCCGGGGTACCTTTTATCCGTTTGCGACGGCCCTTCCATACGGCGCCGTCGGATCACTATGCCCTGCTTTCGCACCTGCTCGACCTGTCGGTCTCGCAGTCAAGCTCCCTTGTGCCATTGCACTCAACGACTGATGGCCGACCAGTCTGAGGGAACCTTTGGGCGCCTCCGTTACAATTTAGGAGGCGACCGCCCCAGTCAAACTACCCATCTGACACTGTTCCCGACCCAGATCATGGGCCCGGGTTAGACGTTCAATATAAACAGGGTGGTATTTCAACGATGGCTCCACCGATGCTGGCGCACCGACTTCCTAGCCTCCCACCTATCCTACACAATCTAGATCAAACGCCAATATCAAACTGTAGTAAAGGTCCACGGGGTCTTTCCGTCCTTCTGCAGCTAACGAGCATCTTTACTCGTACTTCAATTTCGCTGGGTCTGTGGTTGAGACAGTAGGGAAGTCGTTACGCCATTCGTGCAGGTCGGAACTTACCCGACAAGGAATTTCGCTACCTTAGGACGGTTATAGTTACCGCCGCCGTTTACTGGGGCTTAAATTCAAAGCTTCGTCTTGCGACTAACCTCTCCTCGTAACCTTCCAGCACCGGGCAGGCGTCAGAGCGTATACAGCGCCTTACGGCTTCGCACGCTCCTGTGTTTTTAGTAAACAGTCGCTTCCCTCTGGTTTGTGCCACCTCGTCGAGCTCCGGAAGCAAGTTCCATCACTCTAAAGAGGTCCTCTTTATCCCGAAGTTACAGAGGTATTTTGCCGAGTTCCTTAACCACAGTTCACCCACTCGCCTTGGTCTACTCGACCTATCCACCTGTGTCGGTTTCGGGTACGGGCGATGTAAGAACTCGCTAGAGGCTTTTCTTGGCAGTCTGGAATCAATGACTGACCACTGTGTGGCCGGCATCGCGTCTCAGGCTTCATGAGGTCCGGATTTACCTGGCCCTCGCCCTACACGCTTACCCAGGGACAACCAACGCCCCGGTTCACCTATCCTTCTGCGTCACCCCATTGCTAGCCGCGTCATCGTGGGTCGTTTCGCCTCCCGAAGGAGACAGCCACTTAGCAACAACAATTTGGCTCGGACGTGCTTACATCGGTACTGGAATATCAACCAGTTGTGCATCGACTACGCCTCTCGGCCTCGCCTTAGCTCCCGACTAACCCTGGGCGGACGAACCTTCCCCAGGAACCCTTGGATATTCGGCGGAGGAGATTCTCACTCCTCTTTCGCTACTCATGCCAACATTCGCACTCGACCACGCTCCACGGCTGGGTTATCCCGCCGCTTCATCGCAAGATCGACGCTCCGCTACCACGCACACAAAAGTGTGCATCCGCAGCTTCGGCTCTGGACTTGAGCCCCGTTACATTGTCCGCGCAAGATCACTCGACCAGTGAGCTATTACGCACTCTTTAAAGGGTGGCTGCTTCTAAGCCAACCTCCTGGCTGTCTGAGCAATCTCACATCGTTTACCACTTAGTCCAGAATTAGGGGCCTTAGCTGGCGGTCTGGGCTGTTTCCCTCTCGACCATCGAAGCTCATCCCCCGAGGTCTCACTGCTGCGCTCTGGAGCCATGGTATTCGGAGTTTGGTTGGGGTCAGTAAACTTGTGGGTCCCCTTGCCCATCCAGTAGCTCTACCTCCATGGCTGAACACGCAACGCTGCACCTAAATGCATTTCGCGGAGAACCAGCTATATCCGAGTTTGCTTGGCCTTTCACCCCTAACCACAGGTCATCCCCCCAGTTTTCAGCCTAGGTGGGTTCGCGCGTCCACGGGGTCTTACCCCCGCTTCCCACTGCCCATGGCTAGATCACTCGGCTTCGGGTCTGCAGCATGCGACTATGACGCCCTATTCAGACTCGCTTTCGCTCCGGCTTCCCCTCACGGGTTAACCTTGCCACATACCACAACTCGTTGGCTCATTCTTCAAAAGGCACGCTGTCGCCCCGAAAGGCTCCAACTGTTTGTAAACCAACGGTTTCAGGTACTATTTCACTCCCCTCCCGGGGTACTTTTCACCTTTCCCTCACGGTACTCGTTCACTATCGGTCGACTACGGATACTTAGCCTTACGAGATGGTCCTCGCAGATTCACACCAAGTTTCACGGGCTCGGTGCTACTCGGGTGTCTTGGAAGGAGGTGTCTACGTTTCGTGTACGGGGCTATTACCCTCTGTGACCGGACTTTCCAGACCGTTCCACTACGGAGACACTTTGTAACTCCTCGACAGCTCTGACGTACTGTCATCAAGATCCCACAACCCCACACCAGCAACGCCGTCAGGCTTGACACTGGTGTGGTTTAGGCTCTTCCCATTTCGCTCGCCGCTACTCAGGGAGTCGTTTTTACTTTCCGTTCCTTGCGGTACTTAGATGTTTCAGTTCCCGCAGTTCCCTCTACCGCTGCTATGTGTTCACAGCGGAGTAACAATCCATAACGATTGCTGGGTTTCCCCATTCAGACATCCTCGGATCAACCCTTATTCGGCAGGTCCCCGAGGCTTATCGCAGCCAATCACGTCTTTCATCGGTCGTAGTCGCCAAGGCATCCACCGTTGGCTCTTAATAGCTTGTGGGTATTACATTCAAAATCAGCGAACTGATAAATCAGTTCAAAGATGCTCGTGCTCGCTATGCAATTCTCAAGAAACATGGAGTGAGCTACACCAGCTCCCTCAAAGCGGAAGAGACGAAGAACGATGAAGAGCCCCGTGAGGGGCTCGACGTAGCGTGTGTCAACTGAGATGCCCAGCACCCCGGGTTGCTCGTTTGGCAACCATCGGCTTGCTGAGCTCCTTAGAAAGGAGGTGATCCAGCCGCACCTTCCGGTACGGCTACCTTGTTACGACTTCACCCCAATCGCCACCCCCACCTTCGAACACTCCCTCCCTTGCGGGTAAGGCCATGTGCTTCGGGTGTTGGCAACTTTCGTGGTGTGACGGGCGGTGTGTACAAGGCCCGGGAACGTATTCACCCCGGCGTTGCTGATCCGGGATTACTAGCAACTCCAGCTTCATGGAGTCGAGTTGCAGACTCCAATCCGAACTGAGACCGGCTTTAAGGGATTCGCTTCACCTCGCGGTGTTGCAGCCCGTTGTACCGGCCATTGTAGCATGTTTGCAGCCCTAGGCATAAGGGGCATGATGACTTGACGTCATCCCCACCTTCCTCCGAGTTGACCCCGGCAGTCTCTTACGAGTCCTCAGCATTACCTGTTAGCAACATAAGACGAGGGTTGCGCTCGTTGCGGGACTTAACCCAACATCTCACGACACGAGCTGACGACAGCCATGCACCACCTGTGTAGAGCCCCGAAGGACACCATATCTCTATAGCTTTTCTCTACATGTCAAACCTAGGTAAGGTTCTTCGCGTTGCCTCGAATTAAGCAACATGCTCCGCTGCTTGTGCGGGCCCCCGTCAATTCCTTTGAGTTTTAGCCTTGCGGCCGTACTCCCCAGGCGGGGCACTTAATGCGTTAGCTTCGGCACGGAAACCGTTGAAAGTCCCCACACCTAGTGCCCACCGTTTACGGCGTGGACTACCAGGGTATCTAATCCTGTTTGCTACCCACGCTTTCGCTCCTCAGTGTCAGTGCCGGCCCAGAGTGCTGCCTTCGCAATAGGTGTTCCTTCTAATATCTGCGCATTTCACCGCTACACTAGAAATTCCACACTCCTCTACCGGACTCAAGTCAGCGCAGTATCGGATGGCGTCTCCAAGTTGAGCCTGGAGTTTTCACATCCGACTTACGCAACCACCTACGAGCCCTTTACGCCCAATAAATCCGGACAACGCTCGCCCCCTACGTCTTACCGCGGCTGCTGGCACGTAGTTGGCCGGGGCTTCTTCTGTAGGTACCGTCATTTTCGTCCCTACTGAAAGGGGTTTACGACCCTAGGGCCTTCATCCCCCACGCGGCGTCGCTGCATCAGGCTTTCGCCCATTGTGCAAGATTCCCCACTGCTGCCTCCCGTAGGAGTCTGGGCCGTGTCTCAGTCCCAGTGTGGCTGATCGTTCTCTCAAACCAGCTACCCGTCGAT
Source organism: Acidimicrobiales bacterium (assembly GCA_041394265.1). Taxonomy (NCBI): domain Bacteria; kingdom Bacillati; phylum Actinomycetota; class Acidimicrobiia; order Acidimicrobiales; species Acidimicrobiales bacterium. The sequence continues at coordinate 105,605 of JAWKIO010000006.1, forward strand.
GCCTTGGTGAGCCGTTACCTCACCAACAAGCTGATAGGCCGCGAGGCCGTCCCAAAGCGATAAATCTTTCCGCTACAGATCATTCGGTCCGTAGAGGGCATCCGGTATTAGCTCAGGTTTCCCTGAGTTATTCCCGACTTTGGGGTAGGTTCCTCACGTGTTACTCACCCGTTCGCCACTCTCTCATGTGACCCGAAGGTCGAGAGCGTTCGACTTGCATGTGTTAAGCACGCCGCCAGCGTTCGTCCTGAGCCAGGATCAAACTCTCCATCAGAGAATCTGTCCGGAACCTGGGAAAGGCTCCGAACGTGATCCGGTTGCCGAATGCAAGTACCAACTCGCATCCAGCGTGGCTTTTTTTGTTCTTATGACGGGGCTTCAAGATGTTCTCCTCGGCCGAAACCTCGGAGGCGGTCATCGTGAAGCTCCGCACACGCTGCGTACTTCGTCTCTTCCGTTTTCAAGGAACTGGTCCGCTGACGGCACACAAAAGCTGGGATTCTTGGAACCTCAACACCTTTGGAGGTGCGGTTGCGTCTCTCATGGAGGCGCTGAGCGGGCTCTGGCTGCGTTGCTTCAGGGCTGGTGTTGCGTGCCCCGTGCTCGCTGGCCGACTGATAAAGATAGAGCGGTTCGCACTTCCCCACAACCCCCGCGTCGGCAATTTTCCAAATTTCGTGACATCGATGTGATTTCAACCGACCACGCGGACCAGGAACACCTGCTTCTTCCCTCTTCTGACCAGGAGAAACTCGTCGTGGAGGAGGTCGTCGACACTCACCACGGCGGTGCCAGAAATCTTGGCATCGTTGAGAGAAATCCCGTTCTGATCCAGGAGCCGGGTGGCTTCTCCGTTCGAGGATGTGACGCCGGTCTCGCGCAGGAAGGCGACTGCGCCGGGACGGTCCGCGAGGAACGATCGATCGAGGGTCGTAGTCGGCAGTTCGTGGGCCAGTGTGTGCAACACCCCACGGTCGAGGTCGGCCACCGCTCCCCCGCCGAACATCACTTCCGACGCCGAGACGGCTGCCCGGGCTGCTTCTTCGCCGTGCACCAAGGCCGTGACCTCCCACGCCAGACGCAACTGACCAATCCGCCGGTGCGGAGCGGACTGGTGCTCACCCGCGATCTCGTCGATTTCATCGAGCGGGAGCAGCGTGAGTTGCGCCAGCAGCTTGGCGACCTCGTCGTCGTCGACCTGGATCCACGCCTGGTAGAAGCGGTACGGGCTCATCCGCTCGGCACTCAGCCACATGGTGTCGCCACCGGCGGTCTTGCCGTACTTGGTGCCGTCGGGCTTGGTCAGCAACGGCCAGGTGAGTGCGAACGCTCGGCGCCCGTAGCGGCGGCGGATCAGATCGGTGCCGAGGGTGATGTTCCCCCACTGGTCCGAACCTCCCATCTGCATCTCGCAACCCTCGTTCTCGCTCAACCAGGCAAAGTCGTGCGCCTGGAGGAGCATGTAGCTGAACTCGGTGAACGAGAGTCCGTTTTCGGAGTCGAGCCGATTCCGGACTGACTCCTTCGCCATCATCTGGTTCACGGTGACGTGTTTGCCGACGTCGCGCAGGAAGGTGAGGAACGAGACGCCCACCGTCCACGCCCGGTTGTCGAGCAACTTGGCCGGGTTGTCGGTGGAGTCGAAATCGAGGAACTGCCGCAACTGCGGGACGATGCCGGCGAGATTGTTCGCCAGCGCATCGTCGTCGAGAAGGTTCCGCTCGTCGGACTTGCCCGACGGATCACCCACCATGCCGGTGGCGCCGCCGGCCAGCGAGATCACTCGGTGCCCGGCATCTTGGAACCGCCGCAGCATCAACAGGCCCACCAGGTTGCCGGCGTGCAGGCTGTCGGCCGTTGGGTCGAAGCCGACGTAGACGGTGATCGGTCCCTCGGACAGCCGCTCGGCGAGTTCGGCCCGATCGGTGCTGTCCTGGATCAGTCCACGGGCCACCAGATCGGTGAGAAGGTCGGGATCGGTCGTACGGTCGCTGGGGACGGTGTTCGTCGGCATGCCTTCACTGTAGAGAGGCGCCCGGGCGCGATCTCCCATTTCCCGGCTCGACTGGTTGACTGAGGTCGTGCACTCGTTCACCAAAGTCGCCATGTCGGTCACGGTCGTCGCATCGTTCGGGCTGTGGGGCTACGCCCTGTCGGGGAAGGCAGCTCGGGTCGCTCCCGACACCTTCGACGACCCGGCGTTCGCCGCCTCGCTCGAGTCGGTGTGCAGCGAGGCGATGACCACCTTCGATGCACTCCCCAATGCCGAGGTGGCCGAGGACAACGTCGAGCGAGCCGTCCAGATCACCGACCGCAATGCCGTGCTCATCGCCATGATCGATGACCTCGAGGCCGTGCCCGCCACCACGGATCGAGACGCCGGGCTCGCTGGCGAATGGCTCGCTGACTGGCGCACCTATGTGAGTGAGCGGCAGGACTACGCCGATCGGTTCGCCGAGGACGCCACCGCCGTTGCCTACTTCTCGGCCGTCGGCGGCGAACGCATCGAGAAGCGCATCACCCGGCTGGCCGACACCAACCTGATGTTCTCGTGCGAGACCCCAACGGATGTCGGCTGAAACCCTTGTCGGCTGAAACCCGTCGGCCCTGGCGGGCCTTTGGGGTTTCTTGGAGTTGCTCGCTGCGCTCGCAACATCCCACCTTCGCTATGCCAAGTGGGATGCCATTGCTAGGCCTTTGCGGAAGAGGCGTTTGAGTTCGCCGTCGTCCATGTAGGACGACGCTTCGGCGGCGGTCACCCATCGGGCATCGAGGGCTTCGTGGTTGTGATCGGCCTCGGCGCCAGCCGGGGCCAGCACCAGGAACCGCACGTCGAGATGGAGGTGGGCCGGCTCGTCACCACGTTCGGGAATCTCGTGGATGTCGAGATCGATCGCCGGCAGCACGAGCGACAGTCCGTCGAGACCGGTCTCCTCGGTCGCCTCGCGCAGCGCCACCCTGCCGAGATCGCCATCGCCATCGGCATGTCCGCCGGGCTGCAGCCAGCGATCGAGCTTGGCGTGATGAATGAGCAACGAGGCGCCTCGGCTCGGGTCGACGACCAAGGCCGACCCGGTGAGATGCCCCGCCAGGCAACTGCGGTGCAGCGCGTCCGGATGCTCGGAGCAGAAGTCGAGGATCGACCGACGAGCGGCAGGGTCGACGTCGACCGCCTCTCGTACGAAGGTCTTGGCCAGCTCGAGGTCGGTACGCGACGTTGCCACGGCGCGAGACTACTCCGGGTGGCCGGGCTACCGATCGACCCAGACGTGCCGATGGGAGCCGATGTCAGCTGCACCCTCCGGACCTCCGCCCCTGGTGGCGCGCCTGGTGATGTACCTGACCCAGACCATCGGCGTCTCACTCGCCTCGATCGTGGTGATGACCATGCTCACCTCGGCCTGGTGGCGGCTGACGCCCCACCGCGAGGTCGACATCCTCGTCTACGACCAGAACGTGCCGAACGAGACCTACGGCCAACACGGTGCACTGGCCCAGATCTTCGAGTATCACCGGGTGCCGTATGCGCTCGATGACTATGTGGGCCTCACCCCCGGCACGTGGGAACCCCACGGCGAATGGCCCGAGCAGCAGCCCGACCTGATCGTGCTCGCCGATGTCACCGGGGTGTACCTCGACGAGAACAACGAGCCAGACGAATTCGGAGGCCGGCCGGTCGGCGAGGTGATCTGGCCCAGCCAGGCCGAGGACATCCAACGGTGGGTCGCCGCCGGCACGCCGGCATACGGCGAGTTCTCCATGGTCGTCGAACCGACGCCCGGACGAGCAGGTGCCATCCTCGAAGACGTGTTCGGTGTGTCCTCCACTGGCTGGCGCATCCGGATGTTCGATGACCTGACCCTCGTGTCGCCCGGCATTCGAAACCTTGGTGCCTACCCCTGGCCGTACACCGGGCGCGGGCTCGTTGCCGTGTCGGGCCCTGCCGGTGGTCGGAACCAGGGACGCAATCTCGTGGTGCTGACCGAGGAACAGCTCGATGGGTTCGAGATCCGGATCATCGGCGGACCTCCCGGCAGTCCGGGCGGCAACGCCCGCTTCGACGGCTGGGTCGAGGTCGTCCAGCCCGATCCCGGGACCGAACTCGACGCCGTGTTCGAGCTGCCGGTCAACGCCGACGGCGCCAAGATGCTCGCCCGCATGGGACTCCCCACTCGGTTCGCCGCTCTGGTCCGTACCGACCGCACCCTGTACTTCGCAGGCGACGGCCTGCGAGACGAGACCCCGTTCCGGCTGCGCAAGCTGAAAGGGGGCGCCACGTTCACCCGACTCGTGACCGGCGACGAGTTCCAGTTCCTCTACCAGGTGCTGGAACCTTCGTTTGGTTGGCTGCTCGATCGGGTTCCCGAATCGACCGATCAGGTGGCGTCGACGGACTGAGCGATCGGGAGCAGACCTCGCCGAGGGGTGCTCACGTGGCGATCGCCGGCGATCGCGAATCGCCATGGCCAGTCCACCGCCTTCGAGATCCCGACCCGAGGCCCCGACACGATCCTGACCGGGATGGAGCCAGTCGCGTGATCGAGCCGGACCGCACTGTCAGGGTCGAGCACGTCGACACCGTCGTGTGCGAGCCCGATGCCCAACGCTTCGGTGAGCTTCCCCGGCCCGTTGCAGTAGTCGACCGTCCGCTTCGCCCGAGGTCGAGCAACAGCCATCTCGGCCAGGCCCTCGATCGGCTCGAGCGCCCGAATCAGGACCGCTGACGCCTGGCCCTCGGGTCCGCACACCACGTTGGCGCAGCAGTGGATCCCGTAGCTCAGGTAGACGTAGAGACCGCCCGGCGGTCCGAACATCGTGGCGTTTCGGGGCGTGCGGCCTCGGGCTGCATGGCTGGCGGGGTCATCGGCACCGCCGTATGCCTCGACTTCGACGATCCGTCCTGCCCGCTCGCCACACCGCAACACGAGCCCGAGCAACATCGGTGCCACCTCGATCGCCGGGTGCTCGAGGTCGATCCCCACCGAAGGTGCAGCCGAGCGACTCGCCTGCCGCCTCGAGTCGCCCGACTCGTTGGGCGTCAACTCTGCGGACCGACTCAGACTCGGGCCCGATCGGCCGCCAAACGCTCCCGGAACCGCTCCAGCTGCACGGCGACCGCATCTGGACCCCCGCCGCCGGGTGTGTTCCGGCCCCGTGCCGAGGCACCGGGAGCGAAGATGGCCGCCGCCTCGGCGCCGAGCTCGGGGTGATCGGCCACGAGATCCGGCAGCGACCCCTCACCCGCCAACGCCGATCGCACGAGTTCGCCAACGATCGCGTGGGCGGCTCGGAACGGGGTGCCTCGGCGAACCAGGAAGTCGGCGAGGTCGGTGGCCGCAGCGTACGGCGAGTTGGCCTGGGCCGCCATGGTGTCGGTGTTGAACGTGAGCGTGGCGAGCATCCCGTCGAGCGCCAGGAGCGTGAGGCGAATCGTGTCGCACGCGTCGAACAGGGGCTCTTTGTCCTCCTGCAGATCCTTGTTGTAGGTCAGCGGTAGACCCTTGAGGGTGGTGAGCAGACCGGTGAGGTGGCCGACCAGTCGTCCCGCCTTGCCCCTCGCCAGTTCTGCGATGTCGGGGTTCTTCTTCTGCGGCATCATCGACGAACCGGTCGAAAAGCCGTCATCGAGGGTGACGAATCCGAACTCCTGGGTTGCCCAGAGGATGACCTCTTCGCCGATGCGTGAAAGATGCACGCCGAGTACGGCGAGCGCGTAGAGCGAGTCGAGCACGAAGTCGCGATCGCCCACCGCATCGAGCGAGTTCTCGAACCGGGCGCCGAATCCGAGCGCCGCCGCGGTCTGGTCGGGATCGAGCGGAAGCGACGAACCGGCCAGTGCGCCGGCGCCGAGTGGCGACACATCGGTGCGGCGACGGGCATCGAGCAACCGGTCGACGTCTCGCGACATCGCCCAGCAATGGGCCAGGAGATGGTGCGCGAGCATGACCGGCATCGCCTGCTGGAGGTGGGTGTAGGCGGGAAGATAGGCGTCGATGTTCGCCTCGGCCTGTGTCAGCAGCGTCGACTGCACCTGCAGCACGAGTGCGGCGAGATCGCCGAGCTCGCGCTTGGTCCACAACCGCAGGTCGGTGGCGACCTGGTCGTTGCGGCTTCGCCCGGTGTGGAGCTTCGCCCCCGCTGGTGCCAGCTCGGTGACCCGCCGCTCGACGGCGGTGTGGATGTCTTCGTCGGAGGGCAGGAACCGGAACGCACCGGACTCGATCTCGCCCTCGACCGCGTCGAGCGCCGCCAGGATCGCGTCACGCTCCTCGGCGGACACCAATCCGACGGCGGCGAGCATGGTGACGTGGGCACGCGAGCCCTCGATGTCCTGGGCGTACATCCGCTGGTCGAACGGCAGCGAGTCGTTCAGCTGCTGCAACGCCTCGGACGGCCCGCCGGCGAACCGGCCATGCCACAGGGTCTTGCCCGTCGCTGCGTCGTCGGTCATGCCTGAGCGCCGCGCTTGGAGGCCAGGGTGCGCAGCCGCAGCGCGTTGAGCTTGATGAAGCCTTCGGCGTCGGCCTGGTTGTAGGCGCCGCCGTCGTCTTCGAACGTGGCGATCTTCTCGTCGAACAGTGACTCGGCCGAACGCCGGCCGACGACGTCGACGTTGCCCTTGTAGAGCTTGACCCGCACCTCGCCGTTGACGTGCAACTGGCTGTGGTCGATCGCCTGCTGCAACATCACTCGCTCGGGGGCGAACCAGTAGCCGTTGTAGATCATCTTGGCGTAGCGAGGCATGAGGTCGTCCTTGAGATGGCATACCTCACGATCCAGGGTGATCGACTCGATCGCCCGGTGGGCCCGCAGCATGATCGTGCCGCCCGGGGTCTCGTAGGCGCCACGGCTCTTGATCCCGACGAACCGGTTCTCGACGATGTCGAGCCGACCGATGCCGTTGGCACCGCCGAGCTCGTTGAGCTTGGTGAGCACCTGCGCCGGTGTCATCGACACCCCATCGATGGCGACGATGTCGCCCTTTTCGTAGGTGAGGTCGACATAGGTGGCGTCGTTGGGAGCCATCTCGGGGCTGACCGACCAGCGCCACATCTCGCTCGGCGGCTCGGTCCAGGGATCTTCGAGCGGCCCGCCCTCATAGGAGATGTGCAGGAGGTTGGCATCCATCGAGAACGGGGACTTCTTGCCCCGGGCCATTTCGATCGGGATGTTGCGATCGGCGGCGTAGGCCATGAGCTTCTCGCGGCTGAGCAGATCCCACTCGCGCCAGGGGGCGATGACCTTGATCCCGGGCTCGAGCGCGTAGGCGTTGAGCTCGAAGCGCACCTGGTCGTTGCCCTTGCCGGTGGCGCCGTGGGAGATGGTGTCGGCGCCGGTCTGGCGAGCGACCTCGACCAGGCGCTTGGCGATCAGTGGTCGAGCGATCGAGGTCCCGAGCAGATACTCGCCCTCGTAGATGGTGTTGGCCCGGAACATCGGGAACACGAAGTCGCGGACGAACTCTTCCTTCACGTCGTCGATGAAGATCGACTCCTCGGGCACGCCCATCTGGAGCGCCTTCTGTCGAGCGGGTTCGAGCTCCTCACCCTGGCCGAGGTCGGCCGTGTAGGTGACGACCTCACAGTCGTAGGTGTCCTTCAACCACTGGAGGATGACGGAGGTGTCGAGGCCACCGGAATAGGCCAGAACGACCTTCTCCACCTTGTCGGACTTGGTGTTGTCTTGAACGGCCACGGGGGCGCTCCTTGGCTCTGAGGGTTTGCGGGAAGATTCAGTGGTGGTTGAGACCGGCGAGGTCTCGCAACACGTTGGCGAGGGCTTCGCCGTCGCCTTCGGAGGCGATGGCGAGGATGGTGTCGTCGCCGGCGACGGTACCGATCATGCGAGGCAGTCCCGACCGGTCGAGGGCGTTGCCGACCACGTGGGCCGATCCGGGCGGGGTGCGGAGAACGACCAGGTCACCCGATCGCTCCACGTTGACCAACCACTCCCCGAGGACTCGACGCAGGTGGTCGCTCGGGGCGAGTTGTTCGGTCGGGAGTTCGGGGATCGCATAGACGGTCGCCCCGCCGGGGACTCGCACCTTGATGGCGCCGAGGTCTTCGAGATCACGAGAAACGGTGGCCTGCGTGGCGGTGATGTCTTCGTTGGCGAGGAGATCGACCAGTTGGCTCTGACTGGCAACCGCGTGGTCGGCCAGCAATTGTGTGACGACGTGCTGGCGCTGGGCCTTTCCGACGCTCATGGCCTGAGCGAGCCTTCGCGTTCGAGCCAGGCGAGGACGCCACGGATCGAGTTGAGTCGGTTGGCGGCCTGAGGCCAGATGCGGCTCTGCGGTCCCTCCATCACGCTCGACGCCACCTCCTCGCCCCGGTGGGCAGGGAGGCAGTGCATGAAGATGGCGTCGGGGGAGGCGCTCATGAGTGCATCGTCGACCATGAAGCCCTCGAAATGACGCAACCGCTCATCTCGTTCGGCCTCCTGCCCCATCGACACCCACGTGTCGGTGTAGACGACATCGGACCCAGGAACGGCGTCGGCTGGCCGATCGAAGTATTCGACCGGCACGCCCGCCGCCGCCAGACGATCGACGTCGACGGCAGCGAACTGGTGGCCGGGAGGGGCGGCGATGCGGGTGGTGCCGCCGGCAAACCCGACGGCCAGCGCCAGCGAGCGAGCGACGTTGTTGGCGTCGCCCACGTACGTGACGACCTTGCCCTCGACCGTTCCGAGCTCGGCTTGGATCGTGAGCACATCGGCAATCGCCTGCAGCGGATGGGCCTGATCGCTGAGGAGGTTGACGATCGGGGCGACGTCGAGCGCCGCCATCCGCTCGAGTACTCCGTGATCGAACACCCGAGCACAGATCACCGAGTGGTACTGCGACAGCGTGCGAGCGACGTCTTCGGCCGACTCCCGCTTGTCGATCCCGACCTCGGCGTCGGTGATGTAGATCGGGTGACCACCGAGCTGTACGACGGCCATCTCGGTCGAGTTGCGGGTGCGGGCGGACGGCTTCTCGAATACGCACGCCACACCGCGACCTCGGTAGGTGGGCTCGACCTCGGCCGCCGGCAGTTGCCCGAGCGCGCAGATGGCGGCGAACTCGTCGCGAGAGAGGTCGTCGACCTCGAGGAAGTGACGCATCAGTCCGCCACCTCGTCGATGACCGAGCTCAGGATGGCAACGGCTTCGGCGATGTTCTCGCTGGTGATGATGAGCGGCGGGGCGAGGCGTAGCGCGGTCGGCGAGATGCCGTTCACGACCAGCCCGGCGTCGAGGCACTTGGCGGCCACGGTCTGGGCGTTGACGCCGGTGAGTTCGGCGGCGATCAGCAGACCGAGACCCCGGACCTCGCTCACGTTCGGCAGTTCGAGCAGCTTGGCCGTGAGTTCGGCACCGGCCTCGGTGGCGAGCCGGGGAGCGTCGATGGCGATCATGGTGTCGAGCACGGCGCGGGCGGCTGCGGTGGCGAGCGGTTGGCCGCCGTAGGTCGTGGCGTGATCACCGCCCTGCATCACCGACGACACGCTGCGATGGGCCCAGGTGGCCCCGATCGGCACACCGTTGCCGAGCGCCTTGGCCATCGACACCACGTCGGGCAGGACGCCAAAGTGTTGGAAGCCGAACCACTTGCCCGTTCGGGCGAGTCCGGTCTGGACCTCGTCGACCATCATGAGGATGCCACGATCGGTGCAGAGTTGGCGGACACCCTGGAAGTACTCCTGGGTTGCCGGGTTCACGCCGCCCTCACCCTGGACGGGCTCGAGGAGCACGGCAGCGACCGTGTCGTCGAGCTGACGTTCGAGGTCGTCGAGGTCGTTCCACACGGCGTGGCGGAAGCCCTCGGGCAGCGGCTGGAAGGTCTCCCACTTCGCCGGTTGGCCGGTTGCATGCAGGGTGGCGAGCGTGCGACCGTGGAAGCTCTGGAACGCGGAGACCACCACATGGCGGCCGTGTCCTCCGAACTTGCGCGCGATCTTGATGGCGGCCTCGTTGGCCTCGGCGCCGGAGTTGCAGAAGAAGACCTGGCCGGTCTGCTCGTCGACACCGCTGATGAGCCGGTCGAGCTGCATCGCAACCGCTGCGTTGTGTTCGGTGGCGAAGAGGTTCGACACGTGCAGGAGCCGCTGGGCCTGCGAGGCGAGCGCCTCGGCCACCACGGGGTGGGCGTGACCGAGACTGGTGACGGCCAAGCCTGACAAGAAATCGAGGTAGCGCTTGTCGTTGCGGTCGAACAGTTCCACGCCCTGGCCGCGGATGAACTGGACCGGCGGCGGTCCGTAGGTGGGCATGATCGGGCAGAACGACAGTCCTTCGGGATTGCCGACGGCTTCGACGTGGCTCATGAGGTGGGGCCTTTCGTGGCGGGAGCGGGCGATGGTGGGTCGAGGGTGATCTTGGTGCCGATGCCGGCATCAGTGAAGAGCTCGAGGAGCATCACATGGGGGCGGCGGCCGTCGAGCATGTGGGCGCTGCGGGCGCCCATGCGGACGGCGTCGATGCAGGCGTCGACCTTGGGGACCATGCCGCCGGAGATCACGCCGTCGTCGATCAGCTGCACGAGTTCGGCGACGGTGGCCTGGGTGACGATCGAGCTGGGATCGTCGACGTCGAGCAGCAGACCCGGCACGTCGGTCAGGTAGATGACCTTCTCGGCACTCAGCGCGCCGGCGATGGCGCCGGCGACGGTGTCGGCGTTGATGTTGTAGGCCTGGCCCCGGTCGTCGGACCCGATGGTCGAGATAACCGGGATGAGGTCTTCGGCCAGCAGCCGCTCGAGGATGCCCGGGTTCACCGACACGATGTCACCGACGAACCCGAGCTCGGGGTCGCGGGCGACGGCCTTGATGAGCCCGCCGTCTTCGCCGGACATGCCAACGGCATACGCGCCGTGGATGTTGATTTCGCCGACGATGTCGCGGCCGACCTTGCCGACGAGCACCATGCGGGCGACGTCGAGGGTTTCGGCGTCGGTCACGCGCAGGCCGTTGCGGAACTCGGTTTCCTTGCCGAGACGGCCCAGCAACTCACCGATCTGGGGTCCGCCACCGTGGACGACGACGGGCTGGAGACCGACCGAACGCAGCAGCACGATGTCTTCGGCAAAGGTGCGCGACAGATCGGGATCGACCATCGCGTTGCCACCGAACTTGACGACGACGACGGCGCCCCGGAACTGCTGGATGTAAGGCAGTGCCTCGATGAGCGCCTGGGTGCGCAGCTCCGGTGAGTAGCCGCGTTCGGCGGCTGCGGGATCGACGCTGTCGGTCATGATCGGTACCCCGCGTTGATGTCGATGTAGCCGTGGGTCAGGTCGCAGGTCCAGATGGTTCCCGCTCCGCTGCCGACCCCGACGTCGACCGTGAGCGTGACCTCGTCGCCTTGAAGGTGCTCGGTGGCTCGCTCCTCTGAGTAGGACTCGAGCTTCTCCCCTGCTACGGCCACGTGCTCGTCGCCGATCCAGATGGCGAGAGCGTCGCGGTTCGCGGCCTCGCCCGACTTGCCGACGGCCATGACGAGTCGACCCCAGTTGGCATCAGATGCAGCGAGTGCCGTCTTCACCAGCGGCGAGTTGGCAATGGCGCGGGCGATCCGCTGAGCTGCGGCGTCGGACTCGGCGCCGGTGACGTTGACGGTGACGAACTTCGATGCCCCTTCGCCGTCTCGGACGATGAGGTGCGCCAAGCCGAGGTTGACGCGATGGAGGGCTTCGGCCAGCTCGTCGTAGCCCGGCGAGTCGGGCCCGGTGATGAGGTCGTTGCCGGCGGCACCGGTGGCAAAAACCAGCACGGTGTCACTGGTGGAGGTGTCGGAATCGACCGTGATGGCGTTGTAGCTGGTCGTGACGGACGGTGACAGCATCGATTGCAGTGCTTCGGCGGTAATGGCGGCGTCGGTGAAGACGAACGACAGCATCGTGGCCATCGCCGGTTCGATCATGCCCGACCCTTTGGCGATGCCCGCCACGTTCACGACCGCTCCCGACGGCAGCGTTGCCCGGGCACCTTCGGCCTTCGGGAACGTGTCGGTGGTGCGGATCGCGTGGGCGGCCGACTTGAGATTCTCGGCATCGGCTGCCGAAAGCCCACCCACCAGTTCGGGCACGGCGGCAACGATCGGGCCGACATCGAGCGGCTCACCGATGACGCCGGTGGAGGCCAGGAACACTTCGGACTCGGCGATCCCGAGGGCGGACGAAACGGCGGCGGCCGTGGCCCGGGTGGACGCATCGCCGTGCCGGCCGGTGAAGGCATTCGCATTCCCGGCATTGACCACGAGGGCGCGGGCGACGCCGTTGCCGAGGATCGACTTGCACCAGTCGACGGGCGCCGACGGGCACTTGGAAGTGGTGAAGGCACCGGCGACGGTGGTGCCTTCGTCGAAGGAGGCGAGCAGCACATCGGGCCGACCGTGATACCGGAGCCGCAGCTCGAGCGGACTCAGGCGGACGCCGGCGATGCTCGGGAGCACCGGGAACTCGGCGGGGGCAAGTGGTGAGACGTTCATGGGTACACCCCTACGATCGGCAAGCCGGCGGTTTCTTCGAGCCCGAGGGCCAGGTTGGCGTTCTGGACGGCCATGCCCGAGGCGCCCTTCATCAGGTTGTCGAGGGCGGCGATGGTCATCACCAGCCCGGTGCGCTGATCGACCCGTGCGGTGAGGTGCACGGTGTTGGAGCCGAGGGTCGACTTGGTGGACGGCGGGCGCTCGTCGACGACCATGAACGGCTCGTCGGCGTAGAACTCACGAAGCGCCGCCAGCGCCTCATCGGTCGTGGTCGGCTGTGTGGGTCGGCCGTAGCAGGTGGCGATGATGCCACGGTTCATCGGCGCAAGGTGCGGCGTGAACAGCACGGTGTTGTCGACTCCCGTGCGGTCGCGGAGTGCCTGCTCGATCTCCGGCGTGTGCCGGTGCGTGAGCAGGCCGTACGGAGTGACGTCTTCGTCGACCGTACAGAACGTGGTGTTCGGCTTCGGTGGGCGACCGGCGCCGCTCACGCCGGTGACGAGGTCGACGATCAGCCCCTGCCCCTCGACCAGACCGGCTTCGAGCATGGGGGCCAGGGCAAAGACGGCCGTGGCCGCGTTGCAGCCAGTGGCGGCGATCAGCTCAGCCCCACGGAGTTGTTCACGGAAGAGCTCGGGAAGTCCGTAGACGAAGTCGTCGAGCAGGGCGGGTGCCGTGTGCTCGGCGCCGTACCACTCGGGGTAGAGCGCCGGGTCGTGGAGCCGGAAGTCGGAGCCGAGGTCGACGATGTGACCGACCCGTCCTCGCACGCCGGGCACCACACCCATGCTCACCCCGTGGGGAAGCCCGCAGAAGACGAGATCGAGCCCATCGAGTCCCTCTTCGGAGAAGGTATCGAAGGTACGGTTGCCGTAGGCCGCCGCCAGGCTCGGGTAGAGATCGGCGATTCGGGAACCGGCCATCGAGTCGCCGGTGGCGACCTTGAGTTCGAGCTGAGGGTGTTGGGCGAGGAGCCGCAGGGTTTCGGCGCCGGTATAGCCGGAAGCACCGATGATGCCCACGGCATAGGTCGGGGTAGCGTGACTCACTGCGTGATCATACGTTGTCATGAGTATTCATGCAATGAGTTTTCTCGGCCTCACTCACCGGCGGGTGTCGGGCGTGGCCGACGGAGGAGGCACGCTCCGAGCGAGCAACTCGGATCGCCGGAGGCGCACCGGCGGAGCCGGTGAAAGCAATAGAGTGAACGCCCGATGAGCTTGCTGGTCGGGATCTGTGGAGGGAGTGGGTCGGGGAAGTCGACCCTGGCCGAACGGGTCCGCGCTGCCCTGGGCCACGACACCGCCTCGATCCTGTCGTTCGACACCTACTACCGCGACCAGCAGCATCTGTCGGTCGAGGAACGGGCGGCGCTCAATTTCGATCATCCGGACACCCTCGATGTCGAACTGTTCGTCGAGCACCTCGACCAGCTGGCTGCCGGTTCGCCGGTCGAGCTTCCGGTCTACGACTTCTCGACCCACACCCGGGTCCTCGGCCAGTCGCAGCACATGGCCCCGACCCCGGTGATCCTCGTCGAGGGGATCCTGCTCTTCGCGTTCGCCGAGATCGCCGAGCGCCTGGCGCTACGGGTCTACCGAGCGTGCCCCGAGCACATCCGCTATTCCCGCCGGCTCGAGCGCGACATCACCGAGCGAGGGCGAACCCCCGACTCGGTGGCTGCCCAGTTCGCCGCGACCGTCGCCCCGATGCACGACCATTTCGTGCTCCCGAGCATGGAGCGAGCCCACGTGGTCTACGAGCACGGCGCGATGGAACTCGACGAGATCTGTGCCGAGGTGCTGCTCGAGATCGAGCGCCACCGACAGGAGCGTCTTCCGGCCTCACCCGCCCGCGATGGAACCACGATCGATCTCACCGCCGATCCGGTTCCGAACAGTGCAGCCCTCGGCAACGCCAGCTCGACGAACCCGGTCGGGAGCGAACCGAGCGCCTGAGCGCGCCGATCAGGCCAGACGACCGGCGGCTCGGGCCGCCTCCTCGGCTGCGGTCAGCTGACCGGCGACGATCCCGAGGCCGGCATCCCAGAAGCCGGGGTCGGTGAGGTCGCAATCGACGATGGCGCCGAGGTCTTCGGGTGACCGCGACCCACCGGCTTTGAGCAGCTCGAGATACGCCGGCACGAACGCATCGCCCCGCTCCTGGTAGCGAGCGTACACCGACAGGGCGAGCAGCTGGCCGTAGGCGTAGGCGTACACGTAGCCCGGGGTGCCGATGAAGTGCGGGATGTAGGACCACCAGTTCCGGTAGCCGTCGGTCAGCTCGACCGCCTCGCCCATCATGGCGGTCTGGGTGGCATACCAGTGGTCGCCAAATCGTTCGACCGACAGCTCGCCGTATTCGCGCCGGTCGGTGTGGCAGGCGTTCTCGAAGCGATTCATCGCCACCTGACGGAACACGGTGGCGATCGAGTCCTCGAGGGTCGAGGCGAGGAAGGCGAACCGCTCCCCCGGGTCGTCGAGCATGCCGAGCAGTCGATTGCTGGTGACAGTTTCGCCGAACACCGAGGCGGTCTCGGCCAGGGTGAGTGGGGTCATGTGATGGAAGATGCCCTGTTCACGTGACAAATAGGCGTGCAGCCCATGGCCGAGCTCGTGGGCGAGCGTGGCGACGTCTCGGCTCTTGCCCGCCCAGTTGAGCAGCACGTAGGGGTGGTGCTCGGGCACCGTGTAGGCGCAGAAGGCGCCCGGTCGCTTGCCCGGCCGGATCGGAGCGTCGATCCACTGCTCGTCGATGAACTTGCCGACGATGCCGGCCAGTTCGGGCGAGAAGGACGCGTAGGCGTCGCGAACGATCGAGGTTGCCTCTGACCAGCCGATCTGCTTCTCGGAGGTGGCGACCGACGCACCACGGTCATAGTCGGCGAGGTGGTCGAGCCCGAGGATGTCGGCCTTCAGCCGGTACCACCGCTGCGGGATGTCGTATCGCCCGACCACGGCATCGATCAGCGCCTGGACCGATTCGTCGGACGCCTCGTTGCCGAGGTTGCGAGCGGAGATCCAGGTGTCGAACGAGCGGAGCCGATCGTCGATCGAGCGATCAGCGAGAAGGGTGTTGTAGACGTAGGCCCGAGTGCGCAGCCCCGGTTCGAGCGCCATCGAGACCGCGGCGGCAGCGGTCGAGCGGACGGAACGGTCGGGGCTCGACAGCATCGACAAGCCCTGCTCGAGGCCGACCGGCTGCTCCTGATCGGGAAGCCGGACCTCGATGGCCGAGGTCAGCTCGTCGAAGAGCCGAACCCACGCGCTCTGGCCGGTCACCGACTTCTCGGCCAGGATCGTCTCCTCGGCCTCGGAGAGCAGGTGCTCGCGGTTGGCCCGAAGGGTTTCGAGGTGGTGCCGGGCGAACGCCAGCTCATCGTTGGCGAGCATGGCGTCGGCGTATTCGTCGGAGACCGCGGCCCATTCGAGATCGGCGAACATGGTCTTGGTGGCGATGGCGGTGCTCTGTTCCTGGACCCGCTGCAGCGCAGCGCCCCGAGCCGGGTCGGCGGTGTTCTCACTGAAGGCCAGCATCACATAGTGCCCGGCCCGGCTGAGCAGCGAACCCAGCTCGGCCTGCTGCTGCTGCAACGTCACGAAGTCGGCGAGTTCGAGCTCGCCCACCCGACCCCGGTACTCGGTGATCTCGTCGGCGACGGCGTCGGCCCTCGCGATGATGTCGTCGACGGAGTCGTCGTCGAGCAGGGTCTCGATGTTCCAGGCCACATCGGCCGCAGTGAGGTCGCGAGTGGCGGGGTCAAGCGTGTCGGTCGAATCGGTCTCGGTGCTCATCATCAGATGATGCCAGCCGATGGATCAGTATGCGCAGTCATCTCCCTCGACGTACGACGGCCCTGCTCGGCCTCGCACTCGCCGCCACCGGTGCCTTCGGCGCGCCGACCGTGGCCGGGGCACAAGACGACACCACGGGCTCGACGATCGTCGCCCAGACCCTGCCGGAGCTGGCGCCCGGTGAGTCGCCCGATGGCGCCGAGCTGGAATCAGGCCCGGTGCTCACCCTGCCGCCGCCCTCGACGACCACGACCGACGTGGTCCCCGCCGGGCCGGTGGTCTTCGACCCGACCCCGTCGTCGTCGCTCGACGACAACCTCAAGACGGTGATGTTCCTGCTGATCCTGACCGCGGTCCCTTCCCTGACAGTGGGTACCGCCCTCTGGCTTCACCGCGACCGAGCCACTTCTCCTCGACGCTGACGCGACCCGCACCCCTCCCATCTACCCCCTCCCCCTCCACCTTCCGCAACTTTGGAGAATTGATGCCGCTGAGCGGTCTCAACTCTCCAAAGTTGCGGAGGTTTTGCGAGGTTTGGAGGGTCTTGGCGGGGGTCAGCTTCGGAGTTCGGCCTTGTGACGCTTAGCGACTGCGGCGATGAGCTGATCACGCAGGCCGGTGAGATCGGCGTCGGTCAGCGTGCGATCGTCGGCCTGGAACCGGAGTCGATAGGCGAGCGAGCGGCGGTCGGCACCGAGCGACTCGCTGCGGAACACGTCGAACACCTCGACCGATCGCAACAGCGCGCCGCCGGTCTTGTAGAGCGTGCCGGCCACCGTCGACGCTGCGATGTCGTCGGTGACGACAAAGGCGAGGTCGAGCTCGCTGGCCGGATAGACCGACACCGGCGTCGCCTTCGGCACGGTCTCCATGGCGGCGAACACCGGGTCGAGGTCGAAACCGACCCAGGCCACGCGGCCCTCGACGTCGAATGCCTCGAGCACGCCCGGATCGATCTCGCCGACGGCGCCGATCGTGCGACCTCGCAGGACGATCTCGGCGGTTCGGTACGGGTGCAGACCAGCGAGGACCGGCTTGGCTGCGATCGACGCCGGGCCGTCGGCGTTGTCGAGGCGAATGTTCGCCAGGCCGAGTACACCGGCGATCTGCTGGAACACCCGGACCGCGTCGCCAGCGTCGGCTCCCGCCCATACCAGGCCGAGCCGTTCCGGCTCGATCGGCAGCGGCGCCGCCACCGGATCGTCGAGCGTCTTGGGATTGCGGAGATACACGCGACCGAGTTCGAACAGCCGCACTCCGTCGTTGCTTCGCGCCTGGTTGGAGGCAACGGCCTTGACCAGGCCCGGAAGCAGCGACGTCCGCAGGATCGACTCCTCGTGGACGAGCGGGTTGGTCAGCCCGATGGCCTCGTCGCTGATGCCGGCGGCGGCCTGATCGGCCGGTGATAGGAACGGCATCGGCATGGCTTCGTCGAAGCCGATACCGGCGACCGCGTGGCGAACACGTCGGCGAGCGGTCTGGCGATGGGTGAGGCCGCCCGATTGGGCGGGCCGCGGCACCAACGTGCCCACCTTGTCGTAGCCGTAGTGCCGACCGACCTCTTCGACGATGTCGGTCTCCATGGTCGAGTCAGGGCGCCAGCTGGGGATCGTGACGGTCAACGCATCGGGGCCGTCGGCGGTGTTGGCGAAGCCGATCGGCGTCAAGAAGTTGGCGATCTCGTCGGTGGTGAGCGACGAGCCGAGGAGCTGATTGACCCGGGCAGTCCGCAGGGTCACCACTGGCGCCGGCAGCTCACGACCGTCGGCGATAATCGCCCCAGACGCAACGGTGGCACCGCACAGTTCGATGGCGAGTTCACAGAACCGATCGAGGGCCCGCTCGACCGCCGCGTGGTCGACGCCTCGTTCGTAGCGAGTCGAGGCCTCCGAACGCAGGTTCAACCGACGTGAGGTCTTGGCGATCATCATGCGGTCCCAAATGGCCGCCTCGAGTAGCACCCGGGAGGTGGAGGGACCGATTTCGGTGGCCTCACCCCCCATCACGCCAGCCAGGCCGATCGGCTCGTCGGCGGCGTTGGCGATCACCCCGTCGGCTGGGGTGAGGGAGCGCAGCTTGCCGTCGAGCGTGACCAGGGTTTCTCCCTCAGACGCTCGGCGGACCCGGAGTGCGCCATCGGGCACGGTGTCGAGGTCGTACGTGTGGTTCGGCTGCCCGAGTTCGAGCATCACGTAGTTGGAGATGTCGACGATCGAGTTGATCGGACGCATGCCGGCGGCGGTGAGTCGGGCGGCCATCCACTCGGGCGAGGACCCCATGGTGACGTTCTCGAGCACGCGGATGCCGAAGCGGGGGCACAGCTCACCATCGAGGATCTCCACCGATGCGAGGTCGGCGGTGTTGGCCGAGGATTCGGCAACGACCGGGCTCGGCTCGGTGAACGGCACGCCGAGCTTGGCGGCCAGGTCACGTGCCACGCCGATCACCGACAGTGCATCAGGACGATTGCCCTCGACATCGATGTCGAACAGCACGTCGGATTCGAGTGCCAGTGCCTCGGTGATCGGCTGACCGAGCGTCAGCGACGGGTCGAGCACCATGATGCCGTCGGCATCAGCGGCCAGTTCGAGCTCGGCCGGCGAGCACAGCATCCCGTTCGACATCTGACCCCGCAGCTTGCGCTGGGCGATCTCCATGCCGCCGGGCATGGTGGTGCCGATTGTCGCCAGCGGCACCAGGTCGCCCACCGCCATGTTGAAGGCGCCGCAGCAGATCTGCAGCGGCGTGCCGTCGCCGGTGTCGACCTGCACCACCTGGATGCGGTCGGCCTCGGGGTGTGGGGCGAGTTCGAGCACCTTGGCCACGATGATCCCATCGAGGTCGGCACCCACGGTCGAGACCTCTTCGACCACGAGACCCAGATCGGTGAGTGTCTCGGCCAGCTCGGCCGGGTCGCCCTCGATCGGGGCGAACTGTTGCATCCAGGAGAGGAGAACCTTCATGAGTGGGACTTTCCGAACGTGAGAGGGTGGGCGGGCGTCAGAACTGCTGGAGGAAGCGCACGTCGTTGCTGAACATGTCGCGAAGATCGGTGACGCCGAACTTCATGAGTGCCAGCCGATCGATGCCGAACCCGAAGGCGAAACCCGAGTACTCCTCGGGGTCGATCCCGCCGGCCCGCAGCACGTTCGGGTGGACCATGCCGCAGCCGCCCAGTTCGAGCCACGAGCCGTCGGGCATCTGGATGTCGAACTCTGCCGACGGCTCGGTGAAGGGGAAGTAGTTCGGTCGCAGGCGGGAATGGAAGCCCGGCCCGAAGTAGGCCGACGTGAACGACTCGATCGTTCCGGCGAGGTGCGCCAGCGAGATGTCGCGGTCGACGACCAGGCCCTCGATCTGGTGGAAGACCGGCATGTGCGTGGCGTCGGCGGTGTCGCGCCGGAAGACGCGCCCGGGGGCCACGACATAGATCGGCGGCTTCTGATCGAGCATCGTGCGGGCCTGCACGGGCGAGGTGTGCGTGCGCAACAGCGTCGAGCCCGGGGCGCCGTAGTCGACGTAGAGGGTGTCGAAGCCGTCGCGGGCGGGATGGCCGGGCGGGATGTTCAGCGCGTCGAAATTGTGCCAGTCGGTCTCGACCTCAGGCCCTTCGGCCACCCGGAATCCCATGCCGACGAAGACGTCTTCGAGGGCCTCCCAGGCCTGACTCACGATGTGCAGGTGCCCGACCGGCAGCGAACCGGTGACCTCGGTGAGGTCCATCCGCTCGTTGGCGAGTTGTTCCGCTCGCTCTGCCCGGGCCAGTTCGCCGCGCCGTGATTCGATGGCGGCTTCGAGGGCGGTGCGGGCGTCGTTGAGCGCTCGTCCGGCGTCGCGTCGGTCGTCGGCCGGCAGCGAGCCGAGCTGCTTCTTCGCCGCCATCAGCGGCCCGGTCTTGCCGAGCGTGTTCGCCTCGAGCTCGCGCAACTCCGCCGTGGACGACGCCGCAGCAGCGGCCGCCGTGACCTCGGCGATCAGGGAATCGAGATCTTGCAACATCATCGCACCTTGTCGTCTTTCACCAGCACTGTCCATCGAGTATCGGCGCTCTCACACCATCCGCCTTTGGCGGAATCACACCATCCGCCTTTGGCGGAATCACACCATCCGCCTTTGGCGGAATCACACCATCCGCCTTTGGCGGAATCACACCATCCGCCTTTGGCGGAGTGCCTCGAACGCCAGCAGGGCACCCGCCACACCCACGTTCAACGACTCGGTCGGGCCGTCGAAAGGGATCACCACCGACGTATCCGCTCGAGCGATGACGTCGGCCGGCAGACCATGGGCCTCGTTGCCGAGCAGAATGGCGGCTCGAGTGAGGTCGGTCTGCCACAAGTCGCGAGCCCCGTCGACCAGGGCCGCGGCGACGATCGGGCGTCTTTGGTCGGCCAGGCCGTCGATCACGGCCCCGATGTCGCGGTCTTCGACCACGATGGTGCGCAACCACGAACCAGCCGACGCCCGAACCACCTTGGGATTGGTGGGGTCGACGCACGTTCCGGCCAACACCACGCCGGCGCAGCCGGAGGCCTCTGCGGTGCGGATCAGGGTGCCGAGATTGCCGGGGTCACGGACGTCGACGAGCACGAGCACCGGCCGGTCGGTTGCCAGCAGCTCGATCGATGCCGACAATGTCTCGACCACGGCCACGATCGGTTGCGGCGTGACGGTGTCGAGCACCTTGTCGAGCACTCCGGCCTCGACGAACGTCACCGGGATCGACGCGTCGTCGGCCCGGGCCTGCGCCGACCGCTCGAGCGGCGATTCGGTGAAGACCTCGCGCACTCGGCCAATGATCCGATCATCCGAGAGCGCCTCGGCCACGAGCGTCGGCCCTTCGACCAGGGCAACCCCCTCGACGCGACGATCGCGCCGCTGCGTCGCAAGACGACGCAGGGCGCGAACGCGTGCGTTGTTGGGTCCGAGCACGAGATCTCGACGGCTCACGACGCGGACCGACGAGCGAACTGCTGCGTCAGGCAGCGTTGCTCGCCGCAGCCTCGCGGGCACTGCTGGCCACTTCGACCAGCGCCGAGAAGGCGGTGGGATCGGTGATGGCCAGGGCCGAGAGGTTCTTGCGGTCGACTTCGATACCGGCAGCCTTCAGCCCGGCGACGAACTTCGAGTACGAGGTGCCGTTCTGGCGGCAACCGGCGTTGATGCGCTGGATCCACAGGCGACGGAAGTCGCCCTTGCGGGCACGGCGGTCACGGTAGGCGTAGTTGCCCGAGTGCATGACCTGCTCGTTGGCGGCGCGGAAGGTACGGCTCTTGTTGCCGTAGTAGCCCTGGGCCCGCTCCAAAATGGTGCGGCGGCGCTTCTTCGAATGAACGGCGCGCTTGACTCTGGCCATCGGGGGAATCTCCTTGGTGAGGGTGTGCGGCAGGCCCTGGCCTGCGTCACGAGGTGTCGGACGAGGGGTGGGCGAGCTTCAGCTCGAGAGCAGCTCTTTGACCTGCTTCATGTTGGTGGCGTCGACCAGCTCCGGCCCGCCGAGGCGGCGCTTGACCCGGCTCGACATCTTGGAGTTGAAGTGGTTGAGGCCCGACTGACGGCGGCGGATCTTGCCCGAGCCGGTGACCTTGAAGCGCTTCTTCGCACCCTTGTGGGTCTTCATCTTGTTGTTCGACACGTGGGGGACTCCTCGTTCGTCATCGAATGGGTGGGGGCAATCGAAACCGGGCTCGTTGGAGCCCGGTCCGACGGTGGCCACGTTCGCCGAACGCAGATCCGTTCGGACGTGTGAGTGGTTCGGTGTGTTACTCGGTCGACTCGGTGTCGGCCGGAGTGGTGTCACCAGGGGTCTGGTCGGCATGGGCGCCCGAACCATTGCCGGCAGCTGCCTCGGCCCGGTTCGACTTGCTCTGTCGACTCTGCTGTTTCTTCTTGTCGGGAGCGAGCACCATGGTCATGTTGCGGCCATCGAGTCTCGGGTAGGCCTCGACCTTGCCGATCTCATCGACACGTTCCGCGATGTTGTCGAGGATCTTGCGCCCCAGTTCGGGGTGGGTCACCTCGCGGCCTCGGAACATGATGGTGATCTTGACCTTGTGACCTTCGTCGAGGAACTTCTCGACCTTCTTGGTCTTGGTCTCGAAATCGCCACCCGAGATCTTCGGCCGGTACTTCATCTCTTTGACCGTGATGTGGCTGGCCTTCTTGCGGGATTCCTTGGCCCGTTGTGCCGCTTCGTACTTGTATTTGCCGTAATCCATGATTCGGCAGACGGGCGGCCTCGCCTGATCGGCGACTTCGACGAGGTCGAGGTCGAGTTCACGGGCGAGATTCAGGGCTTCGGGTAGGGGCTTGATCCCCAGCTGATCACCGTTGGCGGCGATCACCCGGACTTCGCGAGCACGGATACGTTCGTTGATCCGTGGCTCCTGTGGCGCAGCTATTGCTGATCACTCCTCATGCAGGCGCAACTCCTCCTGGCGCTTGGGCGGACGGCATCATCAGCCGTGGACCAGAGATCACGAGGAAGGGATCCGCAGGGGCGGATCGACTGCCAACATGGACCCGGACTCACGATCTCGGGGCGTTGCCAGCGAACTGACATGCCTCGGGGGCGGCCGGGTGGGGACTGGCCCACTTCGATGGTTACCGATCCATCAGAGAGGAAGCTCTGACGGACTCTCCAAGACTAGCGGAGATCCCTCCGGATGCCTCCCCCTTCGATAACCTGCGGCTCATGAGCACCTCGACGCCCGATCCCGCCGCCTCCCCCGCCGACGATCTCACGCCCGAACAGCAGGAGCAGGCCCGGGCGATGGCCAAGGAACTGGCCGAGGCCCGAGCGCAGATCCTCGAGGCCGATCCCACCGCCATCATCGCCAACCACGCCTTCGGCATGTACGAGCTCGCCATGCTCCACATCACCAACGACGACCCCGACATGAAGGCGGCCCGGCTGGCGGTCGATGCCCTCGGGGCGCTGGTCGAGGGTTTGCGAGGTCGCCTCGACGAAGCGGAATCGCCGCTCAACGAAGCGCTGCATGGCGTCCGGCTCCTGTTCGTCGAGCGCACCACGGCCCTCAAGAAGGCGGCAGAAGCGGCCGAGACCGCGGGTGATGCAGACAGCGATGCAGGCGAAGCGAACGAGGACGACTGAGCCGGCGACCTAGCATGCGCTCGGTGCCGTGACCTCGAGTTCGACGTCACCACGCCAGGCGCTCACCACCTCGGGTGGCTCCTCACAGAACGCCCGCTCGACAGCGAGCAGCGCTCGCCCCTCGGTGGTCATCACCGCGAGGCGCCGACCCTCGACGTCGACCACGAAGTGGGTCATGTCGATCGGACCGGCGAGTTCGTAGATCGAACCGGTGTCGCTTCCCGACGCTCCGGCGTGCCCAACGCCCTGGACGCCGGCATCGCCGATCGCGCCACACGAAGCGCTCATTCCATTGGTCTCGGTGATCACCATGCAAAGCTGCAGCCCGGGCCCCATCTCGGGATCGCTGACTCGAACCTCGTACATCTGGACGGGACCATTCGGCGTTGCGATCGAGAGCACGGCTCGTTGCCCGACGAGGGTCGCCTTCGGACCCATCGGCGAGTCACGAAGTGGCGCTCCCGTCGGGGGCAGCATACGGATCACCCCGTCGATGTCGTCATGTTGCTCCAGATCGGCGGCAAGCTCGTCACCGGTCGCACCCAACGACAGCGCAGCCTCGTCGCTCCCCTCGCTCGCAGCGTCGGACGACCCGCCAGTACACGCAGCGACGAACAGCACGCACACCACCAACAAGCCACCGCGCCACCGAAACATCCGCGAATAGTAGTGGCAGTGACGCTTGCCCGTCCGGCGCGCCGTCGGTACGGTCGCTCGCCATGACCGAGACCCGAACCGACGCTGTCGCCGTCGAAGACGGCGCCGTGCCCATCTGGGTGGCCGAGCCGGCCGATGCGGCGAACCTTCCTGCGCTGGTGGTCGTGCCGTCGATCTTCGGACCGAACCCCGATCTCGTCGAACAAGCTCGATCCCTCGCCGACATCGCCACCACTGTCGTGATGGATCCGTTCTGGCGCCAGGGTGGTGGCGCCGTGCCCTACGGCGAACACGACGCCGCGATCGGCCGCCTGGCCGACTTCGACCGTTCCCGTTGCCGCAACGACGTCGCCGCCGTGGCGCAGTGGGCGGCGGCGCGTTCGAACGGTCGGGTGGTCGGTCTCGGTATCTGTTTCGGTGGACCGTGGGTGCTGACCGGAGCGGCGCACGGCCTGTTCGCCGCTGCTGCGACGTGGCACGGCAGCCGGATGGAAGGAATCCTCGATCGGCTCGATGGACTCGACGCCCCATTGCGCCTGCACTTCGGCGAACTCGACACGATCACGCCACCGGACGTGATCGCTGCGATCGACCAGCACTTCCGAGGCCACGAAGACTGTCGAATCGTGGTGCATCCCGGTGCCGCACATGGGTTCTCACACGAGGGTCCGGCGTGGGATCCCGCTGCAGCGGCGGCCGGCATGGCCGACGTCCGTTCGCTGCTGGAGCAGTTCGCGACGTCGACGGCCTGAACTGAATCAGTTCGGCAGGCTGATGGCGTCGGGGACGTCGAACGACTTCTGCAGCAGCCCGATCATCTTCTCGCTCGGGCCGGGACGCTGGAAGTAGAAGCCCTGGATGAACTCGACGCCGAGATCACGCAGGATGCTGACCTGGTCGGCGTACTCGACTCCCTCGGCCACGACCTCCATGCCCATCGACTCGGCGAGGGCGACGATGGCGGTGATGATCTTGCGGTCGACCGGATCGTTGGCAACATCGATCACGAACGCCCGGTCGATCTTCAGCGTCGCGACCATGTCGAGCCGCTTAAGCTGGCCAAGTGACGCCCGGCTGGTGCCGAAGTCGTCGATCGCGAGCTTGATGCCCATGGCGTCGAGCTTGCGCAGAATCGTGAGGCGACGGTCGAGCTTCTCGACGATCAGCTCCTCGGTGATCTCCAGCTCGAGCTGGTCCGGGCGGACACCGGTCTCGGCGAGCACACGGCGCACGGTGTCGATGAGTCCGGCGTCGATGAGCTGACGTTCGGCGACGTTGACCGACACACAGATCGGACGACCGACGGCCGCACTCCACAGCGCCACCTGACGGCACGCCTCACGGAGCACGTGCTCGCCGACATCGACGATCAGGCCAGACTCCGCAGCCACGCTGAGGAACTGCCCGGGTGGCACCATGCCGCGGGTCGGGTGCTGCCAGCGCACGAGCGCCTCGAGCCGATCGACCCGACCGGTCTCGACCTCGACGATCGGCTGGAAGTGCACCACCAGCTGGCCGGTGCGGATGGCCCGACGCAACTCCCGCTCGACCTCGAGCCGAGCGAGCGCTGCCGTGCGGAGCTCGTCGTCGAAGACCTCGTAGCGGTTGCCGCCGGACTCCTTGGCCCGGTACATGGCGAGATCGGCGTCGCGGAGCATGATCTCGGCCGACTCGGTCCCCTTGGCCACATAGGCGATGCCGATACTGGCGCTGACCATCTGCGACGACTCGTCGTCGAGGATCAC
This sequence comes from Acidimicrobiales bacterium, assembly GCA_041394265.1. NCBI lineage: Bacteria > Bacillati > Actinomycetota > Acidimicrobiia > Acidimicrobiales > Acidimicrobiales bacterium. The sequence continues at coordinate 131,386 of JAWKIO010000006.1, forward strand.
CGGCTCACGCAGGGTGGCAATGACGCGCTCGGCCGACGCTTCGAGATCGCTGACGGCCTTGAGGCCGGTGGAGGCGATGACGAACTCGTCACCACCGAAACGGCCGACCACATCGGAGTCGCGCACGATGCCCTCGAGGCGACGGGCCACCACGGCGAGCACTTCGTCGCCGGCGGAATGACCGATCGAGTCGTTGATCACCTTCAGGCGGTCGAGGTCGAGGAAGAGGACACCGACCAGCTCATTCGGTGCCCGGTGTTCGAGCATGTGGTTGAGTTCCTGGGTGATGCCGGCTCGGTTGTAGAGGCCGGTGAGGAGGTCGTGACGGGCGTCGTACTCGCTTCGTTCGAGCCGCCCCAGTGTGATGGCGTGGTGGCGGGCCGAGGTGGAGAACAGACCACCAACAGCAGCCAGGACGAGGCCGGTGACCAGCGCTGCCCACGAGCTGCGGTGGTCGACGACGATGCCGGCCGTGTAGCCCTGGATGGCCCAGGTCGAGTCCTGGTCGGAGAACGTGGTGGGCTTGCCGAACGGCTCGCCGAGTTCACCGGCGGGCAGGGTCGACACCAGCGGCTGCCCATCGCGGGAGAGCTGCAGTGCGACCGGTCCGCTCTCACCGGTGGTGGCGGCGAGCAAGCGGTCGAGGAACAGCCGGGTGGCGAGCACCCCCTGGAAACTCTTGCCCTCACCGACCGGTGCGTAGAACGCCGTGGCCGGCCGGGTCGATAGATCAGCCGACGACGAGATGGCGTAGATCGAGTCGAAGATGGCGTTGGACTCATCAGCCGGGCGGACCCCGACATCGGCGCCGATCGCCAGCTCGTTGACGATCGAGCTGAGTCCTTCGACCGTCGAGAGGTCGCGGCCGATCACATCGCGGTGCGTGCCGTCCGGCTTCAACTTCGAGAGCACCAAGGTCGGTCGCTCTCCATCGACCCCGTATTGGCCGTACCCGTCGACGAACGCCTGGTTGCCGAGGCGTTCCTCCCGCTCACGGATATTGATCTCGTCGGCGGCCGAATCGATCGTCTCGAAGAACATCAGTTCCTCGACTGCGGCCGACGACAGGATCTGGACCGCAGCAGGGGAATCGAAGGCATTGACCGCAGCGGCAGGATCGTCACTCGCCTCGTCGGCGGCGGCCATCGTCCCGGCCAGCGTGGCAAGGTTGCTGCGGAGTTGCACGATCTCGACGTTGATTCGCGAGGTCTGGGCGAGCAGGGTGCCGCCATAGCTGACCTGGGCCTCTGAGTTCTCGATCGACCGGAGTCCCAGCCAGGCGAAGACCGACAGGGCGACGCCCAAAACCACGATGACACCGGCCAGTGGTGCTCGGGCCATCCAGCGGGCCGTCGCGCTCGTCGTCGGCCGCCCGTCCGGCTGCTCGGCGAGCACCGTGGCGATCGCGTTGTCGTTCGTACCCTCGGTCACTCTCCCTCTGTCGGCACCGACTGTCCGAAGTTGACCGAATCTGAACATGGAGGCAGCGCGGAGAGGCGAGACGTTGCACTGCGATTCGCCTCCTTCGTCGGCGAAACAACCAGGCTGGGCTTCTGGGTCGGTCCACGTCGAGGGCTCCTTCGTCGCCCTCTCTGCGCACCTCCTTACGTAGGTCCGATGGCCTGGACGTCGACCGCTTCCCACACGCCTGGTCCCACGGCGACGACCCGGAACGTGACGGCGGCGCCGTCGGCGATCTCGCGTGTGCCGTCGGCGATGTTGGTGCAATGGAACGGGTAGGAGGCACCGTCGGGATCGGCGACCGCCACCGTTCCGACACCGCGTGGCGACTCGAACGCCACGACCCGCCCCCGCTGCTGATCGAACACCAGCATCAGTGGGGTCGCCCACCGGCAAGGAGATCGACCGCGTGCGGAACGACATCGATGATCGCCTCGATGGTCTCGACCGTGCCCTTGGTCGAGCCGGGGGTGTTGACGATGAGCGCGGCGCCCCGGGTACCGGCGATGGCTCGACTGAGCCGACCGAGTCCATTCGGGTTGACCAGCCGCATCGCCTCGGCCAGCCCCGGCGCCTCCCGCTCGATCGCTTCCCGAGTTCCTTCCGGCGTGAGGTCACGAGGCCCGAAACCCGTGCCACCGGTGGTGACGATCAGCCCGTTGAAGCCGTCGGCTGCTGCCACCAGCGCGTCGCGCACCGACTCGACGCCGTCGGAGATCTGGCGGCGATCGACCACGGCCACACCATGGCGCTCCAGACATTCGGCAAGTGTCTCGCCGGACCGGTCCTCGCGGGTCCCGGCGATCACGCCGTCGGAGACCGTGATGACGATGGCCTGGACACCCGATGCCGTGGGCGACGTCGACGGGCCCTCGGATGGCTGCTGCTCGGTCATGGCCCGCGAGTGTAGGGCGCTAGTGTGCGAGCGTGAATGTTCCCCGCCGCCGAGCGCCCGCCCTCGACCTGACCGGACTCCATCCCGACACCGTGGCGGTCGCCGCCGGGAGGCCGCACCTGGCCGGACAACCGGTGAACACACCGATGGTGCCGGTGTCGAACTACGACAGCGGCAACGGCCCCGAATACGCACGGGGCGACGGCACCGACACCTGGCGGGCGCTCGAAGACGCCGTCGGTGCGCTGGAAGGCGGCAAGGCGCTCGCGTTTTCTTCGGGGATGGCGGCCATCTCGGCCCTCTTCGACTCGCTCGGACCCGGCGCCAAGATCGTGCTGCCCGACGACTGCTATCAGGGCACGGCCACCGTGGTGGCCGACGGTGCTGCGCGTCTCGGCTGGCGCGTCATCCGCCTCCCTACCGCCGAAACCGAACGCTGGGTGCAGGCGGCCGCCGGGGCCGACTTCATCTGGATGGAGACGCCCAGCAACCCCCTGCTCGAGATCGGCGACATCGCCACGGTGTGCGCCGCCGCCGAAGCGGCCGGCGCCCTGGTTGCGGTCGACAACACCGTGGCCACTCCCCTGCTCCAGCGGCCACTCGACCTCGGCGCCACCTTCAGCGTGCACAGCGCCACCAAGTTCATCGGCGGACACTCCGACCTGCTGGCGGGCATCGTGGTCTGCGCCGACCGTCAGCCGGGATGGGATGGCTTCGAGTCACTCACTCGACGCCGCACCTACGGAGGCGCCACGCCGGGCACGCTCGAGTCCTACCTCGCGCTTCGAGGCCTACGCACCCTCTCGCTCCGGCTGGAGCGGGCCCAAGCCAACGCGGTGGAACTGGCCGAGCGGCTGGACCAGCATCGGCTCGTCACCAAGGTGCGGTACCCGGGCTTGTTGTCCCATCCCGGTCACGACCTGGCGCGGGCCACCCTCGACGGTCCGGGCGCCCTCCTCAGCTTCGAACTCGTCGGCTCGGCCGTGTCGACCGACGTACGGCTGTCCAAGCTCCAGCTGATCCACCGGGCGACCAGCCTCGGCGCGGTCGAAACCTGCATTGAGCGTCGAGCCAAGTTGAGCGGTCAGGACCACCTCCCACCCACGCTGTGCCGATTGAGCGTGGGGATCGAGCATGTCGAGGATCTGTGGTCCGACCTCGTGCAGGCGATCGACGGCCTGGTCGACTGAGGCATGGCGACCGTCGAGCCGCTGGGGCTTCGACTCGTCACCGCCGAGTTCGCTGATCGCGTGCCCTCGCCGGCGCACGATTCGCTCACGCCCGAAGGCCGTCGACTCGCGCTCGAGGCCAACCCCGAGAGCTACCTCGCCGTCACTCGATCGCTCGAGGACCTCGACCCGTCCGTCGCCATGTCCAACGACGAACTCCTCGCCCTCGGCCGCAGGTCGCTCGACCGCCTCATCGCGCTCGGTGCCTTCGATGGCGGGCACGCTCCTCGGTTCTTCGCCTACCGGCTCGCAACCGACACCCATTGCCAGACCGGTCTGGTCGGTGGCGTGGCCACGGCCGACTTCGCCCAGGGTGTCGTGCGAGCCCACGAGCAGATCCATCACGCCCGATCCACACACCTCGCCCGCCATCTGGCGGTGGTGGGCGTCCAGTCGAGCCCCATCGCCGTCGCCCACCGACCGATTCCCGAGCTGCGGGCGTACCTCGATCAGGCCACCGAACAAAAGCCGGCGCACACGATCGCTTCCGAGCCCGGCTTCACCCAGACCATCTGGCCCATCGACGCAACAGCCTCGCCGGCCATCACCGACCTCCTCCGGCCGACGCCGCTCTACCTCATCGACGGCCATCACCGAGGTGCCGCCGCAGTCGAGTACCGACGTCTGGCCGGTCCGGGCAACGCCGACTCGACCCTGTGCGTGCTCTTCGCCGCCGACGAACTCGCCAACCATGCGTTCCACCGGGTGCTACCGCCGGCCATCGGAACGACGGCCACGGTCGAGGCAATGGCGGCGGCCGGTGCTCGCCCCATCGCCGACGCCGCCGACCCGCTCCAAGCCGACGAAGTGCGTATGTACGACGGCTCCGCGCGGCGCTGGCGGGCGATCCCGGCCCCGTCGGCGTCCGGTGTTGCGCCGGCGTTGGCCGACCTACCACCGACCCGATTGGCAGCCCGGTTCGACGAGGTGTTCGGAGCGTTCGCCAGCGACAACGTCGGCGGTCACCGATGGCGCGACGCGGTGCAGTACCGGCCCGGTGTGTTGCCGCTGCCGCAGCTGCTGGACGAGGCCGACGATCACGGCGGCGCACTCTTCCTGCTGCCATCGGTCGGCCTCGACGATCTCTTCGCCGTCGCCGATGCCGGGTTGGCCATGCCGCCGAAGTCGACCTACTTCGATCCGAAGGTTCGCTCGGGGGTCTTCCTCCGCCATCTGTGATCCGATCGCCACGCACCGAGCATCGTCGGGCAGACTCTCGGGGTGCGTCTGACCAAGCGAACCCTCGATGTCGAACTCTCCCCGATTGCTGCCGCGTACGCGTTCCTCGAACAGCGGTCGAGTGATCGGCGGCTGTTGGATCTGTCCCAGGCTGCGCCCGCCTATCCCACCGCCGATGTCATCGCGGAACACGTCGCCTCGATCGCTCGGTCGGCCGATGGCGGGCGATATGCCCCGTCGAAGGGGCTGCCCGAGCTCCGAGCGGCCGTGGTCGACGAACTGCGTGCCGGTCACACCACGACGGACGCGACCGCCGACCTCTCGATCGACCAGATCCAGATCACCGCCGGCTGCAACCAGGCGTTCTGCGTGATCGCTTCGGCCCTCTGCGAGCCCGGCGACGAGATGATCATCAGTGTCCCCTACTACTTCAACCACCGGATGTGGCTCGATCTCGCGGGCGTTCGGCCGGTGTTCCTCAAGACGGGCGATGACCTCGTTCCCGACCCGGAGCGCGCCGCCGAACTCATCACCGACCGGACGCGTGCCATCCTGCTCGTGAGTCCGGGCAACCCGACAGGCACCACCATCGAGCCCGCAATCCTCGACGCCTTCTTCGACCTGGCCGAAGCACGAGGCGTCGCCCTCATCCTCGACGAGACCTATCGCCACTTCCGCCCCACCGACGAACCGTCCCACACGCTCTATGCCCGACCGAACTGGGACGACACCCTGATCACGCTGCACTCCTTCTCGAAGGAGTTCGCCATTCCCGGTTACCGCGTGGGTGCCATCTGCGCCAAACAAGCGGTTGTCGACGAGGCGCTGAAGCTGCTCGATTGTGTGGCAATCTGCGCCCCTCGCATCGGGCAGGAAGCAGCACTCGCGGGACTGCAGCACGCCGGCGACTGGCGACGGGCGATGGCCGCCAGAACTCGCACCCGGCAGGCGGCCTTCACCGACGCCATGGCCACGGATCCCGGCGGCTTCGTCCTGGCGAATGCCGGGGCCTACTTCGGTTGGGTCCGCCATCCGCACGTCGGCGTCGGTGATCGCGAGATGGTGCGCAGGCTCGTGGTCGACCACGATGTGCTCGTGATTCCCGGCACGGCCTTCACTCCGACCGATGAGCGGTGGCTCCGCTTCAGCTTCGCCAACCTCGAGATCGATGACTTCGCCGAGCTGGCCAACCGGCTCACCGAGGCCGGTCTGCGCTGAACGTCCGCCCCGCCCCCCAGGCTCAGCGTTTGCGGAGCCGGAACAACGCCATGCCGTCGGTCTCGCCGGGCAGAAGGACGGCAAGCGCGCCCTCGGTCTGCCACGGGCTCGCCGGTGGCGGCAGCATCTCGATGTCGGGTCGGCCGGCGGCGTGCTCCAGCACGCCCTGCGTCTCGACGCCCGTCAGCGTGCACACGCTGTAGACCAGTTCACCGCCCGGGCGCAGCAGCTCGATCCCGGCATCGAGAATCGACCGCTGGAGCGAGGCGAGTCGGTTCGGTGCGTCGGCGTCGATGCGCCAACGAGCGTCGGCTCGACGACGCAGGCTGCCGAGGCCCGAGCACGGGGCGTCGACCAGGACACGGTCGAACGAACCAGCAGCGAACGGGGGCGCGGTGGCGTCGGCGGTCACGACACCGACCCACGCCGGGGCCGGAGCACCCGAGGCCTCAGCCGTCTTCGCCAGTGTGGCAAGGTTCCGGGCGATCAAGCGGGTGCGGTTGGGACGCAGATCGGCGGCGATGACCTCGGCACCTTCGAGCGACAGCAGCGTGGCCTTGCCGCCCGGCGCTGCACACAGATCGATCGCCCGGTGACCGGGCTGGATGTCGACCGCCTCGGCCACGAGCCTGGACGCGGGGTCCTGCACGTAGCCGTCGTCTCGCTGGTGCACCGTGGCTGCCTCGTTCATCGCCTCCATGGCACGAACCGCTCGTTCGACACCGAGGTCGTCGGTCAGCTGCTGGGCGATCCAGTCGGGGTAGCTGAGCCGAGTGGCATCGTCGGGCCACGGGATCGGCGCCGCCTCGGACTCGTCGATCGCCGCCTTCTCTGCCGCTACCTTGCGAAGCACGGCGTTGACCACGCTCTTGCCCCGTCCCCGTGCTGCGCCCACGGTGGCGCTGACCGCAGCATGAGCAGGGGTATCGAGGTGATGGAGTTGGTAGGTGCCGATGCGGAGGGCGGCGCGTACCTCGGGACCGATGTCGTCGAGGAGGAACCGGTCGACGATGAAGTCGAGCGCACGGCGCATGCGGGTGGTGCCGTACACCAGCTCGGTCACCAGGCCGCGATCGCGGGCCTCGAGGGTCGACCGTTCGAGCATCGGAGGAAGGGCCAGGTTGGCGTAGGCCCCGTCGGTGTCGATCCGCAGCAGGGCATCGATCGCGAGGCGGCGAGCGGCGACACCGGGCTCGGCCGCTCGGCGTTCGTTTGCGCTGCCTTTCGCGCCTCGACCCTTCGGGTTTCGCCTCGGCGAGCGGCGCCGCTGCTCGGCCATCAGGAGAGTCGCTCGTCGGGCGATGGCTGGGCGCCATTGATCCACGACCGAGCATCCATCCGCGCCTTGCCCTCGGGCTGCACTTCGACCAGTTCGAGTGCCGTGGTACCGGTGCCGACGAGGGTGCCGTCGAACTGCCCAGGCGCGAGATCGTCGCGAGTCGACGGCGTCACCGCCCAGATCTTGAACCGCTTGCCGCGGAACTCTCCCCAGGCACCGCCCAGCCGCACCAGCCGGTGGAGCGACTCGGATGACCGGGTCGGGTCGATCCGGTACTCCTCGTTGGCGATCTTCTCGGCGTAGACGGGCTCGCCGATCTGGGGCTCCCCCGGGCCGAGACCGTCGCGGAGCGAAGCGACGAGGAGGTCGGTGCCGATATCGACCAACTCGCCACGAAGTGAGTCGAGTGTCGCGGTGTCGTCGATCGTCACGATGGCGCGTCGGTAGACATCGCCGGTGTCGAGGCCTTCGGCGACCTGCATGACACACACACCGGTCTCGGTGTCGCCTGCCAGCAGCGCCCGTTCGACCGGCGCCGCGCCGCGCCAGCGAGGCAGCAGCGAGAAGTGGAGGTTGACCATCGGCAGTGCTTCGAGCACGTGCGGCTTGATGATCCTGCCGAACGCGACCACGACGCCCAGATCGGCACCGACGTCGAGCACGGCGTCGACGTCGGTGGTCACCGGCAGTCCGAGCTCGCTCGCCGCTGCCTTGACCGGCGAGGGATGCAGGGTCGATCCCCGTCCCCGGCGCTTGTCGGCACGGGTGACGACGAGCGGGATCTCGAACCCGGCGGCGTGCAGGGCGCGCAACGGCGGAACGGCCACTTCGGGCGTTCCGAGATAGACGATCCGACGGATCTCGGCTGGTGGCAGCGCGAGCTCGGTCACCGGAGCCGAGCGATCACGGGCTTGACGTTGGCAGCGTTGACGACAACAGCATCGGTCAGGGCAACGTGGGTCACGGGAGCGTCAGACCGCGCAGCCGGCCGAGCGGCTTCTTCTTCTCCTTCGGGGGATCCAGGAACAGCTCGTTGAGGGTCTTCAGGGCGTCCTTGCGCCGGTCGTCCTCGAGACGGTCGATCAACAGGACGCCGTCGAGGTGATCGAGTTCGTGCTGGAAGAGGCGAGCGAGCAGTTCGTCGGCCTCGATCGAGATCTCGTTGCCGTCGAGGTCGTAGCCGGTGAGGTGGACTTCCTTCGGCCGGACGATGTCCCAGTGCAACCCAGGCACCGACAGGCAGCCCTCCTCGTAGAGCCACTCGCCCCGGGACTCTTCGATCTTGGGGTTGACGATCGACTTGGGGCCGTTGCCGTCGCCGAGGTCGTAGACGAAGAAGCGCCGATTGACCCCGACCTGGGTGGCGGCGAGTCCGAGCCCCGGTTCGGCGTACATGGTGTCGAGCATGTCGTCGGCCAGCTTGGCCAACTTGGCGTCGATGTCGGTGACCGCGTCGGCCACTTTGCGCAACACCGGATCGCCGAAGATGCGGACTTCGTAGGGAACTGCCATGTCCTCAAGGCTATCTGACCGGCAAGAGCTACCGTTCCAGGGGCCGGGCAGCCAGCGCGGTAGCGGGTACCGCAGGAGCCAGGTGACACCGAACGACCAGCCGACGAACGCTCGAGGGCACTATTTCGATGCCTCGCCGGCCACACCGTCGAGCCGTCAGACCGTCGAACTGGCGCTGCCTGACCTTCGCCTGACCCTGGTCACCGATCGTGGCGTGTTCAGCGCCGACCGGGTCGATGCCGGCTCCAAGTTGCTCCTGCTCGACGGACCACCTGCGAATCCATCCGACTCGGTGCTGCTCGACATCGGCGCCGGCTACGGGCCGATCGCCTGCGCGCTGGCGCGCCGGAACCCGCAGGCCACCGTGTATGCCGTCGAGGTCAACGAACGAGCACGGGAACTGTGCCGGGAGAACGCCGGCGCCAACCGGCTCGACAACGTCATCGTCGTGGCACCCGACGACGTGCCGGGCGATCTCGCCATCGACCGGATCTGGTCGAATCCTCCGATCCGAGTGGGCAAGCAGGCACTCCATGAGCTGCTGCTTCGCTGGCTGGCTCATCTCGCTCCCGGCGGCTCGGCCCATCTCGTGGTGCAGAAGCATCTCGGGGCCGACAGTCTGGCCCGCTGGCTCGACGGCCAGGGCTACCCCACCGTGCGCCGATCCAGCCGCAAGGCCTTCCGCCTTCTCGACGTCGCCCCACGAACGGAGCTCTCGTGAACCAACCGGTCAAGACACTCTCCCCTACCGAGCTCAAGCGGCTGCATCGCGAGTGGCGACGCCAGACCGACCTGGAACTCGGCCTCATCCTCGACGGCGTCCAGAACCCGTTCAACGTCGGCTCGCTCTTCCGCTCGGCCGCCGCGTATCGCGTCGAGCGCATGTGGCTGTGCCCGCCGACGCCGGATCCCAGTGAGACCAAGGTCGCCAAGACCGCACTCGGATGCGAGCGACTCGTGTCGTGGGAGGTGGCAGCCACCGGGGTCGAAGCCGTCCAGGCGGCTCGCGCTGCGGGCTATGTCACCGTGGCGATCGAACTGACGGCAACGGCGCGGCCCATGTTCCAGCTCGATCTCGGACCCAAGGTGGCGTTGGTGCTCGGCCACGAGGATCGCGGCGTCCACAAGCAGACCCTCGCCGAGGTCGACCACATCGCCTTCCTCCCCCAGCTCGGCAAGGTCGGTTCGCTCAACGTGGCCCAGGCCGGCACGGTCGCCCTCTACGAAGCGGCCCGCCAGCGCTGGCAGTGAGCGGGCATCGCTAGCCGGTGAACCAGCCGCCGTCGGGGTGGATCAGCTCGCCGGTGATGAAGCTTGCCTCATCGCTGAGGAGGAACAGGATGAGGTTGGCCACCTCGACCGGTTGCCCCATGCGTCCCATCGGCGTGAGCGACATCAGCATCGTGCGCAGCTCGTCGGTCTCGTTCATGAGGCTGGTCATGTTGGTCTCGGTGAACCCCGGCCCGACACTGTTGACCCGGATCCCGAGTGGGGCCAGCGTCTTCGCTGCATTCTTCGTCAACATCCAGACACCCGCCTTCGAGACCGGGTAGCTCGGCGAACCCCACAACGGGTCGCGGGCCGCAATCGACGCGATGGTGACGATCGAGCCCTTCCGCTCCTGTTCGAGCATCACCCGAGAAGCCGCCTGGATGGCGAGCAGGGTGCCGGTGAGGTTGACGTCGAGGACCCGCCGCCAGTCGTCGATATCGAGTTCGGTGAGCGACGCCGCCGGATTGACGGCTGCGGCTTCGGCCCGCATCTGCATCAACTTGAGCCCGCCCTCACGATCGCCCGAGGTGTAGCTGCCGCTGCTGATCCCAGCCGCGGTGACGAGCAGATCGACCCCTCCATAGGCGGCGATGGTGGCATCGACCATGGCCTCGTTGCCCTCGGGGCTGGCGGCATCGAGCTCAACGAACATGGCCGTGCCGCCGGCCGCCTCGATCGCCTCGACCGCAGCCCGACCCGGCTCCGGCTGGAGATCCGCGATCACGATCTTCGCTCCTTCGGCGGCGAGCTGGTCGGCACATGCCCGGCCGAGTCCGTTGCTGCCTCCGGTGATGATGGCGACGCGGTCGGTGAATCGATCTGGTCTGGTCATGGCCGCACGCTACGGGCGAGACCCCGATCGATCAAGCAGCACGACCGATCAGGCACGTCATCCAGCAGCGTGGACGATCGCGCCGTCGACGATGGTGATCACGATCGACGTCTCGAGCAACGAGGCAGGCCCCTCAGCCAACGGATCGCGGTCGAGGACCACGAGGTCGGCCGCCAAGCCCTCCCGGAGCACGCCGGTGAGGTGGTCGAGGTGTGCCGCCCAGGCCGACTCGCGGGTGGCGTGGATCAGCGCGTTGGCGAGCGGCAGCGCCCATTCGGGCCGCAACGGTGCCAGCGACGGGTCGCCCGGGGAGCGTCGGGTGCTCGCCAGGTACATGTTGGGCAGCGGCTCCAGCGGCGCGGTCGGCGTGTCGGTCCCGAAGACCAGCGTGGCGCCGCCGTCGAGGTAGCCCGGCCAAGCAAAGCCGTTCTCGGCCCGTTCGACGCCGAGCATCTGGATCCAGATGGGCAGGATCGCAGGATCGAGGTGCACCGGCTGCATGGATGCCGTGACTCCAAGCGGCCCGAGCCGGGCGATGTCTTCGGTCTGGGCCGACTCGAGGTGTTCAATACGGTGGCGTCGACCGCTGGTGCCGTTCGTCGCCGCCGCCAGCTCCAAGGCGTCGAGGGCATTGCGAACCGCCTGGTCGCCGATGGCGTGGATCGCCACCTGGAGGCCGGCGGCATCCGCGGCGGTCACGACTGGCTGCAGTGACTCGAGCGGCCAGATCGGCTCGTCGTTCGTCCCGTTGGTGTACGGGTCGATCATCGCTGCCGTGCACGCATCGATCGTGCCGTCGGTGATCAACTTGATGCCTGCAACTCGAAGGCGGTCGCTGCGGTAGCGGTCTCGCAGGGCGACGGCCGCCTCGACCTGTGCCAGCTCGGCCTCGGATGAGGACGACCGGTGAACGATCACGTGGGCGACGATCCGCGTCGTGAGCCGACCCGTGGCCTCGAGCCGTGCCATGGCCGCGAGTTCGCGGGCACCGACCGCCATCTCGACCGCCGACGTGATGCCGGCCGCTCGATACGCATCGAGGGCGGCGAGGACCTGGTCTTCGATTTCCGAATCCGGAACATCGGCCAACAACTGCCAGACGAGCTCGATGTTCGCGTTCTCGAGCAGATGGCCGGTTGCGTCACCGTTGACATCGCGCACGATCCGACCCCCGATCGGGTCCGGCGTGTCGCGGTCGATACCGAGCTCGGCCAATGCCGCGGAGTTCACCCACGACGAATGCAGGTCGTTCGCTTCGAGGTAGACCGGTCGATCCGGGATCACGGCGTCGAGCATCTCCTTGGTGGGCACCCCTCCGGGGATCGCCGTGCCGAGCCAGCTCGTACCGAGTACTCGTGGTGCGGTGGGATTCGCGTCGGCCCACCGCGCGATGCGGTGGCAGATGTCATCGAGGTCGACGGCGTCTCGCAGCTGCGCCTTGCGGAGATTGGCCCCGGTCATGGCGACGTGCACGTGTCCGTCGACGAATCCCGGCAGCACCAGGCCACCGTCGGCATCGATCCGCTTGGCGCCGGGCCCGGCGAGGGCGACCGCCTTCGCCGTCGACCCGACATACGCCAGGCGCGACCCGGCGATCACGACGGCCTCGGCAAATGGTTGCGCCTCGTCGGCGGTGAACACCGTCCCACCGACGATCAGTGTCCGCTGTCCATCCACCCGAGTCCCTCCCCTGCCGTATGCGTCGCTGCCGCTCGTACCGAACCGGGCGACTCTATAGCCCCGGCCCCACCATCGCCCGGTGCTCGTAGCTCCGGGACTGCGTCCAAACCAGCGGAACCTTCGGGGCTGCGTGCGCTCTGCACAACGCAGCCCCGAAGGTTGGGCGAGATCGTACGGAAGCCCGGCAGTTCGGGTGGCCGGCAGGTCGGCGGGGAGTCGACGTGGCCGGTGGGCGATGCCGGTGGTGGTCGATGCCGGTGGTGGATGCCGGGGAGGGTCGTCAGATGCGGGGTGGGTCGACGGCCACTCGGGTGCGGGCCTTCGTGCGAGCGAGGTCGTCGAGGGCGTCAGCCAGGCGATCGGGGTCGTCGGCCCGCACGAGGAATCGACCGTCGTCGGTGGGTCCGAGCACGGCGACATCGAGCCGCTGCTGCAGCGGTGCAACGGCCTCGGCTGCGCCCTTCCCACTCACCTCGGCCAGGGCCGAGAACGGTGGCCACCCGAGCTGACGCCGCAGCTCGGCTTCGGCCTCGGCGAAGCGACCGGGATCGGAGCGTACCGCCGCCGCGAGCACCCGGTGCTCGGGCACCCGCGTCTGCACCATCACCCGGCCACCCCCGGTCCGCCCACCCACCATCCGAGCTGCCAGCACGAGCAGGGCCATGGCCTGCTCACCGGAGCGGTAGCGCTGCGCCATCAGCTCCTGGTCGAAGTCGAGGAACACGACCAGGCCGGCCTCGGGCACGCGATGCAGAACGGCCTCGGTCCCCACCACGATCCGAGCCGACGAGTCGTCGTCGAGCTCGCCGACGGGTTCCTGCGCCAGCGCCGCCAATTCCTCGCGGACCCGATCGACCCCGAGCCGCAGGCGCTTGAGGCCGGTGCCCCCGCAGTTGGCACAGACCTTGGGGCGCCGCTCCCCGGTCCAGGCGATCAGCTCGTCGTCGACTTCGGCCATGAGATGTTCGCCGTCCTCGGTCTTGATCAGCTCGCCGCAGGTTCCGCAGGCCAACATTCGTGCCCGGCCCTTGCGGTTGAGCACGCAGACCACCCGCTCCCCCGACGCCCGGCCGGCGTGGAGCTGGCTGGCGAGCTGGGGTGAGAAGATGCCGGATCGCCCCGGATCCTCTCGCCGGCGGTCCACCACCTGGATCGGTGGCCAACCGGCTCGCTCGACCGAACGGGACAGCGTCAGGACCCGATCGGCGACGGCGAGTGCCGCCAGCGATGGGCATGGCGACACCAGCAGACACGGCACCCCGGCGCGTCGGGCTCGCTCGATCGCAACGTCGCGAGCATGCCAGGTGGGATTGCGCTCCTCCTGGAGCGACTCGGCATGCTCGTCGAGAACGACCACGGCGGCCAGATCGGCAACGGGTGCCCAGACGGTGCTCCGTGCGCCGATCACGACGCCGCCGCTTGCGCCCAGGGCCCAGTCACGGCCGGAGAGGCGGATGATTCCACCGGCCCGACGCAGCCGGGCCCCGTGGTAGCGGGCGTCGGCGACGTCGGGCGTGATGACGATCGCGTCGCCGGTGCGGGCGGCGGCGGCAACGACACCGAACAGATCGGAGGCCGGCGACGCCCGCAGGACACTGACACCGGGAAGGGCAAGGGCCTCGAGTGCCAACTCGCCCAGGGGGTCGAGCACCGTCTCGGCCAACTGTTGCGGTCCCGACCGGCCCTCGGGTACGGCGTCGACCATTCGCTCGGGGGATGCCGTCTTCATGACGGTGCCGAGGCGACCATGCCAGCGGTGGGCGGCCCAACGGGCGAGGTCGATGATGTCGGCGGGCGGCCCGACCGACGACCATTTGGAAATCGTTCGCAGCTCGACGCCGCTCGGTGGCTCGACGTCGACCTCGATCACCCAACCGGCAATACGCCGCCCGTGTAGGTCGACCCGCACCATGTCGCCGGGCGCGACCGTGCCCGCCCAGGGGGCGGGCACGAGATAGTCGAACGTCTTGTCCAACCCCGAGACCTCGGGGAGGACTCGAACGACACGGGGTGCTGACACACCCCTGAGCCTACGGTCGATCGCCAGCCTGACCAGCGTGACCGCCGGAGCAGATCAGCTTCGAAGCAGCGGGCTGATCAGAGACCGAGGGCGGTCTTGACGGCGTCGACCCGATCGAGGCGCTCCCACGTGAACGACGAACCGTCCTCACGACCGAAATGCCCATACGCCGCCGTCTGCGAATAGATCGGCTGACGCAACGCCAGATGATCCAGAATCGCCCCCGGACGAAGATCGAACACCTCGTTCACACACGCCGCGATCTTGACCGGATCCACATGCTCGGTCCCGAACGTCTCCACCATCACCGACATCGGACGAGCCACACCAATGGCATACGCCACCTGCACCTCACACCGATCCGCCGCACCAGCCGCCACCAAATTCTTCGCCACCCACCGCGTCGCATACGCAGCCGAACGATCCACCTTCGAGGGATCCTTCCCCGAGAACGCACCACCACCATGACGAGCCGACCCGCCATAGGTGTCCACGATGATCTTCCGGCCCGTCAACCCCGCATCACCCACCGGACCACCGATCACGAACCGGCCCGTCGGATTCACCAACACCTCATAATCGTCATCCGCGAACTGCTCCGGAATCACCGGACGGATCACGTTCTCGATCAGATCCGGACGAATCATCGAATCCCGATCGATCCCATCATCGTGCTGGGTCGAGATCAGCACCGTCCGCAACCGGACCGGCTTGCCATCCTCATAGTCGAACGTCACCTGGGTCTTGCCATCCGGACGCAGATACGGCACCGTGCCCGCCTTCCGCACATCGGCCAGGCGCTCCGCCATCCGATGCGCCGTATGAATCGGTAGCGGCATCAACACATCGGTCTCGTTGCAGGCGTAGCCGAACATCATGCCCTGGTCACCGGCACCCTGCTCGTCATACGCGTCGGTCGTCCCCGACCCGCCCCGCAACTCCTCGGACTTGTCCACACCCTGAGCGATATCGGCCGACTGCTCATCGATCGCGACCATCACCCCACAGGTGTTCCCATCGAACCCGTAGGACTCCTTGTCGTAACCAATCCGCGTGATCGTCTTGCGCACCACCGATGGAATATCGACATAGGCGTTCGTGGTGATCTCACCAGCAATGATCGCCATGCCCGTGGTCACCAGCGTCTCACACGCCACCCGAGACATCGGATCCTGCTCCAACAACGCATCCAGAATCGAATCAGAAATCTGATCCGCCATCTTGTCAGGATGACCCTCGGTCACCGACTCAGACGTAAACGTGAAATTCTTCAACGGAGCTCGCTTTCGAAGGGGTACGAAATCAGGGGTGTTCGGGGGCGTCGATGGCGTGCAATTTCGCTACCGCAACGTCGAGCACGACATCGGCCACAAGGTTCTTGTCGGCAAGTTCGGTGCGCTGTACAACACCTTCCACACCATAAATGGTGACGGCATTGGTGTCGTAGGCAAAACCGACCCCCGGCGCCGAGACATCATTGGCCACGATGAAGTCGGCGTTCTTGCGCTCGAGCTTTCCCTTGGCGTTGGCTTCGAGGTCGTTGGTCTCGGCGGCGAAACCGATGAGCACCTGGCCTGCGGGCTTGTTGGCTCCGAGGCCGGCAAGGATGTCGACGGTCGGTTCGAGGACGACCTGGGGGACGCCTTCGTGCTTCTTGATCTTGTCCCCGGCCACCGTGGCGGGGCGGAAGTCGGCGACGGCGGCGGCCATGACGATCACGTCGCTCGACGCCGAGCGTGCATTCACGGCGTCGGCCATCTGCTGTGCGGTCTCGACGCTGACGACGTCGATCGCGGGATGCACGGGTCGGTCGACGGTGGTGACGAGCGTGACATCGGCCCCTCGCCGGCGTGCGGCCTCGGCAATGGCGTAGCCCTGCTTGCCCGACGACCGGTTGCCGATGTAGCGCACCGGGTCGATTGCCTCACGGGTGCCCCCGGCGGTGACCATCACGCTCCGGCCGGTGAGATCGTCGGTCTGGGTCAGGATGTCGACGACGGCTTCCACCACGGTGGCAGGACTGGCCAGACGGCCACGACCGATGTCACCGCCGGCGAGTCGGCCTTCCTCGGGCGGGACGATGTGAACACCGCGATCGCGGAGCACCTCGAGGTTCTCCTGGACCGCCGGGTGATCCCACATCTCGGTGTGCATCGCGGGCGCTACGACCACCGGGGCGACCGTGGCGATCAGCGTGGCCGACAGCAGGTCGGCCGAGCGTCCCATTCGATAGTCGGCGAGGATCCGTGCCGTCGCCGGGCAGACCAGGATCAGATCGGCAGTCTGCCCCATCGTGGTGTGGGGAATCGGATCGGGGTCATCCCACAACGAGGTCTTGACGTGTTCGGACCCGAGTGCGGTGAACGTGGTGGGCCCGACCATGTGCAGCGCCGCGTCGGTGAGCACGGGCACCACATGGGCACCGAGGTCGACCAGACGGCGCATGACCTCGATGGCTTTGTACGCGGCAATGCCGCCGGTGACGCCGAGAACGATGCGCTTGTTGCCGAGGATGGGATCCACGGTGACGGCCGAACCGGATCAGGCGGCGTCGTCGGAGTCGTCGTCGGTGGTCTCGGCCACCGGCTCGGGGATGATCGGCACGATCTTGTCGGCGGCGATCTCCTCGAACGCGATCGACAACGACTTGCGAGCCACCGAGGTGACCTGCGGCGGCACCATCGACCCGACGCCCTGACCCAGCGTGTTGAAGTAGGCGTTGATCTCGCGGGCACGGGTCGCGGCCAGCGTGCACAGCGAGAACTTCGAACCCGCTCGGTCCATCAGGCCCTCGACTTCGGGGCTCATCATCGTGTCGTATCGTGCAGCCATCGGGCCTCCTCGGAGCAGCTGACGACTATAGCCGCTGTTGGTGTGAGTCGGCCGCCATCTCCGGAGCAGTCGACCGCTCGCGAGCGGCGACGATGGCGGCATAGATGTCGTCGGCACACTGGCCGACCTCGACGTTCACGATGGTGGTGGCACCGAGCTCGGCGCCGGCGTCGGCTTCCTCGCGTGCCTTGGCCAGCCGCTGGGCCACCTTGTCGGAAGGATCGCCGCGACGGCGCAGCCGCGCTTCTTGTTCATCGACCGACGGCGCTTCGAGGAAGATCAGCAATGCGTCGGGATCGAGCGCCACGACCTGGCGCGCTCCTTGGACGTCGATCTCGAGGATGAGATCGCGCCCGGGCGGCGCCTCGGGGGTCGGGGTGCCGTAGTAGTTGTCGAGGAACTCGGCGTATTCGAGGAATCCTCCGGCGTCGATACGCGCCTCGAACTCGTCTCGACTGACGAAGACGTAGGCGTCCTCGGCCTCACCCGGACGCCGTTCTCTCGTGGTCCATGAACGCGACAGCCACAGCTCAGGGTGACGCGACATCAATTCGGCGACAACGGTGCCCTTGCCGACACCGCCGGGCCCGGAAACGACGACCACGAGTGGTTGCCGTTGTGCAACATCTGAGCTCAGGAGGCGAACTCTCTCAGGAGTTTCTCACGCTGCTGGGGGCCAAGGCCCGACAGACGGCGAGATTCGGCGATGCCGATCTCTTCCATCTTGCGACGGGCGGTGACCTTGCCGATGCCCGGAAGTGATTCGAGCACGGCGAGCACCTTGATCTTCGCGACGATGGGATCACCGTCGGCCTGATCGATCAGCTCGTTGAGCGTCACGGTCCCCATCTTGAGACGAGCCTTCACATCAGCTCGCACTCGACGAGCCTCGGCTGCCTTGGCGAGCGCGGCCGTCCGCTGTTCCGGAGTCAACTGTGGTGGATTTGGCATGCCGCGAACACTACCTCAGATCATCGTGCGACTTGGGCCAATCGCGAACTCTGGTGTGACGGGCGTCTCAAGGACAACGCTGGTCGGCCTACTCGAGACCGGCGAAGAGCACCGCCGCAGCGGCCTCGGGATCCTGGGCCAGAGTGACCGCACGGCCGACCACGATGAGGTCGGCACCACTCTCGAGGGCGATGGCGGGCGTGACCGCCTTGGGCTGATCGTGACGATCGCCATCGGCCGCTCGAATGCCGGGGACGACTCGCTTGATGCGTGGCGCCATCTCTCGGATGTCACGCAAGTCGGACGCAGCGCAGACGATGCCGCCGCACCCGGCCTCGACGGCAACCCGCAGACGATTGGGGACGATGTGGTCCGGCGCATCGGTGTCACTGGTCAACACGGTGATGGCGAGTGCGGTCGGCTCAGGCAGCCCGGCCTTCAGTGCCCCTTCTTTGAACCCCTCGACGCCGGCTCGCAGCATGGCGGGGCCACCGTGCGCGTGCATCGTGAGGTAGCTGACGCCAAGGGCACCAGCCACCGACGATGCCTTGCCGACAGTGGTGGGAATGTCGTGCAGCTTGAGGTCGAGGAAGACGTCATAGCCCTGGTCGACCATGGCACCGATCGCGTCGGGCCCGGCGGCGGTGTAGAGCTCGAGCCCGATCTTGACGACGCCGAACCACGGCGCCAGCTGTCGGGCGAGTCGATTCGCCGAGACGAGGTCGTCGACGTCGAGGGCGAGCGCCGTCTTGGCCCTGGTGCTCGGCGAGAGTCCTTCGGTGGCCGGCGCGGCGTCGCTGGTCGGCGTCGTGCTCGGTTCGGTGGTTGTGCTGTCCGCCACGGTGTGCTCCTCGTTCGGGGTGATGTTGGCTGGGAGAAAGTGTTGGGCTGGGAGGTGTTGGTTCGAAAGTGGTGATACGGGATGATCCGCAGAGGCCGGGGACCGGGCTACATCTCGGCCGCGCCGACGAGTTCGGCGAACGATGCCACGCCTTGTTTAGCGCACCAGGCGGCCAAGTCGGTGGTTAGTCGGTGACAGGTGCCAGGATCGGCGAAGGTGGCCGTGCCGACCTGGACGGCACTGGCGCCGACGAGCGCGAACTCGACGACGTCGTCGACGGTGGCGACGCCGCCGGCCGCGACGATCGGCAACTCGGGATGACGGGCATGCACATCGGCGACGGCCTTGACCGCGAGTGGATGGATGGCGGGGCCGGAGACGCCTCCGGCGCCGTTGCCCAATCGAGGGCGTCGGGTGACCGGATCGACACTCAGGCCGAAGTAGGTGTTGACCAAGGTGACCGCCTCGGCTCCCGCCTCGGCAGCCGCACCGGCGATGTCGGCCAGTCCGGTACCGACGTTGGGACTGAGCTTGGCCCAGCGAGGGCGACGGCACGCCTCGGTGGCGGCGACGACTGCGGCGGTCGTGTCGGCCGAGTGAGCGAACAACTCGTTGCCCTTCTCGGTGTTGGGGCAGCTGATGTTGACCTCGACCGCCACCACACAGGGCGGTGCATCGGCCAACATCTCAGCGGCCGCCCGATAGTCGTCGACCGAGCGACCCCAGATCGAGGCCACCACGGCGGCACCGACGGCGTCGAGCTCCGGAAGCTCGTCGACCAACCAGGCTTCGACGCCCGGCCCCTGCAGCCCAACGGAGTTGATCATGCCCGACGGCGTCTGGTGCACCCGGATCGGGGCGTTGCCTGCCCATGCAAAGGGTGCAAGCGACTTCACCACCACCGCACCGAGTTCGCTGAGCGCGCCGAACGCCTCGAGTTCGGCCCCGTGTCCCGCGGTGCCTGCCGCGGTCAGAACGGGGTTGCGAAGAGGGACCGAACCCACCGTGGTGCGCAGATCGACCCCGACGGCGTCGCCGGCCCGACGCAGGCGGCGCCCGATCATCCGAGATGCTCGTGGAGTGATTGGATCGACCGAACCACCATGGCGTCGTCGTCCCACTGGGCCAGCCCGCGAGCGGCGGCGAGTGCCGCCGACACCGTGGTGAGCAACGGAACGCCGTTCTGGGCGGCGGCGGTGCGAATGTAGCCACCGTCGGCCCGGGCCCCGCGACCACGCGGGGTGTTGATGACGAGGGACACGCCGTTGGCGGCCATGAGGTCGAGCGCCGTCTTCGGTCGGTCGCTCGGAGCCGTCGTCGGATCGAGGTCGGCGCCTTCGACGATCTTGGCCAGTTCGGTCTCGACCTCGATGCCCGCCGAGCGCAGTGCGGCCGCCGTGCCGGCGGTGGCAGCGAAGCGGAACCCGAGCTCGGCGAACAGCGCAGCGATCTCGAGCCCGGCCGCCTTGTCGCGATCGGCGAGGGACAGGAAGATGACGCCTTGGTCCTTCACCAGATCGTTGCCGGCAGCGAACTGGCTCTTCACGAACGCCAGGCCCGGCGTCACGTCGATGCCCATGACCTCACCGGTCGAGCGCATCTCGGGGCCGAGCAGGGCATCGGAGTTCGGGAACCGGTTGAACGGCAGCACCGCCTCCTTCACCGAGTAGTAGTCGGTGCGCCAGCCGTGCGCAGGGAGGAGACCCTCGGTGCGCAGCTGGCCGAGCGTGGCCCCGGCCATGACACGCGCCGCGACCTTGGCCAGCGGCCGCCCGGTCGCCTTGGCCACGAAGGGCACGGTGCGCGAGGCCCGCGGGTTGGCCTCGATGACGAAGACCTGCCCGGCACCGGTCCCGGTGGCCTTCACCGCGTACTGGACGTTGATGAGGCCCACGACGTCGAGATCTTCGGCGATCCGCCGGGTGTAGTCCTCGAGCACGGCGATCGTGGCATCCGCCAGGTTCGGCGGCGGCAGCACGCAGGCCGAGTCGCCGGAGTGCACACCAGCCTCTTCGACGTGTTCCATGACACCGCCGATGATGGTGTCGCCCGTGGCGTCGCGGATGGCGTCGACGTCGACTTCGATCGCGTCTTCGAGGAACCGGTCGACCAGCACCGGGCGCTCGGCGGACAGGCCACCCTCGCGTCCCAGCGACCCGAGCGATCCGATTGCGGCCATGGCGGAGGCGAGGTCGGCGTCGTCGTAGACGATTTCCATGGCCCGACCGCCGAGCACGTAGCTCGGTCGAACCAGCGCGGGATACCCGATCCGTGTGGCGACCTTGAGTGCGTCGTCGAGGGATCCTGCGGTTCCGCCTGCTGGTTGGGGGATCTCGAGGCGAGCACACAGCGATGACCAGTGGTCGCGGTCTTCCGCCGCGTCGATCGACGCGGGCGACGTTCCCAGCACGAGTTCGGGAGGCAGGACGTCGGCCAGCTTCAGCGGCGTCTGACCGCCGAGCGACACGATGACGCCGATGGGGTGCTCGGCTTCGATGACGTTCATGACGTCTTCGTAGGTGAGCGGCTCGAAGTAGAGCCGGTCGGAGGTGTCGTAGTCGGTCGACACGGTCTCGGGGTTGCAGTTGACCATGACCGTCTCGAAGCCGGCCTCCTGCAGCGCGAAGCTGGCGTGGACGCAGCAGTAGTCGAACTCGATGCCCTGCCCGATCCGGTTGGGACCGGAGCCGAGAATGATGATGCGGTCCTTGGCGCCCGGCGTGACCTCGCTCTCGTCCTCATAGGTCGAGTAGTGGTACGGGGTCTTGGCGTCGAACTCCGCGGCGCAGGTGTCGACGGTCTTGAACGTGGCGACGACACCCGCCGAGATCCGGTGCGCCCGCACCGTCGCCTCGTCGGAATCGAAGAGGTAGGCGAGCTGGGCATCGGAGAACCCGAGCTGCTTGGCCCGCCGCAGCTCACGCCGCCCGAGGTCGCCGATCGATGCGCCTTCGGCGTGGCGGGCTTCGAGGGCGGCACGCTCCTCGACGATGATGGACATCTGATCGAGGAACCACGGATCGACCCGGGTCCGTTCGTAGAGGGTGTCGACGCTGATGCCTCGCCGCAGGAGCTCCGCCAGTTCGAACAGACGGTCGGGCGTCCCGAAGCAGGCCCGATCGAGCAGGTCGGCGTCGGCGATGTCGGCGAACCGGTCCTCCGAGGCCGAGGCGCCCAGGCCGGTGTAGCCCTGTTCGAGCGAACGGCATGCCTTCTGCAGGCTCTCCGGGAACGTCCGACCGATGGCCATCACCTCACCGACCGATTGCATCGAAGTGCCGAGCCGACCCGAGGTCCCGGGGAACTTCTCGAACGCCCAACGCGGGATCTTCGTGACGACGTAGTCGATGACCGGCTCGAAGCTGGCCGGGGTGACCTCGGTGATGTCGTTCGGGATCTCGGGCAGGGTGTAGCCGACCGCCAGCTTGGCGGCGATCTTGGCGATCGGGAATCCCGTGGCCTTCGACGCCAGTGCCGAGGAGCGGCTGACTCGGGGATTCATCTCGATGATGACCCGTCGCCCGGTGGCGGGATCGACGGCGAACTGGACGTTCGAGCCACCGGTCTCGACCCCGATGCGCCGCAGGCAGGCGAACGCGGCGTCGCGCATCTCCTGGTATTCGACGTCGGAGAGGGTCTGGACCGGGGCGACGGTGATGGAATCGCCGGTGTGCACACCCATCGGATCGAGGTTCTCGATCGAGCAGATGATGACCTGGTTGTCGTCGCGGTCGCGCATGACCTCGAGCTCGTATTCCTTCCAGCCCGCAATCGACTCCTCGATGAGGATCTCGGTGATCGGGCTGGCGAGCAGGCCGTTGCGAGCGACCTGTTCGAACTCCTCCATGGTGGCTGCGGTGCCGGTGCCACGACCGCCGAGGATGTAGGCGGGACGGATCACGATCGGTAGCCCGATCTCTTCGATGATCTCGCGGGCCTGGGCCATGCCGAACTCGACGGCTGCGTTCTTGTCGGCCCCCTCACCACGGGCGGTACCGCTGCGCGGCACCTCCATACCGATCTCGATCATGGCGTGCTTGAACCGCTCTCGGTCCTCGGCGGTGGCGATGGCCTCGGCGTCGGCACCGATGAGTTCGACACCGTGCTCGTCGAGGACACCGGCGGCCACCAGTTCCATCGCCAGGTTGAGCGCCGTCTGTCCACCGAGCGTCGGGAGCAGCGCGTCGGGCTTCTCGGCCTCGATGATCTTGGTGAGCACGGCCAGGTTCAGCGGCTCGATGTAGGTGGCGTCGGCGAACTCGGGATCGGTCATGATCGTGGCCGGATTCGAGTTGGCGAGGACGACTCGGTAGCCCTCCTCACGAAGCACCCGGCAGGCCTGGGTGCCCGAGTAGTCGAACTCGCAGGCCTGGCCGATCACGATCGGACCGGAACCGATGACCAGAATGGTGTGCAGGTCGTTGCGGCGGGGCATGCTCAGGCCTCTTTCTCGGTCGAGGTGGCATCGGCCGCAGCCATCAGCGCCTCGAATCGATCGAACAGATACAGCGAGTCGTGGGGACCGGGACTCGCTTCGGGATGGTGCTGCACGCTGAACGCCGGAGCGTCGAGCAGCCGCATGCCTTCGCAGACGCCATCGTTGAGATTGAGGTGGGTGACCTCGGCGATGCCCGCGAGCGACTCGGCGACGACGGCGAAGTTGTGGTTCTGACTCGTCACTTCGACCTTGCCCGTGTCGGCGTCTTGCACCGGGTGGTTGGCACCGTGGTGGCCGAACGGCAGCTTCTCGATCCGAGCCCCGACCGCCAGCGAGAGGATCTGATGGCCGAGGCAGATGCCGAAGATCGGCACCTGTCCGACGAGTTCGCGCACGGCGTCGACTGCGTAATCGACGACCTCGGGGTCGCCGGGACCGTTCGACAGGAAGACGCCGTCGGGAGCCATTGCCAGGACCTCGGCGGCGGAGGTCGACGCCGGCACCACCGTGACATCGCCGAGTTCGGCGAGGTGGCGCACGATGTTGGACTTGATCCCGAAGTCGAAGGCGACGATCGAGCGGTTACCGCCGGTGCTCGGCACCTCGTAGGGCTGGTTGGTGGTGACCTGGGCAACGAGGTCGACACCGTCGGTGCCGGGCTCGGCCTTGGCCGCTGCGAGGAGGTTGGCGACGTCGGCGTCGTAGGTGTCGTCGCCGACCGGCCCGAACGCCCCGGGGAGCGCACCGGCATCGCGAATCAAGCGAGTGAGACGGCGAGTGTCGACACCGGCAATCCCGCTGAGCCCGTGGGCGGTGAGGAATGCCTCGAGGTCGCCCTCGGCCCGGTGGTTGGAGTGACGACGGGCGAGGTCGCGCACGATGACACCGCGAGCGAAGGTGCCCCGGCTCTCGCTGTCGTCGGCACTCACGCCGTAGTTACCGATGTGCGGATAGGTGAAGGTGATGATCTGCCCGGCGTAGGACGGGTCGGTGACGATCTCCTGGTACCCGGCGAGCGCCGTGTTGAAGACAACTTCGCCGGAGGCAAACGGACGGACCTCGCCGTCGAGCGGTGCGCCGATGAGTTCGCCCTCGAAGACCGAGCCGTCGCTCATCACGAGCGCACCCGGCCGCAGCTCACGTGCGGTTGTTTCGCTCATCGAGCCACCGCCGCGCTTGCGTCTGCTGAGATGCTGCGCATCTCGACGGGGGCTGCGTCGATCACCACGAGTTGTCCTCGATACACCGTGTGCCGGACCTTTCCTTTGAGTTGGCGCCCGATGAAGGGCGAGTTCGTTGCGTTGGAGGCGAAGGCCGTCGGGTCGACCGTCCACTCGCACTCCGGGTCGATGATGGTCAGATTCGCCGGCTCGCCGGCCTCGATCGGGCGGCCGTGCCGGTGGTCGAGGCCGGCGATCTCGGCGGGTTGCCACGACAGCAGCGGGACGAGTTCGTCGAGATCGAGCCCGCTGTCGGCCAGTGCGATGGCCAGTGCCGTTTCGAGTCCGATGGCACCCGCCGGCGCCTGGTCGAACGGCCGTTCCTTGGCGTCGGGCGCATGCGGCTGGTGGGCGGTGGCGATGGCGTCGATGGTGCCGTCGGCCAGCCCCGCCCGGACGGCAGCGACGTCGTCATCGCCTCGAAGCGGCGGCTCGATGCGGAATCTCGGATCGTACCCGGCGCACGCGGCATCGGTGAGTACGAGGTGGTGGGGCGAAACCGAGGCCGTGACCCGGACACCATCGGCCTTGGCCCGGCGGACTGCCTCGACCGCACCGGACGTGGACACCTGCAGGTGCAGTCGTGCCCCGGTGAGCGCCGCCAGCGCGAGATCACGCTGGACGAACAGGTCCTCGGCGAGCGACGGCTGTCCAGCGAGGCCGAGGCGAACCGACCAGGGTCCTTCATGCATGACCGATCCCGCTGCGAGTTCGCCGAGCGCTCCGGACTGCATCAGGACGATCGACGAGTCGATGGAATCGGCGTACTCGAGTGCCCGCCGCAGGAGCTGGGGATTCTGCACTCCCCGACCGTTGTCGGTGAAGATCCGCACGCCGAGATCGGCGAGTTCACCGATCGGCGCGAGCTCCGTGCCACGGCGCCCGGCGCTGATCGCGCCGGCTGCGGCGATCTCGCACGACACGCCCACGGCGGCGGATCGCACCATGGCCAACGTCGAGGCCGAGTCGAGGCACGGTTCGGTGTCCGGCATCGCGACCACGGCGGTGTAGCCTCCGCAGGCCGCGGCCCGACTGCCGGAGCGGATGTTCTCGGCCGCTTCGTCGCCCGGTTCCCGCAGGTGGGTGGCCAGGTCGACGAAGCCCGGGGTGATCACGCACCCCGACACGTCGATGACGTCGAGGCCGGTCGCGTCGATTCCGGACTCGACCGCAACCACTTCACCGCCGAGGCGGTCGACAACGACATCGGCACGTCGACGGCCATTGCGGTCGAGCACCGTGGCGTTGGTGAACAGCGTGAGCGCTGAGGCAACCGTTGTCATGCTGCGGCTCCCGGATCGATCTGGTCGAATTGGCCCGGGCCGAGCACGGTGTAGAGCACCGCCATGCGGACCGCCACCCCGTTGGCCACCTGATCGAGGACGGCGCTGCGGGGATCGTCGGCGACCGCCGGGTCGATCTCGACCCCACGATTCATGGGCCCTGGGTGCATGATCACGGCGTCGGGTGCGAGTCGCTTCGCTCGTTCGACGGTCAGCCCGAAGCGATCCCGGTATTCACGGTCGCTTGGCAGCAGCGCCTCGGACATGCGCTCCTTCTGGATGCGCAGGAAGTACGCGACATCGACGTCGGCGATGACGTCGTCGAGCGATGGCGCGACCTCGACCGGCCATCCCTCGAGGGTCGGGGGCAGCAAGGTACGGGGGGCGACGAGCGTGACCTTCGCTCCGAGTCGGGTGAACGCCTCCACGTCGGATCGGGCGACCCGGGAGTGCTGCACGTCGCCGCAGATCAAGATGTGGCGCCCCTCGATCGAACCCAGCCGACGGCGGATGGTGAACGCGTCGAGCATCGCCTGGGTCGGATGCTGGTGCCAACCGTCGCCGGCGTTGATGACCGACGCGTCGGTCCACTGCCGGATCTGTGACGCTGCACCGGAGCTGGCGTGGCGAACGACCAGGGCGTCGATGCCCATCGCGGCGATGGTCTCGATCGTGTCGCGAAGCGACTCGCCCTTCTTCAGCGAGGACGAGCCGGCCGCGAAATTGACCACGTCGGCCGACAGGCGGCGAGCGGCGAGATCGAAGCTGGTGCGAGTTCGCGTGGAGTCCTCGAAGAAGGCGAGGACGATGGTGCGGCCCCGAAGGGCCGGGACCTTCGGCACGTCGCGGTCGAGCACGGTGGAGAACTGTTCGGCGAGGTCGAGGATCGAGGTGAGTTCGGACGCGTCGTGGTCGGCGATGTCGAGGAAGTGGCGCATCAGCGTTCCATCTCGCCCAGTTCGACCCCGTCGAGGGTGGCGTTGACGACCTCGCTCAGTCGGGTCGGCAGGTTCTTGCCGACGTAGTCAGGCCGGATCGGGACCTCCCGATGCCCACGATCGATCATCACGGCCAGCTGGATCGCCCGGGGCCGCCCCTGATCGATGAGCGCGTCGAGAGCGGCCCGGATGGTCCGGCCAGTGAAGAGCACGTCGTCGACGAGCACGACGACGCTGCGTGAGATGTCGAACGGGACGTCGGTGATGGCCTCAGGGAGGACCGGGCGCAGCTTGATGTCGTCGCGATAGAACGCGACGTCGAGCTTGCCGACGGGGACCTCGACCGACTCGATCTGGCCCAACGCCTCGGCGATTGCCTCGGCAAAGGGAACCCCGCCCGTCTGGAGACCGACGATCACCACGTCGGCGAGACCTTCGTTGCGCTCGATGATCTCGTGCGCCATCCGTCGCACCGCTCGGGCCACGGCATCGGCGTCGAGGATCTCGGTCCGAGCAACAAAAACGCCCCCATACGGGGGCGTGCGACGGCGTTCGCGTTCAGCCATGAACGATCCTTTCGGGGCTCCGTGCGAGCCTCACAGGACCCGCTTCACGGACATGTACGCTGGGCACCCTAGCGGGCTAGAGCGACCAGCACACCTGCGCTCGAGCCGAACGCACCGGACGCAGCGACTCGACGAATCCGACGACCGCAGGACCGGCGTCGGGCGACACGTCGGCCACCACGTCACCGCACAGGAGCTGGCGGGCGTGGGCGTAGGCGGCGTCGAACAGCATCGATCCGATCCCGGAACGTCGGGCGTCGGACCGGACGTCGAGGGCCTCGATCCTGGCGGTCGCCGGCGCGTCGGGACGGCGAATGATCGAGCCCCAGATCCAGCCGAGCATTTCGTCGTCGGCACCAAGTGCGACGAAGGCGAACGACAGGCGGTCGGCGACGAACCCGGTGACCCATTCGTCGCTGCGATCGTCGGTCGCTCCGAACGCATCGACGGCCGCCGCGAGCACTGCCCGATCGGACAGCCCGATCTCGCGAATGGCGTGAGCAATCACGACGCGGTCAATAGACCGGCGGGGTACCGGCGACGTCGAGAGCCCGGGCGGCGCCGTCCATGAGCGCCGCGGTGTCGCTGGTGACCGTGATCATCTTGAATCCCTGCGAGCGGCGCAAGTCGACCACGTCGGGCTGGGAGTGGATGCCGGCGATCACGCCGTGACGCTCGCAGGCGGCGAGAATGCGATCGATTGCCTCGACGAAGACGGGCTCGGGGTGGTCGTTGCCGGGGCCGAGCCCGAGCGAGAGGGCCAGGTCGGACGGGCCGACGTAGACGGCGTCGATGCCATCGACGGCGAGGATGTCATCGATCGCCTCGAGCGCTTCGACCGTCTCGATCATGGGAATGACCGCCACCTGGCCGTTGGACTCCTGGTAGTAGCGGCCGCCGAGAGCGGAACCGGCGCGGATCGGGCCGAAACTCCGCCGACCCGCCGGTGGATAGCGGCAGAAGGCCACGGCGTCGGCAGCCTCGGCCACCGAGTTGACCATCGGGATGATCACGCCCATGGCTCCGGCGTCGAGAACCCGACCGATCACGCCCGGCTCGTTCCACGGGACCCGGACGAACGGCATGGCGTTCGACCAGCGCAGCGCCTGGAACGTCGCCAGCATCGTGTCGTAGTCGTTGAGACCGTGCTGCAGGTCGACGTTGATGTAGTGGTACGGCAGCGAACCGAGCATCTCGGCCGTCCGTGGATCAGCGGCGCCGAGCCACAGCCCCAGCGCTTCTTCACCTGCGTTCCAACGGTTCTTGACGGCGTTCTCGATCACCCGCCGAGACTAGACCATCGATGAGCGGGCGTAGTACTCGTCGCTGCTGGCCAGCAAGCCGGCCAAGTCGAGGTCGTTCCCGGAGGCCAGCACGCCGGCCCAGTAGTCCCGACCAGCGGGGTCCGGGTCCCGGTCGAGGAGCTTGCGATAGAGCGCCGTGACCCGGGCCTGACGGCTCTCGAACGACTGGTAGAACTCGAAGGCAACCGAGTGGGAGCCGACGATGTTGGCTTGCCCCGACCAGAACGACCGGCCGCCGGCATCGGCCGACCGGGCGAGCAGCACGCCGTACAGCTGGTTGACCCACTGGTCGTACGTACCACCTTGGCGTTGCACGTACTCGGGGCTACCGTAGAACGAGGCGGCGACTGCGGCGACCGGGACTCGGTTGCGGAGCTGGGCCGACCAGTACGCCCGACCGGCGGGGTCGCCGGTCCGCCCGAGGGTGTTGCGGTAGAGGTCGTCGACCACCACGTTCGTCCATTCCTCGCTGCCGGCGAGCTGGTTGACGAAGGTGAAGCGAGTGGTGCCCGAGTTCAGCTTGGCGTTCCACGAGGCGATCTCGTTGGCAGTGGGGTTACGACCGAGGAAGTCGTTGTAGGCGGCCGTGATGTAGGGCGCATGATCCGATGGCGCTGCGGGCGGACCGCCAACACCGGCGCCGGCCTGCTGCCCCAGCACGATCACGTCGTAGGTGTACGTGCGCTGCTGGGCACCGACCGTCACATTCGACACGGTGACGGTGTAGACCACGTCGGTGGCCGGATTCTTGTCCACCCCCTGCGGTTCCCACACGATGTTCGGGAACGGAGCGGCATTGGCTCGGGTGCTGCGGTGCACCACGGTGCTCGACAGTGGTTGGCCACCACGGCTCACCGTCACATTCGCACTCTCGAAGGTCGCTCCTCGAAGGGTGAACGACCACCGATCGAAGACCAAGGCGCCGGGGTTGTAGCCGCGGACCGGCCAGGCGACGAACCCGTCACCTTCACGCAACGTGGGTTCGCTGGCGAAGGCTCGGTTGGCGTCGATCACCTGCAGGGTGTTCGCCGAGTAGTTGGTCGATGACGAGGGCAGGTCGCCGACGCCGACCTCTTGCAGCGTCGAGTGGAAGATCCATGACCGGTGGCCCGTGCTCACGTTGCTCGCCCCGGGGTCCTGCACGTACCCGTCGATCGCGGCCGGACCGGTCCGGCCCAGGTAGAGGTTGCTCGCCCCGGCCGAGGCCTTGACGGTGCTGTTGAAGCAGGCAAACGAGCTGTCCGGGTTGTGGCTGAGTCGCCCGGTGGCGCTCATCGACACCGCCGCCTGCTGGGCCTGCGCCGACCAGTTCGCGTTCTCCACGACCCCAACGGGCACGCCGGCCATGGCTCGGAAGTAGTTGATCCGCTCGACGACGGCCGTCCGGTAGGCCTGGGATGTCGTTCCTGCATTGCAGGTCGCTCGGTCGCCGGTCCACTCGATGGCCGGTGTCGGTTTCGCATACTCGGTCTCGAACGCCGAGACGACCGCCTGCCGGTCACTGGTGTCGAGCCACGCCCCCGTCGTCTCGGCGCCGGCAACGTCGACCGGGGCCAGACCGAACAATGTCGAGGCGGCGAGTGTCGCCGTTGCGACCGTGCGGAGGAGAGAGGTGCGATTCACCCCATGGTTGTCGGAGACGCATCAGCCCGACTTGAATGACCATCGCGTGACGAAAGTCACACGTTGGCCGGGGAGCTTTGCTCAGGGGCGGAGGTCGGCCGCAATGGCCGAGAGCACGCCGTTGACGAATCGGGTCGACTCATCGGTGGAGTACCGCCCCACCAGGGCAACGGCCTCGGCGAGGATCACGCCGGTGGGCGTATCGGTGGTGATCATCTCGGCCACGGCCATCCGCATGACGAGCCGGTCGATGAGGGGCATGCGGTCGAGCGACCAGCCGCGAGCCCGCTCCGCGATCAGTGTCTCGGCCCGGGTCCGCTGGAGTTCGGAGGCCTTGAGCAGGAGCGCCGCATACGGATCGGGATCGACGACCAGCCCCGCCAACAGGGCATCGGCCCCGATGGCGCGCTGCTCGCTCTCATAGGCCAGCTCGATCGCTCGTTCCCTGGCGTCTCGCCGGGTCTGTGCCAGCGGATTGTTCACGCGCGGGTGATGTATTCGCCGGTGCGGGTATCGACCTTGATCCGCTCACCGGGTCCGACGAACAGCGGCACCTGCACCACGAGCCCGGTTTCGAGCGTCGCCGGCTTGCGGGCCCCCGACACCCGGTCGCCCTGGACGCCGGGTTCGGTCTCGGTGATCGCGAGCTCGACCGACGACGGCAGGTCGACACCGACGATTTCGTCGCCGAAGGTCAACAGCGTCACGGTGGAGTTCTCGACGAGATAGTTGACGGCGTCACCCAGTGATTCGCCCGGAACGTTGCGCTGGTCGTAGGTCTCGTTGTCCATGACGACATAGTCGTTACCGTCTCGGTAGAGGAACTGCTGGGTCCGCTTGTCGATGAACGCCCGCTCGACTCGTTCACCAGCTCGGAAGGTCCGATCGACGACCGCGCCATTGCGCACGTTCTTGAGCGTGGTGCGGACGAATGCCCCGCCCTTGCCCGGCTTGACGTGCTGGAACTCGACGACGCTCATGAGGTCGCCCTCGAGTTCGAGGGTCATGCCGTTCTTCAGGTCATTCGTGGTGATGTTGGCCATGGGAGGAGTCCTCGCTGCGGTTCGCTCGTGCAACTGCCACCGGGTCGAGACCCTTCGGGCAATGGGTGATGGGGACACACCCGGTGTCGGTCACGACGACGGTGTCTTCGACGCGCACGCCTCCGAAACCCGGAAGGTAGGCGCCCGGTTCCACCGTGACGATCAGACCGGCGGTGAGGATACCCACGGACCGAGCCGACAGGATGGGTTGCTCGTGGATCTCGAGCCCGAGACCGTGGCCGGTACCGTGGACGAACGCATCGGCCAGGTCGAACTGGGCGAGCACGTCACGGCAGGTCGTGTCGATCGACCGCTGGTCGGCACCGGCCCGGACGGCGGCGACACCGGCCGCCTGTGCCGCTGCCACGGCATCGTAGAGACGCTGTTGCTCGGCCGTTGGCTCGCCACCGGCCACGAAGGTTCGGGTCATGTCGCTGCCGTAGCCGTCGACCTTGGCGCCGAAGTCGATCACCACCAGATCGTCGGCCTCGATGGTCCGCTCCCCCGGCCGGTGGTGCGGCAGCGCGGCGTTGGGACCGGAGGCGACGATGGTCTCGAAGCTCACATCGTCGGCACCGTGCTGGCGCATCGCATGGTCGAGGGCCATGGCGAACGCCCGCTCGGTGGGTCGTTCGGCAAAGAGTGCAAGGGTGGCGAGCAGCGCCCGATCGGCGATGGCCGAGGCCCGTTCGAGTCGCGATCGCTCGCCGGGATCCTTGTGCCGACGCAGCCCTTCGACGAGGCCGCGAGTGGGGACCAGTTCGGCGTCGCTCAGCTCGGCCTGGTAGTCGCTCAGCGTGCTCCACACCAGGTGGTCGGCTTCGAGACCGACTCGGTCACCGCGACCGATGGTCGAGGCGACGAGCGTGGGCACCTGGGTCACCGTGATCTCGACAGCGGCATCGACGCCGTTGGCCGCCAGCTGCCGATGGGCTTGCTCGTCGTAGCGCCCATCGGTGATGAGACGGCACTCGTCGGGTCCGACCATGAACGTGCCGTTCGAACCGGTGAAACCGCTCATCCAGCGGATGTTCACCGGCTTGGTGACCACGAGCCAGTCCACGCCGAGTTCGGCCATGGCGCTCCGCACCCGAGCGACCCTCGACGCGACATCGCACGGGACGAGCTCGGGCAGGCCGCTGCGATCGATGCTGGCACCCTGCTCGCTCACTGGCGCATCCGATCGAGCGCAGTGAGCAACAGGTCGGGATCGTCGATCACCACCGGTTCGACGCCGTTGGGTCCGTCGAGCACGAAGGTGACGCCGTCGAGTGCCTTCTTGTCGCGAGCGAACAGGGCGATCAGCTCATCGTGGTCGGCGTCGTCGGGGACGGTGGTGACGAGGTCGTACCCGCTCACGACCACACGATGCTGGGCCAGGCGGTCGTCGTCGATGCGGCCGAGCAGGCGTGCGAGCTCACCGGCGTAGACGAGGCCGATGGCGACCGCCTCGCCGTGGCGAAGGTCGTAGCCGGCGGCCGTTTCGAGCGCATGGGCCAGCGTGTGGCCGTAGTTGAGGATCGCTCGCAACCCGCCCTCGCGTTCGTCGGCGGCGACGACGTCGGCCTTGATCCGCACCGAGGCGGCGACTCGTTCGACCAGGGTCATCGATTCGAAGGTGCGACCACGCAGGCAGTGGTGCGCGATCGTTCCCTGCTCACCCAGGGATGTGCCGCCGAGGAAGTGGTACTTCGCCATCTCGCCGAGGCCCGCCCGATAGTCGCGGGGCGGCAGCGTGGCGAACAGGTCGGTGTCGCACAGCACGGCCGACGGCTGCCAGAACGCCCCGACGAGGTTCTTGCCTTCGGGAAGGTTCACCCCGCATTTGCCCCCGATCGACGCGTCGATCTGACCGAGCAGTGTGGTACTGACGTGCACGACGGGAATGCCCCGGTGATACGAAGCAGCGGCGAAGCCACCGAGGTCGGTCACCACTCCCCCGCCGACGGCAATCACCACGTCGTTGCGGTTCATTCCCCATTGGGCGAAGCCGCGCACGAGAGACTCGAATTCGGTGAGGGTCTTGGCCCGTTCACCGTCGGGCACGTGGAACACCCGGTGTTCGATACCGGGATCGACCTCGAGGCCGATGTTCTCCTGGGTGACGATGGCAGCCTTGCGAGCGGAGGGCGGCACGACACCGGCGAGTTCGCGGCTCGCACCGGGCCCGATCAGTACGGGATACGACCGGCCGTCGCCCAAATGCACCGTCTCGCAGATCAGACCGGAATCGTGAGTCATCCGCTCAGGCTAGTGGGGCCCCGATCGCCGACAGGCTCGGATCGGAGTACACGATCAACACCAGGGCGCCGAGCACCAGGAACGGACCGGCCGGCAGCTCGACCTTCAGACCCTTGCCCATCACCTTGCCGTACAACACCCCGAGCACACCGAGGGTGAAGAAACCGACCAGCAGGGCGTAGAGCACCATCATGACGGCGGTGAGCGAGTCGGCGGCCACCCATCCCATGGCGAGGCCGAGCGTCGGCGCCAGCTTCACGTCGCCGAGGCCGAGTCCCGGCGGGTAGACGATGAAGGCCAGGCCGAGGATCCCGAGATACGTGAGCGCGCCGATGAGCGCGGGGTAGATGCCATCGGCGTGGTCATTGGGGCCCGACAGGACGAGCACACCGAACAGGGCGGCACCGAGGGTCGGATAGGTCAAGATGTTGAGCAGCAGCTTGTGTTCGAGGTCGATGATCGACATTGCGACGAACGACACGAATAGGAGCAGGTAGGGCACCAGGATCCAGGAGGCGCCGAACCGAGCCCCCATGAAGGCGAAGCACGCGGCCAGGGCAAGATCGGTCACCGGGTAGCGCCAACGGGGATGTGTCGGGTCGGTCGGGCAGCGCCGGAACCACGAGGCGACGGGGACGAGCGAGGCGGAACCGAGCGAGGCGGAACAGCGCTGGCAGCGATGTTCCAACACCGGCGTCTCACGCTCGACCGCACGGTCGACGACGATCCCCACCAGGGGGCCGATGATCAGACCGACGGTGCCGAGCACCATCGCCAGCACCAGATGCGACGACACGTTGGTCAGCTCTCGTCTCGCAGGTATTGCATGAGGAGGCTGCCGTCGTCCTCTTCGTCGTCGACGCCACGGTCGGCGACTTCGAAGTCATACCGCTCGGTCCCACGACCCGACAGCAAGCGACGGGCCTCGGCCCCGTCGACCCGCTCCGACCCGACGAGGTCGGCCGGTGATGGCGGAGCCGGAGGCGGTGGGGTCGGCGCGTCGAACTGCTCGAACGCCGCCGGTGGAGCCGGGGGCGGGGGCGGCGGCAGTGCGTCGGAGGCTCGGCGCATGAGGCCCGACCTGGGGTCGACCGCCGGCGGATCGGGCCGGAACGAGAACTCGTTGACATCGAGTGGCGCCGACGCCTCGGCCTCGTCGGGTTCCTCGCCGAGGTCGGCAACGGTCGCTTCGGCGATCGAGTCGTGATCGGCGTCGTCGCCGAGCGGATTCCAGGCTCGCTCGCCCGGATCGAGGAAGCCGGCGTCGGTGGGCGTGGCGACCGGGGCCTCGCCGAACGCATCGGCGCCGAATCGGTCGCCCGGGTGCGGCGGCGTCGCCGGAGCAGCCTCGGCAGGCGGAGCGATGTGTGCTGTCGGTGCAGCCTCAGCCACCGGAGCGGCTGCGGCGACGTGAGCGGAAGCGGTCGCCGGAGCAACGGGTGCGGCGTGCTCGGGCGCCACCGGGGTGGGGGCAGCATCGAACGCGCCAACACTCGCCGGCGATGCGATCTCGTCGGTGGTCAGGCCGGCCGGGGCGAGCCCGAAGTCGTCGGAATCGGTGGCCAGTGCGTGATCGCTCGTGGAGGCCGAAGCCGCATGAGGCGGGGCGATCGTGATCAGCGACCGTTCGACGAGGAGCTTGACCCGGCGGCTGCCCTCGACCTCACCGAGACCGAAATGCTCACAGACCGACCCGACCTCGGTGCCGGCACCGATGGCCATGAGCAGATCCCATTCGGCCGCCGTGATGGTCATCTCGGGGGCGGGAAGGCTCGAGACCGGGGCGATCACGTGGGCCAGTGACGGAACGACTGCTTCGATCTCACGCCACTGCGTGAGACGGTCGAAGGCGGCTTCGAGCACCGTGGCGACATCGGTCGCGGGTGCCGCCTCGGTTGGGGTCTCGTCGGAGTTGAACGAGAAGTTGCCGGTGTTGAAGCGGAGCAACTCGAACATGGTCTCGTCGATGGGACCGGCCGCGTCGGCACGGGACGCCTCGGAGCCGACGAGCTTGCCCGACACCAGCCACAGCGAGCCCGAACCACGATCACCGGTGATCCGCATGCGACCGGTCTTCGCCGTGTCGGCGAGGAGACCGAGGACTTCGTCGAGTCCGAAGTTGTCGAGTGATCCTTGGAGCATGTCGCGCCGTGCCCTTCGCTACTGAGGTGACGAACGAACTGTAGGTGAACCGACAGACACGTTCGGGTGATGGTCACCCTTTCGGCCCGAGTCGTTCGGCTTTGAGCGTCTCATCGACGAAATCGGACGTCAACGGTCATCGTCGGGGGCCGAATCCGTCCCTGCTGCCCGCGCCCCAGCTGCCTGCGACATCGCTGCTATCGGCGCGCGGACGCCGGTCCAGTGCTCGAACTGGGCGACGGCCTGGTGGACCAGCATCGGCAGGCCGCCCATGGTCGGCACCCCCGCAGCAGCGGCGTCGGCGAGCAGACGAGTGATCAACGGCGAATAGACGATGTCGGCGACGAGTTTCTGTCGGCCGAGCAGCGAGGCGTCGATCGGGCTCCGATCCGGCGCAGGACCGCCGTCCATCCCCACCGAGGTGGTGTTCACGACGATGTCGGCCGTTCGCACCTCGCCAACATCGGCCACCGATGCCACGTTGGCCAGCGCCGCGGCCGAGTGAGCGGCCGATTCGGTTCGGTTGACGATGCCGATCGCAGCGGCGCCGGCGCGTCCGAGCGCCTCGACGATCGATCGAGCCGCTCCCCCGGCCCCGAGGACCACGACCGTCGAGCCCTCGATCCGAAGGTTGGTCTCGGCATGCACGGCGGCGACGCACCCGTCGCCATCGGTGTTGTCCCCGACGAGTTCTCCGTCTTGCCGGTACACGCAGTTGCACACCCCGAGGGCGGCCGCGGCCGGTGTGTGTCGGCTCAGTGCAGCGAAGACGTCGGCCTTGTGGGGCATGGTCACCGACAGTCCCTCGATGCCGAGCACCTCCATCGCAGCGACGGCGTCGGCGGCGCAGCCGGCCTTCACGGGCAGCGCCACGTACCGCCAATCGAGCCCGGCAGCGGCGAACCCGGCGTTGTGGATCGCCGGCGAGCGGGAATGTCGAACGGGATCGCCGATCACGGCGGCCAGCCGGGTGGCTCCGCTGATCGGCAGCGCGAAGTCCGGCGTCGGTGACGAGCCGGTCAGCACAGACCCTTCTCTTGACAGATGGCCTTCGCTGCGAGGAACTCCTCTTCCGTGGTGGCGAAGGTCTGCGTCCCGTCTTCTCCGGTGAGCACGTAGTACATGTAGTCGGTCTCGGCCGGCTGCAGCGCCGCGGCGAGCGACGCCGCTCCCGGTGAGTTGATCGGCGTCGGCGGGAGTCCGGTGTTGAGACGGCAGTTGTACGGACCCTCGGTGTCGAGGACCTCCTGCGTCAGCTCGACGCCCCGTTGACCGGTGCCGTAGACACAGGTGGCGTCGATGCCGAGGATCCAGCCCTCACGAAGGCGGTTGTAGATCACCGAGGCGACGAGCGGCCGTTCCTCCGGCAGCGCTGCCTCGGCCTCGATCAGCGACGCAACGATGAGCACGTCATAGGCGGAGTAGCCGAGGATCGAGTCGGCAGCGCCGAAGCCGAGTTCGCCCGTGACCTTCGAGAACTCGTCGGTCATCTTGAGCAACACCTCTTCGGCGGTGTCGTCGGTGTTCACCTCGTAGGTCTCGGGGTACAACAACCCCTCCCACGACGACACACCATCGGGTCGATAGCGAGCAGGGACCCGCCCGCTGTCGAGCGCGTCCCGCAGATCGGCCTCGGTCACGTTGTCGAGCTGCGACGCGATCGACGCCAGGACTTCGTGTTCCCACAAACCCTCACGCACGGTGAACCGAGTGGTCTCGTGCGGCTTCGGTCCGGCATTGAGGACGGCGATCGCCTCCTCGACCGAGGCGTTGGTCGGCATGGTGTACTCGCCGGCCTGGAAGTTGCCTTCATCTTTCGCCCGGGCGTAGTAGCGGAAGAAGGTGCTGTTGGGGATGACCTCGAGATCTTCGAGCTGGCGAGCGATGTCGGCGGTGGTGGCGCCGGCAGGAACGACCAGCGCAATCGCCTCTCCCGGCTCCCCGGGCGGGTCGAGCTGCTCGTCGAACCAGGTGCGGGCCCGGCTGTAGGCCATCCACAACACCAGCGCGATCAGCCCGAAGACGATGAAACCCCGCGCCAGACGGAACCACACACCATGGACCCTGATGGGGGCCTCGTCGTCCCATCCCAACAGGTCTCGCTGCCGTGCGACATCGTCGGCGTCGCGCTGGGTCGGACTGTCCGGATCGTAGACCTTCACACCGACATCGTAGGACCCCACGTACCGACCGCAGTGTCATCGCTGCGATCTCGACCGCAGTGTCATCGCCGATCGCAAGATCGCAGTGTCACGATCCGGCGTCAGCGTCGGTCGAGCCACGCCTGCAGCAGCACCGACGCGGCAACGGCGTCGACAAGATCTTTGCGCTTGCGACTGACGACCCCGGCACTGGCCAGCTGCTGGTGTGCCGTCACGGTCGTGAACCGCTCGTCGATCTCCTCGACCGGTACCTCGAGCCGTTTGCGCAGCCCGCGAATCTCGCTCCGCACGAGCGCGACCGCCCGACCCTCATCGCCGTCGAGCTGCAGCGGGAGACCGACCACGACCACCTCCGCTCCGGTTTCCTCGACCAACTCGGCAATGCGTCCGTGCTCGACAGTGCGGTCACCGACGCGCTTGATCAATTCATACGGCGTCGCCAGCAGTCCACCGGAGTCGCTGAGGGCGACACCGATTCGCTTCGAACCGAAGTCGATCCCCAGCGCTCGCACGCTCAGGCGATCCCCGCCGCTGCTCGCGCCAGGTCGAGCGCCGCGTCGATGCCCGAAGGATCCTTGCCACCGGCCATGGCGAGGTCGGCGCCGCGGCCGCCGCCTCCCTTGATCTGCTTGGCGCCTTCGGCGATGAGCGCGCCGGCATCGAGCCCGGAGTCGGGCGTGACCGCAGCAAGCAATGCCGCACCGCCACCCGGAGGTGCCGTGGCCAACACGACGGCGCGGATGCCCTCGTGGTCGCGAACGGCCACCGCGAGCTCGCGCAGATCGTCGCGTTCCAGGCCGGGCACCGAGGCAACGACCACGCCGTCGACCGCTTGCTCGACCAAGCCAGCCGACTGGCCGACGGCCAGCTGCTGCTTCAACGCCGCGATCTCGGCCTGCAGGGACTTGTTCTCGGCCAGACGCTTCTCGATCCCCTCGAGGAGGTCACCACGGGGCACGTTGAGCAGGTCGGCGGCCGTCCCGACCACCTGCTGCTCGGTCCGCAGAAGGTCGACGGCGCCCGCACCGGCAACCGCCTCGACCCGACGCAGGTTCGACCCGATCGAACCCTCGCTGACGATCTTGACCAGACCGATGTCGCCGAGCGCCTTCACATGGGTACCGCCGCAGAACTCGAGCGACGGCCCCGCTTCGAGCACCCGGACCCGATCGCCGTACTTGTCGCCGAAGAAGGCGATGGCGCCCATGGTCTCGGCCTCGGCCTTCGAGACCTCGGGGTGCTGGACTGCCGGATTGAGCAGCAGCTGCGCGTTGACCAGGTCTTCGACCTGCGCGATCTCCTCGGCGGTGAGCGGCTCGTGATGAGCGAAGTCGAAGCGCAGCCGGTCGGGTGCGACCATCGAGCCTTGCTGCTTCACCCGATCGCCCAGCACTTCGCGCAGCGCCCAGTGGATGATGTGAGTGGCGGTGTGGTGGCGCCGGATGGCGTCGCGGCGGGCGACATCGATCGAAGCGGTGGCTTCCTGACCGGCGAGGATTTCCCCTTCGGTGATGCGGACCACATGACGGTGCACACCGGGAACCGCGTAGATCGTGTCGAGCACCTGCGCCGTGCCGGTCGACGTGGTGATGGTGCCGGTGTCGCCGATCTGGCCGCCGGACTCGGCGTAGAACGGCGAGCGGTCGAGGAAGATCGACACCAGGTCGGTGCCGATACCGGTGACGGCGAGGACCCGAGCCGAGACATCGACGAGCTCGTCTCGCCCGACGAAGTCGGTGACCCCATTGGCCTCGAGCAGCGCCTGGACCTGTTCGAAGTCGGCCGCCTGCACGACGCCCTTGCGGGATGCCTTGGCCCGCTCCCGCTGCTCGGCCATGTCGGCGTCGAAGCCAGCCCGGTCGACGGTGAGGCCCCGCTCCGCGACGACCTCTTCGGTGACCTCATAGGGGAAGCCGTAGGTGTCGTGGAGCAGGAAGGCGACGGAACCGGGCACGACGCCGCCCCGCTCGATGCCCTCGATCTGGTCGTCGAGAATGCGCAGGCCGTTGGCGAGCGTGCGCCGGAACTGGGTTTCTTCTCGCTCCACCACGTCTCGCACCAGCGCATGGGTGGTCACGAGCTGGGGATAGTCGTCGCCCATGATCTCGACGACCGCGTCGACGAGCTGCGGGGTCACGAGCGACTCGACGCCGAGGAGGTAGGCGAAACGCACGGCGCGTCGCATGATGCGGCGCAGCACGTAGCCGCGGTCTTCGTTCGAGGGGAACACCCCGTCGGAGATCAGGAAGGTCATGGTGCGGGCGTGCTCGGCGAGCACCCGGAGCGCGAGATCGGCGTCGGTGTCGGCGCCCAACTGGTAGCCCGTGGCCTTCGACGCGACATCGATCAGCGCCGCCATCTCATCGATCTCGAAGACCGAGTCCTTGCCCTGAAGGACCGAAAGGATGCGCTCGAGTCCGGCGCCGGTGTCGATCGACGGTCGGGGCAGCGGCTTGGATTCTCCCGACTCGTCGGTCTCGAACTGCATGAACACGAGGTTCCAGATCTCGACGTAGCGCTCGTCGGCTTCGGGATTGGCCGGTCCGCCCTCTGGGCCGTAGGCCGGGCCCTTGTCCCAGAAGATCTCCGAGCACGGTCCGTTGGGACCGGTGTCGGCCATACGCCACCAGTTGTCGTCGCCCAGACGTTGGATGCGCTCGCGGGGAACGCCGACGGTTTCAGCCCAGATCTCCTCGGCCTCGTCGTCGGTGTGGTGAACGGTCACCCACAGTCGTTCAGGGTCGAGTTGCAGCACCTCGGTGAAGAAGGTCCAGGCATCGGGGATGGCCCGCTCCTTGAAGTAGTCACCGAAGCTGAAGTTCCCGAGCATCTCGAAGAACGTGAGATGGCGTGAGGTGCGACCGACCTCGTCGAGGTCGTTGTGCTTGCCGCCGGCCCGGACGCACTTTTGCACCGAGACCGCTCGGGGATGCGGTGGCACCTCCTCGCCGACGAAGTACGGCTTGAACGGCACCATGCCCGAGTTGGTGAACAGCAGGGTCTTGTCGTGGGGAATCAGGCTCGCCGAGGGGATCAGCAGATGATCGCGCTCGATGAAGTAGTCGGTGAATACGCGTCGCAGTTCTCGAGCCTTCATAGAACGGTGAAGTGTAGGCATTTGGCCTGGCGGTCGGTAGTACGTTTCCTCGGCGACGCCGAGACGCTCGTTCGCTCGGCTTCAGCGGTCGGTCGAGCGATTCCCCGCTCGCCGATCCCATGAGGTGACGGGCGGCAGGTAGGTGCGCTGGACCCGAGCGACCGGGGGTGCCGGCAGCGAGGGTTGGTGGCGGCGACGGCCTCGGGCAATCGGGGGTTTCACCTCGGGCAGCGGCTCGGCCTCGACCGCTCGAAGGTCGAGCAGCGCTTCGAGCGCCGCTCCTTCTCCCTCGG
This sequence comes from Acidimicrobiales bacterium, assembly GCA_041394265.1. NCBI lineage: Bacteria > Bacillati > Actinomycetota > Acidimicrobiia > Acidimicrobiales > Acidimicrobiales bacterium. Next base: position 172,937 of record JAWKIO010000006.1, read on the forward strand.
TCTCGCGGATGGCGTCGGCCTTGAGCCGACGGCGCTCCCGCTCGATGCCCTCACCGATCTCGGCTCGGACCGAGCGAACCCGATCCCCGACGTCGCGTGGGGTTCCGCTCAGCTTGCGAGCGGCTCGTGTGACGGCAACGGTGGCCTTGGCCGCCGTCGCGGCATTGTTCTTCGCCACGATCGCCGCGCCTCCGACTCGAGGCAGATCGCCGGGGAGTGCGTTCACCACCCGGTGCAACGACTCGGGCATCCGCTCCCCCAGCTCGGTCGTCGCCCGATCGATGTCGCGCCGAGTCTTGACCTTCGACGCGTAGCTGAACGCCGCCCCCACGGCCATCCACTGCAACCGGCGCACCAGCATCAGGTGGTCTTCTTCCGCCGCAGCCAACCCTTGGCGGCCTTCGAGGTACCGGACGCGACCGCCAGGGTCTTGATGACGGGGTCTTGCACCGCCTCGTGCGTGCGGCGGGACGTCTCGGCCATGACCGAGGTGGCGTGATCGGCTCGGTCGAGAACGAGGTCGACCTTGTCGAGTTCGGCGTCGGCATCGGCGACCAGCTTGCGCAGGTCCTGGAACGCAGCGACGCCTTCATCGCGCAGCTGATGGGCGGTGTCTTCCAGTTTGGCCAGCGTGTTGTTGAGGTTGTTCACGGCCGTGACCAGGAACACCGCCGCCACCACGACGGCGATCGCCACGACGAGCGCTGCGAAATCAGTGATGCTCATCGGCGCCTCCTCGTCTGGCGTTCCATCCCTGCATGCGTTCCGCCACCTCGGCCTCGTAGCCCCGTCCGGTCGGCCGGTAGTAGCGCTGCTCGGCCACCTCGGTGGGCAGGTACTGCTGATCGACCCAGCCGTCGGGATGGGCGTGAGGATAGTCATAACCTCGCCCGTGGCCCAGCGATGCCGCGCCGCGGTAGTGGCTGTCACGCAGGTGCATCGGCACCTCACCGGCCGGTAGCTCCTGCACGTCGTGCATCGCTTCGTTGAGCGCGGTGTAGGAGGCCGCCGACTTGGGCGCCGTTGCCAGGTGGACTGCAGCCTGGGCCAGGGCGATGCGGGCTTCGGGGAGTCCGACGAACTCCACGGCGTGGGCCGCCGCATTGGCAACGAGCAAGCTGGTGGGATCGGCCATCCCGATGTCCTCCGATGCCGAGATGACCAGCCGACGAGCGATGAACCGGGCGTCTTCGCCGGCCGCGAGCATTCTCGCCAGCCAGTAGACCGCAGCATCGGGGTCGGAGCCTCGGATGCTCTTGATGAACGCGCTGATGACGTCGTAGTGCTCGTCGCGCCCGTAGCGCAGGGACTTCAGGTCGGTGGCGGCCTCTGCGTGGCGAAGTTCGACGTGGGCCACCGGTCCATCGATGGCCGACGGACCGGTCGGGTCGGGCTCGGCTTCGCGCTCGGCAGCAGCGAGCGCAATCGCCACCTCGAGCGTGGTGAGGGCCTGCCGACCGTCGCCGGCAGCGCGACCGGCGAGATAGGCGATCGCCTCATCACTGGCCGTCGCCCGTTCGGCGGCGATCCCGCGCCGCAGCAGGACCGAGAGATCGTCGTCGGTGAGCGGCTCCAGGCGGAACAGCGTCGATCGACTCCGCAACGGAGCGTTCACCTCGAAGAAGGGGTTCTCGGTCGTGGCACCGATCAGGACGAGGACACCGGACTCGACGGCGGGCAGCAACGCGTCCTGTTGCGCCTTGTTGAATCGGTGGACCTCATCGAGGAACAAGATGGTGCTACGGCCGTGGGCTCCCAACCGTTCCTCAGCTTCGGCAATCACCTGGCGAACGTCCTTCACGGTCGCCGTGACCGCCGACAACTGCACGAAGGTCTTCACCGACGTGGCGGCGAGCAGCCGAGCCAAGGTGGTCTTTCCTGTTCCCGGCGGCCCCCACAGGATCGCCGACGACAGCCGGTCGGCCTGCACGAGGCGACGCAGCGAGCCCTTCGGTCCGAGCAGATGCTGTTGCCCGACGATGTCGTCGAGCGTGGCCGGCCGCAGTCGTGCTGCCAGCGGCGCTCGCGCTTCGAGCCGAGATTTCGCTGCTGCGGTGAAGAGATCATCGGCCACGGGTTGATGAGCCTAGTCTGGGCGCATGAAAGCCGTCGTCGTCATCGCCTTCTACGTGTGGCTTGCCCTCACCGTCGCCATCGTGCTGGGCCGCCTTGCTCGTTGGTCGGCCTCTCGCCAAGCGGCCAAGCGCCGCCGCAAGGCCCGCGAGGCCGCACGCAGCCAGCAGGTTGCGGTGCCGGTGGCGGCAGGCCGTTCCCCGCACGAAGAAACGATCGATCTCGACGCTCCGGTCGGGCCCCGCCCGAGCGAGATGCAGCCCGAGCATCGTGAGCCGGCAAACGTTCCTTCTGCCTCGATCCCCGAACCACAGGCAGAGGAAGTCGCCCAGATCGCAGAGCGTCGCAATGCCGACCGTCGCGGCGGTGAACGTCGTCAGGGCGATCGTCGCAGCCGAGATCGACGCGAGCCCGTCGACCTCGACGGTGTGGTGCCCGAGCCGGTCGCCGTCGCCCCCGAGCCGACCCCGCCGTCTGCACCGGTGACCGTCCCGACGCCGACACCCACACCCACACTCGCCCACCTGCTCGCAGGGATCGCCATCCCGGGCGATCTGGTCCCCATCGTGGCGCAGGGCGCCGCCGCCAACGAGTACTCCAGCACGATGATCTCGCGGCAACGCCCGGCCCACGAGGTCGGCGCCGGCATCGCCGACGAACTCGAACGGCTCGGCTACGCCCTCGAGCCGATCGGTCTGGCCACCTTGCGGGCCACCCGTGGCGGCGATGTCCTCACCGTCGAGATCGACCCGGAGCCGGCTCGGCCCGACGATCGAGGCGTGGTCCGATTCCCCACCGCCGCGCCCAACGACGTCATCGTGGAATTCTGGGTTGGTGACGGCCCTCGGCCTGTTTGAGAAACGTCTCGACCTCGTGCTCCTGCATCGCCGGGGCGACGAGATAGCCCTGGAAGGTGCTGCACCCGGCCTTCGCCAACAAGTCGAGTTGGTCCTGTGACTCGACGCCCTCGGCGACGCATGACACCGCCATCGAGGTCGCGAGCGACACGATGCCTTCGAGCAGGCTGCGTCCGGTCGGCGTGTCCGAGCGAGTCACGAAGGAGCGATCGATCTTCAGCTCGGTGACCGGCAGCTCGGCGAGATAGCTGAGGGCGGAGAACCCGGTGCCGAAGTCGTCGACGGACACGCCGACGCCAAGGTCGCGCAACGTACGGAGCGTGCGGCGGGCAACGGCGAGGTCCTGGATCATGCCGGACTCGGTGATCTCGATGGTGAGTCGCTCGCTGGGAAGGCCGGCGTCTGCCAGCACCGAGGTCACGAAGTCGGGGAAGTCGGCGGCCAGGAGCTGCCCCGCCGACACGTTGACACTGATGTGGAGCGGCGAGATGGCGGGAGACGCGGCGAACGCGGCGGCTCGGCGGAGCACGAAGTGATCGAGTTCGGCGATCAGGCCGGCGTCCTCGAGCGACGAGATGAACTCGTCGGGCATGAGCAGACCACGCTCGGGATGCCGCCAGCGGGCCAGTGCCTCGAAGCCGATGACCTCACCGGTCTCGATCGAGCACTGGGGCTGATAGTGCAGCTCCCACTGCTCGGGCCCGTGGCCACTGCGCACCGTGCTCTCGAAGTCGAGGCGGCGCAGTGCCTTGTCATGCGTGCCGGGGTCGAAGGCGCGGATCGACGCCCGACCGGCGCTCTTCGCCTGGTACATGGCGGCGTCGGCATCACGAATGAGGTCGTCGGTGTCGGTGTAGGCGCTCGTCACCATGGCGACTCCGACCGCGGCGCTGACGTGGAACGTGCGATCAGCCATCACGATCGGGGCGGCAAGTGAGTCGCTGATCCGCTGGGCGACGTCGAGGGCGTCCTCCGCACGGGACAAACCCGAACACACCATCACGAACTCGTCCCCGCCGAAGCGGGCCACCATGTCGGTCGGACGGATGCTCGAACGAAGCCGGTCACCGACCACTTTCAGGATCGCGTCCCCGATCTCGTGACCGAGCGAGTCGTTGATCACCTTGAGACGGTCGAGATCGAGGAAGATCACGGCCGACATCCCGACGCCGGTGTCGACCTCGTCCAGGGCCACCCGTAGCCGCTCGGCCAGGGCATAGCGGTTCGGCAGGCCGGTCAGCTGGTCTTGGTGGGCTTGACGCTCGAGCTCGGCTCGACGGCGACGGCGGTCTTCGATGTTGCGGAGTGACACCACGAAACCGGCGATGGCGGGATCGTCATGGTGGCTCTCGCCGACGGCCTCGCACCACAGCAGTGAGCCGTCGGCCCGCTTGATCGGCACCTCCACCGTGACCGGCTCGCCGCTGGCCAGCGCCTCCAGCTTGACCGGCTCGAGCGAGGCGAAGTCCTCCCGCCGGAGGAAGCGACCGGCGGGCGCGCCAACGATCTGATCGAGCTGGTAGCCGAACAGTTCCTCGACGGCTGCCGACGCGTAGGTCACTTTCAGCTCACGGTCGATCAGCAACAGTGCGTCACTGGTCCGGTTGATGAGTACGTCTGCCATCCGACGAGATGACGCCAGCTCGTCGGTCCGCTCCTGGAGCTCGTCCTCGAGCGAGCGACGGTACGAGGCGTTCTCCGCCTCGAGTTTCATCCGATGGAGTGCTCCCGAGACGCTGATCAGCAGCGCGTTGCGGTGGAACGGTTTGGTCAGATAGCCGTGGGCGCCGAGTTCCTGGGCTCGCAGCGCCGTCGAGGTGTCGTCGAAGCCGGTCATCATCACCACGCCGATCGGCGGACGATCGGGTTGGGTCACCCGCTCGAGGAGTTCGAGACCGCTGGTGACCGGCATCGTGATGTCCGAGATGAGGACGCTCACGTCGTGCGTTGCAAGCAGGTCCTCGGCCTCGGCGACCGAGAAACAGGCCAGTGCCCGGTAGCCGCCGCGCTCGAGGAGGCGTGCGATGCGGCGGCACAGCTCGATCTCGTCGTCGACGACAAGGACCAGCGGGCGGACGTCCTCAGGCTCGCTCATGCTGCTGCCTCGGCGTCGGACGCGAAGGCGGCGGGAAGGTGGAGACGCACCACGGTGCCCGTTCCCAGCTCGCTCTCGATCGAGACCGAACCGCCACAGCTGGTCAGCAGACCGTGCACGGTGGCCAGGCCGAGCCCGTTCCCTTCGCCGGTCGCCTTGGTCGTGAAGAACGGCTCTACCGCCCGCGCTGCGGTCTCGGCATCCATCCCGACACCGTCGTCGACGACCTCGAGCACGACGTAGTCGCCCTCGGAGACGAGCAGGTCACGGGCGGCGTCCTCGTCGAGCCTGCGGCGACGTGTCGTGATCGTGATCGCTCCGGGCGGGGTGACGGCGTCGCGCGAGTTGACCACGAGGTTCATCACGATCTGTTCGAGATCGATCGGGTCGATCAGCACCTCGCATCGAACCTCGGCGAGATCGATCGAGAGCAGCGCGTGTTCGGCCAGCATGCGATGGAGCAGTGTCGCGAGGTCGGTGACCACGAGGTTGACGTCGGTCAGGCCCGGCTCGTCGGTCTCGTGCCGGCTGAAGGCGAGGAGACGGCGAGTGAGGTCGGCACCTCGCCGGGCCGAGCGTCGGATCTCGCCGACGTCCTCCAGCGATTCACCGTCGACGTCGTCCTCGAGCAGCTCGACACAGGTCAGGATCCCGGCCAACACATTGTTGAAATCGTGAGCCACCGACCCGGCCAGGCGGCCGATCGACTCGAGCCGATGCTGCTGACCGATCCGTCGTTCGAGGCCGATGCGAGTCGCCTCGGCCTCGACGGTCTCGGTGATGTCGTTCATCGCAACGACCGTGATCCGGTGGGCGGGGATCGGGCGAGCCCAGAGATCGAGGTGGCGGGTCTCGTCGTCGTACACCAAGAGCGCGTGGTCGACCGCAAACTCATTTCCGTGCTCGATCGAACCCAGGAGGTCGGCAACCAGGCCGGCATCCAGACCGGCGAACGCTGCAGCTGCCGGCTCGTCGGTGGTGTCGCGACCGAGGATCCGGCGGGCGGATGGGTTGGTCGAGCGCACGACGCCGTCGGCATCGATCAGGAAGACGCCCTCGACGAGCGCATCGATCACCGTGCGCAGCTCGGCACTCTTTCGTTCCGCTCGAGCGGTCGCCTCGGCCAGCTCGGCCGACGCCAGACGAGTCGAGCGCTCGCTCAGATACCGCTCCCGGTCCCGATCGGAGTAGGCCGAGTCCATCCGCTCGAGGAACGCGCTCCACTGCTCGGCCGTCGGCGGCACCGACGGGTCGAGTCGGAGCCGGCGCAGTTGCCGCTCGAGCTGACGGTTCACCCCCGGGCCTCACGGATGGTGGTGACGGTCATGGTCTGGTTGTGCAGCTCGCCGATCCCGTTGGCGCTCGAGATCTCGCCGTAGGAGTAGAAGCCGATCACCTGCGTACGTTCGCTCAGGCCATCGACGACCGAGAGGAGTTCGTCATCGGCAGAACCGCCGAGCACGAGGCGGCGACCCACGCAGCTCACTGCGAGCGCCAGCGAGTCGCCTGCCACTTCCGCCGCGCCATTGCTGTCGTTCGCCGCCTCCGCCGCCGCGTCGATCAGATCCTCGGGGTTGGCGATCATCAATTGGGCGTGCCAGCCCTGCGGGATGTCACCGGCAAAGGTCATCGAATTGTCGTCGGTGTCGACGCCGAGCACGGTTCGTACCAGCGGTGCCGACGACCGATCCGCCGGCCAAATGCACAGCGGGAAAAACAGCGCCGAGGCCGGGAGGCCGTCGGCCAGGTCGCCGAGGTAGGAGCGATACAGCGGCAGTGCCGGCTGCCCGTCGAGCTCGGCCAGTACGTTCGCCGTGGCCTGGGTGACCACCCGCTCGGGGCCGAACGGTACCCATCCCCCACGCGAGCCATAGCCGGACCGTACCGACGGGCCGTAGAGCCCGACCGCAGCAATCAGATCGGCACCGAAGCGATCGCCACTCAGCACCCAGGTCTGTTCGAAACGGTCACCGTCGCCGGCGAGGCCACCCGACACCGGCGTTTCGGCGCCTGCGGCGTGCTGGAGCCCGGCAACGAGCGCCGACCCGTTGGTCGAGATCCCGTCGGCGAAGACCAGCATCGAGGCCAGATCGTCGGCGGCCAGCTGCTGCCCCAGGGCGCACCCGGCCGCCCTGCTGTCGACGAAGTCGCTGCTCGACACGGTGGCCAGCCGCAGCTGCGATGACTCGAACTCGACAACGGCGACGGCGATCGTGTCGTCGAGCAGCTGTTCGCCGACGATCTCGCCCGACGTCGAACAGCCGACGATGATCGACGACGGATAGTAGGAGCGCAGATCCGCCAGCCATCGGGTGTCGTCGTCGCAACGGCGAGCACCGAACACGATCACGAGCGTCTCCGGCCCGTCGACCCTCGGCAGGGCGGCACTCCACCCCGCGCCGTCATTCACCAGCGTCTGCACCTTCATCGTCGCGCTCCTCGTCCACTGCGGCAGTGGTCACCGCAGTGTCGGCGGCGAGGAACGGGCCATGAGCGCGTCGGTGCTGGCCGAGCAGGTGTTACATGGTCGGCGGGAGGACGCGGAGACCGAGTTCGGTCAGCTGCTTGTCGTCGATCGCCGTTGGGGCGTTCGTGAGCGGATCGGCACCCGACTGCGGCTTGGGGAACGCGATGACCTCACGGATGTTCTCTTCGCCGGCCAGGATCGCGGCGAGGCGGTCGATGCCGTAGGCGAAACCGCCATGCGGCGGGGCGCCGTACTTGAACGGTTCGAGGAAGAAGCCGAAGCGCTTGTTGGCCTCGTCCTCGGAGATGCCCAGGATCGAGAACACGCGTCGCTGCAGCTGCGGATCATGGATTCGGATACTCCCCGACCCGAGCTCCCAACCGTTGAGGACCAGGTCGTAGGCCCACGCCCGCACCGACATGGGGTCGGATTCGAGCCGCTCCACGTCGTCGAGGTGGGGATGGCAGAACGCATGGTGGCCGGGCTTGGGCCGCCCGGTCGTGCTGTCGACCCCGACGAACAGCGGGAAGTCGACCACCCAGACGTACTTGTAGGGGCCTTCGCTGACCGGCGGACGACCGAGCTTGTTGCGGATCTCGCCCAGAACCTCGCAGGTGGTCATCCAGTCGTCGGCGACGAGCAGCAGCAGGTCGCCGACGGCGCCATCGAGCGCAGCGATCAGCGCCGGCACCTCGTCGTCGGAGAGGAACTTGGCCACCGGCGACTCCAGGCCGAGAGAACCGTCGTCGGTCTCGACCACTCGCAGCCAGACCAGGCCCTTGGCACCGTTGCTCTTTGCGAAGTCGGTGAGGGCGTCGAGCTTGTTGCGCCCGTAGTCGGCCGAGCCGCCGACGTGATTGATCCCCTTGATGGACTCGGCGGTCGAGAACGCCTTGAACTCGGTCGAGGCGAAGATCGGGGTGAGCTCGACCAGTTCCATGCCGAAGCGGAGGTCGGGCTTGTCGATACCGAACCGGTTCATGGCATCGTGCCAAGTGATGCGCTCGACCGGGTCCGGGCGAACGCCGGTGACGGCCTCGGCGGCATCCAGCACACCGATTTCGGCGGCCGCGAGCACGTCGTCCACGTCGACGAAGCTCATCTCCATGTCGAGCTGCATGAACTCATACTGGCGATCGGCCCGGAGATCTTCGTCGCGCAAGCAGCGAGCGATCTGGAAGTAGCGGTCGAGGCCGCCGACCATCAGCAGCTGCTTGTAGAGCTGGGGCGACTGCGGCAGGGCATAGAACGTGCCCGGACGCTGACGCGACGGGACCACGAACTCACGGGCGCCTTCCGGGGTCGACGGCATAAGCATCGGGGTCTCGACCTCAACGAAGTCCTGACCCACCATCGCGCTACGAATGGCTGCGTTGACCTGGGAGCGCACCCGAAGGTTCTTCTGCATGCGCTGACGACGTAGATCGACATAACGATGCTTGAGCCGCACCATCTCGTCGACATCGTCGGCACGGGCATCCATGGGAAACGGTGGTGGCTCGGCGATGGAGAGGATCTCGACCTGGCAGTCGTGGATCTCGATGTCACCGGTCGCGATGTCGGCGTTGACGGTCCCCTCCGGACGTGCGGCCACCGTGCCGGTGACCTGCAGCACGTACTCGCTGCGCACGTCGACGGCGTTGTCGACCACCAGCTGTGTGATGCCGGAGTGATCACGAATGTCGACGAAGGCCAGGTGCTCCCCGTGCTCACGCCGACGGTTCACCCAGCCGGTGAGGGTGACGGTCTCGCCGATGTTGTCGGCCCTGAGCTCTCCGCAGAGGTGGGTTCGCATCATGATTGGAGCATCTCCTTCACGGCGGTCACGAGCTGTGACCGCGGCACGGTGATCTGGTCACCTTCGGTTCGTAGGGGTCGGATGGTGACGGTGTCGTTCGCCGCTTCGTCTTCGCCGACGATGACGGCGACCCCAGCATCGGATCGGTTCGCCGCCTTCATCTGGGCTCGCATCGAGCGACCGTCGAAGCTGCGGTCGGCCCGCAGGTCGGACCGACGAAGCTCGTCGGTGATGCCCAGGGCCTCGAGACCGTCGGTGGTCGACACCACCCACACGTCCATCGACGAGTCGGGAGCAGCGAACGCCTCCTCGGCATCGCAGGCGAGCAGGGTGCGGTCGACGCCGAGTGCGAACCCGACTCCGGGTTCCTCGGGACCGCCGAGATCTGCGATCAGGCCGTCGTAGCGGCCGCCGCCACCAACGGCATTCTGGGCGGCGTCGAGCCCGTCGGCGGCGAATTCGAACGTGGTCCGGGTGTAGTAGTCGAGGCCTCGCACCAGACGTGGCGCCAGCTGATAGGCGACGCCGAGCGCATCGAGGCCGGCGCAGACTCGCTCGAATGCAACCGAGGCGTCGTCGGACAGGTAGTCGGACAGGAACGGCGCCGCAGCGATCAGCTCGGCGTCGCCCGGACGTTTGGAGTCGAGGACCCGGAGCGGGTTGACCGCCAGGGTGGCCCGGCTCTGCTCGGACAGGGCGTCGAGGTTCGCCTCGAAGTGGGCACGAAGCGCCTCGAGGTAGCGAGGCCGGTCGCCGGCGTCACCGAGCGAGTTCATCAAGAGCGTGACCTTGGTGAGGCCGATCCGCTCATAGAAGCGGTTGGCGAGGGCGATCAGCTCGGTGTCGACATCGGGATCGTGGGTGCCGATCGACTCGGCGCCGACCTGGTCGAATTGGCGATAGCGCCCTTTCTGCGGCTTGTCGTAGCGGAAGTTCGGGCCGGAGTACCAGACCTTCCACGGGGTCATCGGACGCTGCTCGGCGAAGATGCGGCAGACCGAGGCGGTGAACTCGGGCCGGAGCGCAATCTGGCGCCCGCCCTTGTCCTCGAAGGCATACAGCTCCTTCGACACGACGTCGCTCGCCTCGCCGAGTCGATCGAACACGCGAACGTCTTCGAACATCGGGGGGATCACCTGGCCGAAGCCGGCTGCCGTTGCCTCTTCGGCGAAGATCGCAACGAGCGCTCGCATCCGATCGGTGTCGGGCGATTGGAGGTCGCGGGTACCCGGCAGTGCTTGAAAACTCGACTTGGCCATGCCCGCCCGAGGGTATCGCTACCGACCGTCCACCACCCGTGTTTACGCCCTCACAACCAGCTGGTCGCTAACCATCGCACGTCGAGGGTGTTTCGGCGCCAAGCGCCGAAACACCGTAAGTGACGAAGCCCCCCAGGGGCTGAGGAACGACGGGTGGTTACGCCCCTTTGCCGGGCATGATCCGGTAGGCGTCGTAGACGGTGTCGATCTTGCGCAGCGAGCGCAGCAGGTTCTCGAGATGGGACGGATCGGCGATCTCGAAGTCGAAGCGCAATCGGGCGATGCGATCGGTGCCGGTGAGCGTGGAGGCCGACAGGATGTTGATGTGGTTGTCGGAGAAGTGGGCCGTGACATCGGACAGGAGCCGTGAGCGGTCGTAGGCCTTCACCTCGATCGAGGCAATGAAGTAGCCGGCCTCTCGCTCGGTGTCCCATTCGACGTCGATGACCCGGTCGTTCTGGCTGGTGACCAGCGATTGGGCGTTGGCGCAGTCGGATCGGTGGACCGACACGCCGCGTCCTCGGGTGACGAAGCCGACGATCTCGTCGCCGGGCACCGGCGTGCAACAGCGTGACAGCCGGACGAGGACGTCGTCGAGGCCCTCGACGTGAACCCCGATGGCCTGGCGGCTGCGGCGTCGAGGCCGATTCACCGTGGCAGGGATCGACTCCTCGACCCGGCTCCCGCTGGCCGACTCGAGCTCGCGAGCGACCCGAGCCGAGATGGATTGACCGGTGACATGGTGTTCACCGATCGCGGCGTAGAGCGCCGTGACGTCGGCGTAGTTGAGCTTCTCGGCCACCGTCTCGAGCACGTTCGAGCCGAGGATCTTCTGGACCGGGAGACCGTCGCGGCGCAGCGCCTTCTGGAGGTCGTCCTGGCCCTGGGCGATGGCGTCCTCGCGCCGCTCTCGAGAGAACCACTGCTTGATCTTGCTGGACGCCTTCGGCGTGCGGACGAACAGCAGCCAGTCTTTCGACGGACCGGCCGATTCGGACTTCGACGTGAAGATCTCGACCGTCTCGCCCGAGTGCAGCTCTTCGGAGAGAGCAACGAGGCGACCGTTGACCTTGGCACCGACGGTCTTGTGCCCGATGTCGGTGTGGATCGCATAGGCGAAGTCGATCGGCGTGGAGCCGGTCACGAGCGTGAAGACGTCGCCCTTCGGCGTGAAGACGAAGACCTCATCCTGATCGAGATCGATCTTGAGGCTCGCCATGAACTCGTCGGGATCGCTGGTCTCCTTCTCCCAGTCGATGATCCTGGCCAGCCACGGGAGGTCCAACTGCCCGGCAGCGGTGTCGCTCCCCCGCGCCGTGGTGCGGTCCTTGTAGAGGAAGTGCGAGGCCACGCCGAACTCGGCACGGTTGTGCATGTCGGCGGTGCGGATCTGGACCTCGATGGGCTTGCCCTGCGGACCGACGACCGTGGTGTGCAGCGACTGGTAGAGGTTGAACTTGGGCATGGCCACGTAGTCCTTGAACCGGCCCTGCACCGGCTTCCAGGTGGCGTGGATCGAGCCGAGTGCGGCATAGCAATCGCGGACCGAATCGACGATGACGCGAATGCCGACCAGATCGTGGATCTCGTCGAACTCCTTGCCCTTGAGCACCATCTTCTCGTAGATCGAGTAGAGGTGCTTCTCGCGCCCGGTGACCTCGGCGTCGATGTTGAGTTCCTGCAACCGGAACCGGACGTCTTCGAGAACCTGCGTGAGATAGATGTTGCGCTCGGGCGCCCGCTCGGCCACCAGATGCTCGATCGTTGCGTAGCGCTTGGGGTGGAGGGCGGCGAAGCTGAGGTCTTCGAGCTGGGTCTTGACCTCTTGGATGCCGAGACGATGGGCCAGCGGAGCGTAGACGTCGAGCGTCTCGCGGGCGGCCCGTTCCTGCTTCCACCTGGGCATCGCACCGATCGTGCGGAGGTTGTGGAGTCGGTCGCACAGCTTGATCAGCAGGACACGGAGGTCCTTCGACATCGCCACCAGCATCTTGCGGAAGGTGGCCGCCTGCTGGGCTTCCTTGGAGTTGAAGTGGAGGCGGTCGAGCTTGGTGACACCGTCGACGATCGCCGCCACCTCGGGGCCGAAGGCGGCCTCGATGTCGAGCACGGTGCACGTGGTGTCTTCGACGGCATCGTGGAGCAGGGCCGCCGCAATCGTGTATTCGTCGAGGCCGAGGCCGGCCACGATCTTGGCCACGGCGACCGGGTGCACGATGTAGGGCTCGCCGGACTTGCGTCGCTGGTTCGCGTGGGCCTCGGCGGCCATCCGGTACGCCCGGGCGACGAAGTCGATCTGCTCGTCGCGCCGCCTGCCCTGGAACCCGACGACGAGATCACCGATGTCGTCCGCGAGCGGTTGACGCTCCCGCCGCCATGGCAACACTCGGTGGGCACTCACCATGGCTCTACGGTATCGCCCCTCGTCGTTGGCGCCTTAGCGAGGCAGCCCGGTCGGTCCGAGCGGGGTGATCGACGGCTTGGACTTGGTGTCCGTTGCGGGCTTCTCCGGCATCCGTTGCTTGAGCCACACGAGTAGCGGCGAGGCAACGAAGATCGACGAATATGTTCCGGCGAGCAGGCCGATGAAGAGGGCCAGGGCAAAGTCCCGCAGGGTCGCGCCCCCCAGGAACAGGCCGCCGATGACCAGCATCGACACCACCGGGAGCACCGTGGTGAGGGTGGTGTTGATCGAACGCATCAACACCTGGTTCATCGAGGTGTTGACGAGGTCGCTCAATTCCGCCGGCTTTCTACCGGTGTTCTCCGCCTCGTTCTCCTTCACCTTGTCGTAGACCACAACGGTGTCGTAGAGCGAGTACCCCATGATCGTGAGCAGCGCGATCACCGTGGCGGGACTCACCTCGAAGCGCACGATCACGTACACCCCGGCGGTGAGCAGGAGGTCGTGGATCACCGCGACGATGGCACCGACGGCCATCTCCCACTCGAGCGTCAGCGAGAGGTAGACCGCCACGGCGATGAAGAACAGCACCAGGGCACGGAGTGCCTTGTTGGTGATCTGATCGCCCCAGGTGGGGCCGACCTCGTTGATCGAGATCTCGTCGGCGGTGCGCCCGCTGACCTCGACCAGCTCGCTGATGATCTGGTCGGAGTTGTCGAGCTGCTCGGCGCCGGTCTGCACCCGAACGTAGCTGTCGCCGTCGGCGTTCTCGATGATCTGGATACGGACGTCGGTCTCGGTGATCACACTTCGTGCGGATTCCACCGTGACGTCGGCAGGCACCTGCACCTCGTAGATGCCGCCACCCTCGAAGTCGATGCTGAGGTTGAAGCCGACCACGACGATGAGGATCGCCGAGATCAGGCTGACCGCTCCGGCGAGCGGCAGGGTGAACTTCCACGATGGCCGGAAGTCGATGTTCGAGCTGTTGTTGAAGATGTCGCGCAGCGTCATGACGAGCGTCCCTTCCGCTTGCCGGCCTTGGCACTCGAGGCATCGAGCCCTTCCGTCTGGCGGATACCCAGCAGTTTCGGATTGGCCACCACCGCCGGTCGCCGGGCAATCCACATGAGCGCCGGACGCATGAAGACATACGCCACGATCAGGTCGAGGAAGGTTGCGATGCCGAGGTAGAAGGCGAAACCACGCACGGCGCCGACCGTGAGGAAGTAGAGCAGGCCGGCGGCGATGAGGCTCACCACATCGGCCTTCAAGATGGTGGAGATGGCCCCCTGGTAGGCCCGTTCGACCGCCGTGGTGAGCTTTCGGGCCTTGCCGTGGGCCACGGTGTCCTTCACGTTCTCGAAGTAGACGATGTTCGAGTCGGCCGAGACACCGATCGACACGATGAGCCCGACCACACCCGAGAGGGTGATGGCGAGCCCCCGGGTCTCACCGAGCCACGAGATGATGGTCCACAGCAGCATGAACGACATGACCAGGCCGCCGATGGCGACCATGCCTGCGAGGCGGTAGTACCAGAGCAGGTAGAGCGCCACGATGGCGAGACCGATGAGGCCGGCGATGATGCCGGCTCGAAGAACGTCGTCGCCGATCGTGGCCGAGACGGTGCGGGTCTGCTGCGCTTCCAGCACGACCGGGAGGGCGCCGTAGTTCAGGACCAGCGCCAGGTTGCGGGCACTCACCTCATCGAAGGAGCCGCTGATCTGGATCTGGTCGCGAGAGAAACTCGGCTGCTGGATGTTGGGCGCCGAGATCACCTTGCCGTCGAGGACGATGGCGAGACGACCCGAGGGGCAAACCAGGGGGTCAGGGCTCGAGACGTAGCACTTTGCCGCCGCGGCGTTGAACTGGTCGATGCCCTCGGCCCCCGACTTGAACACGGGGCTCACCGACCAGGTCTGGAGCCCGTCGAAGCCGACGTCGGCCGACTCGAGGGTGTCGCCTCGAAGCAACGCTGGACCCAGACAGATCCGGTTGCCGTCGATGTCGTCGAGCACGACGTAGTCGTCGTAGAGGTCGGCCTCGGGCGGCGTGGTGCCATCGATCCCGCAGGCCGCGTCGACGGCAGCAATGAGCTGCTCCTGTTCGGGGGTCAGCTCGGTGACGGTCGTGTCGGTCGTTACCTCACCCTCGAGCGTCGTGTCGGTGGTGTCGTCGCCCGCGGCTTCGGACGTGGTCGTGGTCTCGTCGGTCGCGGAGGCCTCGGAGGTCGTGGTTTCGGCGACCGTGGTGGTCGTGGTCTCGCTCTGACGGCGGTACCGGGTGGCCGCCATGCCTTGCTCGTCGTCGGCCCCCGTCGTCGTGGTGTCGGATGCCGTCGTGGTGGTGGTCTCGTCGGTGGCCGTGGAGGTCTCGGTGGTGGTCTCGCCCTCGACCGTGGTGGAGGTCGAGTCTGCCTCGTCCTGCAACTGCTGCAGAATTTCGGGATCGATGGTGGGACCGAGGTCTTGGATCACCGGGCGGAACCGCAACTCGGCGGTCTGGCCAACGAGATCGAGCGCACGCTGCTGCTCGTCGACACCGGGCAGGTCGACCACGATGGTCTGGCCCTGACGCGAAATCTCGGGCTCGGCGACACCGAGCGCGTCCACGCGCTCGCGGATGATCTCGAGCGTCTGGTCGAGGGTCTCCTCGCTGGCCGGCTCGGTGGGGGCATAGACGACCGACACACCGCCCTGGAGGTCGAGGCCCAGCAGCGGCTGGTTGCCCGCCACGACGGTGTAGACGATGCCGGCGATCGAGAGGGCGACGAGCCCGGTGGCACCGGTGAGTTTGGGAAGCGCCATGTTCAGCTTTCTGCTTTGTCTGCAGCGTCGGTGACCAATCGGCTGGCGATGGCCGACCGTGACACCTTCAGCTCGACGTTTGGCGCGACTTCGAGCCACACCACGTTGTTCTCGAGCTCGGAGATGAAGCCGTGGATGCCGCTCTCGAGGACGACCTCGTCGCCGACGCTGAGCGCGGCGAGCAGCTCGCGGGTGGCCTTCTGGCGCCGCTGCTGCGGGAGCAGCACGAGAACATAGAAGATGGCGATGATGCCGGCATAGATGGCAAGGGTGGCGTACAAGGCAAGACCTCCAGCCGAGGAACGCTAGCGGCTACGACCTCGGGACCGGTGCCACTGACCTAGATGTGCCAGTCTCAGATGTGTCAGCCTCGGATACATCAGCTCCAGGTGGCCCAGATCTCGGCCCGCAACGCCTCGAAGGTACCGGTGGCGATGGCCGCACGCATTCGGTCGGTGAGGTGGGCGAGGTAGGCGAGGTTGTGGAGCGAGATGATCCGGCCCGCGGTCGGCTCGTTGGTGACCAGGAGGTGTCGGAGGTAGGCCCGGGAGTACCGCCCCGACAAATCGTGTTGGAAGCCGGGGTCGATCGGGCCGTCGTCGCGGGCGAACTTGAGGTTCTTCAGGTTGAGTCGACCTTGCGTGGTCAGTGCCGTCCCGTGCCGGGCCAGCCTGGTGGGTAGCACGCAGTCGAACATGTCGATGCCATGCGCGACGGCCTCGACGAGGCCGATCGGGTCGCCGATGCCCATGAAGTAGCGGGGCTGATCGGCGGGAAGGTGCGCCATGGCGGCGGCGAGCGCCGGCAGCATCTCGTCACGGGACTCTCCGACCGACAACCCGCCAACGGCGTAGCCGTCGAAGCCGATCTCGACGGTCCGTTTCGCGGAGTCCTCCCGCAGCTCGACGTCGGTGCCTCCCTGCACGATGCCGAACTGTGACTGGTCGGCCCTGGTGTGGGCCGCCTTGGACCGTTCCGCCCACCGCAGGGTGCGTTCGAGGGCGTCGACCTGGACCTGGCGAGGCGACGGCAGCGGCGGCACGACGTCGAGGACCATGGCGATGTCGGCCCCCAGCTGTTCCTGCACCTTGACCGAACGCTCGGGCGAGAGTTCGACGTAGCTCCCGTCGTAAACCGAGCGGAACCGAGCGTGATCCTCGGTCACCTTCGGTTCGAGACTGAACACCTGATAGCCGCCCGAGTCGGTCAGCATGTGACCCGACCAGTCCATGAACCGGTGCAGGCCGCCGAGCTCCTCGATCAGATCGCCACCGGGGCGTTCCATGAGGTGATACGTGTTGCCGAGGACGATCGGCGGGCCGAGTCGGTCGAGGTCGCCGGTATCGAGCGTCTTCACCGCACCACGGGTGCCGACCGGCATGAAGACCGGCGTGGCGATCTCGCCCCGATGGTTGCTCATCCGCCCGGCACGGGCGTGGCCGTCGGTGTGGTCGATGACGATCTTCATGCGTCTGGCTCCTGGGTTGACTCCCGCTCGCTCGGCTGCCGCTCGATCGACTCGTGCTCGATCGACTCGCGCTCGATCGACTCGCGCTCGATCAACATGGCGTCACCAAAGCTCAGCATGCGGTAGCCCTCGGCGATCGCGGTGTCGTACAGCGCCCGCCACCGATCACCCATGAAGGCATCGACCAGCACGAGCAGCGACGAGCGAGGAACGTGGAAGTTGGTCATCAGAACGTCGACGACCTGCCACGGGTAGCCACGGCTGATGAACAGGCTGGTGTCACCGGACAGTGCTCCGGTTGCGGCCACCGACTCGAGCGTGCGAACGACGGTGGTGCCGACCGCAACGACGCGTCGGGCACCACGAATGCGCTCCCACGTGTCGGGTTCGACCCGGTACTGCTCGGTGTGCATCGTGTGGTCGGCGACCTCGTCGGTGCTGATCGGGCGGAAGGTGCCGAGACCGACTCGCAGTTCTACCCGGGCGATGTCGACGCCACGATCGGCGAGCCGCCTCAGCACCTCGTCGGTCAGGTGGAGCCCCGCCGTCGGAGCTGCCACCGACCCGGGTTCGCGGGCGAAAACCGTCTGGTAGCGGTCGGGGTCGTCGAGCGGTTCGGTGATGTACGGCGGCAGCGGCATCTCGCCGACCCGGGTCATGAGGTCGTCGTCGTGCACGGTGACGACGCGCCGGCCGTCGTCGAGGACGTCATCGACCACGACCACTGGGGCCTCGTCGGTCGCACCCGGCACGAACAGCTCGGTGCCCGCCTTGACTCGCCGCCCCGGCCGGACGAGGGCTCGCCACTGGCGGTGATGGCCCGTCGGTTCGAGCAGCAGGACCTCGACCGCCCCCTGCGTCGCCTTCACCAGGTGGAGCCGGGCCGGGAGCACCTTGGTGTCGTTGACCACGACCAGGTCGCCCGGCTGCAGGAGGTCGGGCAGGTCACGGACGATGTGATGATCGGCGGGCGTCGCCGGCCCCCGGTCGACGAGGAGGCGCGCTGCGTCGCGGGGTTCGGCCGGATGCTGGGCGATCGCGGTTGCGGGGAGTTCGTAGTCGAACCACGCAGTCTTCAAGGGGGCGCGCACTTCCCCAGTCAATCGTCGCCGAGCAGTTCTTGCTGCCCGAGGCCTCCCGGGCGGTCGAGGTCGGCGGGTGGGGTGCGGCCGATGTGACGCCATGCCGCGGCGGTGGCAACTCGCCCGCGTGGGGTGCGAACAAGCAGGCCCTGCTGGATCAGGAACGGTTCGATCACGTCTTCGACCGTTTCGGTGGGCTCAGCGATGCTGATGGCCAGGGTCGACAGGCCGACGGGTCCACCGCCAAAGTGGCCGCAGAGGTTTTCGAGCAGTTGTCGGTCGACCTTGTCGAGGCCGAGTTCGTCGATGCCGAACAGGGCGAGGCCGTCGGATGCGCTCTCGGCGTCGACTCGCCCGTGGCTGCGGACCTCGGCATAGTCCTGGACTCGATGCAGCAGCCGGATGGCGATGCGGGGCGTTCCCCGGCTGCGTCGAGCGATCTCGTGCGCACCTGGTTGATCGATCTGGACGTCTCGCAGAGCCGCCGCTCGCATGACGATGGCCTCGAGGTCGCTCGGTGAGTAGAACTCGAGCCGGAACGAGAACCCGAAGCGGTCACGCAGCGGACCGGTGATGAGGCCGGTGCGGGTGGTGGCCCCGACCATGGTGAAGGCCTCGAGCTCGAAACGGATGCTGCGGGCCGCCGGGCCCTTGCCGAGGAGGACGTCGATCTGGCGGTCCTCCATCGCCGGATACAGCACCTCTTCGACGGCCCGGGGCAACCGATGGATCTCGTCGATGAAGAGCACGTCGCCGGGTTCGAGCTTGGTGAGGATCGACGCGAGGTCGCCGGCGCGTTCGATGGCGGGACCGGAGGTGATGTGGAGGTGCGAGCCGAGTTCGTTGGCGACGATGCCGGCCAGCGTGGTCTTGCCCAGGCCCGGTGGTCCGCCGAACAGCAGGTGGTCGGCCGCCGCACCCCGGAGGCGGGCGGCTTCGAGGATCACACTGAGGCGTTCCTTCAGCTCGGCCTGGCCGACGAACTCCTCCAGCATGCGGGGTCGGAGGCTCGACTCGTCGAGCACGCCGCCGGGCCGCTCCGGCTCTCGGGGCTCGGGCGCGATCCATTCGTCTCTCGGCATGATCAGGCTCCTGCCAACGCCCGCAGCGCCAGCTTGAGCAGGACGCCCGAGTCGTCACCAGCGGCATCGATCTGTTCCGCCGTGAGCGACTTCGTGGCCTGGGCTACCTCGTCGGCGCCGTAGCCGAGGCTGGCGAGCGCTTCGCGGACATCGGCGAGCGCACCGCCACCTGCGCCGGCCGCAGCTGCGACTGCTGGTGCACCGCCACCGTCGAGCACCGGCAGCACCAAACTCGATTTGAGATCGACGAGGAGCCGCTGGGCGGTCTTCTTGCCCACGCCCGGCACGGTGCACAGGGCGTCGATGTCGTCGTCGTTCAGCACCTGGGCCAGCGCACCGGGATCGAAGGTGGCGATGATCGCCAAGGCCAACGCCGGGCCGACCTTGTGGGCGGCGAGCAGGCTCTCGAAGGCGAGCCGCTCGTCTTTGGTGACGAACCCGAAGAGGCGCTGGTCGGCCTCCCAGAAATGGTGATGGATGTGCAGCACGACCGACTGGCCGGGCTCGAACGCCGCCGCGGTGGCCGGCGTGACCGTGACCCGGTAGCCCAACCCGCCGGTGTCGCCGGAGGTGTCGACGATGACCTCGGCACCCGACCCGGCAAGGTGATGCTCTCGTTCGACGATGCGTCCGCGGAGGAGTCCGATCACGTGGTTGCCCTTCGCTCGTTGAGGGGGTGGAGTCCGGTGGGGTCGTGCGCGAGGTGGCACAGTGCGAGTGCCGCCGCGTCGGCGGCGTCGGCTGGCTGCGGAGCAGCGGGCAGACCGAGGAGGGTCTTCACCATGGTGGCGACCATCGCCTTGTCGGCGCGGCCGTCGCCGGTGACCGCGGCCTTGATCTGGTTCGGCGAATACTCGACCACGGGGACACCACGGATCGCACCCTCGCTCATCGCAAGCCCGGCTGCCTGGGCGACCCCGACGGCACTGTGCAGGTTGTTCTGGAAGAACAACCGCTCGACGGCCAGCACGCCCGGACGGAACTCCTCGAACAGCAGGGCGAACTCGCGGCGGAGTTCGGCAAGTCGCAGCGGTGTGGTGAGATCACGATCGGTCGTGATCACGCCAAGCGAGATGGCACGACCGCCGCCGCGACGGCCGGGTTCGATCACCGCATACCCACAACGGGTCAGACCGGGGTCGATTCCGAGCACGAACATTTGTACGACCGTAGCCGACCTGCACTAGCTTCACGCTCATGCCAGTCACGCACATCGATCTCCACGACCATCGCAGCTTCGCCGGCGGGCAGCCCCACGAGGCGTTCGACTGGCTGCGAACCAACGATCCGGTCCACCGGCACGCCGAACCGGCCGACGAAGGCCCCGGCTTCTGGGCCCTCACCCGCTACGACGACGTGAAAGAGGTCGGCCGCGACGCCGAGCGCTTCTCGTCGTCGCCCACCATCATGATGGCCGACTCGGCCAACGACGCATCCGACGGCGAGCACATCATGATGCTCATGGCCGATCCACCGGTGCACACTCGCATGCGCCGACTCCTCAGCCGGGAGTTCACACCGAAGTCCGCCCAGCTCCTGGCACCGCGGGTGGCCGAACTCGCCACCCAGATCGTCGACGCCGTCGTCGCCAAGGGCACCGGCGAGTTCGATCTCGTCACCGAGCTGGCCGGCGAGATGCCGAGCTTCGTCATCGCCGAGATCCTCGGGATCCCCCTCGAGGATGGCCGCTCGCTGTACCACCTCACCGAGGCCTTGCACTCCTCGCGAGAAGCGATCGGGATCGAGGCCCAGCAGGCGGCGTTCGCCCAGATGTTCGCCTACTCCCAGCAGGTCTTCGCCGACCGGATCGCCAACCCCACCGACGACCTGTCGTCCGTGCTCGCCTCGGCCGAGCTGCACGGCCGCCCCACCGACGAGCTCGACTTCTTCCTGTGGTTCCTGCTCCTGGTCGACGCCGGGGGCGACACCACACGCAACCTCGTCGGCGCGGGAATGCATGCACTGTTCGAACATCCCGACCAGCTGGCGCTGCTGCGTTCCGATCCCGAGCGGCTGATGCCGAGCGCCATCGAGGAGCTGCTGCGTTTCGTGAGCCCGGTCATCCACATGCGCCGGACCGCCACCGTCGACACCCAGATTCGCGGCGTCGACATCGCCGAAGGCGACAAGGTGATCATGTTCTACGGCGCCGCGAATCGAGATCCCGAGGTCTTCGATCGACCGCACGAACTCGACATCACCCGCTCGCCCAACCCGCACGTTGCATTCGGTGGTGGAGGACCCCACTTCTGCCTCGGCGCTCACCTGGCCCGCATCGAAATCGCGGCGCTGTTGCACGAGGTCATCAACCGACTCCCCGACCTCGCACCCAGTGGCGAGCCCTCCTGGATGGCGTCCAACTTCATCTACGGTCCCACCAGCCTCCCGGTGACGTTCTCCACCATTTGAGAATTCCGCGATCCTGCCGATAGCACCTGGGTGACCCATCACCCAGCCCAACCCGCTGCCGACCGACCCGAACTGATCGCCAACGTGGCCGGCGTCAGCCGCTGGTTCGGCGAGGTGCAGGCCCTCACGAACCTCACGATCGAGGTGCCGAAGGGCGCCATCACCGTGCTGCTCGGCCCGAACGGCGCAGGCAAGACCACGGCGATTCGCATGATCACCGGTGCGCTGGCGCCGCAGGAAGGCACCGTCGAAGTCTTCGGCCTCGACCCGGCTCGATCCCGGGGCGAAGAGGTCCGCCGACGCTGCGGCGTCGTCTCGGCCAAGCCCTCGCTCTACGACCGGCTCGACGGCTGGGACAACCTTCGCTACGCCGCCGAGCTGTACGGACTAGGCCGGGGTTCGAACGCCGACCGCCGTATCGCGGAGGCCGCCCACCAGTTCGGCATCGACGCTGCCCTCGATCACCAGGTTGGCGGCTATTCGACCGGGATGAAGACCCGGCTCGCGCTGGCCCGATCGGTCCTGCACGACCCCGACCTCCTACTGCTCGACGAGCCAACGTCGGGACTCGACCCCGAGTCGGCGATGGCGGTGCTCGAGCTCATCCGCACGATGACCGGCGAGGGCCGCACCGTGCTGATGTGCACCCACCTGTTGCTCGAGGCCGAGGGGCTCGCCGATCAGGTCGTGGTGATGCAGCACGGCACGAGCCTGCTGTGGGGCGCCCCCGATCAACTTGCCCGCCAGTTCTGGCCGAAGCAGGTCGTGCGGATCGGCGCAACCGACGGCGCCGATCTCGACGTGCTCGCCCGAATGAACGGCGTCAGCAACTACGAACGCTCGGCGTCGGTCGCCTCGCTCGAGGTCGACCACCTTGACCGGGTGCCCCAACTCGTCGCCGACCTCGTCCGCCGTGGCGTGGCGATCACCAACGTCAGCCCCTTCACCCCCACGCTCGAAGACCTGTACTTCGCGGTGCGCCGCCAGAGCGGCTCGACCGTCGACGAGATTCCACCACCCGGCGGCTCGACGGGGCGACCCGTCCGCCGGTCCGCTGCTTCGGAGATGGCACGATGACCACGATCGACCCCACCACGGCGCCGCTCGGCACGTCCGACCGAGAGCGCTTCGATCGCAGCCGGATGCTCACCGTGGCCCGAACCGACCTCAAGCAGCTGATCCAGGCGCGGGACTTCTGGTTCCCGATGATCCTGCTCGGCAGCTTCTTCTTCGTCCTGATTCCGGCCTTCCTGCTGCTCTCGATCACCCAGATCGGATCGGTCGAGACCGTGGCCAAGGTGTCGGAATCGCTCGACATGCTTCCCCCAGCGGCGCAAGCCCAGATCGTCGGCGATTCGCCGGAGGGCCGCACCGGCTACGCGCTTGCGGTGTACCTGTTCGCACCGATCGCGGTGATCGTGCCCCTCACGATCTCGACGGCGGTCGGCGCCTCGACGATCGTCGGCGAGCGCGAACGCGGCACCGGCGAGTTCCTCGCCCACTCCCCCGCCAGTGCCAAGGAGATCTACATCGGCAAGCTGATCGCCAGCCTGATCCCCGGCTACGTCACGACCGCCGTGGGCTTCGGCCTGTATTCGCTGATCGTGAACCTCACCGTCGGACCCGAGGTCGGCGGATGGTTCTTCCCGACCTTCCAATGGTGGGTGATGATCCTCTGGGTGCTGCCACCGTTCCTGGCGATCTGTCTGTCGCTGGTCCTGCGGCTGTCGGCCAAGGTGAAGTCGACGGCGGCAGCCCAGCAGGCGTCGGGCCTGGTCAGCTTGCCGCTGATCATGATCGCCTACAGCCAGTCCACCGGCATCTTGCTCGGTGCCGGCAACATGCCCTACTTCGTCGGCGGGATCGCCTGGGTGGTTGCCCTCTTTAGCCTGCACCGAGGCGTGCGCTCGGTGACCCGATCACGCCTCCTCGGGGTGGCCGGCGGCATCTAGTTTCGAGGCGCTGCCCGCGGTCGTCACGCCGAGGGCGACCAACACTGCGCCGAGGAGCACGACGCCGAGCCCCATGCCGGTGAACGAGAGGGATCCCGGTCCCGAGGTCGGTGCCGCCGGCGACATGCGGTCGGGAAGCTCCGGGCCGGCGGGGATCGGATCACCGACCCCGAACGGATCGCCAAGATCGGTGCCCGCCGTGGTGGTGGGCCCGACGGTCGAGCCACCTTCGGGCACGAGCGTCGGCTCGGTCGTGCTGCTCGGTGCAGCGGTGGTCGACGGCACGGTGGTCGACGGCACGGTGGTCGACGGCACGGTGGTCGCTAGCAGGGTCGTCAAGGGCACGGTCGTCAGTGGCACCGTCGTGGGGGTCGCCGTCGACGGTGGGAGCGACGTCGAGGCGGGGATCGTTGGCGCCACCGTGGTCGACGTCACAGGGGTGGTCGGCACGAGGCTCGTGGTCGTGCTCGGAGCCGTCGTCGTCGGCAGTGTGGTGGGCACCTGCGTGGTCGGCGCCGACGAGGGCGTGAGGCAGAAGGTCGAGACCCACACCGAGTTCGGCCCCGGCGTGGATGCCCGGTGGTACGCCGTCAGCGACGAGAACGGTGCCGGTGCAACGAACGTGCCGTAGGTGATGTCGTTGACCGAGACGACACCGTCGACGAGATCGTGCGACACGATCCCGGCGACCTCGACGATCTCGGTCTGCTGGCCGGACGGGTCGGTCTCGGCCCGCTCGGGATACGAGTCGGCGGTGACGAGCATCGCGTCATACACACCGGCCGGCAGGGTGACGCCGAACGACAGCGTGTCCGACGACGGGGTCGTGCCACTGATGAAGCGGATACTTCGCCCGGTACACACCTGACCCGACGTCGCCCCGGCCGAGCCAGGAGCAACCAACGAGGTCGTCAGGGCCGCCAGTCCGGCGACACCGAGCAACCGACCAACCGGGTGCGAGCGCATGGTGAGCATGCGCGGAGTTTCGGCACCGACCCCGCCACTAGTGCCAACGGCGCGTCAAGAACGGTGGGCCTACCGGCTCATTTCGACCGAACAGTGGTCAGAGTTCCGCCAGAATTTCGTCAGGGATGTCGGCGTTGGAGAAGACGTCCTGCACGTCGTCATGATCGTCGAGCGCATCGACGAGCTTGAGCATGGCGTTCGCACCGGCGACATCGCTGATGGGCACGGTGTTGGTGGGCACCATCGAGTTGTCCTCCTCGAGCACCTCGATGCCCGCGTCGTCGAACGCGGCACGCAGCGGGTGGAGGTTGCTGGGCTCGCAGATCACTTCCCAGTGCTCGTCGAGGTCCTGCACGTCTTCGGCCCCGGCGTCGAGGCCGACCAACATGACGTCTTCCTCGGACGCGGACTTGGCCACCTTGATGGTGCCCTTGCGCTCGAACTGCCAGGCAACGGCGCCCGGTTCCGCCAGCGATCCACCGTTCTTCGACAGCAGCGAGCGGAGCTCGGACCCGGTGCGATTGCGGTTGTCGGAAAGGACTTCGATCAGCAGGGCCACACCGCCGGGGGCATAGCCCTCGTAGGTGATCGACTCGTAGTTGACGCCTTCGAGTTCACCGGTGCCCCGCTTGACGGCCCGGTCGATGGTGTCGATCGGCACCGAAGCGTTGCGGGCCTTCTGGTACATCGTTCGCAACGTGGCGTTGGTGTCGAGATCGCCGCCTCCCTGACGAGCGGCCACCTCGACCTGCTTGATCAGCTTGGCGAAGAGCTTGCCCCGCTTGGCATCGGCAGCACCCTTCTTGTGCTTGATCGTTGCCCATTTGGAGTGGCCTGACATTGCTCACCTCGGCTGGAGAAAGTGTGGGAGAACAGGGTGGGAGTGGAGTCTAGATGGAGTCGACGAAGAGCCGGTGCAAGCGGTCGTCGTCGGTGAGTTCCGGGTGGAACGAGCTGGCGAGGATCGCACCTTCGCGCACCAGCACCGGCGTGTCGCGGGCGACGGCGAGCACCTCGACGTCGGGTCCGACTCGAGTGACCACCGGAGCTCGGATGAACACGGCGGTGAACGGACCGCCGTCGACACCGGTGACGTCGAGGTCGGCCTCGAAGGAGTCGATCTGGCGGCCGTACCCGTTGCGGCGAACGGTGAGGTCGATGGCGCCGAACGACGCCTGACCGGCGATGCCGTCGAGCACCTCGACCGCCAGCAGGATCATCCCGGCACAGGTACCGAAGGCCGGCATCCCGCTCGCCAGACGATCGGCGAGCGGTGTGAGCAAGCCCTGGGTGACGAGCAGCTTCGACATGGTCGATGACTCCCCGCCGGGAAGGACGAGCGCGTCGACCGTGTCGAGCTGGGCCGGCGTACGGACCTCGGTGGCCTCGACGCCGACCCGGCGCAACGTTTCGATGTGCCGGGCGAAGGCGCCTTGCAGCGCCAACACACCGACGACTGGTGAACTCACCAGCCGCGTTCGGCGAACTTGAGCGTGTCGTCCATGCCGATGCCGGTCATCGGCGCACCGAGGCCCCGGCTGACCTTCGCCAACACGTCGGCGTCGCGGAAGTTGGTGGTGGCCTCGACGATGGCCCGGGCACGAGGCGCCGGATCGTCGGACTTGAAGATGCCCGAGCCGACGAACACGGCCTCGGCCCCGAGCTGCATGGCCAGGGCGGCGTCGGCCGGCGTGGCGATGCCACCGGCACAGAACAGCGGAACCTGGAGCTTGCCCGTCTCGGCGATCTCCTGCACCAGCGGCAGCGGAGCCTGCAGGCGCTTGGCCCACTCGAACAGCTCGGCTTCGTCGGCCTGGGTGATCTTGCGGATGTCGCCGGTGATGCTGCGGAGGTGGCGAACGGCCTCAACGATGTTGCCGGTGCCGGCCTCGCCCTTCGAGCGGATCATGCAGGCGCCCTCGGAGATACGACGCAGGGCCTCGCCGAGGTTGGTGGCGCCACACACGAACGGCACGGTGAAGGCGAATTTGTCGATGTGGTGGGTCTCGTCGGCCGGGGTGAGGACCTCGGACTCGTCGATGTAGTCGACACCGAGGGCCTGGAGGATCTGGGCCTCGACGAAGTGACCGATACGAGCCTTGGCCATGACCGGGATGGTGCAGACCTCTTGGATCCCCTGGATCATCTCCGGGTCGCTCATCCGTGACACGCCGCCGTCGCGACGGATGTCGGCCGGCACACGCTCGAGTGCCATGACGGCGGTGGCGCCGGCATCCTCGGCGATCTTGGCCTGCTCGGGATTGACGACGTCCATGATGACGCCACCCTTGAGCATCTCGGCCAGGCCACGGTTGACTCGGACGTTTGCGTTGGTGGAAGAAGACTCGCTCATGGCGTCGAGTCTACGAGTGGCCCCCAATGTGGCGTCTCGCCCGCAGGCCACTTTGTCCCCCGCACCTCACGCACCCCAACCCACCCAAAAAGTGACGCAACTTTGGAGAGTTGACACCGCTCAGCGGCATGAACTCTCCAAAGTTGCGTGGGGTGGAGGCTACGGGAGGGTGACGTTGCCCTCTTCGGGGAACAGGACCCAGGTCTGGCCGGGGGTCAGGAGGATGGGATCGCCGTTGTTGTCGACCAACTCGGGCTGCGACGTTGCACTGTCGCGGGACCAGGTGCCTTCGATCAGGTGGCCGTCGGTGAGCACGATCACCGGTCCGGTGCCGACCGATTCGAGTTCGGCGGAGCCGGCGTCGGCCGGGCTGATCGAGTAGTCCACGATCATGATCACCACGTTGGCCGGGGCCAGCTGGTCGCCGAGCACCGTGGTGTGCGGGCGCCCATCCTGGGTGCGCAGCCAACCGCCCCGACTGGCGTCCCAGGTGTGTGTGACCGTCGGGGTGCCCCGATAGTCGATCGTGACCGGACCGCTGATCTCGACCGCATCGGCCGACAGCTCGTCGCCCGGACCGCGGAACTCGAACCAGGGCGCCGGCGGCTCGGCATCGTCGGGAGCGAACGCAAAGAGGTCGGGCGTGTTGACGTAGAGGTTGTGCGGCGCCCGACGCGAGCTGTCGCGGAAGTACACCGACCGGCTCATGGCCGTGACCTCGACGATGGGCAACGAGCGCAGACGTTGTGCGACGTAATCGTTGCCACCCGACGAGGCGTAGAGCGGGGTGTTGAACCCGCTCACCAGGTCGAAGTCGGACGTGCGGCTCGAGCGAACCGGGCCGACCGGTGACGGCTGATTGGTGTGGAACACTGCCGCAAAGCGGGTGACGCCCTCGGTCAGCATCTCGAACACCAAGTCGGCCTGGTCGAGGCCGGTCTGGGGCCGAGCCTCGGGGAAGTTGTCGATCTTCACGATCAACGCCGGACCGGTCAGCTCCTCGTCGACCGGCAGGCCGGTGAGCGGTGCAAACGGACCCGACGGTGCGGCGTCCATGGTCGTGGTGGTGGCCGCCTCGGTGGTCGTGGTGGTCTCGGCGGGCGGTGCCGTGGTCGTGGTCGTCACCTCGTCGGCGGCGTCGCTCGAACCGCCACTGCAGGCCGCAGCGGTCAGGGCGAACACGACCGCGGCCGCGAGAGAGGAACGGAAGGGCGTGCGGGGCATCAGATCTCCTCGAGGACGTCGATGCGAAGGTCGAGCGGGTGGGATGGGACCAATGCGGTCGGATGCGGCACGAGCCACAGGTGAGCGTTGCTCGGCGTTGCACAGGAGGGCTGGAGCGACCCTGACCGAAGGGTGGCGAATGCCGATGCCAACGCCGGTGGGTAGCGAGTAACCCCGACGGCGGCTTGATCGGCGAGCAAGTCACGGTCCTCGTCGAACAGCGCCGTCGAGCGACCGACGACGAACGACGAGAACGGCTTGAGCACACCGCTCGAGCACCGGTCGACCAGCGACGCGACCTCGGTCCCGAGCTCGGCGTCGCCGTCCTTGGCTCGCACCAACAGCTCGGCGACGACACCCTCGAGTTGCATCCGGTCGAGCGCTTCGACCAGGCCCTGGGTGATGACGAGCGTGACCCCGCTCGGATCGGCGACGGTCATCGCATTGCGGGCTGCGTCGTCGAGCACGATCACCTCGGGTTCGACGACACCCGTGGACAGGCTGAGGCCCTCGACCAGGTTGACCAGGCGGGCATGCGCCATCTCGTTCGGCGGCCGACCGTTGATCGCCGACAATACGTTGGCGGCGGGCTGCTTGGTCGTGGGGAACACGAGCACCGCAGCGACCACGATGGCGACGACGATCCCGATGAACCACGGCCAACCCAGGAGGAGCAACAGCACGACCAGCGGAATCGCAAGCGCCAGCGCCACGACGCCGGTGATCGTCAACAGAATGGAACGCAGGTGCGGATTGGAAGTCAGCGGGATGCCTCCAGAGCGGAACCGGGCCAGGCTATCGGAGCCGACTCCGACGGGTGTGCGAACCGTCGAGCATCGCTACCCGAGAAGGCGTTCGTAACGCTCGAGATAGGCGTCGACGAGGCGATCCATCGAGAACTCCTGGGCCCGTTCCCGGCCACGTTCGATCTGGTGGACCACCTCGGGCGAGCGTTCCAGCGCCCGTTCGATCGCCCGCGCCAGCGCATCGGCATCGCCGACGGCGAAGAGACCGGCGTCGGTGCCGTTGCGACTGGTGAGCCGATACGCGTCGATGTCGCTCGCGACCACGGGTGTTCCGGCCGCCATTCCCTCGAGAAGGACCACCCCGAAGCTCTCGCCCCCGAGCGACGGGACACAGAAAACGTCGGCCGCTGCGATGGCTGCCAGCTTGTCGACCTCCGACATGGGACCCATCCACATCAGCCGGGGATTGTCGGCGTTGGCCTCTCGCAGCGCCGCCGTTTCGGGTCCCGTCCCACCGATCCACACGGTGACGTTCTCGGGCAACTGTCGCGACGCTTCCAGCAGGACCGCCAGACCCTTCCGGGGTTCGTGGCGAGCGAGGAAGAAGACGGTGGGGCCGCCGGTCGGCGCCGGCGCAGCGTTGGCGAAGCGGGCCACGTCGATGCCGTTGAACAGCACCTCGTAGTCGCTCCCGAGATGCCGGCTGGCCATTCGGGCGGCCTCGTCGCTGACGGCGACGCGAACGTCGAGTCGGGTCACGAGGCGCCGCAGAAGTGGGCGCAGGTAGCGATAGACGGAGATCTCACCACTGGCGTGGAAGGTGCCGACCAGCGGCACCGGCTTCACGACAAGCGCCGTGAGCGTGGGTCCAGGCGCCAGTGGTTCGTGCAGGTGGAGCAGGTCGAAGCGTTCGTCCCAGATCGCCCCGAGCGCCCGGAGCTGGGCCGCGGGATCGGGAGCGACCGGCGCGTACGACCCGTTCTGGGCGTAGGGCATCGAGTTGCCGAGCGGAGTGATCCAGGGTTCGGGCGGCAGACCATCGCATGGGGCAAGCACCTGGACGTCGATGCCGCGCGCTCGCATCGACCGGGCAAGCCCCAGAACCTGCGCCTGGACACCGCCCCACACGCCCATGCTGTAGGGGCAGATCATGCCGACACGCACGCCGTTCAGCCCTGATCAAAGAGTGGCTCGAGCACGTGCCACTGGTCGGGTGCGCGGTCGATCAGCCGCTCGAGTTCGGTGGCGATGCGCTGGGTCACTCTCGCCAGCTCGGGCTTGAGTCGCGCCGACGGGTCGACGTCGATGCGATCGCCGATCACGCAGTGGTGCCCGAGCCGCTGGTCCTGTTCGTCGGACACGGCGAAGTAGACGGCACAGGGGTGCAGCGGCGCGCCGGTTCGCCGGGCCAGCATCGCCGGGCCGGCTGGCAGGGTGGTCGAGCGGCCGAAGAAGTCGACCTCGATCCCGCCGCCCGCCAGATCTCGATCGCTGAGCAGACAGACGACGTGACGCTGGCGGACGGCCTCGGTCAACGCCGCAAACGCCGAACCGTCGGCCGGGATGACCTGGACGCCGTACGACGATCGCAGCTCGGTGAACCACTCGAAGAGATCGTCGGGCTGGAGCCGTTCGACCACGGCACTCACCGGGATCTCCGCCACCCGTCCGAGATAGGCAGCCGCCCACTCCCACCCGCCGAGATGGGGAAGGGCCAGGATCGGGCCCTGCCCGTTGGCCCGAGCGGAACGGATGTGTTCGTAGCCAGTGACTCGCAACCCTCGTTCGAGCGTGGCCGCAGGGAGGTCGGGCATACGAAGGGTCTCGGCCCAGTACCTGGCGTACGACGCCATCGCGGCTCTCACCAGCTCGTCGATCGCTGGCTCGTCGAGCTCGGGGCGGACGACCGCGAGGTTGGCGGCAAGCGCACGAGCCTTCGGCGAACGTCGAGCGCCCACACCGAAACCGATCACTTCCGCGACCGAGATCAGCGACCGGAGGGGCAGCCGCCGGCTGACCGAGGCGCCGAATCGATAGAGCCGCAGCTCCCTACTCGACACGCAACCCGCTTCGTTCGCCGCACTTCGTTCGACGCACGTCGCCGGCGCTCCCGCGATCGATCAGGGCTGGCGGCGGCTGCGAACCGGCGAGCGACGGCTCCGCCGGGCGGCGCGAGCCTGGCGACGGCGGGCCGCCGATGGCGACCGGGCCGGCATGGGTCGACCGACGCTGGCCTGCTTCCACACCTTCACGAAGCGGAAGGCAGCGGTGGCCGCCGTCAGGGCGAGCATCAGCCAGAGCACCGGAACGAAGAATTCGTTGAACAACAGCCCGAGGCCGAGCACGACGAACCGCTCGGCCCGCTCCATGAGACCACCGCGAGCGTCGAAGCCCAGCGATTCCGCCTTGGCCCGCTGATACGACACCAATGAAGCCGCGATGTAGAGGCCGAAGGGCAGCAACGCCATGCGCGGGTCGTAGCCCCCACCGCCGCCCGCCAGGTACCAACCGGCGCCGGCGAACATCAGACCGTCGCTCAGTCGATCCGAGACCGAGTCGAAATACGCGCCCCTCGGGCCGGACGTGCCGCCGGCTTTGGCCACCGCCCCGTCGAGTGCGTCGGGCAGACCGGTGAGCACGAGTAACAGGAACGCCACGCGGAAGTTGCCGGTGCCGATGGCAACGGCGCAACCGGCGGCCATGGCCACACCGAGCGCCGTGATGAGATCGGGTGAGACACCCACTCGGTTCAGCGTGCTGCCGATGGGCGACACGACCTTCTCGAAGTTGGTGCGGAACGAGCCGTCGAACATCGCAACAGCCTATCGGGTGCTTGCAGATGGCGGGGTGAGCAAGCACTAGAGTCTGGCGATGGCCGACCGCTACGACGCACTCACGCCCACCAACCTCATCGCCACCCTCCGCTCGTTCGAGCGCCGCTACGGCGCCGTGACCGGACCGATGCGCAGCGATCCCGAACTGCTGGCCCGAGCCGATGCTCCCGGTCCCGACGGCGACTCGATGGTCGACCTGTGCAACCGGGCGCTGCGTGCGGTCTCGATGCTCGGCGCCGAGGCGGAGCGCATCGCCACCCACGTCGATCCGGTCAGCCCGGCGGCGGCATTCGATCCCGAGACCTGGGCCGACGGCTCCGCCCCGGTGGCCACCATGGCGGAGGCCACCGATGTCATCGCGTCGACCGCCAATCAGCTGGCCGATCGCCTCGACGGGCTCCAGAGCGACGAATGGAATCGGACCACCACGATCACCGGCGGCGGTTCGATGTCGCTGATCGATGTCGTGCGTGCCATCGCACGTGAGGGCGTCGAGACCCTCCGTCGAGCCGAGCGTCAGTTGGAGTGGCTCCAGTCCTGACCCGGCGCACGGCGGCCGATCAGGCGTCGAGTTCGGACCAGTCCTCGGGGTTGTCCTCGACGAACTGCTCGACGATCGAGCCGTCGACCCCGTCGACCAGCACCAGACCCCGCTTGGTGGGAGGGTTGTCGGCCGAGTAGAGCAGGATCCGCCAGGTGGGGCGACTCAGCAGACCGCGCCAGCCGAGCTGGGCCGAGGCGTGACCGATCGGGAACCCGACCTCGCGGCTCGACGCGACCAGAGCGTCTCGCTCGTCGATCTCGAGATTCACGCCGGCGACGATGCTGTAGACACCGACCACGGCCAGGATGATCCCGGCGGCGAGGATTCCCGAGTTCATCAACACGCCCGCACCGTTGACGGCGTAGCCGATCACCAGACAGGCGGCGATGGCGAGATAGATGAAGCCCGGTATCCGGCGCCGATTGTTGTTCGGGAACAGGTAGTCCTCGTGATCGACCAGGCCCGGTTGGAGGTCGGCAGGCAGCTCGTCGACATGATCGTCAGCGATCGAGTCGTCTGCGGTCGAGTCTTCGGGTTCGCTCACGTCGGGAACGGTAACGACTCGGGCCACGCTTCACGTAGTCGTGCCCAGGTGTCGCGCAAGGTCATCGGCAACACTCGGGTCTCGGCGATCGCCGTCATGAAGTTGGTGTCGGCGTTCCAACGAGGCACGACGTGCACGTGCAGGTGGTCGGGCTCGGATCCCCCACCGGCTTCGCCCTCGTTGACCCCGATGTTGAGCCCCTGGGGCCGGAACGCGGTGCGAATCGCCTGTGAAGCCAGACGCACCGTGCGCCACAGTTCGTCGAAGGTCTCGGCATCGAGCTCGTCGATGCTCGCCGCCTTGGCGATCGGCAACACCATGCAGTGGCCCGAGGTGTACGGGAACACGTTGAGCACGCAGAACGTCCGCTCTCCCCGCCACACGATGTAGGTCTGATCGTCGGGCAAGCCGGACTGTTCGATCGACTCGAAGAGCGATCGTCCCGCCACCCGAGCGGGCTCGTTCAGCGGTTGACCGTCGGCGGCATTGCCGGTGCCGAAGGCCGCGAGCTTCCAGCCCGCCCACAGGCGATCGAGGTCACCCATCGATCAGGCGTGACTCTCGATGTCGGCCTGGATACGAGCGATGAAGTCGTCGATCGGGATGTCCCGCTCGACCGCTCCCCCGCGCGGATTGACACCGGCGGTGCCGGCCGCAACGTCGTCGGCCCCGACCACCAACACATACGGCACCTTGTGGGTCTTGCCGTTGCGGATGCGCTTGCCGAGCTGATCACCGACGACGACCTCGGACCGCAGCCCGAGTTCGTTGAACCGCTCGTCGAGCTGGCGGGCGTAGTCGGCGTGATCGTCGGACACGGGCAGCACCTGGATCTGGACCGGTGCCAGCCACACGGGGAACGCGCCGGCGAAGTGCTCGACCAGCACCCCGAAGAAGCGCTCGACGGAACCGAAGAGCGCTCGGTGGAGCATCACCGGCCGATGGGCGGCTCCGTCGTCGCCGATGTACTCGAGCTCGAACCGCTCGGGCAGGTTGAAGTCGTACTGGATGGTGGACAGCTGCCAGGCCCGGCCGATCGCGTCGCGTACCTTGATGTCGATCTTGGGCCCGTAGAACGCACCGCCGCCCTCATCGACCTCGTAGGGAATCTCCTCGGCCACGAGCGCCGCACGCAGATGCTCGATCGCTTCGTTCCACCCCTCGTCGGTACCGACCGACTTCTCGGGCGGGCGAGTCGACAGCATGGCCTCGAACTCCTCGAACCCGAAGGCCCGCAGGACCGACAGCACGAAACCGAGCAGGCTGCGGATCTCACCGTTGGCCTGCTCCTGGGTGCAGTAGATGTGGCTGTCGTCCTGGGTGAACCCACGGATACGGAGCAGACCGTGCAGGGCGCCCGACAGCTCGTAGCGGTAGACCGTGCCGAGTTCGTAGAGGCGGAGCGGAAGCTCGCGGTAGGAACGTTGACGCGAGCGATACACCAGGTTGTGCATCGGGCAGTTCATCGGCTTCGGGTAGTACTTGCCGTTGTCCATCTCCATCGGGGGGTACATGGACTCGGCGTAGAAGTCGAGGTGCCCGGAGATCTCGAACAGCTTCGAGTTGGCGAGGTGCGGGGTGTACGCAAACTCGTAGCCACCGTTCTGATGGCGCTCCCGCGAGTAGTCCTCCATCAGCTTGCGGACGACGGCACCCTTGGGGTGCCACACGGCAAGGCCACCACCCAGTTCGGACGGGAACGACAGCAGATCGAGCTCGTTCGCCAGCTTGCGATGGTCGCGTAGCGCTGCCTGTTCGAGCCGGTCGAGGTGCTCGGCCAGGGCCTGCTTGGAGTCCCACGCCGTGCCGTAGATGCGCTGCAACATCGGGTTCTTCTCGCTGCCTCGCCAGTAGGCGCCGGCAACCGACATGAGCTTGAAGTGGCCGAGATGGCCGGTGTGCGGGACGTGCGGCCCGACACACATGTCGACGAACGCGTCGGTGTTTCGGTAGAAGCTGATGACGTCGCCGCCGGCCTCGGTGGCCAGCTCGTCGTCGAGCGCACCACCGTTGCCCGACACGGCGTCGATGATGCTCTGCTTGTAGGGGTGTTGGGCCATCAGTTCGAGCGCCTCGGCCGGCGACGCCTCGGTCCGCACGAATGGCTGGCGGGCCTTGATGATCTCGCGCATCTTGGCGTCGATGGCCTCGAGGTCGTCGTCGGAGAAGGTGGCCTTCCCCGGCAGTTCGAAGTCGTAGTAGAAGCCGTCGGCGATGGCCGGGCCGATGGCGAAGGTGGCGCCGGGATACAACTCGAGCACAGCCTGGGCCAGGACGTGGGCGGTGGAGTGGCGGATCGTGTGCAGACCCTCAGGCGAACTGGGGGTGACGATCGCGACGCTCTGGCCATCGGCCAGGGCCACATCGAGGTCTTGGGGCGTCCCGTCGACCACGGCGATCAGTGCATCCTTGGCCAGCCGGGCACCGATGCTCGCTGCCAGGTCGGCCGCCGTCGATCCCTCGGGGAGGGCTCGTACGGACTCGTCGGGAAGTTTCACACTGATCTCGGACACGGCCGAAAGTGTACGGGCCGAATCCCGACGGGTGCGGCCATTTGCCGACGGTCGCACCTCCGACAGCAGTGCCCCGGCAATCATCGACCGGTGCTCGCACCAAATGGGACAGAACCGACCGTTTGCGGTCGGTTTCGTCCCCTTTCGCTCGGACGCCCGAGTTCGGGGTCCTCAGTCGATGCGGACGCCGAGCAGCAGTGCGGCGGTGGACACGCCCTCGCCGCGCTCAGCGGCAGCGTCGATGGCAGCGATGGCGGCCGGGGTGTCGAGGTCGTTGTCGAGTGCGGCCCGCACCTCGTCGAGCGCGCCGTCGCCGATCCCGGCGGCCAACCACTTCTCGAGCCGAGCGGCGGCGGTCGGCATGATGTCGTCGTTCCACTCCCACTCGAAGCGGTAGTGGTTCGAGATGACGCCCAGCCGGATTGCCCGGGGGTCGAAGGTCTTGCGGAGCTCGCTGACGAACACGAGGTTGCCCAGCGACTTCGACATCTTCTCGCCGTCCTTGCGAACCATCGCCTGGTGCATCCAGTGCCGCACGAACGGTTCGCCGGTGGCCGCCTCGGACTGGGCAGCTTCACACTCGTGGTGCGGGAAGATCAGGTCGCCACCACCACCGTGGAGATCGATCGTGGTGCCGAGTTCGCGCAACGCCAGCGCCGAGCACTCGATGTGCCAGCCGGGGCGGCCCGGACCCCACAGCGATTCCCACGCCGGCTCGTCGTCGGCCGACGGCTGCCACAGCACGAAGTCGAGCTGGTGCCGCTTGTTGGGATCGTCAGGATTGCCGCCTCGCTCTCGGGCGTATTCGAGCATCGTGGCTTCGTCGTAGCCCGAGATCGAGCCGAACTTGTCCCACTTGGTGACGTCGAAGTACACCGCACCGCCGGCCTCGTAGGCATAGCCGCGGTCGAGCACCTTGCCGATGAACCCGCGGATGTCGGAGATCGCGGAGGTGGCACGGGGCTCGCTGTAGCAGGGGATCATCTCGAGCGCTTCCATGTCGGAGTGGAAGCGTGCGACCTCGGCCGCCGCAAGGTCGAGGTAGTGCACCCCGAGTTCGCGGGCCTTGTCGAGGATCGAGTCGTCGACGTCGGTGATGTTGCGCACGGTCCGGGTCTCGTGGCCGAGATCGCGCAGGCGGCGCTGGAGCACGTCGTAGCCGAGGTACACCGCCGCATGACCGAGGTGGGTGGCGTCGTAGGGCGTGATGCCACACGTGTAGATGTTGACGATGGGTCCCGGCTCGAAGGGAACGACCGATCGGCGTGCGGTGTCATAGAGGCGCATGGTCACGGGTCGGAGGCTACCGGCGCCACGGCGTCGGACCGAATCGGAACTCGGGTCACCAGATCGGCGTAACGGGCGCCTGTATCTGCTAGTCAAAGGGGCGTGGGAATCCTCGACGACAAGAAGCTACTCATCACCGGCGTCCTGACCGACGACTCGCTCGCCTTCGGCATCGCGCAGCTCGCCCAGCGAGAGGGAGCCGAGATCGTGTTGACCGGCTTCGGCCGCGGGCTCCGCCTGACCGAGCGCACGGCCCGAAAGCTCGACACCGAGCTTGAGGTTCTCGAGCTCGACATCGCCGATCTCGATCACGTCGCCAAGGTGCAGGCGCACCTCCAGGAGAAGTGGGGACGGGTCGACGGCGCGCTGCACGCCATCGGGTTCGCTCCCGCCGATTGCCTGGGCGACGACTTCTGGGCCCCGGGGTGGGACGACGTCGCCACCGCCGTGCAGGTCTCGGCCTACTCGCTGCGAACGCTGGCCGACCTGGTGCGCCCGTTGATGCAAGGCCACGGCGGCTCGCTCGTCGGGCTCACCTTCGATGCCACCGTCGCCTGGCCCGCCTACAACTGGATGGGCGTGGCGAAGGCCGGCCTCGAATCACTCAATCGTTACCTCGCCCGCGAACTCGGGCCCGAGGGGATTCGCTCCAACCTGATCGCGGCCGGCCCGATGCGCACCATCGCGGCGAAGTCGATCCCCGGTTTCGCCAAGTTCGAAGACGAGTGGGTCAAGCGGGCCCCACTCGGGTGGGACGTCAGCAACTCCGAAGGCGTCGCTCGGTCGACCGTGGCGCTGCTGTCGGACTGGTTCCCGCAGACGACCGGCCAGATCATCCACGTCGACGGCGGCTACTCGGTCATCGGCGCCTGAACTTTGACGGTCAGGTCGCCAACCAGCGGGGGTTGACCACGGCGAGGCGCTCGGCGGTGCTGAGCGCCAGCTGACCTGCGACCTCACCGAGACGGTCGTCGAACGCTCCGCGGCGGATCCCATCGGCCAACTCGGCATCGTCGGCAGCCCCAAGTGCCGCCAGACGATCACGGTGACGCCGACGCTGGGCATCGCCGGCGATCGCTTCACGCTCGAGCATCGACGCCACGTTGGCGGCAACACGGACGTGGAAGGCGAGACCGCCGCTGAGCGCCGGCTGCACGTTGTTGGTGAGGAACGTTGCCAGCGCGCCGGCGAGCTCGTCGGGTTGTGGCTGACCGGTTCCCGGTGCGCGTGTGGCGCCGAGGCCGAGGTCGTCGATCTGTGTCTGATCGACGGACTGACCGAGGCGCTCGACCATGGCCCACGCCACGTCGTATTCCTGTTCGGCGATGCGGTTCCCGATGGCCAGGAGTTCGAGCGATTCGACGACGCCGGTGCGGTGCGCATTGGCCTGCAGGCTGCACATGATCCCCCACTTGAGCGTTCCGAGCAGTTGCCACCACGCAAAGGCATCACGATCGACCGGCGTGCCGGTGGCCGCCTCGTGGGCGGCGAACAGGTCTTCGTAGTCGCCGATTCCACCGACGGGACCTGCGCCGCCGAACCGCCATGCCCTGGTGCACAGCCATCCGAGGTCTTCAAGTGGGTCACCGAGGTGAGCAAGTTCCCAGTCGAGCACGGCCGCCAGCCCGTCCGGGCCGACCATCAGGTTCCCGAGCCGGAAGTCGCCATGCACGAGCACCACTCCCGTTGGCGCCGGCCGGTGCTGCTCGAGCCAGCGGAACGCGAGTTCGAAGGTCGGCGAGACCAACGACAACTCGTCGACGGCCTCTCGCCACTTCGCGAGTTCGTCGATGTGCTCGAGATGGGCGAGGTCGGGGCGAGCGAGCTGGTCGGTCGGGATCGAGTGGAGTCGGCCGAGGGCGGCGCCGGTGTCGGCGGCGAACCGAGCTCGAGCCTCTGCGTACTCGTCGTCGCGCTGGATCCGGCGGGCGATCGATTCGCCGTCCACGGCTCGACCGATGAACCAGCTCGGTCCGATGCCACAGTCGGGATGGCTCTCGTTCGTGGCGACGATTTCGGGAACCGGCATCTGCGCCTCGGCCGCGACTCGCACGACCGACGCCTCGGCGGCCATCCCGCGCTCGTGACGCAGCTCCACGCTGCGCTCTCGCTGGAGAATGAACCATTCGTCGTTTCCGTCGACCGTGACCCGGAAGCGGTACGTTTCGCGGCTCGCGCCGCCGGTCAGCCGCTCGAGGTCGCCGACCTCCACGTCGGCGTCGTCTCGACCGAACACGAGGGTCAGGGCGTCGGTGATGGTCGTGATCTCGGTAGGAGTCTCAGGCACAGGTCGAACGTAGTTGGCTCGCTACTGCCCGACCAAGACCGGTCGATACTGCGGCCATGCGTCTTCGCCGTCCCACCGCCGAGATCGACTCGTCCCTCGACACCGAACAGGCCACCCCCGTCGGGTGGACGACGACCGACGACACCATGACCACCAGCCCCAGCGCGCTCACCGAGGCCATCGATGCGCTCGCTGCCGGCCGCTACGACGACATCGACGTCGGCGACGACCACGTCGGCCGCGAGCTGCGACGACTGGCCAGTGCACTTCAGGCCGCAGCCACCGACGAGATGGACCGGATGGTCGGGTTCTCCATCGGCGTCGTCGATCAGGTGATCATGTCGGCGGAGATGTTCACCGGCGTCCGCGAGATCGACAGCCACGTCCAGTCGATCGCATCGGCCGCCGAGGAGCTGCTCGTGACCGCCGAGGGCATCAACTACGGCGCCACCAAGGCGGCCGAGGCGGCCGCGTCGACGCGCGAAGCCGCCGGGCTCGGTGCCGAGGCTGCTCGGTCGACGACGGAGCATCTCCACTCGCTCATCAGCGCCGTGACCGAAGCGGCCGAGCGGGCAGATCGCCTGGCCGAGACGTCAGACGAGATCGAACTGGTGGTGGCCGAGATCCGTGAGATGGCCGACCAGACCAACCTGCTGGCCCTGAACGCCAGCATCGAGGCCGCTCGGGCCGGCGAGTCGGGCAAGGGCTTTGCCGTCGTCGCGTCCGAGGTGAAGGCGCTGGCGGTCCGCTCGGCAGAATCGACGACGGCCGCCAGGTCGCAGATCTCGAAGCTCCAGCAGGAAATGGTGTCGATCACCGAT
Source organism: Acidimicrobiales bacterium (assembly GCA_041394265.1). Taxonomy (NCBI): domain Bacteria; kingdom Bacillati; phylum Actinomycetota; class Acidimicrobiia; order Acidimicrobiales; species Acidimicrobiales bacterium. The sequence continues at coordinate 212,812 of JAWKIO010000006.1, forward strand.
CTGATGGAGCGCTGCCGCTCCCTCGCCGGCTCGGCCGACGAGGTCGTCGCCCACAACGGTGAGGCGATGTCTCGCATCATCTCCTATGCCGGCGACTCGGCGAGCGAAATGGACGAGATTCGCCACGCCCTCGTCGAGCAGAAGACGGCGTCGGCCGAGGTGGTCCAGTCGGTTCACACGATCGCCGAGATGTCGAAGCTCGACCTCGCACGCATCGACCGCCTCATCAGCGACGCCGAGAGCATCGAGCAGAAGGCCGTGGCCGCCCTGGGCGAGATGTTCACCAAACACATCCCCGACAAAGTGGTGCGCATCGCCAAGGTCGACCACATGGTGTGGCGCCGCAAGCTTGCGGCGATGGTGGTTGGGCGAGAGTCCCTCAACCCGAACGAGCTGGCCGACCACCACAGCTGCCGTCTCGGCAAGTGGTATGACGGAGCCGTCGCCGACTACGCCGGGTCGGCATCGTTCGCCGAGCTCGCCCATCCACACCAGCGAGTCCACGAGCACGGCATCGCCGCAGCGCGACGCTATGCGTCACGTGATCTCCACGGTGCCATCGAATCGATCCGAGAGGTCACCGAGGCATCGGTCGATGTCATTCGCCTCCTCGACGACCTCATCGAGAAGCCATCACTGCCGCCGGGTCGCTAGCCGCCGGAGGGCCGAGCGACCGTCAGCAGACGGCGGCGACGTAGGGGTACGGGTTCACCGCCGCCCCGCCACCGGGGTGGATCTCGAAGTGCAGGTGCGGGATCCCCCGAGCATTGCCGTCGTCGCCGACGTACCCGATGATGTCGCCGGCGTTGACCCGCCCCGAGGCGCCGTAGCCCGACAGGTGGGTGCCGTAGTAGTAGTTGCCGTCATCACCGTTGAGGTGGAACGATCGGCCACCGACCGAGTTGGAGCGGTGCTCGACGGTGCCACTGACCGGTGCGGCCACCGGGGTCCCGATCGAGGCCATCATGTCGACCCCCTTGTGTCGCCGGCCGCCTGATCGAGGGAATCCCCACGAGTCGATGAACGAATTGGCTCCGGCGACCGGACACGTCTTCAGCGTGCCGGTGCCGTTGGCAGGCACGCTCGTGGCACCGCCTCCTCCCCCACTGCCGCCGGACCCTCCCGATGCGGCTGCGGCTTGAGCGGCGGCCTTGGCCAATGCGGCCCGTCGGCGCTCCTCCTCGGCGAGGCGTTCCCGCTCGAGTTCTTCGAGCCTGGCCAGTTCGGCGCCGAGCTCTTCACGGGTGGCGAGCAGCGCCGCCACCTTGGCCTCGCTGGCCGTTGTGGCGTCGGCCAGTTCGGCCCTCGCGACCGCCAGGTCTTCGAACAGGCTTCGATAGCGCTCCATCGCCTCGGTGTCGGTCCCGATGGCCGCGTCGGTCAGCGTCGAGGCCCGGCGGGACGCGTTGAGGTCATCGGCAACGAGCATGGTCGGACCCTCGTCGGCCCGCATGAACTCGCTGATTGCCGAGTTGACGACGACATCGGCGAGTGCGCTCGACTCGAGGTCGAGCGTCCGGAATCGTGCGGCCGCCTCGTCGGTCGCAGCTTCGAGGTCGCTGAGTTCGGTCTCGGCGTCGCTCAGTTCCTGCGTGAGTTCCTGGACCCGCTGCCGGGTTTCGTCGAGTCCCGGAGTTCGTTGGGCTTCGGCTGGGACCGAGATCATCAGCAGCAACGCAGTCAGGGCGACGGCGAGGATCGATGCCAATCGGTGGCGAGACGGCGAGGGCACGAGGCGACACGCTAGCCGCTACCGCTCCCGATCACCATGGGGAGTGACCGACGGCCACTCTAAGCGTTTGCGACTTGACCAAGAGCGTCAGCGTCAGGCGTCGACGAGCGCCCGAATGATCTGCTCAACCGACACCACGCCCACGGGACCGCTGGGAGTCGAGACCACCGCAAGCTGGCGACGGAGTCGACGCATTGCCCGCAACACGTCGATCAAACTGCGGTCGGCGGACACCACCACCATCGGTCGGACCCGGTCGCCTGCCAGCGGTGCTGCACGTCGCTCCCGGGGAACGTCGAGCAGATCCTTGGCGTGGATGTAGCCGAGCAGCTGCACCTGGCCGCGTGCCGACGACAAGATGGGCAGGCGCGTCTGTCCGGTGCGGCGAACGACCTGTTCGACCTGGGCCGCCGTGGCACCGTCTCGGATCGTCGCCAGCTCGGACAGCGGTGTTGCCACGTCGGACACCGGACGTTGCGAGAAGTCGAGGGCACCCGACAACAAACCGGCGCTCTCGGCCTCGATGGCGCCGCCCTCGGACGAGGCGGCGACGATGGCGGCCAGCTCGGCGGCGCTGTGCGCCGAGACCAGCTCGTCGCGCGGCGTCACGCCGAGCGCTCGACACCCGAGGTTGGCGAGCGAGTTCAGCAACTTCACGGCCGGTCGGACAACGGCGAGATACCCCTGATACGGCAGGACGAGGAATCGCATGGTGGCGTCGGGCGCAGCGATGGCGACGTTCTTCGGCACCATCTCACCGATCACCAGGTGCAGGAACACCACGAATCCGAGGCCGACGGTGAACCCGATGACCCGCCCGACCTCTTCGGACACCACTGTGCCGAGGAGCGCTTCGATGATGTGCGCCACTGCCGGCTCACCGACGTAGCCCAAACCGAGGGAGGCCATGGTGATGCCGAGCTGAGCGCCGGCCAGCTGGGTCGACAGATCCGAGAAGGCCCGGACGGTCAGGCGAGCACTTCGAACGCCACGCTCGGCCGCAGACTCGAACGACGACCTCTTGGCGGCGATGAGTGCGAACTCGTAGGCGACGAACACGCCGTTGGCGAGAATGAGCAGTGCCGCCGCCACGAGCGACAGCGCGATCGAACCACCGCTCGCCGACGACTCCGATGCCATGAGCCAGATCATGCCGAACCTCGACTCGTCGTCCCCGAGGAGGCCGCAACGTCGTCACTTCCGTCGACGGGTGCCACCATCTCGATCGAGGCGATGCGCAGGCCGTCCATCGCGACGACCTCGAACTGCCACCCCTCCCAGAGCACGACCGTCCCCTCGGCCGGAATCGACCCCAGCCGATCGAGCAGGAAGCCGGCGATGGTTTCGTAGTCGCCATCGGGCATCCGGAACCCCGCGACCTCATCGACCTCGTCGGCGTGCAGCGTGCCGTCGATGATGAAGACACCGGTTCGGCTCACCCCGAGTGTGGTGACCTCGTCGTACTCGTCGTCGATGTCGCCCGTGATCTCCTCGAGCACGTCTTCGAGGGTGAGAATGCCTGCGGTACCACCGTGCTCGTCAACGACCACCAGCATCTGGGTCTCGTGACGACGGAAGTCGCCGAGAATGTCGACGAGGTCCCGGGTCTCCGGCACCACGTGCGCCTCGCCCATGATGTCCGACACCAGCGTGGTGTTGCGCCGATCGATCGGCAGGTCGAACACGGCGACCACGTCGACCACACCTCTGATGTCGTCGATGTCGCCGTCGCAGACCGGGTAGCGACTGTGACCGCTCGCATTGGTGTGCTCGATGAACTCACCGACGGTCGCCTCGAGGGGAAGCCAGTCGACGTGGACTCGTGGCGTCAGAGCATCGGCCGCCGTCTTGTCGCCGAAGCGAATGGTGCGGGTGAGGAGGCTCAACGCATCGGGTGCCAGCGTGCCGAGCGTGGCCGACGACTGGATGAGGTACTCGATCTCTTCGAGCGAGCGCATCGAGGACAGTTCCTCGGTCGGCTCGATACCCAACCGCCGCACGGTCCAGTTGGCCGCACCGTTGAAGGCGGTGATGATGGGGCTGAAGGCGCCGTGCACGATGCGGGCGGCCGGTGACAGCGCCTTCGACGTGGCCTCGGGTTTGGCCAAGGCCAGGTTCTTCGGAATCAGCTCGCCGGCCACCATCTGGAACACCGTGGCGATCGCCAGCGCAAGCAGCGCCGACACGGCCGAGCCGCTCGCCCCTCCGAGGGCCTTGACCGCCGGGTCGATCAGCTGACCGACCAGCGGCTCCGCCAGAAACCCGAGCACCAAGCTCGTCACCGTGATGCCGAGCTGGGCCCCCGAGAGATTGAACGAGATGCGGCGCAGCACGCCGAGCGTGATCCGGGCCGTCGCCGATCCCTCCTCGGCCTGGGTCTCGAGCTTGCTGCGGTCGGCAGCGATCAAGGCGAACTCGATCGCCACGAAGAAGCCGTTTGCCGCAACGAGAAGGAGAATCAGGATCAGACCGAGGGCAACGTTCATGACAGCGGTTCGAGACTAGCCTCTGGCGCTGTGAACTCGCCGACTCCATCCGATGAGCGCATCGCCGCCACCGCCACCGGCGTGCCGGCGATGGAGTTCATCGACGTTTCGGTCGTGATCGGCGGCAACACCATCATCGACCATCTCGACCTGGTGATCGGAGCGGACGACCACTGGGTGGTGCTCGGGCCCAACGGCGGCGGCAAGTCGACCCTCGTGCGTTTGGCGGCGCTGCAACAACACCCTTCGTCGGGCACGCTGCGTCTCCTCGGCCATGAATTGGGCCGCATCGACATCCGTCCGTTGCGGTCACGCATCGGGATCACCTCGGCCGGCTCGGCCGAGCGCATCCGGGGGGAACTCGAATGCGGCGTGGTCGTGATGTGCGGACGCGACGGGGTGTTCGAGCCGTGGTGGCACACCTACGGTCCCTCCGACGCCGAGCGCGCCAGCCGCCTTCTCGCCCAGGTCGGATTGGACGACTTCGACACTCGCCCGTTCGCCACGCTGTCATCGGGCGAACGACAACGGGCCTTGCTCGCGCGATCGTTGATGGCCGACCCCTCGATCCTGCTACTTGACGAGCCGACGTCCGGCCTCGATTTCGGCGGTCGAGAGCGCCTGGTCGAGGCCTTGCGCACCATCGCCGACGATCCCGACGGTCCCGCCACGATGCTCGTCGTGCACCACGCCGAAGACATCCCGCCCGGCACCACCCACGTGCTCGGACTCGGAGCGCACGGCGTGGTCGCCCAGGGACCGATCGAGTCGGTGCTCACCTCCGAGCTGATGAGTGAGCTCTATGGCCTCGACGTGACGCTCACACAGATTGGTGAGCGCTACTCGGCGTCGGCGAGACTCCGGGCGGCGATCTCGTCGTCCGACACCAGTTTCAGCAACGGGTAGGGGTTCACCGGGTCGCCGCCGTTGGGATGGATCTGCATGTGGAGGTGCGGCGGGGTGCCGACGGCGTTGCCGGTGTTGCCGACGTACCCGATCAGCTCGCCGACCTCCACGACCTGATTCTCGTGCAGCCCGGGTGCGAAGCCCGAGAGATGGGCGTAGTACCAGTCGGTCCCGCTCTCGCCCCGCAACCACAGGCGTAGACCGCCGAGGGTGCCGTTGCCGATACGGGTGACCACACCGCGTTCGGTGGCGACGAGCGGCGTGCCGGCAGCAGCGAAGATGTCGATGCCCTCGTGCCGGCGACCACCTGATCGGGGGAAGCCCCACGAGTTGATGAGCGGGACGCTGTAGGGCCAGGCGATCGGGAACGTGATGCCCGAGATGTAGACGCCGCTGCCGGCCTCGAACGCCTCGAGCTCGGCGGCCGCCTGCTCGAGTTCGGCTTGGGCGTCGGCCACGGAGTCTTCGGCGAGGCTCAGCGATCGGGCGATCATGCGGGTTCGGTCGATCACTCGCCGGGTTTCGACGGCGAGGGCCGAGCTGTCGGCCTCGTGCGCAGCGATCAGCGCTCGATCGGCTTCGAAGACGATGTCCACGACGCTCTGCTGCGCCTCATCCTCCGGCACCTGGCCGAAGTCCTCGACGTCGGAGATACCCACCTCGTCGCCGTCGACGAACGCGTTGAGTGCTCGCAGGCGGAGGCGTTCCTGGGCCGCTTCCAGAGCAATGAGCGTCGCCAGTGACGCTTCGTCGAGCAATTCGCGCTCACCGGCCAGGCGCTTCTGCTGCAGCCGGAAGGAGCGAACGGTGGCGACGAGCGTCGTCAATCGTTCGTCGGCGTCGTCGAACTTCTGACGGGCGGTGTCGATGTCACTGACGAGGGCAACCGCAGGGGTCCACTCCACGGCGTTGTCGAAGCGGTTCGGGGGCGGGATCGTGACCGTCACCACCGGTGGCGGGCCGTCGACTTCGTCCTCGGTCTGCCCGGGATCGACCTCGGGCGTCACTTCATCGAGGATGCCGTCGCCGTCGATGTCGAACAAGGGCGGGAGGCAGGGTGCTTCTTCGACTGGTGCGTTTGGATCCGTGGTGGTGGTGGTTGTTGTGGTGGGGCCTTCCGGCTCGGCACACACCGGCGGCGGCGTTGGCACGGACGACGAGGTCGACGAGGTCGGCGTGGTGGTCGTCGACGAACCACCATCTGCCGGTTGGGTCGTGGTCGTCGACGTCGGGGCGGGCGCAGCCGTCGTGCTCGTGGTGGAAGGGGGCACGGCGGTGGTCGTTGTCGAGGAGGCTGCCGGATCGTCCTCCTGGGCCGACACCGACGGGGTGGCCGTGGCGATCATCGCCAGCGCGACGACGAGCCCGGCCGCCGTTCTGCGGAGGGTGCGTCGCCTGGGTTGTCCGCCGTGCGCGGAGCAAGAGCTGACCGTGCGATTCATCTGCTGTGTTCATCGGCTGATCAGCACGCCGACATGAGGAATCAGCGCTGGTGATGTGCGTCACCGGCGAAGAGGGTTCGCCGCTCACCTTCCACCTCGAGCACGAGCCCACCGCTTGGATCGATGTCGACCGCAGTGCCCGTGACGACCCCCGCCGGCGTTTCGAGCGTCACGACCCGGCCGAGCGTGACACAACGGTCACGGTATTCCTCGATGATCGCCTCGGCACCCGCCCGATCCAGGAGGTCGAGCCAGTGGTCCAGCGCTCCGAGGATGGCTTCGAGAAGGACCGCTCGATCGACCGGCGCCGAGGCCGCCGAGACGAGGTCGATCGCCCGGTCGCGCACCTCGTTCGGGGGCCCGGTGACGAATGCCACATTGATGCCGCAACCGACGACGACGGCGAGTCCGTCGGCGGTCGTGACCGCCTCGGCGAGGATGCCGGCGAGCTTGCGCTCCGACCCGTCCGCGTCGACGACGAGAACGTCGTTCGGCCATTTCAACACGGCCGGCACCGAGCTCACCTTGCGGATGGCATCGACGACCGCCATCCCCATGACCAGGGGTAATACGCTCGTTCGGTCGGCTTCGGGGCGGAGCAACACCGAGAAGAGCAGGGACCGTCCGGGGTCGTCGAGCCAGGTTCTGCCTTGGCGTCCACGCCCTGCGGTTTGGTGGTCGGTGACCAGTACCGAACCGGCCGGTCGACCCTCGGTTGCGGCGTCGAGGAGGTCACGATTGGTCGAGCCGGTCTCCTCGATCCAGCGAATCTCGGAAAATCGTTGGCTGGTTACTTTCATTGACCTACCCATCTCGGCTAACCATACGGGCGTGCTGTCCTCACCCACGTTCAATCCGCCGTTCACCAAGGTCCTCATCGCCAACCGCGGCGAGATCGCCGTTCGAGTCATCCGGGCCTGTCAGGAGCTCGGGATCGGCACGGTTGCCGTCTATTCCGAGCTCGATCGTGAGGCGCTGCACGTGCGTCTCGCCGACGAGGCGTACGCCCTCGGTGGCCAGACGGCGGCCGAGTCCTACCTGAACACCGAGGCCATCCTCGACGCCATCGAGCGTTCGGGTGCCGAGGCAGTGCATCCCGGCTACGGCTTCTTCTCCGAGAATGCCGACTTCGCCCGAGCCATCACCGAGCGGGGCGTGGTCTTCATCGGCCCGCCGCCCGAGGCCATCGAGGTCATGGGTGACAAGATCAGCGCCCGTGAGGCTGCCGAGAAGGTCGGCGTCCACGGTGTTCCCGGCGTCACCGAGTTCCTCACCGGACCCGACGAGATCACGGCGTTCGGCGACCAGCACGGCTACCCCGTCGCCATCAAGGCCGCCTTCGGCGGCGGTGGTCGCGGCATGAAGGTCGTTGCGTCGGCCGCCGAGGCCGCCGACGCCCTCGAGTCGGCCCAGCGTGAGGCCTTGGCCTATTTCGGTCGCGACGAGTGCTACATCGAGCGCTACCTGACCAAGCCCCGCCACATCGAGATCCAGGTCATCTGCGACTCCCATGGCAACGGCCTCTACCTCGGGCAGCGTGACTGTTCGGCCCAGCGCCGCCATCAGAAGCTCGTCGAGGAAGCTCCGGCGTTCGACCTGCCGCCCGAGATCGCGAAGGCCATGGGCGAAGACGCCGTCAAGGTCGCCCTCGGCTGCAACTACACCAATGCCGGCACCGTCGAGTTCCTCTACGAGGACGGCGGCTACCACTACCTCGAGATGAACACCCGCCTCCAGGTCGAGCACCCCGTCACCGAGCTCATCACCGGGCTCGACCTCGTCGCCCTCCAGCTCCACGTCGCCGGCGGGGGCGAGTTGCCGTTCACGCAGGACGAGATCGAACTGCACGGCCACGCCATCGAGATCCGCGTCAACGCCGAAGACCCGGCGGGCGGCAAGTTCCTCCCCTCCCCCGGACCGCTCACCAAGTTGCGCGTCCCCTCCGGCTTCGGTGTCCGCTGGGACGGCGGCTACGAAGCCGGCGACGAGATCAGCCAGTACTACGACAACCTCGTCGGCAAGCTGATCTGCTGGGGCTCGACCCGAGAGGTCGCGATCGCCCGCACGCTGCGTGCGCTGCGTGAGTTCGAGATCGAGGGTGTTGCCACCACGATTCCGGCCGACATCGCCATCCTCGAGCATCCCGACTTCGCCGCCGGCACCCACTCCACCAAGTGGGTTGAAGAAGTCCTCGACCTCACCGGTGTCGGCGGAGCAACGGCCCCCACCACCGACGGCGAAGACGCCGAGCCGAAGATCCGACGCGACGTCGATGTCGAGGTCAATGGCAAGAAGTTCTCGGTGGCCATGTGGGTGCCGGAGTCGGCCATGGCGGCAGCGCCGGCAGCTGGGGCGAAGAAGCCGCGCCGCAAGGCCTCCGGCGGGGCCGGTGGCGGTTCGGGCTCGGGCGACGTGACCGTGCCGATGCAGGGCACGATCGTCAAGGTCGTGGCCGAGGTCGGCCAGACCGTCGAGGTCGGCGACACCATCGTGGTCCTCGAGGCCATGAAGATGGAGAACAACGTCGCAGCCGAGAAGGCAGGCACCGTCACCGAGATCCGCGTCGCCGCCGGTGACTCGGTCGGTGGCGGCGACATCGTCGCCAAAATCGAATAGCAGCTACTCGGCTCCGGGGACGAGGAGTTCCACACGGGCGCCGGTGGCGGTGGCCAACGCGTCGAGGAGGCCGTCGGTGCTGCGGCCGTCGTGGGATACCAGCGGTGCGCCAACGAACACCTCGTCGATGGCGGCGGCCTCGACAGTCGCACGGACCTCGGCATCGATGTCGCCTCGGCGCACCACCACCCGAGTCACCAGGTCGACCAGGCCGGTCTGGCGGCGGGCCAGTTCCATCTGGGCCTCGAGCAACCAGCGGAGTTCGTCGGTGACGAGGTCGAACATGGTGTCGTCGAGATCGGCGAAGCTCGCCGAATCCAAGATGGCGAGGTAGACGAGCGCTCGGTCGGCGTCGTCGGCGCGCTGCATCGCCATGCGCAGGCTCGCCGGCCGCCCGGCCCCACCCCAGGAGACGTACAGCATCTCGTCGCTCATCGCTCGTCTCCGTCGATTCGTTCAGCGACCACGAGCTGCTCCTCGGGAAGCGCGTCGGACTCCCACCGTTCCTCGATCAGATCGAGCGCCGCCAGCCGGTTGTTGGTGGCGACGCTGAGTGCGTCGGCCACCTGCTGCTCGACCAGGCCGGTGCGCACCACGTCGGACAGCGCCCCCAGTTCTGCCACCAATGCGTCGCGGCGGGCCTGGAGCAGCATCGCGACCTCGAGCTCGGGATGCTCACGAAGGTGGCTGCGCAGCTTGCGACCCTCATCGTTGACCTGGCGCTGATACGTCACCGCCAGTGCGTCGGCGAGTTCTTCGAAGAGCACGCCCTGTGAGCCGAGTCGGTTCATCTCGGCCTGGCCGGCTCGGGCCATCATGATCCGGGCCTGTCGGTGCTGCTGGACCAGCTCGTTGTCGGCCCGCCCTGCCAACCCGAGGCGCTGGATCAGCGGACCCATCGTGGTGCCCTGGATCAGCAGTGTGAAGACGACCACACCGAAGGTCATCACCTGGAGCGACTCGACGATGTCGGGATCGATCGAGGTCTCGGTCAGCAGCAGCGCGAGCGCCAGCGAGATGGCGCCTCGCAAACCGCCCCAGAACATCACGTGCTGGAACGGCAACGGGATGCGACGCTTCGGTTCGAGTGTGTTGCCGATCGCCGTCAGTCCGTAGACGACGACCAGGCGCACGGCGAGCACCGTGAGGACGGCGAGCACCACCTCGCCGGCGTGGTCGACCAGACTCGACAGGCTCACGGTCAAGCCGATGAACAGGAACACCAGCGAGTTCACTAGAAAGGTGAGCAGCTCCCAGGAGTGTTCGAGCGTCTGCCGGGTGTTCGGCGAGGTGTTCTTGAGGCCGAGCGAGCCGACCGTGAGTCCGGCGGCGACGACGGCGAGGATGCCCGAGAAGTGGAAGCTGCGACCGACGATCTCGCCGGCGCTCTCGGCGACGAGATAGGCACCGTAGGCGAGCGCCATCGTGGTAGTGGTTTCGATCAAGCCGTCATCGACCCGGGCCAGGATGATCTCCGAGACGATGTAGCCGAGGACCAGTCCGACGGCGAGACCACCGGCCGACACCACCACGAAGTCGCTGAACGCCCCGCCCAGCGAGAAGGCTTCGCCCTCGGCGGCGCTGAGCGCGAGCCCGAAGGCCACCACCGCAACGGCGTCGTTGAACAACGACTCCCCCTCGACGAGGACGGACAGTCGTTTGGGCGTGCCGAGGGCCTTGAAGAAGGCGATCACGGCGACCGGGTCGGTCGCAGAGATCAGCGCGCCGAACGCAAAGGCGGCAGCCCACGGGATATCGAGCGCCGCGTGGACGACGGCGCCGACGGCCAGCGTGCCGATGAGGGTCCCGACGATGGCCGAGGCCAGGACGGGTCGCATGTCGGCTCGGAGCTTCCGCCACGGAAGGTGCAGGGTCGCTTCGAACAGCAGCGGCGGCACGAGGAGACCAAGAATCAGATCGGGTGACACTTCGACCTCGACCAGATCACCGAGCAACGTCGCACCGAACCCGGCGATCACCAGGGCCACCGTGAACGGGAACCGCAGCCGGCTGGCGAGCACCGCAACACCGGCGGCAATGGCGAGCAGGATCACGGCGGCCTGCTCCAATCGGAGCAGATTGCTCGCCGTTTCGTGGCCAGCCTCGGCGGCCATCATCGCAACATCCATCGAAGCACCCTAGTCAGGCCGCCCTGGCTCCGTCGTGGCCCCCACCGGCTCGTCTCGACCGACAACTCCTCTACGACGACGCCATGCGCGGCACCCTGCCGTCACAGATCCCCGAAGCCCGGTCTGCGAAACCCGGTCTGCGGAGCCCGTCACGCTGCGGAGGGACGGAGCAGCCCCGAGCGCGAGGCCCGGATGGGCGAAGCCCGGTCTGCGGAGCAGACCAAAGCAGTAGAGCAGCCCCGAGCGGATGAACCAGATGGGCGAAGCCCGGTCTGCGGAGCAGACCAAAGCAGTAGAGCCCTAACTGTCGAAGCCGAGGCCGATGCGGTCGAGGGAGCGGAGCCAGAGGTTGCGTTCGCCGGTGCGATCTTCTTTGTCGAGTGACCAGCGGGTCATCTGGATCCCGGCCCAGCGGAGAGGCTCGGGTGGGAACGGCAGCGGCTTCTTGTTCACGAAGTCGAGCCCGACAATGGGGCTGTCGCGCTTGTCGAGCAAGTCGAGCATCGCTCGGGCGCCGAAGCGGGTAGCGGAGGCTCCGAGCCCGGTGTAGCCCATGGCGTACACCACCTTGTTGCCCATCGCCCGGCCCCAGAAGACGGTGAAACGGGTGCTGGTGTCGATCGCTCCGCCCCAGACGTGGCTGAAGTGCAACCCCTCGAGCTGAGGGAAGGTCTCGAAGAAGTGCTTCGACAGCAGGGCAAAGGTCTCGGGCCGCTGCTCGAGCTGGGGGTCGACCTTGTTGTTGAAGTAGTAGACCGCGTCGTAGCCACCCCAGATGATCCGGTTGTCGTAGGTGAGGCGGTAGTAGTGGAACTGGTTGGTCGAGTCCGACAGGCCCTGGCGTCCCGCCCAGCCGATGGAGTCGAGCTGCTCGGCGGTGAGCGGCTCGGTGGCGAGGACATAGTCGTAGACCGGCACCATGTAGTGGCGCATCTGACGCAGCAGCGGCGGGAAGGCGTTGGTGCCGAGCGCAACCTTTGCCGCTCGTACCGAGCCGTAGCCGGCCCGAAGCTCGACCGCATGGTCGCGCTCGATGAGCTCGGTGACGTTCGTGTCTTCGAAGATGCGGACGCCGGCGTCGAGCGCGACCTGCTTCATCCCGAAGACGAGCCGGGCCGGGTCGCACACCGCAGCGCGCTTCTTGCGGACGAGTCCGCCGTGGTAGGTCGGCGAGTGGACCTCGGCCTGCATCCGCTCGGCGTCGAGCAGCTCGATGTCTTGGCCGAGCGCTTCGAGGTGCATGGCCTGCTCGGCCAGGTCAGGCATGTGTTCGGAGCGGGTGGCGACGTCGATGACCCCGTTGCGTTCCCAGTCGCAGTCGATCTGGTGTTTGGCGACGAAGCGCTCGATCTCGTTCAGGTTGTCGAGCCCGAGCTTCTCGAGCAGTGGCAGCTCGGGGGCGAACTTCGACAAACCTTGGGACACGCCGTGGGTGAGGCTCGATTCGAAGAAACCGCCGTTGCGGCCCGAGGCGCCGCTGCCGCAGCGTCCGCCTTCGAGCAGAACCACATCTCGGTTGGGGTCGCGTTCCTTGGCCAGCAGGGCGGTCCACAACCCCGTGTAGCCGCCGCCGACGACACACAGATCGGCGGTTTCGGCCTCGACAAGGGTGTCGGTGGCATCGGGTTCGTCGGGATCATCGAGCCAGTAGCAACCGGGTTCGGCACCGGCGAGGGCGAGCAGGTGGGGTTCACCGGACATGTCTTCGCTCCTGCGTCACTCGGCCGCCTCGCCGAGCACTTCGGCCAGTGCCGGGTGGACGAAGAGCGACTCCACGAGATCGGAGACCTTGAGTCCGGCGGTGACGGCCAGCGCCAGCACCGAGATCAGTTCGGCGGCGTGGCGTCCGACGATCGATCCACCGAGGACGACACCGGTGGCCGGATCGGACACGATCTTCACGAAGCCTCGTGAGTCGTTGTTGATCAGGGCCTTGGCCGAGACCGAGAACGGCACCTTGGTGACCCGAATCTTTCGGCCCTCGGCAAAGGCGTCGGCCTCGGCGAGACCGACATCGGCGATCTCCGGATCGGTGAAGATCGCCGAGGCCGCCTTCTCGTAGTCGAGGTGGCGGTGGGGTCCGGCGTGGAGGCCCATGGCGTGCTCGGCGATCTTGCGTCCTTGCATCGATGCAACCGACGACAGCGGCAGCTTGCCCGACACGTCACCCGCCGCGTAGATGTGCGGCACGCTCGAGCGGAGGTTGTGGTCGACCTTGACGTAGCCCCATTCGGTCTCGACACCGGCCGCTTCGAGCCCGAGATCTTCGGTGTTCGGGATCGAGCCGATGGCGAGGAGTGCGTGGGACCCCTCGGCGATGCGGCCGTCGTCGCAATAGATCGACACTCGGCCGTCGGCCACCTCGGCTCGCTCGGCGCGAGCACCCATGAACAGTCGCACGCCTCGGTCGAGGAAGCTCTGCTCGAGCACCGCCGCCACTTCGGGATCCTTGTTGGGCAACACCTGCTGGCGGCTGACGATGAGCGTGACCTTCGAGCCGAACGAGTTGAACATGTGGACGAACTCCACACCGGTGACACCGGAGCCGATCACGATCAGGTGCTCGGGCAGTTCGGGTGGCGGATAGGCGTGACGGGTGGTGAGCAGGCGCTCTCCGTCGATCGCTGCCCAGTCGGGAATACGAGGTCGGGATCCGGTGGAGATGAGGATGACGTCGGCTTCGAGCACGGTGGTCGACCCGTCGGCGAGGGTGGCCTCGACGTGGTGGTCGTCGACCAGTCGACCGGTGCCATTGATGAGCCGCACGTTCTGGCTCTCGAGCAGGCTCGACACCGAGGACTCGAGCCGGGTGGTGATGGTGCCGATCCGGGTGCGGAGCGCATCGAAGTCGAGCTCGACGTCGACTCGGGCGAGGCCCATCTTCGCCGCCTCCGACATCATCGACATGGCACCCCCGGTGGCGATCATCGCCTTCGACGGGATGCAGTCGAGCAGGTGGGCGGCACCGCCGACGATGTCCTTCTCGATCAGGGTGACATCGGCGCCGAAGCGAGCGGCATAGGTGGCGCAGTTCGTTCCACCGGGACCACCGCCGATGATGACGAAGCGTTTCCTGGTTCCCTGCGTTCCGTGCATGTCGGTGGACTCTACTCGCCCGCCGACGGTCCACCCGGGACTCCTCCCGAGCCCACGACAGCCGTAGTGCCCCTGCGGCTACGGCGACGAGAGCCGGCGGTAGAGGTCGACGAGCGCGTCGACCGCAGCGGGCCAGGTGTAGTGCTCGACCCGGGCCGCGCCGGCGGCGAGCAGGCGGAGCCGCTCGTTGTCGTCGGTCAGCACCCGGTCGATGGCGTCGGCCAGGGCGGATGCCTCGCCGGAGGGGACCAGCAGGGCCCCGTCGGCCATGACCTCGGGGATGGAGCCCACCGCCGTGGCGACGACGGGAACTCCCGACGCCGCGGCTTCGAGCGGCGGTAGACCGAAGCCCTCGTAGATCGACGGGTACACGAACACCGACGCGCCGGCGAGTAGGTCGGCCTTGGTGTTCTCCGAGACGTAACCGAGCCGAATCACCTCGTTCGCAACACCGCTCTCGGCCAGCGCCTTCTCGTAGGCCTCGGTGCCCCAACCGTCACCCCCGGCCACGACCAGGCGAAGATCGGGGTGTCGGGCGCGAAGTTCGGCGAATGCCCGGAGCAGCGTGGGGTGGTCCTTGCGGGGCTCGATCGTGCCGAGCGCCAAGAGGTACGGGTGGCCACCGCTCGCTTCGAGCCCGGCCGAGGCATCTCCCGAACTCGGCGGCACCATGCCGTTGCTGATTGTGTGCACGCGCTCGGCCGGGATCGGCAGGTAGTGCAACGCCTCCTCGGCGACGGTGTTGGACACGGCGTGGATGTGGGCGCCGCGACGGATGGCTTCGTCGACGAGCCGGGGGAAGCTGTGGGTGGCGCCCCCGACCAACTCGGGAAATCGCCAGGCGGTGAAGTCATGGATCGTCAATAGTTCGGCGCCACCACCGGCCGGCGGCACCACGTAGTTCGGTCCGTGTACGACGTCGTAGCCCCGAACGCTCGGCCTCGACGCGTAGCGCCACGCCCAGTGGTAGGCCTGCGCCGGCAGCGGTAGACGACGCAACGGTGCTCCCGGTGGCAGGTGAGACCCGAGGTCGGCGCCAGCCCGTCGGGAGATCAGCAGCACCGTGAGATCGATGTCGTCGTTGGCGGCCAGTCCCTTGGTGAGTTCGTCGACCACCGCCCCGACGCCAGACCTCGACCCGACCAACGAGGTTCCGTCGAGGGCGATGCGCATCGGGCGATCCTAGGACCCCAGTCCCCCATTCGTTTGTTCGCTGTCCAGGCAATACCATCGACGCCGTGACGAGCCATGCGAATGACCGGACCGAATGGGAGAAGGCCGCCGAGGCCGAGATGCGAGGGAAGCCGGTTGCCGATCTCACGGTGACCACCCCCGAGGGCATCGAGATCCAGCCCCTCTACACGAGCGACGACGTCGCCGGGCTTTCCCACCTCGACAGCCTTCCGGGGTTCGAGCCTTATGTCCGCGGCCCCCGGGCCACGATGTACACCAACCGGCCCTGGACCATCCGCCAGTACGCCGGCTTCTCGACCGCCGAGGAATCCAACGCCTTCTACCGGCGCAACCTCGAAGCCGGCCAGATGGGCCTGTCGGTCGCCTTCGATCTCGCCACCCATCGCGGCTACGACTCCGACCATCCACGCGTGGTCGGCGACGTCGGCAAGGCCGGTGTGGCGATCGACTCGGTCGAAGACGCGAAGATCCTCTTCGATGGCATCCCGCTCGACAAGATGAGCGTGTCGATGACCATGAACGGCGCCGTCCTGCCGATTTTGGCCTGCTACATCGTGGCCGGCGAGGAGCAGGGTGTCGCCACCGAACAGCTCTCGGGGACCATCCAGAACGACATCCTCAAGGAGTTCATGGTCCGCAACACCTACATCTACCCGCCGGTGCCGTCGATGCGGATCGTGGCCGACATCATCGAGTACACGGCGCAGAAGATGCCCCGGTTCAATTCGATCTCGATCTCGGGCTACCACATGCAGGAGGCAGGTGCGACCGCCGATCTCGAGCTGGCGTTCACCCTCGCCGACGGGATCGAGTACGTACGGGCGGCGCTGGCCAAGGGCCTCGATGTCGACGCGTTCGCCGGTCGCCTCAGCTTCTTCTTCGCCATCGGCATGGACTTCTTCATGGAGGTTGCCAAGCTGCGGGCCGCCCGCCTGCTGTGGTCCGAACTCATGGCCCAGTTCGAGCCGAAGGACGCCAAGTCCTCGATGCTGCGCACCCACTGTCAGACCTCGGGTGTGTCGCTCACCGAGCAGGACCCGTACAACAACGTGGTGCGCACCGCCGTCGAGGCAATGGCTGCCGTGCTCGGCGGCACCCAGAGCCTCCACACCAACTCCTTCGACGAAGCACTCGGGCTACCCACCGAGTTCAGCGCCCGCATCGCCCGCAACACCCAGCTGATCCTGGCCGAGGAAACCGGGATCACCCGCACGGTCGATCCGCTCGCCGGTAGCTACTACGTCGAGAAGCTCACCGCCGACCTCGCCGATCGTGCCCGCGCCATCCTCGCCGAAGTCGAAGAGCTCGGCGGCATGACCGCCGCCATCGACTCCGGCATGCCGAAGCTCCGCATCGAGGCGGCCGCCGCCCGCCGTCAGGCCCGGGTCGACCGGGGCGAAGACGTCGTGGTCGGTGTCAACAAGTACCGCCCCGAGCATCCCGATCAGGTCGACGTGCTCGATATCGACAACACCGCCGTCCGTGAGTCGCAGATCGCCCGACTCGAGCAGGTCCGCTCGAGCCGTGATCAGGCGGCCTGCGACGCTGCGCTCGAAGCGCTCACCGCCGCCGCGTCCGGCGATGGCAACCTGCTCGCCGCCTGTGTCGACGCCGCCCGCGCTCGGGCCACCGTCGGCGAGATGTCCGACGCCATGGAGGCGGTCTTCGGTCGACACCAGGCCGAGACCCGTACCATTGCCGGTGTGTACGGAGCGGCCTACGAGGGTGACGACGAGTTCAACTCGGTGGTCGCCGCCGTCGAGGCCTTCGCCGAGTCCGCCGGGCGCCGGCCCCGCATGCTCGTGGCGAAGATGGGCCAGGACGGACACGACCGAGGGGCCAAGGTCATCGCTACCGCCTTCGCCGACCTTGGCTTCGACGTCGACGTCGGCCCGCTGTTCCAGACCCCGGCCGAGGTGGCCCGCGATGCCGTCGACAACGACGTGCACATCGTCGGCGTGTCGTCGCAGGCTGCGGGGCACAAGACCCTCGTTCCCCAGCTGATCGATGAGCTCCGCGCCAACGGCGCCGGCGACGTCGTCGTGGTGTGTGGTGGCGTGATCCCGCCGCAGGACTACCAGATGCTGCGCGACGCCGGGGTCGGCGCCATCTTCGGGCCGGGCACCAACATCTGCTCGGCCGCACACGAGGTCCTCGGCCTCCTGGGCTGACGACCGGCTAGCCCGACCACCTTGAGCGAACTCGCCGAACTCGTCGTCGCCGGTCAGCGTCGTGCGCTGGCGCGCGCCATCACCCTCGTCGAGTCGACCAACGACGATCATCGCCGAGACGCCGAGGCCTTGCTCGACGAGCTGCTGCCCCACACCGGCGGGGCCTGGCGGATCGGCATCTCGGGAACTCCCGGCGTCGGCAAGTCCACCTTCATCGAGGCCTTCGGACTCCACCTCGTGTCGCAGGGCCACCGCGTTGCGGTCCTCGCCGTCGATCCCACGTCGGCTCGCACCGGCGGCTCGATCCTTGGCGACAAGACCCGAATGTCGGAACTCAATCGACAGCCGAACGCCTACATCCGCCCGTCGCCCGCTGGCGGCTCCCTCGGAGGAATCACCCGCAAGACTCGCGAAGCCGTGCTGCTGTGCGAGGCGGCGGGCTATGACGTGGTGCTGGTCGAGACCGTCGGTGTCGGCCAATCCGAGATCGCCGTCGCCGACGTCACCGATCTGTTCCTGCTGCTGCTGGCACCCGGGGGTGGCGATGACCTCCAGGGCATCAAGCGCGGTGTGATGGAGCTGGCCGACCTGGTGGTGATCAACAAGGCCGACGGCAGGAACGAAGCGTTGGCCAGGCATACCGCTGCCGACTACCGCCAGGCCCTCCACATGGTCCGCTCGAAGTGGCCGGGACATCCGACCGACGTGGTGATGTGCTCGGCATTGCACGGCACCGGTGTACCCGAGATCTGGACCGCCCTGACTGATCTCCACGAGCGCCTCGCCGACGACGGCCACATCGATCGCTTGCGCAGCGAGCAAGCGGTGAAGGCATTCTGGGCCGAGGTCCAGGAGCGGCTGATCGATCAGCTCCTGCGTACCAGCGCCGGGTCCGGGGCTGCGGAGACGCTCGAGGCAGAGGTCTCGGCAGGCAGACGGAACGCGTCATCGGCAGCGCGCTCGCTCATTCCGTAGTCGACCGGCTCACCGGTACGGTGGCAGCCAATGAGCAAGCACATGATCCAGGTGTTCATCGGCACCAAGGCCCAGTACATCAAGACGGCGCCTCTCCTTCGGCTGATGGACGAGCGCGGCGTCGACTACACCCTCATCGACTCGGGTCAACACGCCGACATCGCCAGGACCATGCGCCAGGAGCTCGGCGTCCGTGAGCCGGACGTCATCATCGCCGACGATGGCGACATCTCGACGATTCCGGATGCGATTCGTTGGGCGGCCAGACTGAGTACCCGCCTCGTCCGGGCCAGCAAGCTTCGTGACGAGGTCTTTGGCGGCGCCGGCGGCATTTGCGTGGTGCACGGCGACACCCCGTCGACACTGCTGTCGGCACTCATGGCCTGGCGTGCCGGGCTCCGGGTCGCTCACATGGAGGCCGGGCTGCGGTCGCGCAATCTGCTCCACCCTTTCCCCGAGGAACTGATCCGGATCTTCGTGATGCGGTTCGCCGACATCTGCTTCGCTCCGACACCCGACGCGGTCGAGAATCTGCTCAGCACTCGGCACCGGGGCGAGATCATCGCCCTCGACGGCAACACGTCGATCGAGGCGGTCAGCCATGCGACGGCCACCGGGGACACCGTCACCAGCGGTCCGGCGGTCGTCACGATGCATCGCGTCGAGAACCTTCGGAACGCCAAGCGGGTCGAGGGCTGGTTGTCTGCCGTCGAGAAGGTGGCCGACCGCTATGACGTGCGCTTCGTGATGCACGAGCCGACCCGCAAGGTGCTCGAGCCCATCGGTGGCCTCGACCGGCTCCGTAAGGCGGGAGTCGAGGTCTCACCGCTCATCAGCCACACCGAGTTCGTCGGGCTGCTCAGCGCAGCGCCGTTGGCGATCATCGACGGAGGCTCGATCCAGGAAGAGTGTGGCTACCTCGGACTGCCCACCCTGTTGTGGCGGGACCACACCGAGCGTGAGCATGGCATCGGCAGGAACGTCGTGTTGTCACACTTCGACCAAGACGTTGTCGACCGCTTCCTCGACGAACTCGAAGAACTCCGACAGCCGGCGCAGCTGCCCGATGTCACGCCGAGCGTGCAGATCCTCGACGAGCTCCTCGCTCGATTGGGTTGAACCTCCCGAAGATCACGAGCCGGATCCGTCGAACAGCGCGACGACTTGTTCCGCTCGATCCTGGATGTTCCATCGGCGCAGGACATCATCACGAGCCGCCGTGCCGAGTGCCCGTCGGCGCTCGTCGTCATCGAGGACCGCTCGAAGCAGCTCACCGAGACCATCGACCGGCCCGAGGAGCCCAGTGACGTCATGCTCCACTGCTTCGGCTAGCGGAGCAACGTCGCTGCCGATCACGACATTGCCGGCCGCCATGACCTCGAGCGCCGTCTGCGAGATGCCGAGAACCGACACGCCGGTACGAAACGGGAGGAGCATGATGTCGCAATCCCCGAGCGTCTCCAGCAAATCGACCTCATCGAGGAATCCTTTGACCGTCACCCGCTCATCGCCTTCGAACCTGTGTCGAGCCTCCTCCTCGAACTCGCCGGTACCAGCGATGATGGCTGTGAGACGGGGTTCTCGATCGAGAGCGTCACGGATCAGGTCGAGAGCGATGTCGGCGCCCTTCACGCGATTGAGGTGATTGACGAATCCGATCGTGAGACCTTCTGACTCGGTTGCCTGATCGGGAACATCGACGCCTGGCAGGAGCAGACCAACAGGTCGACCGAGCTGCCCTGCGAGCTGATCACGGAGCGATGTCGACGTGGCGAGTACCGATTCGAATCGCGAGAGCGCACGCACGAAGAACCGGTTGCCCCTCCCGTCCACATGAGTGGCCTGGAGGAAGATACGACGAGCCGAGCTCCGGCGCAGAGCGAGCGAGAAGGCCTCGACATAGGGCGCCGCCTTGCGCTGGTCGTAGATTCCCGACACGAAAACGATCCCGTCGAGGTCGAGACTCCGAGCCTTGTGACCGGCGGCCACCGGAAAGATGCCAGCGCACCGATGAACTGCGTGACCGTCGAGCGTGAGGAACTTGTCGTCGCCCCACGAGCGGGAGGTGATGACGTGCAGCTCGCACCGACCAGCGAGTGCCCGGTCGAGGACTCGAAGGAACCCGATGATTCCCGAGACCCGCTCGAGCGGCGGGTAGTACTTGACGACGACGCCGACGCGCCTCATCAGCCAACGTCGGGCCGGAGGGTCACCAGAAGATAGCCACCGAACCGGCGGGCAATTCCGGAGTCTGCCAATCGGCGATCGAGGAACCGGATCAGCGAACCGAGCACCGGAGCGGTGTAGAACTGCCCGGTTGCCGCAAGCACGCGGATCCCCCGCACCGCCTCGATGTGCCAGCCGGCCGGAACGTAGCCCTCGATGTCTCGTACCGTGTCGTGGCGGACGAAGACCGGCTCATGACCACGTTTGCGGGTCATGATCCGATAGGTCAGCCCTTTGAAGCTGAGCGGGTTGTAGAACTCGACCAACATGGTCCCCCCGGGTCGCACGACCCGGGCCAGTTCCTCCAGGCCACCAACGATGTCGGGAACGTGCGGCAGAACCTTGCACGAGTACGCGACGTCGAACGAGTCGTCGGGAAACGGCAGATCGTTCACGCTCGCGTTCGCAACGTCGAGCCCTTTGGCCTTGCTCACCCCGGCCATTCCCAGCGAGAGGTCGATGCCCACGGCCCGAGTCGCGACTCGTGAGGTGCGCTCGAGGATCAAGCCGGTGCCCACGCCGATCTCGAGGATGTCGCCACCCCGGGCGTAGGTCTGAATCCGCTCGACCTCGAGGTCGTTGATCAGCGAGTAGTACCCCTCTCGCCGCTCACCTTCGTACCAAGTCGAGTAGTCGTCGTAGTAGCCGGCAATTTTCGATCGCTTGTGGTCGTCGGTCAACGTGCTCCCTTTCCGGGATCGAACCTTACCCAGCCTCATTGCGTGTGGTGGGGACGGCGGCCATCCGATCTCGCACGACAATTGCGAGATTCGCCGCGAACAGCACGACGAGCCCAGCGACACGGTCTGCCGCTGCCGCGCCTACGCCAACCGCAGCGTCGAGATCGACGAGGGTCGCAACGGCACCCGAGAGCGCCTCTCGAAGCCCGATCCCCGCTGGAAACACACCGGCCGCACTGGCGATCGCACCCGAGACTGCGAGAGCGAGGCCCTGCGATGGGCGAACAGCCACCGACAGTGCGACGAGAACACCGTAGGCCCGAAGCCCGGCAACGATGGTGAGCGTCGCCTCGATTGCCGACATCCGAGCGATGTGCGCTCGGGTTGCGCCGTGCCTGATCCCTGTCACGACACCCAGGGCCCAGACGCCCAGGCCGACACCGGCGCTCACGCCAGCGAGGACCCATGATCCGAGCAGTCCGAACCCGGCGCCGGAAACGATGCCGGAGAGTCCGAGCCAGATCAGTCCACTCGCGGCGTTGATCTTCGCTGCTCTGCCATAACCAGCACCACCGGCAGCGAGCGCCTGGGTTCGAACGAGCACCGCTCCGGGGACCGGAAGGAGGTTGGCCACGGTTCCGAGCACACTGATGCGCAGTGCCTCTGCAATCGTGACGTCTTGATCGCTGATCAGAGCCTGCGTCTGGAACTCCTTTGCATTCAGCCAGATCGTGAAGCTGGGAGCACAGATCCCAATGCCGATCATTAGCGGCCAGCGCACTCCTCCGGTATCGGGGAAGTTGCGGATGGCATAGACGACGGCCACGACCAAGAGCGCCAGCGAGAGCACAGAAGCGACCGTCTTCATCCGTCCCGTGGGCCGACGCAGCGCGGCCAGGGCGAGGATCAGGCGTCGCATGTCGTCACGAGCAGCGATCAACGAGATCTTCGCTCACGAGCGACGCCCGGCAGAGCTGATCAGCGGCCAGGAGCTGGTCCTGCAATTCGCCGGGCATGACCCAGATCGTCTCGTTCACACGTGTCTCAGATGCATACGGCAGCGCACGCCAGCGCTCGGCATCCGCCCAGTCCGTTCTCGAAATCACGACCTCGGTCGGGACTTGATCTGCTGAGCTGTCGAACTGGTGCAAATCGTACTCGTGAAGCCAGTAGGCGTACCCATTGTTCCCATAGAGCGTCAACCGGTGAACGTCATAGGAGATCGATGCCGGGTCGAGGTCTTCGACGGCTGACTGCATCTCGATCGTCCGCTGCCATGGGCGATCGAGAGGCCGCATCGTGTGCATCTCTGCCCGCCAGGCCATCAGAGTGAAGGCGGCACCGACCAGCAGGAGTCGGGCCATCCACCACCGCGCTGGAGGGAAGAGCAAGATGACGAGCGACACGACGGCGGTGGCCGTCGCTTCCCACAGCGGAATTCGCTGATCTGATGGGTCGATCCATGGTGCGATCCCACCAACCGATATGGCAGCGATGGGGAGACCGCTGAGATAACCAGGTAGTGCGACGGTCTTGAGCGCCGCAGCGGCCACCGCAGTGACTGTCCCGCCGCTGATCAGCCAGCGAGCAAGTTCTCTCCGATTGGTGACCGTCACGACGACCGTCGCACCGGCAAGGACGCAGAACGAGAGAACGGCATCCCAATGCCGACCATAGATCACGTAGTCGAGACGACGATCCCCTCCGGCCACCGACACAGAGAAACCAGGCACGATGACAACCCCGAGGAAAACCAAGGCTGCGATGTACCACTGCTCGACAACGATCTCCTTCGCACGAGCCGCTCGCCATGACCGTCCGGCCAAGACGAGAACACCGATCGCAGCCAAGCCCAAAGAGCTCACCGTCATGTACCAGATCGGCCCGACGGTCGATGAAGCCAGCGACCTGGGTTGCAGCTCGCCAAAGTACCCAGCGCCTTTCGAGAATCGACTGAACCCAAGCGTGTAGAGGTTGGACTTGAGCCAACGATGAACGACTTCAGCAAGAAGGACGGTGGGCACCATCGACACGAAAACACCGAGAGGTCGCCAGGTGCGCCAGACCGCAACTGCAGCGAGTGCCATCAACGAAGCAGCCGCGATCATCGCCAGACCTCGGCCGTGAATCCAGAACATGCTCCCACTCGCAAGACCTACAACGAGGGCTGAAGCGAAGTTTCGTCGCTCGACCCATCGAACGACGGCGACAGCGGCCGTGAGACCCACCAGCGAATAGAACGACTCCGAGTAGGCGTAGCCCGCCATGATGGATCGCCCCGGATACAGCGCTGCGATGGTGGCGACGGCGATGCTCGCTGGATGATCCAGATCGAAGACCCTGCGTGCCAGCCAAGCCAATGGCAGCACCTGCAGCGCCCCGAGCACTGCGATGAAAACCATCACCGAGCGGTAGAGCGTTCCTGGGTCGCTGATGAGTGCAGTCAACGGAACGAGCGCCAACGACCAGCCGGAGTAGTAGAAACCCATCGGCCCGATTCGCACGCTCGAGCCCTGCTCGACGATGGCCCGGCTGTTCATCAGGTAGCCGATCTCGTCCTCGAACACCATCGGCCCCGCTGCATCCCTCGACGCGATCAGGTGAACGGCGAAGACGACTGTCAGTCCGGTCAGCAAGAGAGCCGCCCGTTGGGCATCGACTCGTCGCGTTGGATTGACGTGGTGATCCTGCAAATCAGCTCTCGGTCCCTCGGGGTTCGACAGAGGCTATAGCGGCGGCCCGCCCGCTTTGCGGGACCCTCGCCCTCGAGGTGCGTCGATTGATTGACGATCTGGGCCATGATGGTCGGATGTCAATCATTCGCAAGGGTCTCGCAGCGGGGCGACGCGCTGTAACCGACCAAAATGGCGAGCTCGTCACACTGATCCATGCCATCAAGAACGAGATCGTTGAACGCCTCGATGCGATGGCCGGGCAGTCGGATGCGCTGCAGCGCTCGGTCAACGACCAGCTCGCGCTCCAGGCCACGCAGCTGTCGCACCTGGAGGCCCAGGTGCATGCCGCCCGTGACGAGGTGGGGTTCGCCCGGACCGCCATCGAAGCCCAGATCGAGCGGGTCGCACCCTCGGTGCGGCTCCACGAGCTGATCGGCGCGCCGTTGCCCCAGATCGACCAGACCGCCAGTGCCTTCCTCAACTACGCCAACTCGCATCGCGGACCGCTCGCCGATGCCGGGGTGTGGCTCAACAACCCCGTCGTGATCGAATGGAAGGAGGCCGACGCCGTCATCGGTGCCGTCAACGAACGGATCGTCGAGCAGCCGTTCACCTTCGCCGCACTCGGGCAGCTCCAGCCAGGTTCGAAGATCCTCGACATCGGTGGCGGTGAGAGCACGGTTGCCTTCTCGCTGGCATCGATGGGACATGAGGTCACCGTCATCGAGCCACAGGGTTACCCCTTCAGTCATCCGAACCTGACCGTGTTCGAGCGGCCGTTCGAAGAGTTCGAGCGTGCAAGCGACTTCGATGCCGTTGTGCTGCTCTCGACGATCGAACACTTCGGGATCGGCGCCTACCGGGGCAACCCCGCAGCGGCCGAGACCGCCGACCTCGACACCATGAGGCTGTTGAAGGAGGTCGTGCGCCCTGACGGACTCCTCGTGCTGACCACCCCGTACGGCCCGGCCGCAGTGAACGATCTGGAACGAACCTACGACCTCGATCGGCTGCAAAGGCTGCTCGACGGATGGTCGATCGATCAGGTCAGCATCGCCCGCCGAGACGACGCGTGCACGTGGAGTGTCGAGGCAACGGCGCTCGAGCCGCCACGGGGACCGGGCCGAGTGGTCATGCTCACCGCACACCCCGAGGCATGACCGTCGTCTTCGATCTGATCGGCTTCCAGAACCGGGAGCACGGTGAACGAGGGATCGCGCGATATGTCCAGAATCTGGCGCTGGGACTGGAGCGAGTCGATCCGGAATTCGTGGACCACTACCTCGTGCATCCGCATGTGCCGCTGCCGCAGGGAATCGAGCCCCTGATCACCTCGGGCAAGCTGCTTCGCTCCGACCGATTGCTCGACTGCGTCGATCACGCTGCGGGCGGTCTGTTCATCGCCGGGTCGGTCTTCGAGCTGCAGGAGCCGCTGTCGACCATCTTGCCGGCGTGGGCTCGTGCGCCGCAGTGGCGTACGGCTGCGGTGCTCTACGACCTCATTCCGTTGCGCTTCGCCGACTGGTATCTCTCGAATCCGGTGGTTCGCTACGAGTACGACACGAGGGTCGCCGCCCTGCGGCATTTCGACCACCTCCTCACGATCTCGGAGGCGACGGGACGCGACGCTGTCGAGTTCCTCGGGATCGGCGCTCATCGGATCACCACGATCTGGGCCGGGGCCGACGCTCAGTTCCGTCCGCCCACCAGCAGCCATGTCGAGGTGGCCCGCGACCTCGCCCGCCGGATCGAAGGGCTCCGTCCTTCCTATCTGATGTTCCCGAGCGGCATCGAGCGTCGCAAGAACATCGACCGCTTGCTCGAGGCCTACGCCGGCCTCCCGAGCGAACTCCGCCGCAAGAACCAATTGGTCTTGGTGTGCCGCACGACCGACCACGAACGTGTCGAACTCAGCCGCACCGCCGAACGCCTCGGTATTGCCGACGATCTCCTCGTCACCGGGTTCGTGAGCGACGACGACCTGGTCTCGCTCTACCAGGGCGCGGAACTCGTGGTCTTCCCCGCGATCTACGAGGGATTCGGCCTACCAGTCCTCGAGGCGATGCAGTGCGGCGCCCCGGTCATCTGCTCCGACTCGTCATCACTCGTCGAGGTGCAGACCGACCCGGCCGCCCGGTTCGATCCGAACTCGGTGGATGCCATCGAGCGAGCCCTCGTGGGAGCCCTCGGCGACCCCGTCGAGCGCGAGCGGCTGCGGTCGCTGCCACCACCCGACTTCAGCTGGGAGCGTTCGGCCCGGGCCACGATCGACGGTCTCACCACACTTACAGCGCCGACCCACCTCCCGGAGCGACGGCCGTCGCTCGCGTTGGTGACGCCCCTCCCCCGCCAGCGCTCCGGGATCGCCACCTATGCTGCTCGGCTGATCGAGCACCTTCGCGACGATCTCGACATCACCGTGTTCGTCGAGGGCGAACTTGACGACGTCGACGCGATCGATGGCGTCGCCATCCAACCGCTCCGGTTGCTGCCCGCATTCATCGAGCGCGGTGCAACCTTCGACGAAACGCTGTACTTCATGGGCAACTCGTCATTCCACGTCGATGCGCTCGAGATGCTCGAACGAGTGCCCGGCGACGTGCTCCTGCACGACGTCAGACTGTCCGGTCTCTACTCCGAGGTCAGAAGGCTCGCTCCCGAGCGGTTGCCGTACGCCTCCATGGGCGCCGCACTCGAGGAGATGTATCCCGAGCGTTATCGACGCTCGGTCGTGGCGAGCCCCGACCTGTGGCCCGAGACGGCCGCCCGATTCGGCATTCTCATGTCGGCTGCCGTCGCACGCCGGGCGAAGCGCCTGTTCGTGCACTCGCGCTACGCCGCGACACTCGTCGAGCTCGACGCCGGCCGTCGCCCCGAGCATCTCTTCGACATTCCGTGTCCAACGATCGATCCTGTCGACACGCCTCGTGCGTCCGCACCGCTCATTGCGAGCTTCGGCATCGTGGCCCCGGTCAAGCAACCGGTGCTGCTGATCGAGGCCCTTGCGCTCGTTCGGGCGTCGGTCCCGGCGGCGCAACTGGTCTTCGCCGGAGGCTGCGATCCTGCCTACCAGGAAGAACTCGCCACGTTCGCCGCC
Organism: Acidimicrobiales bacterium; assembly: GCA_041394265.1. NCBI lineage: Bacteria > Bacillati > Actinomycetota > Acidimicrobiia > Acidimicrobiales > Acidimicrobiales bacterium. The sequence goes on from JAWKIO010000006.1 coordinate 240,237, forward strand.
GACCGAGGAGTCGCTGAGGCCGTGCGATTCCTGGGGCACGTCGACGATGATGAGTTCCAGGCCCTGCAGCAGGAGGCAGCGGTGGCAGTGCAGCTTCGGGCATTCACCAACGGTGAGTCGTCGGCTGCGATCACCGAAACCTTGGCGGTCGGGCTCCCGACGATCGTCTCCGACCTCGGTTCGATGGCGGAGCTCCCACGTGATGTGGTCGCCCATCTCGATCCCCAGGCCGACGCCGCCGAGCTCGCATCGCTGATCGCCGCGCTTCTGGAAGATGCCGAGCAACGTGCATCGCTCGGTCGCCGCTCACTGGAGTACGCCGCGGCTCACTCGTTCGAAGCGGCTGCCGAGGTCGTTCGCCAGCTGGTGGTCGGCACTCAGCGATCCTGAGAGCCGAGCACCCGGTTCAACTCCTCTTCGAGCCGGTTGATACGGTCGACGATCGGCTGCAGCTGCCAGCCCGTGACCATGCGAACCGCTCGTTTGGCGTAGGCGGCCGCCGGGCGATGTGAGGTAGCCGGGGGCAGCGACAGCCGCTCGCCGAGATCGAGGGCCTGCGACCGATCCGTGCCCATCGCCGTTCGCACGTGGCGTTCGATGGCCTCGGTGGTCGGGTCGATCCTGGCGACCGGTGCGGCAGTTGGATCGTTGTCTGATGCCCCTGCCATGCCCGCACGCGACCGCATCACCGCTGCGAGTTCATGGTCGTCTCCGAAGGTCTGTGAGCCTTTACGGAGCTGACCCTCGAGCCCTCCGACCTGTGAGGCGATCACGGGACGGCCGATCAGGTTGGCTCGCTCCAGGACTCCCGACGAGAAGATCTCGCGATAGGGCAGCACGACGGTATCAGCAGCGCGGATCCACAGATCGAACTCTGCGTCACTGACGAATCGTTCGTGGAAGGTCGCTCCCGGCACCGCGTCGATCTGCCGGCGCAGCGAACGTGCATAGGCAACGAACTCGGGAACGTCGACGCGAACCGAACCCACGACGTGCAGTTCGGCTCTCCCCTCTAGCCCCGCCTCGGCGAACGCTCGAACCGCTCGGTCGAATCCCTTGTGGGCCTGCAGGAAACCAATGGCAAGGAAGACGTGCCCCGTGGTCGACAGGCCCAGCTCGATCCGGGCGTCATCCTGGGTGGCATTGGCATGCGATGCGAAGTACCGCCCATGATCGACCAGGACCACCTCGGAGACATCCAGACCGAATGTTGCGCAGAGTTTCTGGCGCTCGGGCTCGGTGTGGACACTCACGACCTCGGCCGCTCGAAGCGCCCGAGCACCCGCACGTCGCTCGAGCGGATTGCGCTCAGCCGGTCCGTACTCCACTTCGTGGACACGCAGCTCCGTCGGCCGCCGACGGCAGACGGCTTCAAGGGTCGACCACGCGGCTACTCGCTCGATCGGGTTCCGGCAAGCCCCATGGAGCAGCTCCGGGAAGAGTTGGATGACGATCTGATCGATCCCGTCGAGCTGTCGCAGCAGGCGCGTCCAGCCCTTCGGCCCGCCGAGCACGAGGTGACGGTGCGCGGCGCTCGGCGTTGGTGACAGGACCTCGATGTCTTCCCCCGCCCGCATACGGGCGACGACTTCCTGCGCCGTGTAGGTGGCGATGCCGTCGCGCGACGGCGGATACGGCGAGATCATCAGGGTGGTCATGACGGCGCCCCCGTCCACTCGAACAGCGTCTGTTCGACACGATCGAGTACATCCTCCCAGCGATAGTGGGCCAACACGTATGCCCGACCGGTTCGAGCCAGATCGCCGGCCAGCTGAGCGTCGGACCCCAGCACCTCGAGGAAGCCCAGCAGTTCGTCGAGCGAGCGGTAACGAACACCCGCCCCACTCCGCTCGACATGCCAGGAGACGACGTCGCTGGCCGCGTTCGCGATCACGGGCGTGCCGGCGAGCCATGCTTCCAACACCGTGAGCGAGAAACTCTCGAGTGCTGAAGGCTGGACGTAGGCCCGCGCTCCGGCCATGGCTGCGTTGCGCCCGTCTTCGCTGAGCAAGCCGACATCGTGCACCCGACCGGCGAGGTGCGCAGGGTGTCCGGTATCGCCGACACCGGACGTGACGAGATCGAGCTGTCCGCCCGCCCCGACGTAGTGCTCGAACGTGGCGAGCAGATCGGTCCAGCCCTTGCCCCACTCCCGACGACCGGCGTAATAGAAGAAGTCGCGCTCGAGTCCGTGGGACGACCGGAACCCGTCGACGTCATAGTGCTCGGGCACAGCAACGCCAGCGCCGATCTCGGCACGACGCCGCGGCAGCGTGAACAACTGCTCGGCGAGCTCCTGTTCCGGACGGGTCAGGAACCACAGGCCGCGTGCCCCGCCGAACAACGGAGCGAAGATCTCCTGCCTTGCCGGTGGTTCGTCGTGCAGACAGGGCATCAGGATGGTCTTCTCAGGCGCAATCTGACCGACGGCGAACGTGGTCCAGAACATGTACGGGGCGAAGACCAGTGCCCGGTAGTCGGCGCGGTGCACCGCCACGTGGTGCCACAGGCCGCTGACTCGGAGACTGTCGTTGATCCACAACTGCTGGTCGACCAGCGACACCCGTTCGCCGCTCAGGATCGCGTTGCCGATGTGCTGCCGGTGCCGTCCATCGGTGTCGGTTTGTGTCGGGAACCGTCGAACGGTCATGCCATCGACCGAGCTGACCCCCTCGGGATACTCGTTGGCCCACGTGAAGTGATCGCGAGCACAGGTCGTGAGGATCTCGACGTCCCAGCCCCGCTTGGCCAGGCCGCGGCCGATGTCGGCCACGACCGCCTCGGCACCACCGATCACCTCGCGGCCGAACCGAGGCGGGACGAGACCGATGCGCCCCGATCGTTCGCTCACGACGTGTGCTCCTCGACATGGATCTTCAGCTTGACGCGTCCGGTGATGGGGCCGCCGCTGTCGACGTCGAAGGCAGTCTGCTGTTCACTGCGTGCGTACTCGAACGTCTCGGTCTGATCCTGCAGCACGAAGCTGACCAAGTAGCGACCATCCATCAGCGGGAGATCGTCGATCACGAACTCGATCATGGCGTCGCCGTCGGCATGGACCACGTCGCCGCCCCGAATGTCGTGCGTCGATGCGTTGTAGAGCAGCACTCCATCGTGGCTATGCATGATCATCCGCCCCCGAATACCGCCGACGGGGCCGGCCGTTCGGTAGTGGACCTGCAGGCGGACCTGATCGCCCGGACGGAACGCGTCACGCCCATCCGACGGGGGAACAACGACGGTTCGGGTGATCACGACGCCCTCGTTGACCGGGACGTCCTCCTGCTCATCAGGCTGGTCGGGCAGGACGATGCCCTTGTTGGCCAATGAGCGACGATAGATCGTGACCGCCTTGCCGACATCGCCGACATGCAGCACGCGTCCGTGGTCCAGGACCACCGAGCTGGAGCACACCTGCCGCACTTGTTCGGGCGAGTGCGTCACCAGCAGGATCGTTCGACCGTCGTTCTGGAATCCACGCACCCGTTCCATGCATTTGCGTTGGAAAGCTTCGTCGCCAACGGCGAGCACCTCGTCGACGAGCAGCACATCGGGTTCGAGGTTCACCGCGACACCGAACCCGAGACGTGCGTACATCCCCGACGAGTAGTGCTTGACCTGCGAGTCGATGAAGTCGTGCAGCTCGGAGAACTCCACGATGTCGTCGAAGATCTGGTCGATTCGTTGGCGGCTGAAACCCAGAATCGAACCGTTCAGGTACACGTTCTCGCGGCCGGTGAGATCAGGATGGAACCCAGCACCCAATTCGAGCAGGGCCGAGAGCCGACCGCGAACGGCCACCGAGCCCTCGGTCGGACGGAGTGTGCCGGCAATGCACTTCAACAACGTCGACTTGCCCGAACCGTTGTGGCCGAGGATGCCGATGGTCTCACCTGCCTCGACCTCGAAACTGACATCGTCGAGCGCATTGAACGACTCGACCGAGTTGTCACGCAGCGTGAGCAGCCGATCCTTGAGTGTCTTCGCCGGCTCGGAGTTGCGCTTGAAGGTCTTGGTGACGTGTCGGACCTCGACCGCGAATTCGGCCACTAGAGCTCCTCGCCGAAGTTGGCCTCGAGGCGTCGAAAGACCCGGAATCCCAGCATCAGGACGACGAGGCCGACACCGATCTCGATGACGAGGTTCTGGAGGAACCACCAGCCGTCGTGCATGAGGAAACCGAACGTGTCGGTCTGCACCTGGGGGTCGAAATTCTCGGGGTTGTAGAGGACCCGCTGGAAGGTCGTGACGACGGGGATCATCGGGTTGAGAAGCGTCAGACGTTCCGCACCGAGCCCCCAGCGGTCGGTCACGGCGCGTGCGACGAAGTCGTACTGGTAGACGATCGGCGTGAACCAGAACCAGGTCAGCACGCCGAGCTCGAGGAAATGCTGGACGTCGCGGAAGTAGACGTTGACCGCCGAGAGCAACAGACCGAGGCCGGTGCCCAGCAGCAGCGCCACCAGCAGCGCCGGGATCAGGAGCGGTAGCAGATCCCACGCCGGTGCCTGCCGGAAGGCGCTCAGCCCGATGAGCAGCACGATCATCTGGAACCAGAAGGTGACGAATGAGGCTCCGACCGCGGAGAGCGGGAGGATCTCGCGCGGGAACCACACCTTCTGCACGAGTGTTGCGTTGCCGGTGATGGAGGTGGTGGCCGCTGTCATCCCCATCGAGAACAAGTTCCAGGCCTGGAGGCCCGACAACAGCAACAACCCGTAGCGCGGGGCGCCGCTCGGCAGGATCACGCCGAAGACGAGGCTGAAGACCGCGAGGTACAGCAACGGGTTGAGAAAGGTCCACACGATGCCGAGCACGCTGTTCTTGTACTTGACCTTGATCTCACGCATCGTGAGGTTGACCAGGAGTTCGCGATAGCGCCAAATGTCGCCCAACCGCGAACTCAGCCCGACGTCGTCGGCGCTGTTCTCGAGGACCGTCTTGGCGCCCGAGGTATCAGGAGTTGTCATAGACCGTGGAGTGCCTGACCGTTCGCGAAGCGCCGGACGGGGGCTCGCTCGATGATGTTGTTGGGGTGGTGGTCGTGGTGGTCACGGTACCGGGCTCATAGTGCGACGGGGGCACGCCCAGTTGCAGCTCCACTCGGCGAACTCGTTCCAGGATCCGCTGCGACACCATCCGATGACTCGAGATCAGGTCGGCAACGACAGCAAGTACGGCGACCTGCAGCGAGCCGAGCACGAGCACGGCACCCAGCACGATCGATTGGAGGTGTCCGGATGAATCGCCATTGAGCAGCCAATCTGCTGCGAACGGGATGAACGCCACCAACCCCATCACGAAGAGCACGGCAGCGATGGTGGAGAAGAACTTGAGCGGTTCGTAGGCCGCGAAGACTCGACCGATCGTCAAGATGTTGCGACGGATGTAGCCCCACATCGATCCGAACAGCCGGGACTCTCGCATCTTGGCGTTGGTGTCGACCGGGATGGAGGCAACGGCGGCGTTCATCTTCCCCGCCTGGATGAGCGACTCGATCGTGTAGGTGTATCGATTGACGACGGTCAGCTGGATGGCCGCTTCGCGGTCGTAAGCCCGGAACCCCGACGTTGCGTCAGGCACCTCGGTCTCCGACGCTCGGCGCACCACCCAACTACCAAGCAGTTGGAGCCGGATCTTGAGCCGCGAGAACTCCTCGACACCCCGCACGTTGCGGTCGCCGACAACGAGGTCGGCGCGTCCCTGCAGGATCGGCGCCACCAGCATCGGGATGTAGCTGGCGTCGTACTGGTTGTCGGCGTCGGTGTTGACGATCACATCGGCGCCCAGCTTGAGACTGGCATCGAGCCCAGCTTGGAACGCAGCGGCAAGCCCCCGGTTCTGGGGCATTCGAACGATGTGGTCGACACCGTGTTCCTTGGCGACTTCGATCGTTCGGTCGTCACTGCCGTCATCGATCACCAACCACTCGACGACATCGAATCCAGGCACTGCTCTCGGAAGGGCCCCCAGTGAGGTGGGAAGCTGCGACTCTTCGTTGAGACAGGGAATCTGGATGATCAGTTTCAACGGCCGGTCCCTCCATTGGCGACGCCTCAGCCTAGCCCGGGGGCATCAGCCAGAGGCGGAACGCTCAGCGAGTGGGTGCACCGTGTCGCCGAGGCACGACGTGCTGGCTGAGCGCCCACGTGGATTCGTCGCCGGTGTAGATGCCGGCAGGGGTCCGGTCGACGATCGAGGACACCTTTCGCGCAACCACGAAGAGTGAGTCGCCGCGCATCCGCTGGTCGTACCCACCGTCGATGATCAATTCGGTGACCTCGGGTTCGTCGGGGAACCACACGTCGACCGTGGTGAGAAGGTCGAGATGGAATCCGGCGCGGCGGACCATCGTGGCCAACATCGAAGGGGTGAACTCCTGGTGATGGCGATCCATCGAACCCTCCCGCTCGAAGAGCGGGTAGTTGAACGGATGCCGTCCGTTCAGGGCCTGAGCGATCGAGTGACGGCTGATGATGTTCGGTGTGGTCAGGACGAGGAGCCCACCGGTGCGCAAGACACGGTTGAAATCCACGAGCAGCTGTACCGGATCGGTCGGCATGTGTTCGATGATCTCACCGGCGAGCACGAGGTCGAACATCTCGTCGTCGCACGGGAGCCGGTGCCGCTCGGCGTCGTACCAGACCTCGGCCTTGGCACCCGCGTCAACCCAGAAACCCGAGGCAGGCCGGGCGTCGGCGTCACGATCCTCGGCGAACAGTGTGCCGGCGACCCAATAGCCGAGATCGGTCAGGTAGCGGATCGTGAGCGGGAAGGCCGATGCGTCGAGGGCCCGCGCACCGAGTGGGGCCTGCGGCACCAGCGACAGTGTCTCGACGAATCGTTTGCCGTGGGCTGCGACATAGCCGTCCCAGCTCTCGGGAACGATCGGTTTGGCGGCATCGAGCCGACGCGCCACCTCATCGTTCGACAGGCACTCGCCGTCGAGCGTGGTGTGGCGCCGACCATCGGAGCCGGTGCTCAGATGACCATCGACGATGGTCGGCGCACCGACCGTCGACCAGTCGGCCACCAGCTGCTCGGCCTCGGAGCGGCTCGCGACCACCAGCCCCCGATGACCGCTTGCCGACAGGCGTTCGGCCATCTGGCCGTCGGCGACGACCACCGCAGCCGAGAGGCAGAGCCTGGCCAGATCGGCGAGCGAACGGTCGAGGTGTCCTTCATCGAGCTCGACGATCTCGGGGACCCGTTGCGACATCAGGCAGTCGGTGTCGAGGGCGGGCCGAGCCGATCGATGAACGCCAGGGAGAAGGACAGCTCCTCGCGGAGCTGGGCGATCTCGGCGCGCAGTTCGGCGATCTCGGAACGCAACTCCACCACCTCGGGGCTCGGGCGCGAGTCGCCGGCAGCAGTGAGATGCACCACCGCTGCGTCGGGCCGACCGGCGACGAGTGCGGCGAGAGGGAGGAAGCGGGAAGGGATGTGGTCAGCAAGTGGGTTCGACATCAGGTGGCTCGTTCGGCAGGGATCAGCTCTGGGTGGACTGGTAGAACTCGTCGGAGGTGCCGAGCTCGGCGGCCACGACGAGATCGTCGGTGAGGGCGATCCGCTCGGCGGCGGCGTCTCGTCCGGCCGCGTCGGCCGGGCGGCCGAGCACCCGGAGGTAGAGACGGTCGGCGCGATCTCGGCGGGACTCGATCGAGACGTAGAAGCCCGAGGCGACGTCGGGTGGTGACACCGTGGGCTTCGCCATCTGCTGGACCCAGTACGCAAGGCCCGCAGCGTCGGGTTCGCGGTGCAGGAGGTCTCGATACAGCGCCCGAACGAACGGCTCGGGACTCCCACCGGTGCGCTGGTAGTACTCCTGCGAACCGTAGAAGTAGATGCCGAGTTCGGCATACGGCGTCTTCTTCCCGACCATGATGTCGAGCCAGTACGCGCTACCGATCTCGTCGGGTGCCCGACCGAGTGAGGTTTCGTAGAGCTCGTCGACCATCACGCCCGCGAACTGGGGTGTCTTCGACAGCGCCGAGGTAAGTTCGGCCCGGCTGGCACCGTTCTGGAGTCGGTCGTACCACACCGACAGCTCGGCGCTGCTCGGCGGGCCACCGGTGTAGACCTGATAGGCCCCCTCGATGAACTTGGCGGTCGGTGTTCCCACCAGGTCGGACCGGTACACCACACCGGGGGTGAACCAGTCCGACTTCAGCTGATAGTTGAAGGCTGCTCGGACTTCTTGCCCGCTGAGAAGCTTCGAACCATTCTCGAAAATGGCCTTGGCCTGCAGCACACGACCCCCGTCGCCGTGAGGGTCGAGGCCGTTGCGTTGGGTGACATCGAGCGACAGGAGGCGGCCAAGGCCGTAGCGAGCCTCGATGGTGGAGGTCGACAATCGAGCGGTCCAGGTGCTGTTCGGATTGGCCGGAATCGAGTCGCCCTCGTCGATCACGGCGGTGAAGTCACCACCTGCGGTGTAGCCGCCGGTGCTGGAGGAGAACTCGGTTCGGGCGATCGTGCCGAGCGGCGTCAGCCGGACCATGCCGTCGGTGGCGGCGATGGCGGCATCGGTGGACGGCGCCGTGACGGCTACGCCGTTGCGATAACGCCCCGCATAGACCTGACAGGTGGTGGTGTCGCAGGTGTCGGCATACTCCTGCTGACGAGTGTCGCCGGCCATGGCATACGAGCGAGCAGCAACCGCCTGCGCTTCGAGTGCCGGAGCGAGCCACGAGGCCGACACCTCCTTCGGCACCACGCCCCGCAGGTACTCCTGCATCGTGGTGGTGTTGACCGTGGCCAGACCGGTGAGGCGATTGGCGGAGGCGACGCCTCGATCGAGGATCGTCAGCGTGCCGCTGTAGGAGGTCCAGTTGGCGCCGTCACAGATGGCGAGCAGACCGCTGCTGGTGTCGGCCGGGTTGGTATCGCCGACGGTGAACGACGTGCCGGCGGGCAGCGGGACGGACTCGCTCCATGGGCCAGCGCACGAGGTGGCGGTCTGGAACGTGAACCCACCGTTGCCGTTGGCGGCGACGAGCAGGGCCTGGGTTGCCGGAATCGGGAGCGGGGTCCCTACGGCATCGCTCAGTGTGAGCGTGCCCTCGGGAACGAACACATACAGCGACTTGTTCCGGCGAGAGACCAGGTCGACTCGCACCGCCGCGGCGTTGACGGGCGCACCGGCGGGGATGGTGCCGGCGGTGGTGCCGCCGTAGTAGTGGTCGAGGATCTGGGCCGAGGTCCAGCCCTGCTGGGCGTACCCCAGCGCACCCCACTGCCCCATGCCGCGGCCGTGTCCCCAGCCGCGGCCGGTGAACTCGATCTCGGCCTGGGCCGATGCGGCAGAAGCGGGGTTGGCCGGCACGACGAGCGTCAGCAACACCGTGAGGGCGGCGAGCAGGCCGAGGCGTCGTCGAAGCAGACCGGAAGCAAACATTGTCGTCACGATAATCGTCCTAGTTGGTTGCTCGGGCGATGTACTCCTCGGAGCCCGCCAGGATCGCCGCAAGATCGATGTCGTCGCCGGTGCTCAGCCACTCGGCCCAGTAGTCGAGCCCGGCGGGGTCGGTGTCTCGCCCGAGGACCTTCTCGAAGAGGCCCGACACCCGATCGCGACGCGACTCCAACGATGCATAGAAGCCGGCGGAGACGTCGGCCGGTCGCGCTCGGCGACGCTCGATCTGATCGATCCAGAACGCCCGACCCGTCGGGTCGGCGTCTCGGTGCAGGAGTTCGCGGTAGAGCGCATCGACGTAGGCACCGGCCGAACCCGCCTGGGCGAAGTACTCACTCGAGCCGTAGAAGTAGGTACCGAGCTCCTGCATCTTCATGCCGAGGCGGAGCTGCTCGACCCAGTAGGCCCGCCCGGCCGCATCCGGCGCCCGCCCGAGCGCCGTGGTGTAGATCTGGCTGACCACTGCTCCGGCCCATGCGTCAGACGCTGCGAGCATGTTCGCGACATCGGCTGCGCCGTCGTCATCGACCAGCCGGGTCCAGTGGTCGAGCTGAGGCCCGGCCAACGTGTCGCCGACGAATGTTCGGTAGAGCGCCAGCGCCAACTTCGAGTCGTCGCTCGTTCCGAGATCGGGACGGAGCTTGTAGCCGACCGCAGACGCGTCGACGGCGATCGGCTGACCGACCGTGGTCGAGATCGGACCGGCATACGGCACATCACCGAATGGGAGCAGCCGCCCCTCGGCGTCGAGGACGTAGCCGCCGTAGCCGGTGGCCGAGGCCAGGATGGCTCGGGCGTCGGAGCGGGTGCCGCTCTTGACGGCGAGGCTCGGGGCACCGCCGAACGGTTTCAGCGACATGTCGGCACCGAGTACCCAGCCGCTCGTTCCATCGGGCCGCATGGCAACGCCGATGGCGTTCGTGACCGATGGCGAAGTGACCGACGGAGCGGATCCCACCGGCGAGAGGTGGCCGTTGCTGGCAACGACGTAGCCGTTGCCGGCGGTGTCGAGCGCCATCGCCCGTGCAGTCCCGTTGGCCGGCTTGTCGCTGACCGAGCGACCCGATGCCCCACCGAAGGCGACGATGTCGCCGTTGTTCGTCAGGATCCAGCCACCACCGCCGGATGCGACGGCCAGGTCGACCACGGTGGCGCCGCCGGCCGGCGCGCCGCTGATCGCCGGTGCGCCACCGTAGGGGCGGAGCGTGCCGGCCGAGGTGAGGACGTAGCCGTGGTCGCCGCTACCGGCGATGGCGACTGCTCCGCTGCCGATGGTCGGCATCGGATCGGGAACGTTGGCCCCCATGGCCGGACGCACCCCGCCGGCAGTGTCGACGACCACGACCGAGACACCGGACTCGGCCCCTTCCCAGGCGGGGAAGACGTAGGGGGCCGTGCCGATCTGCTGTCCGGTGACGCCGACCGTTGTGCGGAAGCCCGAAACCAGCGGGTAGGCGCGCGAGCCCGGACACGAAGACTCGCCGAGATCCCGGTGGCCAAGAATCGTCGGCACCTCGACCCACTGCTTCGCCGCGAACTTCATGCCGGGGCCGCTCGACCGATTCTGCAACCACGCTCGACCCAACGGGTCGACGCCGTACAGCCCGAGCTTCCAGGCGGCGAGCCGCTGGACCGAGGCGGCCGTGGCGGCAGAGACATCGACGGCGGCCGGACTTCCGCCCTGCTGGTGCTGCCCGAGGATCGCGATGCCGCTCGTCCAGGTGTTGAAGCCTCGGGTGTGGCCACCGATCACCGGCTCGTCGGTGCCGCCGCTGCGGGCCTCCCAGATGATGCCGAAGCGATCGACCACGAAGTTGTAGGCGATGTCGCACCAGCCGCGAGTGCCCACGTGATAGCGATAGATCCCTCGCAGGAGGTCGTCGACCTGGTCGGCGCCGTAGTCGTTCGTGTTGACCGTGTGGTGCACGACGACGGCCCGGACACTGTCGGCGTAGTAGGGACCGAACTCGCATCCCTCGTTCTGCGCCGCCCAACCGGCAGTGGCCCAATCCGAGCGAGGACGAATGGTGGGGCGAGCGGCGGCGAGGTTGCCGACGATCGGTTCACTGATCGACGGATCATCCGCAACGGCAAGGTTGGCCGCTGCCGGAACGTCGAGCGAGGTCAACGCCTCGACCCGGACCGTGCGGAGTCCCCCGCTCGGATCGCTGAGTTGGATCGCGGTTGCGCCGTCACCGATCCAGACCGGGCCGACCGATCCAGCGGCCGCCGGAACCGAGCCTTCGCCACCGGCGATGCCGTCGGGAGCGTCGTCGCTCTCGACTTCGATCTCGATCCACTCCCCCCAGACGCCGTCGTTTCGGCTCCGGAGCTCGAGCGTGGATGCCCCCTCGATGCGATCGAGGATCAGCATCTGCGGGGCGCCGGCAAGGTCGACCTCGACGGTTGCCGCTGTACGCAGCGCCGCGTTGCCCTCGGGGGCAGTTCCGGCATCGATCGAGACCTCGTAGTGCCGGATGTCGAACGATCCATCGCTCGCGACCCCGTCGACGGCGTTCACCGTGACCGCCGGTGTCAACGCTCCTGCGCTGGGGCTTGCGACCAACGACGACGAACACAGCCCGATGACCGCCGCGATCGACATCGCCCGCCGGGCGCGCCGAGGCAGACCTGGCGTGCGACGCAGGCGAGCAGTGTGACGTTGACGCACGAGGGGCGGACTCGAGATCGGGGTCGTCGATGAAGTCATAGGCGGCAAGCGGCGACTGTAGGCCACCGGGTTTGGCGGACGGCGTCGGCTCCCAAGACCGTGAGCAAATCCACCCACCGGCAGATCACCGTACGCGAGAACGCCCCACCCAACGGGGTGAGGCGTCTCGTGCTCCGAGGCGGAGGCGACAGGACAGACGGTGGCCGGTCGCCGTGTCGATCAGACGCCCGCCGGCTCTTTGACCTTCGGCATGCAGAGGCCGTCGAGCTCGACCACCTCGATGAGCTCCCGGTTGGCGTAGGTGACCGGGTTCTCGGGGTCGATGTTGAGCTTGTACTCGCGGAACGACATCTCGAGCGCATCGAACGCAAGGAGACGACCACGCAGCGAGTCACCAAGTCCAAGGATGAGCTTGATCGCCTCGAGCGCCTGGATCGAGCCGACGATGCCCGGCAGTACGCCCACCACGCCGGCTTCGGCACAGCTGGGTGCCAGCTCGGCGGGAGGAGGTTCGGGGAGCAGATCGCGATAGGTCGGGCCATTCAGCGGATCGAATACCGTGACCTGGCCCTCGAACCGGAAGATCGAGCCGTGCACCACCGGGATGCCGAGCTTCACCGACGCATCGTTGAGGATGTAGCGGCTCGGGAAGTTGTCGGCTCCGTCGATCACCACGTCGTAGCCGCTGAGGATCTCCTCGATGTTGTCGGCCGACAGTCGGGTGTCGTAGGTGTTGACCACGATGTCGGGGTTCATGCCCTCGATGGTCATGCGAGCGGAGTCGACCTTGCGCACGCCGACGCGATCGAGGTTGTGGAGGATCTGGCGCTGCAAGTTCGACTCGTCGACGACGTCCATGTCGACGATGCCGATCGTGCCGACACCGGCGGCGGCGAGGTACAGCGCCGCCGGCGACCCCAGGCCACCGGCCCCGAGCAGGAGCACCTTGGCTTCGAGCAACTTGATCTGACCGGCTTCGCCCACCTCCGGCAGGAGCAGGTGACGGGAGTAGCGGTTGCGCTGGTCGGCGTTGAGCGAGGTGGGCACGTACCAATCACGCCCCTCGTCCTTCCACTTGTTGAAGCCGCCGTCCATCGAGACGACGTTGGTGTAGCCGAGCTCGGCCAGCGACTTGGCGGCGAACGCGGAGCGCACACCACCTGCGCAGTGGATCACGATGGAGGCGGACTTGTCGGGAAGCCGGTTCTCGACCTGGGCTTCGAGATTGCCCCGCACGATGGTGACGGCGCCGGGGATGATGCCTTGCGCCACCTCGTCGGGTTCGCGGATGTCGAGCATGATCGATCCGTCGGCCCGCATCGCCTCGCCCTTGGCCGTGTCGACCTCGACGATCTCGGCCTTGGTCTTGGCAAGCAACTCACGGAAGGTTGGCATGGGCGGTCCTCTCGATGAAGGGGGAAGTGAATACCCTAGCAAGTCACTCAACAATTGCATGACCCGGCGCATTCCCGCTCGGGCCGACGAGATTTCAGCCGAACAGTTGCGGAAGCACGTCGGAGATCGACCCTCGCACCACGACATCGGCGAGGTCGTCCATCTCGGTCGGCCCCCCGTTGACGATCACGATCGACGCGCCGCGGCTACGGGCAATTGGTACCACGTTCGCGATGGGATACACCGACAGCGTCGACCCGATCGCCAACATCAGATCGCATTCACGTGCCGCTCGGTCGGCTCGCTCGAGATCCTCGACCACCAGGCTCTGGCCGAAGCTGATGGTCGACGACTTCAAGATGCCGCCACACGTCGGGCAGTCGGGATCGGTCTCACCCAACCGCACGCGATCGAGCGCCACCTGCATCGGGTCGCGGTAGTCGCACCCCAGGCACACCACCTCGCGAATCGAGCCATGGACCTCGACGATCCGCTCCGGGTCGCTCCCCGCTTGATGATGGAGCCCGTCGATGTTCTGGGTGATGAGGAGATGCAGCTTGCGACGGGCTTCGAGCCGCAGGAGGGCCAGGTGGCCGGGGTTCGGCTCGGCGGCCCACACGGGCGAATCGAGGCGCCCCATCCACGATCGACGCCGCACCTCGGGGTCGGCGATGTAGTTCTGGATCGTCGCCTGCTTCTCCGCTCCAGGGTTCTTGGTCCATACCCCTTGAGGACCCCGGAAATCCGGGATGCGGGAGTCGGTGGAGATACCCGCTCCCGTCAGCACGACGACCCGTTCGGCGGCGTCGATCAACGCGGCGGCCTCGGCAGCTGCGGTGGGATCGGCGGCCAGCGCTTCGGTGTAGGGGTCGAAGTCCATGGCGCGAACGTACCCCAGGCACGACCCTGACGACGGACCGTTCCCTCACCGCACACGGGAGCAAGCCCCCACAGCATCGATCGCGCCGCATACGATCGTCGGCGTGGAACTGCCCGCATCGCAAGCCGAGATCGAAACCGCCAAGACGCTGACCGCCATCGACGAACTCGGCCGCCGGGCCCGTGGCGAAGACACCGGCCTCCCCCACCCGTTCGAGACCGACCGGAACCTTGTCACCTACCTCTCGGCCGCCGAGCTGGCGTCGACCGGCGGCGGTGTCGCAGGACCCGTCGGCCGCATCGGACGCCGCATGCTCGCCTGGCTGCTGCCCAGCCAAATCGCCTACAACCAAGCGCTGGTCGATGTCATCCACCAGCTCGACCACCGCGATCGTCAGCAGCGCGAAGAGATCGCGAACCTCCAGCAGAAGGTGGCCGCGCTCGCCGACGCGATCGACGCCAACGACCGGTGAGCTCGTCCCGGCCGCCGCAACGGATCGGCGTTCTCAAGCCCGACTTCGGCTCGTCGGGAGGCTTCGAGCGCCATCTCGACGGGCTGCTTCGTGCGTTGGCGAGCGACGAGTGGCGCTTCGAGATCGTCACGATCCCGGTCGAGCGCACGATGCGCCTCTACGGACTCCTGCTCGATCAACCCATCCGTGACCGCCACGACGAGTTCTTCCTGTGGGCCGCCCTCGCGGAACGGGTCCAGCGCCTCGACCTGTCGGCCTACGACGCCGTGCTCACCACGCAGCCGCCGACCTATCTCGCGAACCACCCTCGCAAGGTGGCGCTCTTCTACCATCACCCACGCCAGTTCTACGACCAGGCCGACCTGTTCGCCGACAGCGGGTTCGTCGATCCCGAGATCCACGCAGCTGCGGTCGCCGCGGTGCGATCGGTCGAGGCAACGGCGCCCAACACCGTCGCCCACTGGCTGGCGGGGTCGAACGAGGTCGCCGGTCGCTTGCGATCGTTCTGGCACGTGCCCGACGACCGGATCACGATCCACTCGGCGCCTCCCACGTCGGTCCCGAACTCCATCGCGCCGTATGACGCCGGAGGACCGGCCATCGTCGTCGGACGACTCGAGTGGCCCAAGCGCCAGGAGCTGGCCATCGCCGCCGCCTGGGTCCGCCCGCACGACTGGCCGCTCGAGATCGTCGGCGATGGCAGCCGACTCGGTTTCGCCCGCCGCCTCGACGCCACCCTCGCCGCCGACCCGACCCTGGCCACCCGCCTCGACGATCGAGCACTGTGGATGAACACGGCAGGCGGCTCGCTTCCTATCGATGCCGCTCAGGGGGTTGCAGCCGACGCATGTTCGGAGGCGACTGCGTCGCCCGTCACCTTCCTGGGATCGGTCGATGACGAGGAGCTGACTGCGGCCTATGCCCGGGCGTCGGTCGTGATCACGCCGACATCCCACGAGGACTATGGCCTCACCGTTCTCGAAGCGATGGCCCACGCTCGACCGGTGATCGTGTGCCGCGACGGGGGCGGCCTCACCGAGTTCGTCGTCCACGGCGAGAACGGTCTCATCGTCGACCCAACGGCCGAAGCGATCGCCGCCGCCGCCAGCGAATTGCGGGCCGACCCACAGCGTGCGGAGGCGATGGGTCGTCACGGTCGAGATACCGTCGCTGGCGTGACCTGGGAACGAGCCGTCGAAACCGTCGCCGCTGCCCTTCGCTCCACCCTCGACGGTGGGCACAGCAGCGATCCGTCCGACGCGGGGGTGGATCACCCATGACGACGGCGACGGACGGGCCCGCCATCTCGGTCGAAGAACTCACGGTCGCCTACGACGGACCCGATGTCCTGCGATCGATCACCCTCTCGGTCGGACAGGGTGAGCAACTTGCACTCCTCGGTCCGTCGGGCTGCGGCAAGACCACGCTGCTGCGCGCCATCGCCGGGCTCGAGCGGCCGAGCGGCGGCACGATCAGCTTGCGCAGCACCCCCGTCGCCGGTCCGGGTCGCCATGTCGCCCCCGAGCAGCGACGCGTCGGGCTCGTCTTCCAGGACTGGGCGCTGTTCCCACATCTGTCGGTCGGCCAGAACGTCGCCTACGGGCTGCCCCGGAGTCGTCGCCCCCGACGCGGCTCACGATCGGCCGACGTCGACGAAGCACTGGAGATGGTGGGCCTGGCCGGCTTCGCCGATCGTGCACCACACACGTTGTCGGGCGGCCAGCAGCAACGCGTCGCTCTGGCTCGAGCACTTGCTCCTCGGCCCGATGCCCTGCTGCTCGATGAGCCGTTCTCGAACCTCGATGCGGCAATGCGAAGCGAGGTGCGCACCGAAGTGCATCGCCTCCTCGTCGAGCTCGGGATGACCACCGTCCTCGTGACGCACGACCAGGACGAGGCGTTCGTCCTCGGAGATCGTGTCGCCGTGATGCACGACGGCGCCATCATTCAACTCGGGACACCGACCGAGATCTACGCCCGCCCCGCCAACCGGTGGGTTGCCGGCTTCGTCGGCGAGGCCAACTTCGTTCCCGGACAACTCGCGGGGACGGTGGTGAGCACCTGCATCGGATCACTGCCCGCGCCCACGACCACCCTGGTCGAGGGCGAGGTCGACGTCCTCGTCCGCCCCGAGGACTTCTCGATCACGCACGGCGGTGATCACATCGTCGAACTGGTCGAGTACTACGGGCACGACACGGTCTACGACGTGATGATCGACCACCACCTTCGGGTGAGGATTCGTCAACCCTCGACCCCTCGTCACGAACGAGGCGAGCGAGTCACGGTGGGCACGCTTGGACGCCCGGCCTGCGTCTACCCTCGGTGAGGTGCCGCTCGCTCCAGGACCTCTCTCCACAAGCCCTCACACCAAAAGGTCCCTCCCCGCAACTTGTTAGGCGAGGTTGACACTTTCATTGAAGTGCTGCCTACAGTACCGCCACATGCAGAAGCGTTTCGTCATCGCCGCCGCTCTCGCGGCCTCCCTCACCGCCGCCGCCTGTGGAAGTGGCGACTCCGAGCCGACTGCCGACAGCGGCGCACCCGCCGCCGACGGCTCCTTGACCGGCACGACCATCACGGTCTATTCCGGTCGAGGCGAGGACCTGATCGGCGAGGTGCTCGCCGAGTTCGAGCGGGAGACCGGGGCCACCGTCGAAGTCCGCTACGGCGACTCCGCCCAGATGGCGCTCCAGATCGACGCCGAAGGCGATCAGTCGCCGGCCGACGTCTTCATCTCACAGAGCCCTGGCGCCGTCGGCTTCCTCGACGACGCCGGCCGCCTCTCACCGCTGGGCGAAGCGACGCTCGACCGCGTGCCTGCCGAGTACCGAGCGAGTGACGGGAACTGGGTCGGCATCACCGGTCGAGTCCGCGTGCTCGTCTACAACACCGAGCTGGTCGACCCCGCCGACCTGCCGGCGTCGGTACTCGACCTGACCGATCCGTCCTACGCCGGACGCGTCGGCGTTGCCCCGTCGAACGGATCGTTCCAGGACTTCGTCACGGCGATGCGCTCCGAGCTCGGTGACGAAGCAACGGCGGAGTGGCTGGCCGGCATGGCAGCGAACAACTCCCCGAACTACGCCAAGAACTCGGCGATCCTCGACGCCGTCGCCCGAGGCGAGGTCGAGATGGGCCTGGTCAACCACTACTACCTCTTCGCCGCACTCGATGAAGACCCGACCATCCCGGCTGCCAATCACAGCTTCGAGGCCGGCGACCTCGGCTCCCTGCTCATCGTCACCGCCACCGGCGTGGTCGACACCACCGACCAACCCGAAGCGGCCGAGGCGCTGATCGCCTTCTTGTTGTCCGACGATGCCCAGCGGATGTCCTCCGACGCCGAACGCGAATACCCCCTGGTTCCCGGCGTCGCCCCATCCGAGGGCCTGCCGCCGCTCGCCGACCTCGTCAGCTCGACCTTCGATCTCGGCACGCTCGCCGACGGCCTCGCCGGCACCCAGCAGCTGATCGATGACAGCGGCATCACCCAGTAGGCCACGCCGCCAGCGCATGCGTACCCGGCCGCCATCCCACGGCTGGCTACCGGCCGTGAGCCTGGCGATCGGCGTGCTCTTCGCCGGTCCGCTGGCCTATGTGGCCTGGTCCAACATCCGTCTCGGCTCCGACCTCACCACTCTTCTTCGGTCGGGCCGAACCCTCGAACCCTTGGGCCGATCGGTCCTCCTCGCCACGGCGGTGTCGGCGACCTCCACGGTCGCCGGCACCGTGCTCGCGTGGACCATCCACCGCACCGACCTGGTCGGGCGACGAGTGTGGGCGGTGCTGGCTCCACTTCCGCTCGTGTTCCCGTCATTCGTGGGTGCGACGGCGCTGATCAGTGGCTTTGCCACCGGCGGGCTCGTCGAGCGAATCACCGACCCGATCGGCCTCGGCCCGCTCCCACCGCTCGCCGGCTTCAGCGGCGCGTGGCTCGTCCTCACCATCTTCACCTACCCGTACGTCTACCTCCCGGTCGCCGCCCGACTCCGTCGGCTACCGACGTCGCTCGAGGAGAGCGCTCGCCTCTTGGGCCGGAGACCGATCGGCGTGTTCACCTCGATCGTGCTGCCGCAAACGGCGTCGGCGATGTCGGCCGGCACCCTGCTCGTCTTCCTCTACACGATCAGCGACTTCGGCGCCGTCCAACTCCTGCGCTACGACACGCTCACCCGGGCGATCTTCACCAATCAGCTGGCTGACCGCGCCACCTCGATGGCGATGGCCCTGATCCTCGGCGCCGTGGCCCTCGCCGTCGTTGCGGCCGAGCGCCGGCTCGTTCGATCGACCCCGGCCACCTCGAGTCGAGCGGGCTCGGGCGGCCTTCGGTACCCACTCGGGCCGTGGCGAGCACCGGTCACCGCGACCGTCGTTGTGTTCTTCGCCGCCACCCTCGTCGGGCCGATTGCCTCGCTACTCCATTGGCTCATCCGAGGACTCCAGCGACAACGGACGACGGGAGCCACCGCCGTCGACGTCGACGGCCTCGCCACCGCCGTCACCAACACGGTCACCGTCAGCGTGGTCGCCGCCATCGCCACGGTGCTCGCCGTCCTGCCCATCGCCTACCTCACGGCCCGCCACCGGTCACGCATCGGCAGCGTCGCCAACGCGCTCGTCGTTGCCGGGTTTGCACTCCCAGGGATCGTCATCGCCCTCGCCATCATCTTCTGGGTCCTCAACGCCCCGCTGCTCGCCCGGTTCTACCAAACCCTGCCGCTCCTGGTCTTGGCCTACGTCATCCACTTCGGCGCCCAGGCCACCCGAGCCTCGGCCGTGGCCGTGGCGAGCGTGCCCGAAGTCCTCGATGAGGCGGCACGCATGCTGGCCGCCGGGCGCTGGCGTCGGCTCGCCACCATCGACCTTCCGCTGATGGCACCCGGGCTCCTCGCCGCGGGCGGCCTCGTGCTGCTGTCGACCATGAAGGAACTGCCGGCCACGTTGCTGCTGAGTCCCACCGGCTATGACACCGTCGCCACCCGCATCTGGGCGTCGATGGAAACCGTGTCGTACGCCCAGGCTGGCCTCGACTCGTTGGTCCTGCTCGCCGTGTCTGCGGTGCTGACTTGGCTCCTGGTGATCCGTTCGAGCGACCGCTTCGATTGAGGGTTGACACCGTTTATCTCGTCAAACTACGTTTATCTACGTTCATCTGGTGGTGAACGCATCGGGTAGCGACTACCCCTCCTTCTTCTCACATCCTTGGCGGGACCATCATGACCAACGAACGCACCACATCGGCGACTCCACCATCCTCCACTCCACCATCCTCCACGCCCCCTCCCCCACCCACGACCCGAGCCGGCGAGCCGTCATCCTCGACGCCACCGCCGAGTGCGGTCGGCGAGGGCACCGAGCGCACCACTCCGAGCCATCCCTTCGACACCCTGGTGATCCGGCCTTGGGACGATCCGCTGGTCGAACAGCTGGGGTTCGATCCGCGGTCGAGCTATGTCGAGCGGTACTGGACGTCGATCCTCGGTCCTTCCGCCACCCTGCTCCTTCGCCGACTCGCCACCGGGCTCGAGATCGCCCCTGACGGCTTCGAACTCGACACCGTCGCCTGGGCCCAAGAACTCGGCATCGGCATCCGTGGCGGCAAGAACGGCCCCTTCTGGCGCTCGCTCGACCGATTGGCCCGCTTCGGCGCCACCCAGCGCAACGGGGCCCTGGTGGTCGTCCGCCGCAAGCTGCCGCCGCTGAATCTGCGCCAGATCGAGCGACTGCCGCCCCACCTCCAGCAAGCGCACCACGCCTGGACCGCCCGCCAGAACGTGCGCCGCGACCCAGGCACCCCCAGCGAAGCCGCCTGACGCCGCAAAGCTCAGGGCGTCTCAACAACCCCGGCAAACCTCGGGGGCTCCCAGCACCTCGCTGCGGGGAGCCCCTGAGCTTTCTGGATCTAAGGGGAGGCTCTTCGCTTTGGACGGCGGTCGACGACTCACCCCCACGCCGATCTGGGGGATGTCCTGGGTGTGTGACGGGTCTCATCGAGCCGATCATCGAGACATGATCGCCCCGTCCGACCCACCGCCGCCGTCGCCTTCGAACCGGCTCCCAGATCGACCGCTGCCGCCGGCGCGGCCCAACGATGCCGCACTGGCGGCGAAGCTGATCGGCCTGCCACTGCTGTGGCTGGTCGGCGGTGCCATCGCGCTGATCATGTACGACCAGCACGTCTGCGACCCGAGCTCGTTCATGTGCGTCCGGCTGTCGTCCACCGAACTGGCGCTGTGGTTCGCCGGCTCGCTCGGCGTTCCGGCACTCACCACCACCGCAGCGCTCACCTCGGGCTCGACCCGCGAGCGCCTGGTTCGAGGCCTGATCGTGGCCGGCATCGTGACCGCTGTCGCATCCGCCGTGGCGTTGGTCCTCGCCGCCTGACCCCGCGCCGACCCGAGAGCGTCGAGCGAGTTCACGACCCTCCGACGCCGCAAAGCTCGACTTCGGGGTCACACGCGTTCGTAGCCGGGCTCCGGAGGGAAGGAGCCCGGCCACGAGATGCGCAGGCCGGGACCGATCCGTTCGACGCCGGAGGGAAGGAAGTCGAACGAGGCGGCCACGGTGCTTGTCCCAAAGGACCAGCGCCTGGTGAACCATCCACCGCCCAGGCGGGGTCGGTTCGTGGTTGTGACGCCGCAGGTTTCCGAGAAGTCGCGAGATTCTCGAGATTCTTTTCGAGGCTCAGTACGCCCCGTCTTGGCGCAGCACGGCCGGGATCGTCCGCAACAGGATCGACAGATCAATGACCAGCGACCAGTTGTCGACGTAGTAGAGGTCGAGGCGGGTGTACTCCTCGAAACCGGTCGAGCTCCGGCCCGACACCTGCCACATGCCGGTGATCCCGGGGCTGACACGAAGACGGCCGTAGAGGTCGTCCTCCCACGAATCCATCTCCGACCACAGGGCGGGCCGCGGGCCGACCAGGCTCATCTCGCCACGGACCACATTCCACAGCTGGGGCAGCTCGTCGAGCGAGGTCTTGCGGATGAACTTGCCGACGCTCGTGATCCGGGGATCGTCCTTCATCTTGAACAGGGCGGTGTCGCCGGTGTCCATCGTGGCCCGGATAGCCTCCGCGTCGACCACCATGCTGCGCAGTTTGAGCATGTCGAAGGGGACGCCGTCGCGGCCGACTCGGCTCTGGCGGAACAGCACCGGACCACCGTCGTTGCGGCGGATCAGGAACGCCAGGACCGCCAGCACGGGGGCGGCGCACACCAGGACCCCGAGCGACACCACGATGTCGAACGTGCGCTTGGCGACCGCACGCCAGCCTCGCCGCATGACCGGCTCGACGTACACCACGGGGAACCGACCGAGCGGACGCACCGTGAGTCGACCGGGATCGATGTCGATCAGCGTCGAGCTGAGTTCGACGTGGATGCCGTGTTCGACGAGATCTCGCACCAGGCGGTTGCTCGCCCGTGTCTCGATCGACGAGGCAGCAACGACGGCACCGAGCGCATCGTTGGAGCGGGCTTCGGCCAGCACTCGAGTGGTCAGCTCGGTCCGGTCACTGATCTTGCGGGGATCGACGCTGGACACCACCTGATAGCCGAGCTCGGGCTCGGCTTCGAACATGGCCGTGAGCTGGCGGGCCTCTTCGTTGGCGCCCACCATCACCACGCGACGGCACAGCTCTCCGGCTCGTCGTCGTCGATCGAACCCCGAACGGGCCACTTCGCGCTCGATGCCGATGGCAATGCCACCGAGCAGTGCCGAACCGGCGAGCCAGCCTCGGGAGACGTCGAGACCGAAACCGAACGCCACGACGGCGACGGTTGCGGCGGTGGCGACCGACGCGTCGAGGATCCGTCGAATCTCATCGGCTCGGCGGGTGATGAACCGGGAGCTGTACAGCTTGGCCTTGGCCAGCCACAGCCACCACGAACCGAGCATGACGAGCATCGCGATCCAGCGGTCGCTGCCAGGAGCCACGACGAACGTCATCGCCGAACCGCTCGCCGCGGCGGCGAGGAGATCGACCACGAACAGCCGGCTCTTGGTGCTGACGATCGAGAACGAGGCGCGCTCGACGTCAGCCGATGCTCCCGCTCCGATGCGTTGCTCCACTGATGCCACTGCGACCCATTTCCACGCGTGCTCTACGTGGTGGAAGGTCGGCAGGATCGGCAGCGCCTTGAGCAGCCGCTCCGAATTTGAGGCGTTCGACCGGAGCGGTCGCTAACAGCGGGTGCAGGCGCTACCAGTTCGAGACGGTCTCGGCCAACAGTCGGACGCCGAAGCCGGTGGCACCCTTGGTGATGACGCCGTCGTCGGCCTCGGTCATGGCCGATAGTCCGAGGTCGACGTGGGCCCAGGGGATGTCGGCGATGAATTCTTGGAGGAAGAGGCCGGCGACCAGCGCCCCGCCGTAGGGCCCACTCCCGATGTTCTTGAGGTCGGCGACGTTCGACTCGAGCTGGGGGCGGTACTCCTTCGGCAGCGGGAGACGCCAGACTTTCTCGCCGGTGCTGGCCGACGCGGCCAGCACGCGATCACACACGGCGTCGTCGTTGGCCATCACGCCCGCGTAGCCGGCGCCGAGCGCAGCCGATACGGCCCCGGTCAGCGTGGCGATATCGATGATTGCGTCGGGTGTGGACTCCGCTGCGTATGACAGGGCATCGGCGAGGACGAGCCGGCCCTCGGCGTCGGTGTTGAGCACCTCGACGGTCTTGCCGTTCCGAGCTCGGAAGACATCGCCGGGGCGGAAGGCGTCGCCGTTCACCATGTTGTCGGTGAGCGGCACATACGCCGTCACGGCCGCCTTGCAGCCGTAGGTGCCGAGCAGGCTCATGGCGCCGACGACGGCGGCACCGCCGGCCATGTCGACCTTCATGGTCATCATTCCCGCGCCCGTCTTGATCGACAGGCCACCGGAATCGAACGTGATGCCCTTCCCGACGAGCGCCAACTTCGCCGTGGGCTTGGTCTTCGGGGTGTAGGACAGGATCAGGAAGCGGGGCGGGTGGGTGGAGCCCTGGTTGACGGCGAGGATGCCGCCCATCTTCTCCTTGACGATGCGCTTCTCATCCCACACCGTGGCCTTCAACCCCGATGCCGCCGCCACCTCCTTGGCCTTGGCCACGAAGGCGGTGGGCAACATGGTGCCGCCCGGTTCGTTGACGAGATCGCGAACCATACGTACGGCCTCGACCGTGGCCAGCCCGATCTCGAACGCCGCCTTGGCGCCGCGACCGGACGCCACCACGGTGATGCGATCGAGCACCCGATTGTCGGCACTCTTGAGCGCCACATACCGATACGTCGCAAGACCGGCGCCCTCGACGACCGGGGCCACTCCCGCCAGCGGCTCGTCGTCGGTTGCGAGTTCGGTCGCCATGGTGATCGCCACGTGCTTGTGGGACGAGACGGCCCGGACGTAGGCGGCGGCCGCTCGCCGCAACACATCGGCGTCGACGGCCGAGCGTTCACCGAGACCGACCAGCACCTCGACGGCCGGTCCCTCCTGGCCGTGCAAGACCAGCGTCTGCCCCACCTTTGCTTCGAAGCCGGCCAGCTTGGCGGCCGTGGCGATCGGCTCGGTCAACCCCGAAATGGCGTCGGCGGTGAGGGGGCGATCGATCGCCGTGGCGGTCTTGGGCGTGGCGGTGGCATGGCGGAGGGTGGACATACTCACAGACTCTACGTTCTCGCCGACTATGATGGAGGCAT
The DNA here is from genome assembly GCA_041394265.1 of Acidimicrobiales bacterium. NCBI lineage: Bacteria > Bacillati > Actinomycetota > Acidimicrobiia > Acidimicrobiales > Acidimicrobiales bacterium. Next base: position 264,754 of record JAWKIO010000006.1, read on the forward strand.
CGCCGTGTTCCGAAGGGCTGCGTCCCGAGGTGCACGGCGGGTCCTTTGCCAGAGGGTGTGGGACCGACGATTGCGCATCAGTCGAGACTGCACGATCCGACGACGCCGAACAATCGTGGCTCCCGCTGGGCGCCTCCTTTCGAAACGAGCATCACCCATGGTTGACCGAAGCCCGAGCGCGCTGCCGCTCAGCGACCGCAGCGAAGCATTCCTCACCGCGATCAGCGAACGTGTCGTCATCTACGACGGAGCGCTGGGCACCGGCGTCCAGCGTCGTGGTTTGACCGCTGCCGACTTCGGAGGCGAGGAACTCGAGGGCTGCAACGAGTACCTGGTCGTCACTCGGCCCGACGTGATCGCCGACCTGCACCGCGGCTTCCTGTCGATCGGCTGCGACGTCATCGAGACCGACACCTTCGGCGGGTTGGCGATGACCCTCGCCGAGTATGGGCTGGCGGACCGGGCCGACGAGCTCAACACCGCAGCCGCCCGCCTGGCTCGTGAGGTCGCCGACGAGTTCTCGACCCCCGACCGGGTTCGCTGGGTCGCCGGTTCCATGGGTCCGGGCACGAAGTTCCCGAGCCTCGGCCAGGTCCGCTACGACGAGATGAAGGACGGCTTCGAGCAGCAGGCCGCCGCACTCCTCGAGGGTGGCGTCGACCTCCTCATCATCGAGACGATGTTCGACCTGCTCACGATCAAGGCGGCGATGAACGGCTCGCGCCGGGCCATGGCCAAGGTCGGCCGCCAGGTCCCGCTCCAGGTCCAGGTCACCATCGAGCTCACCGGGCGCATGCTTCCGGGCACCGAGATGCAGGCCGCCCTTGCTGCGATCGAGCCGCTCGCTCCCGACGTGTTCGGGCTGAACTGCGCCACCGGACCGGCCGAGATGTACGAACACATCCGAGTCCTGTCGCAGAACTCGAGCGTGCCGATCTCCGTGATTCCCAACGCCGGTCTGCCGTCGGTGGTCGACGGCGAGATGCACTACGACCTCACCGAGGAACAGTTGGCCGAGCACCTCGCCGGCTTCGTGACCGACCTCGGTGCCAACATCATCGGCGGATGCTGTGGCACCGGACCCGAGCACCTCCAAGCCGTGATCGATCGCTGCGCCGATCTCACACCCGCCGAGCGCACCCCCACCCGGCTCGCCGGCGCCACCTCGATCTACTCGTTCGTCCCGTTCCAACAGGACACCTCGTTCCTCATCATCGGCGAGCGGACCAATGCGAACGGGTCGAAGAAGTTCCGCGAGGCCATGCTCGAGGGCGACACCGAGACCATCGACAAGATGGGCAAGGACCAGATCGCCGAGGGTGCGCACGTGCTCGATGTCTGCGTCGACTACGTCGGACGCGATGGCACCCTCGACATGGACGAGACGGCCAAGCGGTTTGCCACCGGTGTGGCGGCCCCACTGGTGCTCGACTCGACCGAACCCCAGGTGATGGAGGCCGGCCTCAAGTGGCTCGGCGGCCGCGCCATCTTGAACTCGGCCAACCTCGAAGACGGCGAGGGTGAGGGCTCGCGCTTCGATCGCGTGATGCGCCTGGCCAAGGAGTACGGCGCTGCCGTGGTCTGCCTGCTCATCGACGAGGAGGGCCAGGCGCGCGATGTCGAGTGGAAGATGCGCATCGCGCATCGGATCCACGATCTCGCCGTCGACCGCTACGGCCTGTCGCCGAGCGATCTGATCTTCGATGCGCTCACCTTCCCGCTGTCCACCGGCGACGATGACCTCCGCCGCGACGGGATCGCCACCATGGACGCCATCGCCCGGATCAAGGCCGAGCTGCCGGGCACCTTCACCACCCTCGGACTGTCGAACATCAGCTTCGGCCTGAACCCGGCGGCCCGGCAGGTGCTGAACTCGGTCTTCCTCCATGAGTGTCTGGCCATCGGCCTCGACTCGGCGATCATCCACGCCGGCCGCATCCTTCCGCTGTCGAAGATCGACGAAGACCGCAAGCGGGCAACGCTCGACCTCATCTACGACCGCCGGGGAACCGCAGGCGGCGACGGAACCGACCCGAAGTACGACCCGCTCGCCACCTTGCTCGAACTGTTCGCGGACGCCACGGCGATCAAGGCCGAGGTGGTCGACAAGACCGGCTGGACCGTCGAGCAGCGCCTGCATCAGCGCATCATCGATGGCGACCGCGACGGGCTGACCGGCGATCTCGACGAAGCGCTCGAGACGATGAAGGCGCTCGAGATCGTCAACGATCACCTGCTCGGCGGGATGAAGGTCGTCGGTGAGCTCTTCGGCAACGGCGACATGCAGCTGCCGTTCGTGCTCCAGTCGGCCGAGACCATGAAGGCGGCCGTCGCCTACCTCGAGCCACACATGGAGCGCATCGAGGGCGAGCACTCGGCCAAGGGACGAGTGGTGCTCGCCACCGTCAAGGGCGATGTGCATGACATCGGGAAGAACCTCGTCGACATCATCCTCACCAACAACGGCTACGAGGTGCACAACCTCGGCATCAAGATCTCGGTCACCGAGATGATCGACAAGGCGCTCGAGATCGGCGCCGACGCCATCGGCATGTCGGGCCTCCTCGTGAAGAGCACACTGATCATGCGGGAGAACCTCGAAGAGCTCAACCGGCGCGGCCTGTCGAACATCCCCGTGCTGCTCGGCGGCGCTGCCCTCACCCGCAGCTACGTCGAGCGCGACCTGCGCGAGGTCTACGACGGTCGGGTCTTCTACGGTCGTGACGCCTTCGAAGGCATGCACACTCTCGACAAGCTGGCCGAGATGAAGGCGTCGGGCATCGACGATCCCGACTTCGGCACCGTGCCGGCCGGGCTGCTGCTCGAGAACTTCCGGACCACGAAGGAAGCAGTCGACCCGTCGCTCCTCCCCGCTCGGTCGCCCGAGGTCGAGGCCGACAACGAGGTCTTCACTCCCCCGTTCCTCGGCTCACGAATCGTGAAGGGATTGTCCGTCGACGAGATCGCCACCTGGGTCAACGAGACGGCCTTGTTCCGCCATCAGTGGCAGTTCCGTCCCGAGAACGGTGAGTCCGACGCCGAGTTCAAGGACCGCATCCGCCCGCTCTTCCGCCAGCAGCTGGCCGACGCCAAGGCATCAGGGATCCTGAACCCGGCGGTCGTCTACGGCTACTTCCCGGCGAACGCCGACGGCAACGACGTGATCATCTGGACCGACGAGACCCGAACGGTCGAGCGGGCCCGGTTCTCGTACCCCCGGCAGAGCGAGGCGCCGCACAAGTGCATCGCCGACTTCTTCCGACCGGTCGGCCATGGTGGCGCCACGACCGAGGGCGACTACGCCGCCTTCCACATCGTCACCATGGGACGCACGGTGTCCGATGTCGCCGCCGAGCTCTTCGCCGCCGACAAGTACCAGGACTACCTCTTCCTCCACGGCCTCGGTGTCGAGATGGCCGAGGCGCTGGCCGAGATGTGGCACGCCCGCATTCGGGCCGAGTGGGGCTTCGGCGACGAGGACGAAGACGGCCTGCTCGGACTCTTCCGCCAGAGGTTCCGCGGCGGTCGCTACTCGTGGGGGTACCCGGCATGTCCCGACCTCGAGGACAACGCGCTCGTTGCCGATCTGCTCGAGGCGAGCCGGATCGACGTCGAGTGCAACGAGGACACCGCCTGGCAGTACCAGCCCGAGCAGACGACCAGCGCCATCATCTGCCACCACCCCAAGGCCAAGTACTTCGTCGCCCGCTGACCGGACGGGCGGACGGGGTCAGGACCCGGGGAGGGTTTGCTCGAGGGTGAGCGTCGGGGCGAACAGGTCGCCGAGGTGGTGGATGCGATCGAGGACCTCGAAGGCGGTGAACGTGAGCGGTGCGCCGTCGGCACCCTCGGTGACCTCGTCCCAACTGATCGGGGTCGAGACCGTGGGCTCGGGCCGAGCCCGTAGCGAGTAGGGGGCGATCGTGGTCTTGTGTCGCGAGTTCTGCGACCAGTCGATCAGCACCTTGCCCGGACGCTCGCTGCGTTTCATGTTCGTGAGGACTTCGGTCGGCCGCTGCTTCTCCAGCAACTGGCCGACCGCGAGCGCGAACGACGACACATGGTCGTGGGTGTGGGGCGTGTTGAGCGGTACGTAGAGCTGCATGCCCTTCGAGCCTGAGGTCTTCGCGAAGGCTTCGAGGCCGACGGCGCCGAGCACGTCACGAATGGCGAGGGCGATGGCGCAGCACTGGGTGATGGTGGCGGGGGCACCGGGATCGAGGTCGAAGACCAGCATCGTGGGTGTCTCGAGATCGCTGCACCGAGCCATCGGCGAATGCAGCTCGATCGCGGCCAGGTTGGCGGTCCACACGAGCGCGGCGGTCTCGTCGAGCCGGCAGTACTCGATGGTGCCATTGCGATCGCCCGGCCCGATCGCCACCGACACCCAGTCGGGCCGATGCGAGGGGCACCGCTTCTCGAAGAACGACTTGCCCTCGACCCCATCGGGGTAGCGCCGCAACGTGAGCGCGCGATCCCCGATGTGCGGCAGCATCACCGGCGCAATGCGGGTGTAGTACTCGATCACCTGGGCCTTGGTGAACCCCGTGCGCGGGTACAGCACCTTGTCGAGGTTCGACAGCGTGAGCGTCCGATCCCCGACCTCGACGGTGACCTTGGCGGCCATCGATGATCAGCTTCAGGCCGACTCGGCCTGGTCCTCGCCGCTCTCGCGCTTGGCCTTCGCCGCCGCCACGCTCGCCTCGAGCGCCGCCATGAGATCGACGATCTCGGCCGTTGGGCCGCTGTCGACGGCCTCGACCTTGGTGATGTCGCCCTCGGCCTTGGCCTGGATGAGCTCCATGACCTTCATGCGGTAGGTGTCTTCGTAGGCCGACGGGTCAAAGTCGGCGGCCAGCGACTCGACCAGTTGGGCGGCCATCTGCTTCTCGGCGTCTTTGACCTCGACCTCGTCGAGATCATCGAGCCCGGGGATCTCGGCCGGATCGACCAGCTCGTCGGCGTAGAGCATCGTCGACAGCATGAGGCGACCGTCGACCGGCCGGATGGCGGCGAGATGCTGCTTCGAGCGCATCACGAACGTGGCGATCCCGACTCGGCCGGAAGCCTCGAGTGCCTCGACCAGCAGTGCGTAGGGCTTGCGCGCCATCTCGTCGGGAGCGAGGAAGTAGCCGCTCTCATAGAAGATCGGATCGATGTCGGCTTCTTCGACGAAGTCCACCAGGTCGATACTGCGTGACGCCTTCGGAGCGATCGACTCCATCTCCTCGTCGGTGAGGATCACGTAGTTGTCGTCGCCGAGGTCGTAACCCTTCACGATGTCGGCGTAGGCCACCTCTTCGCCGGTCTTGGCCGAGGTGCGCACCATCTTGACCCGTGAACCGGTCTTCGAATCGATCTGGTTGAACCGGACCGTTTGATGGCTGACCGCGCTGAACAGCTTCACCGGGATCGAGATGAGACCGAAGCTGATCGCTCCGCTCCAGACGGTTCTCGGCATGGTGGGGTCCTTTGGTTGGGCCGTCGGTGGTCGTTCGAGCGCTAGATCGACAGGATGGCACGGGCCACGAGGTCGGTGCCGAACGCAGTCAGAATGGCAAGGTACAGCAATCCCGTCGCTGCCATCACTGCGGAATATTGCCGTTCCTTGAGGGCCAGGTGGGTCACATAGACCAGGCCGATCGTGGTGACGGCGCTCGCCACCCAGAACCAACCGAGCATCCCGCCGTAGCCGTCGTCGATCGTGCCGTTCAGCGCCGAGATCATGCCGGTGGGTACCAAGAGCAGGACGACCTCGGGCAGCCACCAGATGGCGGTCCACTTCACGAGTTCGAGAAGTGGTCCCCGACTCAAGCCGGGCTGCACCAGATACCAGTGACCGAGAAGCATGGCGTCGCTGACCGCCCCGAGGAACAGTGCGCCAACGATCATGCGAGCCACCTGGAGCCACGCCGGTTCACCAGCGGCAATGCCGGCCGCCACCAGTCCGACCATGCCGATGGCCGGTGCCACCAGGTCGAGCCGGGGATCGAACTCGGGTCCGTCGGCCGTCTTGGCCTTCGCCTCACGATCGATCCCGGTCATCGCTGCCACCCGAGCCGACCGTTCCTCGGCCAGCTCGCGTTGGCCGGCCACGCCCACCGCACGGCGGCGATACGACTGGACGAAGGCGACGGCAGTGGCCAGCACAACCCCGGCCGATGACAGCTCACGCACCGGGCGCAGCCCGTAGATCACGCCGAGGAGAAAGGCGCCCAGCGCCATCAGGCCGAACGTGATCCGCATGGTCCAGCCGTAGCCGAGGCCGACCTCGCGACGACGGGTGGTCACCCAGGTGAAGAGAAGGCCGCCGGTTGCCCACTGCAGGAGCACCGACGCGCCATGGAGGTCGAACAACGGGTCAGGCCTCGACCACGACGAGAGACCGCTCGGCGTTGTTCAGCGATCGAGGACCGTCTTCAGTTGCCACCACGATGTCTTCGAGCCGGGCGCCCCAGCGTCCAGGCACATAGAACCCGGGCTCGATCGAGAACGCGTTGCCAGCGAGCAAGGTCTCGGTGTTGCCTTCGACCAGGTACGGATCTTCGTGGGCTTCCACGCCGATGCCGTGGCCGATGCGGTGAGCGAAGTACTTGGCGAGATCGTTGTCGGCCAAGCGATCACGAGCCACTCGGTCCGGGGTCTGTGCCTCGGTACCGACGACCGCGGCGGCGGTCGCCTCGGCCTGCGCCTGCTGCAACAGGGCGTAGGACTCGGCGAACTCAGGATCGGGCGTCCCGGTGTAGACGCAGCGTGTGATGTCGGAGCAGTAGCCGGGCTGCCCGTGGGGCTCGGCGGTGGTGCCGCCGAAATCGCAGAGCACGACCTCGTTCGGTTGGATGACTCGATCACCAGCGTGATGGTGAGGGCTCGAGGCGTTCGGACCGGACGCCACGATGGCGAAGTTCACCCGGTCATGCCCCTCGGCGATGATGCGCCGGCCGAGCTCGGCCGAGACATCGGCTTCGGTTCGGCCGATCAGCGGGATCTCGCCAGCCTGCAACGCGGCGGCAATACGGTCGACCCCGCTGGCGGCCCGTTGCAGCGCCTCGATCTCGGCCGCGTCTTTCACCCGCCGCAACGCGCCGACCACGTCGGTGGCTCGCCGCCATGATGCTCCGGGGAGGGCGTGCTGGAGGTCGACCGTGAACCGGCTCCACGTATGGTCGCCGATGGCGACGGTGGAGCGCCGGCCGACGAAGTCGGCGACACGCTGAATGGGGTCGTCAGTCTCACCCCAGCCGTCGATGTCGAACAGGTCGGGGTGCTCGACGACGCGAGCGGTTTCGAACGAGGGGATCACCAGCCGGGGGCGATCGTCGACCGGCACCACCAGCATCGTGAGGCGCTCGAGCGGCATGGCCTCGTAGCCGATCAACCAGGGCAGATCCGGCCCGACCGACAGCAGCAGGACGTCGACGCCCTGCTGCTCCATGGCCGCCCGAACCCGTGACATTCGCTCAGCAAACATGTCCAGAGGGTAACGGCTGGTCGTGCTCGACGGTGGGTTCGCAACCGCCGGAGGCGGCCTGAGACAAACCTGACGATTGTTGGGCCGAACGGCCCTTCAAGGCGACCGACAGCAACCGATGGACATAGCGAAGCGGGAACCTGAAGCGGAGTAGGAGTGAGTACGGGACATCCATCTGGGGCAACCCACGTGACGTTGGACGAACGCGCCGGTAGCCGGGCCAACAACAGCACCGACTACGACCGGGTCAGGGCGAGACTGACCCAACGCGCCGACGTCATCAGCACTCGTGCGAATGAACGGCTCGACGCCGTTCGCCGTTCGTACGAGATCGATGACCGTGCGCTCCTGCAGACGCAACGCGAAGTAGGGCGCCAGACCAACGACGGTCTGGCGCCCTCCACCGCCGAGTTCTGGCGATCCGTCGCCAGCCCCCTTGCTGATCGTCTGGCGGACGCGGCCAAGGCCGTGATCGACGAGGAATTCGAGGAGTTCGCCGCCGCATCGGTCCGCTTCCGACGCAGTGTGCGCTCGCTCGGTCCGACCGGGCCGGGAGTCTTCGCGTTGGCCGAGGCCGACGTGTCACTTGCACTCGACGTGATGGGATCGATCATGCTCGACCCGTCACCACTCGACGAGGTTGGGGAACGGTTCCAGCGCCGACTCCGTCGGACTGCATCACGTCGGTTGCTGCCACGCTCGTTCCTGATCTCGCCATCGGAAACCGAGCGGATCATCGATCGGGTGGAACTCGAACTGCTCGACCATCCGCCCTACTCGCACTGCGACAAGCTGCTCGTCGCCTTCGAACTGGCCCATGCCGACGTTCGGGCGTACGTCCGTGACCACATCGCCCGCCTCCGGCTCATCTCCGGTCGCAAGCTCCACGGCGAACTCGAATAGCCGGGCTGCCGCCCGATCGGCGGACCGAGCCTCAGGCCGTCGCTGGCGGCGCCGGCCACGATGCCGCCAACAGGCGGGCTGCTTCGTCGGCGGTCACGCCGAGCCGCTGGAGTTGCTCGGCCGCCGCAGCGATGACCGCACCGACTCGATCGTCTCGCCGCTCGGGCGCACGCAGTACGAACGAACCGTGGCGCCCGCGGGTCTCGATCACCCCGGTGGCCTCCAACTCCCGATACGAGCGAGCGACCGTGCCCGGTGCAAGGTCGAGGTCGCGGGCCAGCTGCCGAATGGCAGGGAGACGATGGCCGATCGGCATCGTCCCACCGGCGATCAGATCACCGATCTGGTCGACCAGTTGCTGCCACGGCGGCACCGGGCTGGTGTCGTCGAGATGGACGATCACGCCGGCACCTCGGTGGTGACGACCTCATCTGGCTGTCGGCCCGACGCCGGTCGCAGGCGGTGCCGGTAGATCACGACCCCGTTGTCGAGGCGGCCGAAACCGAGTAGGGCGCCAGCGCCGACCATGATCACGACCCACGAGATCACCACGATCCCGAGCATCACGATGCCGGCCGGGTCGTGCACCACGGTGAGTTGCCAGAACAGCGTGCCGATCACGAGCAGCGGCACGCCGTAGCCGATGCCGGTGAGGGCCGAGACATCGGTGGCGCGCAACGCGTCATCGGCGCGGACCATGTCGAGCGAACCGAACGACTGTCGGCGAGCCACGACGAGCCGTTGGGCGATCAGCACAACGGCCATCACGGCAGCAGCAGGGACGACTCGCCCCAGCGCGACCAGACCGTCGATTCGCTGGCCATCGTTGGTTCCCGGGAAGAGAGCGGAGGCGATGGTGAGCAGCACCATGACGGCAACAAGGATTTCGCGGTCGAATCGGCTGAACGCCGGCCGATAGTCGTCGACGCGTCGCTCAGCGAGGGAGGCGTTGGTGGTCGGCGATGTTTGCGGCCACAACGCAGCAACGACCACAGCGAGGGTCCAACCTGCGATCAGGAGGGTCAAGAAGGGCAACTCATTGCTGCGGTGGGCATCGCGGGTATACCCCATCCAAGCCATCTGGGGCACCGAGTACGCAACGACGAACCCGATCGTGCGAATCGTCTTTCTTCGCGCCAACGAGCGGGTCACCAGGTTGACCGCCTCCGGCGTCGGTTCGAGGTCGTAGTGCTCGAACCACCTAGCGATGAAGGCAGAGGTCGGGAACCGCCACCTTCGCACCACGGCCACGATGGCCGGGATGATCGCGACCAAGAGGAAGAACACGACACCGTTGGTGTCGTAGCCGGAGATCCATGAGTCCATGCGGCGAGCATGCGCCTTTTGTATCGATGTGTCAATACATCGATACAAAGTTCGTGATCTGTCTCGTCCAGTCGTTCAGGTCCGCCGCCGTCGATGCGACCGAGAGGGTCGAGCCGGGAATGAGCCGGTGCAACTCCTCGGCGGTCGACATCGGATGGCCGGGGTCACCGGTCCAGGCCAGGATCAACGTGGGGACGGCGATGCTCGCGATTGCGTCACGACTTGGGAGGTCGGCGCTAGCGGCACCCCGAAGGGCCACGGCCAGGCGGGCGGTGTCCCACGCCCGTAACACCTCGTCGCGCCGGTCGTGGTACGCCTCGTCGCCGACATAGGGGTCGGGCGGTGCCATCGCCCGCCGGGCGCTGATCATCGGTTCGACGCCCTTGTGTTCCACGACCTCGGCGCTCGTCAGGTACTGGGCGGTTTGGGCCGCTCGGGTCTCCCACCCGGTTGGCGGGATCATCAGGATCAGCCCGGCGATCCGACCGGGCTTGGCGACGGCGGCGTGGAGCGCCGTGGCGCAGCCCATCGACGCGCCGCCGCTCAGGTAGGTCTCGATGCCGAGTTGCTCGGTCAGCTCGAGCTGATCCTGGGCGAGTGCGTCCCAGCCGTAGTCGGACAGCTCGGGGGTCGTGGTGGACTCACCGTGTCCACGGGCGTCGTATCGCACGAGGTCGGCGGGTACCTGACCCCAGTCGATGGTGCCGGCGAGATCATCGGCCGCTCGGCTCATGGTGAGGCCGTGCCCCCATACCAGTCGGGGTCCGGTGCCGACCCGATCGAGGGCGATCTCGGCGCCGCGCACGTGGTGGATGCTCATCAGTGGCCTCCGTCGTGGTGATGGTCGCGACCATGGTGGCGGTCGTGATCATGGTGATGGTCGTGATCGTGGCCGGGCGGTCGAGCCGCCAACTCGTGGATCCGCTCTTGCCACTGGTCGGCGGTTGCGATGCCCGACGCCGAGCAGACGTCGCCCAGTGCGTCGCTCCAGCATCCCCAGTAGTCGTCGACGCCGGCCGCATCGGCGGCCCCGATGCGGCCGATCAGCGCTTGCTGGAAGTCGGCCCAGGTCACGTGGTCCGCCTCGACGAGCGCGGCCGTGACGCCGAAGACCCGACTCTGCCATGGCGCATCGAAGACGAGTTCACCATTCGACCTGGGTGGTGCCGTCGGTCCGTCGAGGGCGAGGACGAGCTCAGACACTGGTCGGTTCCCCGCCCTCGACGCCGGCGAGGCGAACACCGATCATCGCGTCTCGGTGCACCAAGGCCGCCAACTCCTCCTCGCCGTAGGTCTCGGTGTTTGCAGGGCGTTCGGGCAGCACCAGGTAGCGGATTTCGGCCGAAGAATCCCACACGCGGATCTCGGTCGATTCGGGCAGGACGGTGCCGAACTCCGCGAGTACCGCTCGGGGCTCTCGCACCACGCGGGCCCGGTACTCCGGCGACTTGTACCACGCCGGCGGCAATCCCAGCACCGGCCAGGGATAGCACGAGCACAGGGTGCAGACGACAACGTTGTGCACCCCATCGCCGTTGGGGACGACGACCATCATCTCCCCCTGTGCCCCACCGAACCCGAGTTCGGCGATCGCCGAGGTGCCATCGGCGAGGAGCCGCTCGCGGTAGTCGGGATCGGTCCACGCCCGAGCGACCACCTTGGCCCCGTTCATGGGACCGATCTCGGTCTCGTAGCGAGCGATCAGGGCGTCGATCCGCTCCGGCTGCACGAGTCCGGCATCGACCAGGAGCGATTCGATGGCCTCGATTCGCAGTGCTGGGTCGGACGAGGGTTCGGTCATGTGCGCTCCAGGTAGGGCTCGAAAAGGTCGATTCGAACTCGATGCGTACCGGCGTCGGGCCACAGGTCAGCAGCCGCGAAGTCGACGGCATAAACCCATTGCGGGTCGGGTCCCTCACCGTGGGCGTGGCGATCGGGAAAGATCCACCCGCCGCGACACGCCACCACCTCACCGATGCGCTGCTCGGCATAGGCCGGGAGCCGGGTGTGGCGACCGTCGGTGCGCTTCGGAAGGACGCGGACCCACTCGCCGACGCCGAACCGGGGCGGGTGTTCGGGTGAAGCTTCGCTCCCCCGTTGGGCCGGCGGCACCGCGTCGGTGGTTCGCTCCGTTTGACCCACCGGAACTCGCCCGCCGAGGGCAGCGTCGACCGCATCGGTGGCAATCACTCCGCCCTCGATCAACATCCGCTCGGCATTGCGGACCCACTTGGCCCAGTAGTCGAGCTCGAGGTAGCGATCGGGGTCCTCGCGTTCGATCCCGTGGCGGAAGGCGTCGGTGTTGAATCCGGACACGGCCTGCGCGAACTGGGTCACGGCGAACGCTCGACCCTGCCAGGACTCGTGAAACGGACCCCGATCGTCGATCGGCACCGGACCGAATCCCGACGTCCCGCCGAGATCGTGCACACCGCTTGCTCGCTGCCTGTGCTCCATCGAGGGCGAGTCTGTCACGTTTGACGGCATCCTGGCAGGGTGCACCCCCTGAGCACCGTGCTCCTCCTCCTCGGCTACGGCCTGTCGATCCCGATCGTGGCGCGCCTGACCCAACTGAAGGCCACCCGAAACCGTCTCGCCATCGTTGGCCACCAGGTCGGGATGACGCTGGCCCTCATCGGGTGGGCCACCCGCGGCCGGGTCGCGATGGCGATCCTCCACCTGCTCTGGATGATCGGGGTCCGCATCTGGTTCGGCAACGGCCGGGCCCCTCGCTCCTGACACGACCTCGGGCCGGCAACCGACGCACACGAATCAGACAAATTCTGCGAACTCCGGCTCATGGCCTTCGGGCTCGCGACGAAACTCCGACCAGGAGGTCTTCACTCGTGCGAGTTCTCAGTGTGCAAACCGAAGGCGGAAGCGGGCTCCCTGCCCTCGAGCTGCCCGGACATCGAGATGATTGGTACGTCGACCACGCGCTCTCGCTGCGTCAGGCGATCGAGCGGCTCAAGTCGGCCAAGTACGAGCTGATGGTGATCGACTTCCGCCAACCGGTCCGCCAGGGCGTGGAGTTCCTCACCAAGGTGCGCACGCACATGCCGAGCGTTGCTCGCATCGCCGTGGTATCGCTCGGCGACTCGAACAGTGCGGAAGAGGTCTCGTCGGTCTGCCACGACGTTGTCGCGCTCCCCGGCCTGGCATCGACCATCCGCGACGCCGGTGAACGAGCCGTCGCCGTCCTGGCCAGCGACAACCCCGGCGCCCTCACCCACATCATGCAGCGCCTCGACCGGTTGCCGTCTCGGCCCGGCCTCTACAGCGAGCTGCGACAAGCGGCCCAGAACGGGAGCTCGCTGTTCGAGATCGGACGCATGCTCGAGCAAGACGTCTCCATCACCGCCCAGCTGATCAACATGGCCAACTCGGCGTTCTTCGCCTTCAACTCGCCGGCCCGCTCGGCCAGCGAAGCGGTGACCCGTCTCGGCCTGAACTGCACCACCGGTGTCGTCCTCGCCACCGAGGGCGCCAGCAACCTCGGACCCGAACACCGTCGGCTCGTCGAGAAGACCAACCAACACTCGATCGAGCTCGCGAACCTCGCCCGAACCGTGGCCGGCGAAGACGACCGCCTGTTCCTCGCTGCCGTCCTCCACGACATCGGCCAGGTGGCCATGCTCGTGTTGTTCCCCGACAGTGCGTACGACCTCTACCGACAGGTGAGCGACGAGTCCGAGCAGACCTGGCGCGAGCGTGCCTTCGCCGGCGTCGATCACGCCTCACTCGGCGGCTACCTCCTCCGGCTCTGGAAGATCGACCCGATGGTCGCTCGCATCATCGAGCTCCACCACGAACCGTGGAAGGCTCGCGACGACGACCCGCCGGAAGTGGTCGACTACGCCACACTCTTGGCCTGCCTCCATCTCCTCGACGAGGACGCCGTGATTCCCGAAGCGGGCGACGACGAGTTCGTCCAGCTGGTGCACGACCTGCGCGAGGCGTTGGCACCGATGCTCAACCACTGAGCGTCCCGCCGTCCGGGCATCACCCGACCGCTTTCGGAAATCGATCGTCGACATTGGCCGATGGCCAGACGGTGCGGCTATGACATGCGCATGGACGTCACCACCGCTGTCAACACTCGCGCCTCGATCCGTTCGTTCCTGCCGACGCCCGTCGCCGACGAGCAGATCGCCGACCTCCTCCGCACCGCCTCTCGGGCCCCGTCAGGCGGCAACGTACAGCCATGGCGCATCTACGTGGTTAACGGTGACGCGACGAAGCGACTCGTCGAGCGGGTGGCCGCGGCCGAACCCGAGAAGCCGCTGTACGACGTGTATCCAGCGAACCTCTGGGAGCCGTACCGCACCAACCGCTACAGCCTCGGCGAGGCGATGTACGAGACCATGCAGATCGGGCGAGACGACAAGGCCGCACGCTATGCCCACCTCGCCCGCAACTACGAGTTCTTCGGCGCCCCCGCGGCGATCTTCTGTTTCCTCGACACCAAGATGGGGCCGCCGCAGTGGTCCGATGCCGGCATGTTCCTGCAGACGTTCATGCTGCTCGCCACCGAGGCCGGGCTCGACACCTGTGCCCAGGAGGCGTGGGCCAACTGGCCGCAGACGGTGAAGGACTTCGTGGGCGCCCCCGACGACGAGATGCTGTTCTGCGCCGTCGCCATCGGCCACGCCGACCATGACGCCCCCGTCAACTCACTACGGTCCGAGCGGATGCCGATCGAGGAGTTCGTCACCTTCGTCGGCTGATCGGGATGATCCTGTCAGGCGGACGCTGACACACCAGCTGATGCCCTCACACCAGCTGACGCTGACACACCAGCTGACGCTGACACACCAGCTGACGCTGCGGCCTCGGCGGCATGATGCGACGACCGTGTGAGCGGGCTCGACTCCACGTGGGCGAAACCAAGCACCGTTTCGCCGTAGGCCTTCAGCTCGTCGAACTCGTCGGGCGTCCACCACCGGTGCACCGGCAGGTGGTGCGTGGTGGGGCGCAGGTACTGACCGATCGTGACGATGTCGACGCCGGCGGCTCGAAGATCGACCAGGGTCGCCCGCACCTCGTCGGGAGTCTCGCCCATCCCGACGATCATCCCCGATTTGGTGGTCATGCCGTGCTGCTTGGCCCGAGCCAGAAGCGCCAGACTCCGGGCGTACCCGGCCGATGGCCGCACGGCGCGCTGCAGGCGTGGCACCGTTTCGATGTTGTGGTTCAACACCTCGGGATGAGCGTCACAGATGGTCGCCAGATCGTCGGCCGAACCCTTCAGATCCGAGATCAACACCTCGACCCCGACGCCCGGCGTTCGCCCATGGATCGCCCGGACGGTCTCGGCCACGATCTGCGCGCCGCCGTCATCGAGGTCGTCTCGGGCCACCATGGTCAGGACGGCAAAGTCGAGACCGAGGTCTTCGATGGTGGCGGCGATTCGCTCCGGCTCGTCGTGATCGACCGCCGCAGGCTTCTGGGTATCGACCAGGCAGAAGCCACATGCCCGGGTGCAGCGCTCGCCCAGGAGCATGAACGTTGCCGTGCCCTCGTTCCAGCATTCGAAGATGTTGGGGCATCCCGCCTCCTCGCACACGGTGACCAGACCCCGCTCGCGCGACACCTTCGACAGCCGACGGAAGTCGTCGCCGGTCGAGAGCTTGACCCGCATCCACTCGGGCTTGCGGGTGCTGACGTCGAGTCCATCGGCGACCCCGGCGGCATCCAGACGACGGCCCAACTGCACCGGCACCCCGGCACGTTCCGGCCGGATCGCCTCACCCGGACCTTCGCCTCGGGTGAACGGTGCGAGGTCGCTGGTCGAGACCCGATGAGCGACTTCGTGGCGCTCTACTGGACGGCCGGGAGCGAAGTGGTGAGCGGCGTGTCGGCCGACGACCTCGACCACCTCGCTCATGGCGACATCGATCCCCTCCGCCGCAAGCGAGGTGACCCCACGATCGGCGATGCCACAGGGAACGATGTGGTCGAACCAGGTCATGTCGACATCGACGTTGAGCGCGAACCCGTGCATCGAACGTCCCCGAACCAGTCGCACACCGATCGCAGCGATCTTGCGAGCGTCGGGCCCGTCGGGATCGACCCACACGCCGGCGCAGCCCCGAATCCGTCCGGTCTCGAGCCCGAGCTCAGCCAACGCGTCGATGATGGTCTGCTCGACACTGGTCACGTACGCAACCGTGTCGGCCATGCCACCGCCTCGTCGCCCGGCCACGGTCAGGATCGGGTAGCCGACGAGCTGACCGGGCCCGTGGAACGTGACATCACCACCACGGTTCGCCTCGACCACCTCGGCCCCGTAGTGGGTCGGGTCGACAAGGAGATGCTCGGGCTTGGTGCGGACTCCCAGCGTGTAGACCGGCGGATGTTCGAGTAGCAGGAGATGATCGGCGGTGCCGCCGACCATCTGCTGCTGGAGATCGAGCGCCTCGGCGTAGCCGATCTTGCCGAGCCACCGCAGGTGCAGTGGCTCGGCGTTCGCCGACCGGTCGTGCTCAGAGGCGGAGGGGTGCGACATCGAACTGCTTTCCGATTCGGAGATGACCATGATGGCGCACCGGGCGGCAACGGCCGTGATCGGCCGTCGGCTAGGCCAGTTCGGCGGCCCAGTCTCGGGTTTCGATGATCTCGGACACCCGTGCGAGGAAGGCCGCAGCGTAGGCGCCGTCGATCGCTCGGTGATCCCAGGCCATGGCCAGGACGCCAACCGAGTGGATCCCGATGCTCTCGTTGCCGAAGGCGTCTTCGATCACGACCGGCTTCCGCTTCACCGCGTCGGTCGACATGATGGCGACCTGGGGCTGGTTGATGATCGGGAACTGCATCATCGTCCCGTAGCTTCCGGCGTTGGTGATGGTGAAGGTGCCACCCTGGAGATCGTCGGGCGACAGCTGCTTCGACCGGGCACGACGGGCGACATCGGAGATGTCACGGGCGATGGCGCGGAGCCGCTTGCCGTCGGCCTGCCGCACGACCGGAGCCAGGAGCCCCTGGAAGTCGAGGTCAACCGCAATCCCCATGTTGATGTCTTGGTGGACGATCAACTCGCCATCGCCGACCGATGCGTTGAGGTGGGGGTATTCACGAAGCGCGTCGATGATGGCCCGCGAGATGAACGGCAGGTAGGTGAGGCTGAAGCCCTCTTGTTCCTTGAACGCCTTACCCTGCGCCTTGCGGACCTGGTCGACGTTCTCGTAGTCGACTTCGATCGCGGTGAGGGTGTGGGGCGCAACCGCCTTGGACATCACCATGTGTTCGCCGGTGCGCAGGCGGATGTTGGTGAGCGGCACCACGGTGTCGCGAGCGGACGCCTGGACGGCCGGTGCCTGCGGGGCAGGGGCGGGAGCCGGTGCAGGTGCAGGAGCGGGAGCCGGTGTCGGGGCGGGGGCGGCTGCCGGGGCCTGCGGTGCCGGAGCGGGGGCCGGAGCCGGAGCGGGGGCCGGAGCCGGCGCGGGCGCTGCCGCCGGAGCGGCTTGGGCCTTGGTCGCCTCGATGTGGCGCTGCACGTCGTCGCGGCTGATCCGACCGCCGAGGCCGGTGCCGGTGATCTGATTGACGTCGAGGTTGTACTCGTTGATGAGGTGACGCACGACCGGCGAGAGGACCCGACGGGTGGCGTCGTCGCCCGCCGGAGCGGGCGCAGCGGCGGCAGGCGCAGGAGCGGGGGCCGGAGCGGGTGCTGGCGCCGGAGCTGGTGGCGGCGCGGGCGCCTCGGCAACAGGTGCGGGGGCCGGCGCCGGCTCGGGAGCCGGCGCAGGAGCGGGAGCCTCGGCCGCTGCAGCCGGTGCGGGCGCCTCGGCAGCCGGAGCCGGTGCTGCGGCACCGTCGCCGACGACGGCGAGGACGGTGCCGACGTCGACGGTGTCACCTTCGGGCACGCGGATCTCGGTGATCGTGCCGGCGATTGGCGACGGGACCTCGGTGTCGACCTTGTCGGTCGACACCTCGAACAGCACTTCGTCGACGGCGATGGTTTCGCCGACCTGCTTGAACCAGCGGGTGATGGTGCCCTCGGTCACGGTCTCGCCCAGCTGGGGCATTTCGATATCGGCCACGTCGGGTTGGCTCCTGTTGTTGATGAGTGCGTGCGGGTGTGAGTGTCGGCGGGTGATCGGCGGCGATCAGCCGTGGAGTGATCGCCCGGTGAGTGCGAGTACGGACTCACCGTAGAGCTCGCTCATGGTCGGGTGTGGCTGGATGAACTGAGCGACCTCGTCGACGGTGGCTTCCCAGTTGACGGCCATGTAGCCCTGGCCGAGTTGTTCGGTGACCCATGGACCGACCATGTGCACACCGAGGATCTTGCCGCCCGTGCCGTCGGGCTGCTTCTCGGCGATGATCTTCACCAAGCCGTCGGTCTCACCGACGATCATGGCCCGACCGTTGCCGGCATAGCGATGCTTGGAGACGACGATGTCGTAGCCGGCCTCGCGGGCCTGTGACTCGCTCATACCTGCGAAGGCGACCTCGGGCTGGCAGTAGATGCACCACGGCAACTTGGAGTAGTCGACCGGGATGGCCTGCTCGCCGAGGATGTCGGTGATGGCGACGATGCCCTCCATGAACCCGACGTGGGCCAGTTGCGCCGTGTTGATGACGTCGCCGACCGCCCACACGCCGTCGACGGTGGTGCGGCAGTACTCGTCGGCGATGATGAAGCCACGCTGGTCGACGCCGACCTGGGTGACGTCGAGGCCGAGCGACTCCGACAGCGGCCGGCGGCCGATCGACACCACGACGGTGTCGGCCTCGATCGTCTGGCCCTCGCCGAAGGTGACGGTGACCCCGGTGTCGGTGGTGGTCTGGCCGGTGACGCCGACACCGGCGAAGACGTCGATGCCACGTTTGGCGAAGTTGCGCTCGACGACTCGGACGATGTCGTCGTCGCAGTTCAGCAGGATCTTGGGTGCGGCTTCGATGATCGTGACCTTCGAACCGAGATCGGCCATCATCGACGCGAATTCACAGCCGATGGCACCGCCGCCGATGACGACCGCCCGCTTGGGCAGCTCCTTGATCGAGAGCATCTCGTCGGAGGTGACGATGTGCTGGGCGTCGATCGGGAAGCCAGGAATGGTGCGGGGAACCGAGCCGGAGGCCAAGATGATGGCCGATCCGGAGATCGAGACGTCGCCCGATGCGCCCCCGCTGATGGTGACGGTGGAGTGGTCGGCGCCGAGGGTGCCCTTACCGTCGAACAAGGTGACCTTGCGGTTCTTGAGCAGCCCGGTGACACCGCCGACGAGCTTGTCGATGATGGCCTGCTTGCGCTGCATCGTGGTGTCCCAGTCGAGGCCCTTCGCCTTGGCCAGCACGCCGAACTCGGCGGCGTGGTTGACCGTGCGCTGCACCGCTGCCGTTTCGAGCAGCTCCTTGGCCGGGATACAGCCGACGTTGAGACAGGTGCCGCCCATCTTGTTCATCTCGACGAGGGCGATGTTCAGCCCGGCCGAGGCCCCGTAGAGGGCCGAGGCGTACCCACCGGGGCCACCTCCGATGACAACGACGTCGAAATGTTGGCTGGTCAGGGGAACCACCTCCGGAAGGATGCGAGCATGCCGAGCCTAGCCCGCACGACCCCGACTTCGTTTGATCATCTGGCCCGGGCGTAGTAGGGCCGAAACGGGCTCACTGCCACCGCCCGGGACGGGCCCGTTGCCACCGCCCGGAACGGGCGTCATTGCCACCGCCCGGAACGGGCGTCATTGCCACCGCCCGGAACGGGCGTCATTGCCACCGCCCGGAACGGGCGTCATTGCCAGAGCACGACCTGAGCGGCGAAGGCCACGAGGATCATGATGCCGGTGATGAGCGAGAGCCCGAGGAGTAACCGTGTACTCATGGCGGTCAGGCTAATCGGGTGCCGTGCGATTGATCGCCCCGGTACCACAAGCCCGCCGACCCTCGTTCTACGCTGAGCTGCCGATGGACGTGCGAGTCGCCGCGCATCCACCACGGATCTTCGGACGGAGAAGCTCACATGGACGTCGTCATCACCGGATCGAGCGGTCTCATCGGCTCCGCTCTCCTCCCCGCACTCGAAGCCGCCGGCCATCGGCCGATTCGTCTGGTTCGGCGGATTCCCGCCCGCGGTGCCGACGAGATCCAGTGGGATCCGGCCAACGGCGAACTCGACGCCGAGTCGCTCGAAGGCATCGACGCCGTGATCCACCTGGCCGGCGCCGGCATCGGCGACAAGCGCTGGACCGAGAGCTACAAGCAAACACTGGTCGAGAGCCGAACCGGAGGCACCTCGCTCCTCGCATCGGCGTTGGCAGGGCTGACCACGCCACCCAAGGTCTTTCTGTCGGGATCGGCCATCGGCTACTACGGCGACCAGGGCGACACGGTGCTCACCGAGGCCAGTCCACCGGCCGACGACTTCCTCGCCGACCTGTGCGTTCAGTGGGAGGCGGCTGCGCAATCCGCCATCGATGCCGGGATTACCACCACGTTCCTGCGAACCGGCATCGTGCAGTCACCGAAGGGCGGCGCGCTGGCGAAGACCCTGCCGCTGTTCAAGTTCTTCCTCGGCGGCAAGTTCGGCAGTGGGCGGCAGTACTCCTCGTGGATCCACATCGATGACATCGTGGCGGCGCTGATCTTCCTCCTCGACGCCGAGGTGGCGGGCCCGGTCAATCTCACGGCGCCGAACCCGGTCACCAATACGGCCTACACCGAAGCACTCGGCAAGGTGCTCGGTCGGCCCACGCTGCTCACCGTTCCGGCGTTCGGCCCGAAGCTGCTGCTCGGCGGCGAGATGGCCGACGCCCTGCTGTTCGACAGCATGCGAGTCATGCCGACGGCCCTTGCCGACGCCGGCTTCGAGTTCCGTTTCACCGACGTCGAGGCCGCGCTGCGCGACCTCCTCGCCTGAGCCAGCCCAGCCGACCGTCCCAACGAAAGGACCCCCGATGACTGCCAGCTCGACACCCACGGGTGACAAGATCGTGTCGGCCACCCGCCGCATCGATGCCCCTGCGAACGTCATCTTCGACCTCCTCGCCAATCCGGCTCGCCACAGCGAGATCGACGGTTCGGGCACGGTCCGCGAGGGCCACGCCGACAATCCCAAGCGACTGGCACTCGGCGACCGGTTCGGCATGGACATGAAGATGGGCGTCCCGTATCGCATCTCCAACGAGGTGGTCGCGTTCGAGGAGAACCGGGTGATCGCGTGGCGCCACTTCGGCCACCACGTTTGGCGCTATGACCTCGAACCGGATGGCGATGCCACCATCGTGACCGAGTCGTTCAACTGGGGCGTCGCTCGTTTCCCGCCGTTCTACGAATGGATGGGTTATCCGGCCAAGCACGAGAAGAACATGGCCGCCACGCTCGAGCGCCTCGAGGCCGTGGTGACCGCGAGCCGCTGATTTCGCGCAACGAGCGCTCAGATTCGGCCGGTGAGGTGCCGATAGGAGTACCCGATGGGACTCTTCAACCTCAAGAAGTCAAAGAACAAAGAGGACGATTTCGAGGCGTCGGATGCATGGCTGATGGGCCTGGCCGGCGACGATGAGTACGACAACGACGGCGATTCGAGCATCCATGCCGGGCTGGCCTCACTGGCGCCGCTCGATGACGACCTCGACGCCGAGGAGCGGCTCCAGGCCGGCGCCGTCGAGGGGCACGCGCCACAAGCGCACGGCCTCGCGCCGCAAGCGCACGGCCTCGCGCCGCAAGCACACGGCCTCGCGCCGCAACCGCAGAGCCGCCCGACGACGGCGCAGGATCTGCTCGACGCCGACGACGTCGACCTGTCGAGCTGGCATTTCCCCGATCTCGCCGAAGAACCCCCATCGAGCGACGAGACGATGCTGCCGCCCGACCTGGGTCAGGATCCGCTCGCCTCGGGTCCGGCCGGCGGGACCACCCTGTTCGATGAGCGCCATACCAACAGGGCGAGCTTCTCACCCTACGGCGATGACGAGGAAGTGGCCGACGCGATCCTCGAGAGCGCAGATGGCGACCATGATCAACCCGATGACGGCTTCCTGGTGAAGTCCGGCGGTACTGCCAAGGGCTTCGGCGCCGATCTCCTCGACGGCGCCGACGCGGCGACCGAGCCGGTATCTCACGCCAGTCACGATCTCCACCACCTCGTCCATGACGACATCGAAGACGCGATCATCGACGACGAACCACACGGTCACACCGCCGAGACCATCGAGTCCACCGCCCCGCGTGGCCGCGAAGCCGATCTGCTCTGCGAAATTCTCGGGGTCGAGCCCGGCGCCACGTGGGCCGAGTTGCGTGCCGCGCACGCAGCCGCGATGTCGGAGTACGACCCACGGCTCGAATCCGACGAGGATCGCATCGCCCTTGCCTGGGCGATTCGGCGGGAGATGAACTCGACCTACGCCACGCTTCGCCTGTTGGCCGCGGCGTAGGTCACTCGATCACGATCACACTCGAGCCGGCGTCGTCGAGGGACGCTGCCAAGGTCGGGTCACCGACCACGATCGCTCCCGCGACCACCGATCGCAGCCACGCGTTGCGTTGCTCGACCGCCTTGCCCGGCTGCGTTGGATCGCCGTCGAGCGTGACCACCCACTCGGCGTGGTCGACGAGGGCGTTGAACCGGTTGCGATCGGCGGGTGGCCACTTGTGCGCCGGATCCTCGAACGGGAGCACGACCCCGAGCCGCACACCTTGAGCCCGTGCTCGCTCGGCACCCACCAGTTCGACGCCCCGACGGAGTCCTGACACCGCAACGTCGCGTCGCGGATCGAGTCCACCGATCGCATGGAGCAGCGCGTCGGTCTGGTCGCGGTCGAGGTCGGTCGATCCGACGATCCAGACCGCTTCGTTCGGGTTCCACGGCGCCTCGGGTTGGTCGACCGCTCGACTGGCGTCGCCCGAACTCTCCGTAGCGGCGCCGTTGCCGTCGCGTACGGCGGCACACGCCTCGACGGCGAGCTGATCGACGAGATCGTTCATCCGGTCGCCCGAGTGGCCCTTCACCCAGGTGAACGAGATCTCGTCCTTCCGATCGAGGTAGGCGGCGATGAGCGGCTCCCAGAGGTCTCGGTTGGCGACCGGCTTCTTGGCGGTGTTCCGCCACCCTCGCTTGATCCACCCCTCGTACCAGCGATCACGGAAGCAGTTCACGACATAGGTCGAGTCGGACACGATCTCGAGCGGACCCTCGTTGGCCGTGATGGCCTCGAGCACCGCCTGGAGTTCCATGCGCTGGTTCGTCGTCTGCGCTTCCGCGCCGCTGGCGTGCGTCCGCTCCGGTGCTGCCCGATCGCCGAGCGCGGCACCATCGACGGCCCAGGCCCAGCCTCCCGGACCCGGGTTCCCCGAACAAGCACCGTCGGTGTAGACACGCATCGCGACAGGGTGCCACGGTGGCGGCACGAGGTGCTACGCCGGCCGAGTCGATCCACCATCACCCGGTGAATCGACAACCAGGTCGAAGGACGAGACGCAGCGTTCATAGCCGGAATCGTCCGATGACACCAATCGACTGCCCGGCGAGGCACAATGGTCGACATGACCATCGACGGTTTCTTGAACCAGCTCCCCGACATCGATCCCCAGGAGACGGCGGAGTGGCTCGAGTCGCTCGACGCCGTCAACGCCGAACGGGGCAAGACCCGCGCCCGGTACCTGCTCGGCCGCATGAACGAGCGGGCTCGCGGCCTCCAGCTCGGCAACTCCGAGGCGGTCTCGACCGACTACATCAACACCATCCCCACCGAGCAGCAGCCGTTCTTCCCCGGCGACGAACACCTCGAGCGGCGCATCCGAGCGTTCATCCGCTGGAATGCCGCCGCCATGGTGGTGCGAGCCAACAAGACCGCCGACGGCATCGGCGGTCACCTGTCCACGTTCGCCTCGTCGGCTTCGCTCTACGAGGTCGGCTTCAACCACTTCTTCCGGGGCAAGGAAGACGGCCTCGCCGGCGACGCCGTCTACTTCCAGGGTCACGCCGCTCCTGGGGTCTATGCCCGTGCCTTCCTCGAAGGGCGCCTCGACGCCGACCAGCTCGACCACTTCCGCATGGAGGTCGGCGGCCAGGGGCTGTCCAGCTATCCCCATCCCCGACTCATGCCCGACTTCTGGGAGTATCCCACGGTGTCGATGGGCCTCGGCCCGATCAACTCGCTGTATCACGCTCGCTTCCTCAAGTACCTCAACAACCGCAAGATCGAAGACACGACCAAGAGCCGGGTCTGGTGTTTCATCGGCGACGGCGAGACCGACGAACCCGAAACCCTTGGCTCCATTTCACTCGCCGGGCGTCAGGGCCTCGACAACCTCACGTGGGTCATCAACTGCAACCTGCAGCGTCTCGACGGCCCGGTGCGTGGCAACGAAAAGGTCATCCAGGAACTCGAAGGCGTCTTCCGCGGCGCCGGCTGGAACGTGATCAAGGTGGTGTGGGGCTCCAAGTGGGACGAGCTCCTCCAGCGCGACGTCGACGGTGTCCTCGTCAACAAGATGAACACCACGGTCGACGGTGAATTCCAGCGCTACGCCGTCGAATCCGGCGCCTACATCCGCGAGAACTTCTTCGGCCCCGATCCCCGCCTCCGTCGTATGGTCGAGCATCTGTCCGACGAGGACCTGCGGGCCCTTCCCCGCGGCGGCCACGACTACCAGAAGGTCTACGCCGCGTACAAGGCCGCCACCGAGCACACGGGCCAGCCCACGGTCATCCTGGCCAAGACGGTCAAGGGTTGGACCCTCGGCCAGGGCTTCGAAGGTCGCAACTCGACCCACCAGATCAAGAAGATGACCAAGAAGCAGCTGCTCGAGCTGCGTGACCGCCTCTACCTGCACGACGAGATCCCCGAGGACTCACTGGCCGACGGCGTACCGCCGTACTTCCGACCGGCCGAGGGTTCCGCCGAGCATCAGTACATGATGCAGCGTCGCACCGCACTCGACGGCTCCGTCCCGGTGCGTTCCACGGTCGTGCGTCGCCCGCTCACACTTCCCGACTCCGCACCGTTCGAGACGTTCCACGCCGGGTCGGGTGGTCGTGAGGTCAGCACCACGATGGTGCTCACGTCCTTGCTGCGTGAGCTCATGCGCGACGAGAACTTCGGACGTCGTGTGGTCCCGATCGTTCCCGACGAGGCCCGCACGTTCGGCATGGACTCGATGTTCCGTGAGTTCGAGATCTACGCCCCGTTCGGCCAGCAGTACGAACCGGTCGACCACGAGCTGCTGCTGTCCTACTCCGAGTCGGCGCAAGGCCAGATCCTCGAAGAGGGCATCACCGAGGCGGGTTCTACCGCCTCGTGGATCGCCGCCGCCACGAGCTATGCGCACCAGGGCGTACCGATGGTGCCGTTCTACACGTTCTATTCGATGTTCGGCTTCCAGCGCGTGGGCGACCTCATCTGGTCCGCCGCCGACTCCCGAGCCCGGGGCTTCCTTGCCGGAGCCACGGCCGGGCGCACCACCTTGATGGGTGAGGGCCTCCAGCACCAGGACGGCCACAGTCTCGTGCTGGCCTCCACCGTGCCGGCGTGCCAGGCCTATGACGCCGCCTTCGCCTACGAGCTGGCGGTCATCATCGAAGACGGCCTGAAGCGGATGTACGTCGACAACGAGGACATCTTCTACTACCTCACCGTCTACAACGAGAACTACGACCAGCCGGCCATGCCCGAGGGTTCGCGTGACGGCATCCTCGCCGGTCTGTACCCGTGGGCGCCGGCACCGGCCGACCTCGGCATCCGAGCCAGCCTCATCTTCTCGGGCACGGCGCAGGGTGCGGTGCGCCACGCCCAGACCGAGCTGGCCGAGCAGTGGGGTGTCGGTGTCGACCTGTGGAGCGCCACGTCCTACAAGCGTCTCCGCGAGGAAGCGCTCGAGGCCGAGCGCTGGAACCGCCTGCATCCCACCGCCGAGCCCCGGATCCCCTACGTGACGCAGCTACTCGGGCAGGGGCAGGGTCCGGTCGTCGCCGTCACCGACTTCATGCGGGCCGTGCCCGAGTCGGTTTCCCGCTTCGTTCCCCGCCGGTTCACGGCGCTCGGCACCGACGGCATGGGCCGCAGCGACACCCGCGAGGCCCTGCGCTCGTTCTTCGAGACCGACATGCCGAGCGTGGTCGTCACCGTGCTGGAGCAGCTCGCGCTCGACGGTGTGGTGGATCGCCAACTCGTCGCCGACGCCATCGCCCACTACGGCGTACCGACCGAGGATGACGCGCCCTGGAACCGTTGAGTGTCACTGGGCTCTGACACACTCTTGGGATGAACGATCCCGCACATCGACTCGAGACCATCGATCAGCTCCAGGCGCTCTACCGAGCACCCAACGAGCGGGTCAAGGCAAAGAAGACTTCCGTCATCGATCCGGCAGCGGCCGCGATCATCTCGACCACCCCGTTCTTCCTCGTCGCGACCGCCGATGCGGCCGGCAATTGTGACGTGTCCCCTCGGGGTGGCCCGTCGGGCCAGCTCCGCATCCTCGACGACTCGACCGTGGCGTTTCCCGATCTGTCGGGCAACAACCTGATCGACACGCTGCGCAATATCATCGACAACCCGCACTGTGGGCTGCTCATCCTCACGCCGGGGACCGACGAGACGCTCCGCCTGAACGGCCGGGCCCACATCTCGACCGACCCGGAGCTGCTGGCCCGGTGGGACGAACTCGTGCGCAGGCCGAAGTGTGCCGTCGTGATCGAGCTCGACGACATGTTCCTGCATTGCGCCAAGGCGTTCCGGCGAGGCGAGGTGTGGCAACCCGAGAGCTGGGCCAAGTATGCCTCGCTCCCCGACCACGCCGAATCGTTCCTCGCCGCCACCGGCATGAGCGCCGACATCGCCGACGTGCGGGCCGGTCTCGAGGCCTCCTACGCCGACGACCTCGCCAACGAACGCCCCATCTGACCGGGTGCGCTACTCGGCCCGGTCGGCGAACACGTGGATCACGCCGGAATAGCAGGCGACCCACACCTCGTCGTTGAACGAGTCGTAGGTGATCCCGATCGGGTGATGGGCGGTGTCGAGGTTCTGCAGGATCTCGAAGTCCGAGGTGCGCACCTTCGACATCGTGTTCGACTCGTAGTTCACGACATACAACGCCGTGCCATCAGCAGAGATCGCCATGCTGCGCGGTGCAATCCCGGTGGACACCCGGTCGACGACTTGGCGGCTGGCGAGGTCGATCTTGATCACACGCCCTTCACCGTTGAGCGTGGCGTAGAGCGTGGTGTCGTCGGGGCTCAACACGAGGTGCCTCGGTGACTGTCCGACACCCTTCATCCAGTCGAGCTCGAACGTGGCCAGGTCGACGATGGCGATGTCGCTGCCGCCCATCACGGTGACATAGGCACGGGCCGAGTCCGACGTGATGGCGATCCCCCGAGGGTGACGGCCGAGCTCGATGGTGGCCACGGTGGTCTCGGTGGTCAGATCGATCACGCTCAGGTCGAACGTGCACCAGTTGGTCACCAGCAGCAACCGATCGTCGGGACTGACCGCCACATACTTCGGCACCGACCCCACCAGATAGGCCCGATCGATGACGGCGCTCGGGTCGGCGACCTTCGACAGGTCGAGGCGATAGACGTAGCTCGGATCGCCCTCGTCGTTGTTGCAGCTGTCACCCGGATCGGCGTTGAACCCCTGCCCGTACATCCGGTAGTTCGACACGTACGCGAACTGGCCGGTCGAGCCGAACGCCGCTTCGACCGGCGCGCCCTGATAGCTGCCGGACGGCACGTCATGGCCGAACGCGGCGAGGTCGACCGAGTCGGGCACCGTGGCGACCAGTGACTTGTCCGCGTCGAAGACCGAGATCGTGTGGCGATACATCATGTTCTGCGCGATGTAGAGGCCGGTCTGCGACGCGACAACCGATTTCGAACTGAGGTCTCCGGTGAGATCGGCGACCTTCTCGAGCGTCCGCTGATCACTCGGGACCGGTGGGGTGGTCGTGGTCGTCTCGACGGTGGTCGTCGTGGTCTCGACCGTCGTCGCGGTGGTCGTCGTGGTTGCCGCCTCGGTGGTTGCGACCACGGTCTCGGTGACTGCGGTCGTCGCCTGTGCCACCGTGAGTTCATCGGCGCCGGCGCCGACACAGCCGGCGGCAGCGAGTCCGGCGAGCATGATGACGCCGAGCGGCTGGCGACGGTGCCGACGACGATGCACAGGTGGTGAGTCCTCCACCCCTCCATCGTGCCCGCCCCCGAGTGATTTGGGACGGATCGGGTCGCTGGAAGTGGAAGATCCGGCGGCGTCGGGCACCGTGTCGAGATGCCCGTTCGCTTCACCGATCCGCCCGGCCCTGAAGACCTCGTCAATCGAGATCCGCTGGCGCTGCTGATCGCGATGCTCCTCGATCAACAGGTCCCGATCACGTGGGCGTTCGCCGGGCCTGCCCGTCTGGCCGAACGCCTGGACGGCGGACTGTCGGCCGAGGTCATCGCCGAGATGGATCCCGGCGACTTCGTCGCGCTGGCCGCGGCCAAGCCCGCCATGCATCGCTACCCCAAAGCGATGGCCATCCGCATCCAGGCACTGTGTCGCACGATCGTCGACGACTACGGCGGTGACGCCGGTCGGGTGTGGCACGACATCCCCGACGCACGCGAGGTGCGGGAACGGCTCGAGTCGTTGCCGGGCTTCGGCACCGAGAAGGCGCAGATCACCGTGGCGGTGCTGGCCAAACGATTCGATCTTGCGTTGGTCGATCTTCCGGCCGGCGCCGGCCCCTTCGCCGACGATCAGCCTCGGTCGGTCGCCGACATCGACGGGCCGGCCTCCCTTGCGCTGGTGAAGGAGTGGAAGAAGGCACAGCGGGCGGCCGGGCGATCCAAGGCCGACCCCACCGTCTGAGGTCTACTCGAGCGCGTTGCGAGTCCGCTCGAGCCAGCCGAGCAGGATCGCCAGCGCCCGTGGGTCGTGGCGGAGCTGGTGGCCGGCACCCTGGATGACCCGGAGCTCGGCCGCACCGTGGGCTTCGGCCACCATGCGGGCGTCGAGTTGGGGCACCAGTTCGTCCTCGGAGCCGTGCAGCACGGCGAGGTCTCGCGGCGAGTACTTCTCCGCTCCGAGGGTGGCCCGGATCTGGGCCAGCTGTTTCTTCCACGCCACGAAGTCGGGCGGATAGGCCGCCGTCTTGATGACGCCGATCTCGTGGGCATGGGCGAGGAGCCGCTCGGGGCGGCTGGCCCAGTCGTCGAAGTCCGCCGGCGAACCGCACACCGCCACCCCCGACACGTGCTCGTCGGTCGATGCTGCGACCAGACCGACGGCACCCCCAGTCCCGAATCCGCAGACGAAGACCGGGCGAGTCGGAGCGAGTCCGCGCAGATGATCGAGCCCGGCGTGGACGTCGTCGACCCAACCGGCGAGGCTGAAGTCACCGGTCGACGAGCCACAACCCCGAAACCTGAGTGACAACGCCGTCCACCCCATCTCGGTGGCGATGCGGTCGGCCAGCTCCGGCAGGTCGTTGGCGAGATCGGAAGCCGCTACCGCCCCCGACGGAAAGCCGTGGAGCAGCAGGACCGACGCCAGTCCGCCACCGCCGCCGACACCGGGACGGGCCAGATGTGCTTCGAGTACCGCCCCTTCGGTGGAAGGGATCGAGATCTGCTCAGTCAGCGCCGGTGCCTCGGTACGGCGTGAAACCGCGGTTGCGAGCTTCGGCGAGCGTGTCCGGGCCGAAGCACAGGTAGGTGCCGGCCGCCATCAGCTCGTCGATGAGCGTGGTATCGGTCATGGCATCGATGTCGTAGACGACCAGGTTGCGCTTGTCGCCGACCCACTGGTGATGCTCGAACTTGATTGGGCGTTCCATCGGCTCGCACTCTAGCCGGTCGTGTTGCGGCGAGCGGCCCTCGACGTGGAGCCTGCACCGCCGGAAAAACTGCGAGCGTCGGAGCCAGCGGGCGCTGACTCCGACGCTCATCTATCCCGGTGACGTCGACCGAATCGGTCGACTTCGTCGTTGGAATTCACTGGAACCACATGACCACTTCACGACGAGTGGGACCGGCTCGCCAGATCATGTGCCGGTGACCGAGTTGGATTGACCAACCCCCAGTGGACGAGCTAGCGCTCGGCCACCTCCAAGGTCCCCTTGCTTTGTTCAGACAGTTGGACCACCTCCTTCCTCTTGGTCCGGTCAGTGTGACACACCGGACCGCACTCGGAAAAGGCATTAACGCGCCATGACGACGAGTCCTACGGGTGGCTCGTCGTTTCGTCGTCGTCGGCCGCCGAGGGCAGCATCGGGAGTTCGGCGAGGTCGGCCTGGACTTTGACCGGGTCTTCGATGTGGATGGCCCCCATGACCTGCAGATAATCGCTGTGGGCCTGGATGATGGCGGCGACCTGCTCTGGGGTGACGGCGAGGTGGTTGACGTCGGCTCGCTCCAGCACGTAGCCGATGGCGTCGAACTGCTCGAACACGATCGGCCCTTCGGCAACACCCTCGGGCGAGAAGTCATACGCCTGGATCCACTCGAGGTGCATGCGGAGCACTCGGCGCAGGTCGTCGTAGGAGATCTCGGCCGTGATGTGGTCCGGAAGGGCCTGAGCGCAGAACTCGATGGCCTCATGGGCGTCGACCACGATCTGGTCAGGCATGGTCTCGGTCTTGCCGACCGCCCAGCCGGTGAACGCGAACCCGAGGGCGACGATCAACACGGCGGCGACGATGAGAAGTGCGATGGCCACGCCCCAACGCTAATTGCTCGGGATGCCAACGCGTGGATCGACCGAGTCGGCTCCAAAACAAGGCGTTCCCCGCCCACCGAAGTGAGCGGGGAACGAAGCAGAAACTCGGATCGGCGAAGCCGAACCGGGATCAGAGCCCGATGCGCTGGGCCAGCTGCTCCCGGTGATAGGCCGGATCACCGAACATGAGCTCGGAGCTCTTGGCCCGCTTGAAGTAGAGGTGCGCCGGGTGCTCCCAGGTGAAGCCGATGCCACCGTGGATCTGGATGTTCTCGGCCGCAGCGTGGAAGTACGCCTCCGAGCAGTAGGCCTTGGCCAGCGAGGCAACCGACGGCAGTTCGTCGTTGCGCTCGGCGGCGCACCACAGGCCGTAGTAGGCAGCCGACTTCGCCGACTCGACCTCGAGGAGCATGTCGGCGCACTTGTGCTTGATGGCCTGGAACGAGCCGATCGGGCGACCGAACTGGACGCGGTCCTTGGCGTACTGCACGGCCATCTCGAGCACGAACTGGGCACCACCGACCTGCTCGGCGGCAAGCGCGATGGCCGCGAGGTCGAGGGTCTTGACCAGGGTGTCCCAGCCGCCACCATCGGTGCCGATGAGCTTGCCCTGGGCACCGTTGAGCTCGATCTTGGCCTGCTTGCGGGTCTGGTCCATGGTGGACAGCGCCGTGGCGGTCACGCCGGGATCGGACGAATCGACGGCGTAGAGGCTGATGCCGGCGTCGGACTTGGCGGCAACGACCAGCAGCGAGGCGGTGGCGCCGTCGATCACGAAGCTCTTGGTACCGGTGATCTTGCCGGAGGCGTCGGCCGTGGCGGTGACGGCGGAGTCGTCCCACTTGCCGTTCTCTTCGGTGTAGGCCAGCGTGGCGATGGTCTCACCGGAAGCGATGCCAGGCAGGTATTCGGCCTTGGCGGCATCGTCACCCGACTCGAGGATGGCGAGGCTGGCGAGCACGCCGGAGAAGAACGGGGCGCACAGCAGGGCACGGCCCATTTCCTCGAGCACCACGCCGAGTTCGACGAAGGTGTAGCCCTGGCCGCCGAACTCCTCGGGGATGATCAGGCTGGGTAGACCCATCTGCTCGGCCATCTGGCTCCAGACCTTGGGGTCGTAGCCCGAGTCGGTCTCCATCATTTCGCGCACGGCAGCTTCAGAGGACTTCTCCTCCATGAACTGACGGACGAACTGGCGGAGCTGTTCTTGTTCTTCTGTGAAAGCGAAATTCATGCGGGGTACTGAAGCACACGGTTCGTACCGTTTCCAAATGGGATTGTGTACACACGTGCTACACGTCGGCGAGTCGGAGTAGGGTGAGCGGCATGATCGAACGAGTCGGGGTCCGAGAGCTCCGCAATCAGGTGGCCGCGCTCGTGCGTCGAGCCGGTGATGGTGAGCGGCTGATCGTCACGGTCGACGGTCGCCCGCTGGCCCAGCTCGGCCCCATCGAACCACCGGCCGGACAGGCCACGCTCTGGGACCTCGCCGGGGCCGGACTGATCGAGCCGCCCCGGCGCCATGACCGCCCCGCCGCTCCCCCGCCCATGCCCGTGCCCGCCGATGTCCGGGCCGATCGCCTGCTCGACCAGGTGCGAGGGCGATGACCGACACCCAAACGATCGATGCTGCGCCAAGCGTGCTCGTCCTCGACACATCTGCCCTGCTCCGTCGCTACATCGCCGACGCCCATCGCCCACTCGTCGTCGATGCCATGAACGAGGCCGAAGCGTGGGCGGCCTCGGCCGTCGCCCGGACCGAGCTCCAGCTCGGACTGTTCGCGGCCGCGGTGAGCCCTCGATCCCGAGACGAGCTGTGGGCTGCGGTGCGCAACGATTGGGAAGCCATGTGGGAGATCCCACTCGACCGTCGCTGCCTGGCCCGGGCCACCGAGATCGGCGCCCGCTACGGACTCTCGCTCGTCGATGCCCTCCACCTGGCCGCCGCCGACCGCCTCCCACGCCCGGTGCGCTACTGCACATTCGAGCGCCAGCAGATCCCGGCCGCCGCCGAGCTCGGCTTCGAGGTCATCAGCCCCTACGGCTGAGCACACTCCGCCGTCGCCTGCGACCCCATCACCCGTCGGGACAGTGAAATGGGACGAAATCGACCATTCATGGTCGGTTTCGTCCTCTTTGGTCCGACCCCGAGTGGTTCGGGCCCGACTACCGTCGACTCAGGCGTTGGCCAGTTCGTCGGCCAGGAGGGACGCAAACAGCTGCTCGTCGTCGCCGACGGCGGGCCGTGCGCCGCGAACCATGCTCGCACGAAGCGTTCCGGTCGCCGTCGTCGCCACGTCGGTGATGTCGATCGCCGTCACCGGCCGTGTCGAGGTGAACCAGGCACCCGAGCGGCGAGGCCGAGCGACATCGGCGAGCGAGCGGTCGGAAGTCGGCACATCGGTGACCGGGACATTGGCAACCGGGACGCTCGTGGCCGGGACATTGGCGACGGGGACGCCGGCGACCGAGAAGTTGGTCGGCGGATGGGCGTCGATCAAGGCCTCGGGTGCTGCCGCCAGGGCGATCTCGTAGGCGGAGCGCAGCTCGACGAACGCATCGGCCGAGTCCGCCGATGACGACGAGACCCCGAACGCGTCAGGATGAGCCCCTTTCACCAGGGCTCGAAAAGTGGTCTTGATCTGCTGCTTGGTCGCGCCCGGCTCGAGGCCGAGCACGGCAAGGGCCGTGCTTCCATCCATGGAATGCCGTCCTCCGTGACGGATCTGCACCCCGACATCCTGCGGGGCGTACTGCTGCACCCTGCAACGTGCGGGGCGTACTGCTGCTGAAGCGAGATCCTTCTCACCTCACTCGCAGTATCGACCCGTCACCCTCCGTCGTGAGACACGCGTCAAAGAGATCACGAACTGTCGGGCGTTCGAGCTCAGACTGGTGAACCGTCGACACTGGAGCCCGGTTCCGGGCTTCAGTGTCGACAGTTGGGCAAAGTGGGCTTCAGCGTCGACGGTTGGCTGCGGTGGTGGCCTGGTTGCGGAGCGGGGGACTCAGACCTTGGGGGCGATGGCGTCGCCGGGGAGGGGGCCGTCGGGGTAGAGCGAGGCCTGGAAGCGGCGCATGCCGGCGAGCCAACGGTCGATGTCGGTCGCCTTGCGCTCGACATAGGTGGCGACGCCGGGATGGGGCAGCACCCAGAACGTCTCGTCGCGCATCGCCTCGATGCACTTCTGCGCCACCTCCTCCGAGGTGACCACACCATCGGCAGCGGCCACGCCGGTCTCGAGGCCGTCGTCGCCCATCGCCGCGTTGCCACGATCGGGGCTGTTGATCACGATGTTGGTGGCCACCGCCTGTGGGCACAGCACCGACACTCGGATGCCCTGGTGGTGATGGGTGATCGACAGCCACTCGGCCAACGCCACCGCCGCGTGCTTGGTGATCGAATACGAGAGCGATCCGATCTGGGTGAGCAGGCCGGCAGCCGACGCCGTGTTGAGCAGGTACCCCTCACCTCGGGCGATCATCGATGGCAGCACGGCCCGAGCGGCGTAGATGTGGGCCATGACGTGCACGTCCATCATCTTCTGAATGCGCTCGTTGGTGTCTTCGACGCCACCCGAGGTCACGAACCCGGCGTTCGAGACGAACACGTCGATCGGGCCCTGGGCCGACTCGACGGCCTCGACCATGGCGACGATCGCCGCCTCGTCGGACACATCGATGGCGAAGGCCGTGCCGCCTACCTCGGCGGCCACTCGCGCGGCCTGTTCCTGGCTCAGGTCGGCGACCACGACATGTCGGGCCCCCTCGGCCTTGGCGGCGCGAGCCAGGGCCTCCCCGATACCCGATCCTCCACCAGTGATGACGACGACTCGATCCTTGAGCTCCATGACGCCGCACGGTAGAGAACAACCTCGGTCGACACCAACACCGTCGCGCTCTGCCGGTCGCCGACCCTTGGCTGTCGTCCCGCCCACCCTCGACCGCCCGTGCCCTCGGATCGTTCCTACCCTCGACCATGCGTGCTCATCGCTGTGCTTCACTCGGCCGATGACCGCTCGCTGCGCCATCGCGTTCGTCCTGGCGCTCGTCATGTCGCTGGCTCCTGCCTGCAGCTCATCATCGACAGTCGAGGAGCCGGCCGCGCCGACGGGGTCGTTCTCGGCGGCGACCTCCGACGAGTCCGACTCCTCCTCCGCCGCGACGCCGGCCACAACGACGACCTCGTCGATGGCGCCGACCTCGACGACCGACGAGCCCGCACCGACGAGCGTCGACTTCCGCACCGGCGCCGAGGTGCTGGCCGACCGTCGGTTCGACATTCTTCGTGGACAGCGGGTCGGGCTCATCGTGAATCAGACCTCGCTCGTCGACGGCCGGCGCCTGATCGATGTCGTCGCCGAGCAGGACGACATCGAACTCGTGCGCCTCTTTGCTCCCGAACACGGGATCGACGGCTCGCTCGCCGCCGGCGTGTCGCTAGCGGATTCGATCGACGATACGACGGGCGTCCCGATCGCCAGCCTCTATGGCGACACGAGGCAACCGACCATCGAGATGTTCGCCGATCTCGACGTGGTCGTCTTCGACCTCCAAGATGTCGGCTCACGGTCGTACACCTACATCTCGACCATGGGCCTGGCCATGCAGACGGCGGCGGCAACGCAAACCGCGTTCGTCGTCCTCGACCGACCGAACCCGGCAGGCGGTGAGCGAATCGGCGGGGCGATTCTCGACCCGTCGCTCTCGTCGTTCATCGGCATGTACCCGCTGCCCAACGTTCATGGACTCACGGTCGGCGAGATCGCAACGCTGATCGTCGAGCAGGCGTGGCTGGATGGCCTGGACGGTCTCGACCTGACAGTGGTGCCGATGCAAGGCTGGACTCGCGATCAGATGTGGAGCGATCTGGAACGGGACTGGGTTGCCCCGAGTCCGCGGCTGCCCACCGCCGACAGCGCCCTCCTCTACGGCGGGACCGTGTTGCTCGCCGGCACCTCGATCTCGGACGGGTCGGGGACGCCCACCCCGTTCGAACTGGTCGGCGCTCCGTTCATCGAGTCGGGCGACGAGCTCGCCGCCTTGCTCGATGCCCGCTCCCTTCCTGGCATCCGATTCGAGGCGGTCACCTTCACCCCCGAGGCGATCCCGGGGGTGTCGCCCAAGCCGCTCCACCAGGGCGTGGAGCTGGACGGCGTACGACTCGTCGTCACCGACGTGCATGCCGTCGACCCGGTCCGGGTGGCGATCGAGGTCCTCGTCGCCATGCAGGCACTGGCGAGCCCCGGCTCATCGATCATCATCGACCCGGCATCGTTCGACCTCGTGGCCGGCACGACCGATCTCCGACAGTGGATCGAGCGCGGCGACACGGCCGACGACATTCTTACTCGACTCCAGCCGGCGCTCGACGACTTCGAGCGGCTCCGATCGTCCGCTCTGCTCTACGACTGAGCAAGCGGGAACGCGAACGTCAGCGCCCGTACTACGTCAGCCGCACTCTTCGAAGTTGTTCGGCGGTGACGGGATGCCTTCGGTCTCGACCTGGGTGCGGAACTGGACCAATTCCGGGAACTGTTCGAAGAAGTCGAGCTTGGGTTGCACGCTCGGCGCGACGTCGAGGTCGAATACGAAAGCACTGAAGCTCTCGGCGAAGTCCTCCTCCGGGTGGCTGGCGGCGTACGGCCCGAGATAGGTGGGATTCAGCGAGCACCGATCGTCGGCGCCGTCTTCGTCGGCCATCGTCGGATCGGGGATCGATGACAGCTCCTCGCCGGTCCAGAACGAGTCGATCCAGCGCATCACATAGGAGTCGGCCAGCAAGCAGCCGTTGCCGTTGAAGAAGGTGTCGCATGCATCCTCGGCGACATCGACATCGAGTTGGTCCGGTGTCTGGGCGAACACATGCGCCACCTCGTGGGCCAGCGTGAGTCGCAGTTCCTCGGGGTCGTTCTCGGCCAGCGGCAGATTGATGGCTACCACGAACTCTTCGTTCGACGCCCCGATCATCGAGGCGAACGCAAGGGTGTCACCATCAGCCTGATCGAAGCCGGCAACGAGGTCGATATCGGCCAGTTCCTCGGCGGGTGTGATCGCGACCAGCTCGTCCCATGCCCGTTCGAGTCGGGGATCGTCCGAACCAAAGCACAGCCCCACGATCTCGCCGTCATCGACCGCCAGTGCCGAAACGAGCGCACCGTCCTGCTCACCGATGGTTTCGCGGTCGCAACCCAACGCATCGACCTTTTCGAGGTCGGCCGATGCACTATCGCTCGATCCGGTGTCGGTCACCCCGCTGTCGAATTCGTCAGTACCGAGCTCGTCGTCGGCCGAACCGGTACACGCCGAAGCAACGACGGCCAGACCGACCACCATCGACATGAGGCGAACAACGAGGTGAGCGCCGTGTGACCGGCCACGTACCAGCGACAACTGCATGGTCGAGGAGGCTACGGTCTCGGTGATGGAGAACGTCGACATCGTGGTCATCGGGGGCGGCATCGCCGGCGTGAGCGCCGCCTACGCCCTGGCTCGAGCCAACATCGGATCGGTTCGCCTGGTCGAGACCGAACCAACGCTCGCCTTTCACACCACCGGGCGCTCGGCCGCCCAGCTCATCGAGAACTATGGGGCTGCGCCGATCCGCCAGCTCACGATCGCCAGCCTCGGGTTCTTCCACGACACGCCCGACGGCCTCGTCGATACACCGCTGCTGACCACGCGGGGCATCCTCACCGTCGGCGCACCGGGCACCTCGGACCGCATCCAATCCGAACTCGAGGCCGGCCAGGCCATGAACCCAACGATCGTCGAGGTCACGCCCGACGTCGCCATCAATCTGGTGCCCGTCCTCCGACGGAGCGAGATCGAGCGAGTCATCTGGGAGCCGCAGTCGGCCGACATCGATGTGGCCGGGCTGCACCAATCCTTCGTGCGAGGCATGCGAGCCGCCGGCGCCACAGTCGCCACCGCCACCAAGGTCGACTGTGCCTCGCCCGACGGCGGGCACTGGCGGGTGGAGACCACCGACGGCGCGTTTGCCGCCGGGCACGTCGTCAACGCCGCCGGCGCCTGGGGCGACCTCGTCGCCGCATCGTGCGGGGTCGAGCCCGTGGGCCTCGAACCCAAGCGACGCACCGCCTTCATGATCAAGAGCGGCTACCGGGACTCGGCGCACTGGCCACTGTTCGGCGATGCCAACAACTCGTGGTACGTGAAGCCCGACGGCCCGCAGTTCATGTGCTCACCGTCCGACGAGGTGCCCTCAGAACCCGTCGACGCCAAGCCCGACGAGCTCGACATCGCCATGGCGATCGACCGGATCAACCAGTACACCACGCTCGAGATCCGCTCGATCGCCTCGTCGTGGGCGGGGCTGCGCACCTTCTCACCCGACCGCTCGATGGTCATGGGCCCCGACCCCGACCACCCCACCTTCCACTGGTGTGTCGGGCAGGGCGGCACCGGCATCCAGAGCTCGCCGGCTGCCGGTCAGCTCATCGCCGACCTCCTCGCCACCGGCGCACCGGGCCCGCTCTTCGACTCGCTGACCAAGCCCCTCGATCTCGCCGGCCTCACTCCCGCCCGCCTCCGCCCGTAACCCCCGCAACTTTGGAGAGTTGATGCCGCTGAGAGGTGTCAACTCTCCAAAGTTGCGCCCGAGGGGGTGGGTCAGCGGTTGACCTTGACCTCGCGGAAGGGGATGTCGGCGTCGACCGACGGCTCCTTCGGCAAACCGAGGGTGCGCTCACCGACGATGTTGTGCTGGATCTCGTCGGTACCGCCGGCAATCGAGGCCGCCGGGGTCGATACCAGGATCTCGGACACCACCGGGTCGTCGGCGTCGGCGGCCGCCAGCATCCCCTGGGCGCCGGCGATGGCGGCGTGGGTGGCATTCGAGCGACGGGCGATCTCGGACCCCAGGAGTTTGGCGATCGACCCTTCAGGTCCGGGTCGATGCCCGGCGGCACGAGCAGCCGCCGCTCGGGCGACGGTCCACGACGCCACCCGGTCGAGCGAGGTGAGCCCGGCGACGCGCTGGCGGATGATCGGGTCGTCGGCCACGCCATTGGCTTGCGCGCTCGGTAGCGCCTTGTCGACGCGCCCGGCTCGCTGGGGGTACCAGATGTAGGTGCGGTTGTAGGCCTCGTGCTCGGCGGCCGCTTCCTGCCTCGTTCGACCGACTCGGCTGCTGCCGATCGTGGCTCGAGCGCCCAGGCCTCGTTCGTACGAGAGCGTCGTGAGCGCGCCCCGCCAGCCGTCACCGACCTCGCCGACCACACTGGCGTGATCAACCCGAGCGTCGGTCAGGAAGACCTCGTTGAACGAGGTGTGCCGGTTCATCTGAT
This sequence comes from Acidimicrobiales bacterium, assembly GCA_041394265.1. Classification (NCBI taxonomy): domain Bacteria; kingdom Bacillati; phylum Actinomycetota; class Acidimicrobiia; order Acidimicrobiales; species Acidimicrobiales bacterium. The sequence continues at coordinate 303,414 of JAWKIO010000006.1, forward strand.
GGACACCTCGGACCTCGACGCCGTCCTGGCGCATCGGAAAGGCGAAGTACGTGATGCCTCGGTGCTTGGGCTGATCCCAATCGGTACGGGCGAGCAGCATCCCGTAGTCGGCGGTGTGCGCCCCCGTGGTCCACAGCTTCTGGCCGTTGACCACCCACTCGTCGCCATCGCGCTCGGCCCGAGTGGTGAGACCGGCGAGATCGGAGCCGTTGCCCGGCTCGCTGAAGAGCTGACACCAGGTGATGCGGCCGGTCACCATGTCGCGGAGTAACCGACCCAGCAGGTCCTCCGACGCCAGCGCCAGCAGCGTCGGAGCTGCCAACGTCATTGCCGAACCACCGGCGGTGCCGACGATGTCTCGCTCCCGCATCCGTGCTCGCACCGCCGAGCCGGTGGTTTCGTCGAGCCCGCGGCCGAACCACTGGGTGGGCCAGGTGGGACAACCCCAACCGCTGTCGGCGAGGAGGTCACGCCATTCCATGAGGGGGCGGTCGTCGTCCCAGTGTCCGTCGATCCAGTCGTCGAGTTCGGCGACCGTTGCCTCGATCGTCATGGCGAGACTGGTCCGAGCGAGAACGTCCTCATCCGGCCGACGCTATGGCACGACCACCGCACCGTCCAGATCGACCGAAACCGCCTCGACCGCGCCCGACCCGGACAATGCGTCGGTGACCGCCTCGACCCGAGCCTCGTCGCACAACACGCCGACCGATGGCCCCGACCCCGAGAGCCAGGTGGCGAGGGCACCGGCGGACTGTGCCGTCGCGATGGCGTTGGCCGAACCGGGCAGGCCGGCGAGACGCTGCGCCTGATGCAGTCGATCATCGACTGCCCGAGCGAAGAGCGCGGCGTCGCGCTCGTAGAGGGCGGCCACCAGCAGTGCAGTCTGGCCGATGTTGAACACGGCGTCGGCCCGGGCGACCTCGCTCGGCAGACCCGAGCGGCTGGCATCGGTCGAGGACTCGGTGTCGGGCACCCACAGCAGCAGACGGCCGGGGAACGAGCCGTCGATGCGATGATGCGTGTCGTCGCCCACGATGTGAATGCCGCCGAAGACGGACGGGGCGGCGTTGTCACCGTGGCCCTCGAGCTCGCTCACTACCTCATAGGCCCGGCGACGGGCCTCGTCGATCGGCCGTCGGGCTTGCACCCCGGCGAGCACTGCGGCAGCCGCACGCGCCGCGCCGGAGAACCCCATGCCTCGCCCCGGTCGCAGGTCGAAGGCGAACCACACCGGTCCGCTGCCTCCGGCGGCCCGATGCGCAATCGTCACGAGGTGGTCATCACCGCACGCCGAGTCGGTCTGATTGGCGAGTCCGGTCAGCGGTCCGGCGTCGCTCACCCACGCATGACGGTCGATTGCCGCGCCGAGCACATCGAAGCCGGGTCCGAGGTTGGCCGAGGAACCGGGAGCGCGAACGGTGGTCATTCGTGCAGGTTAGACACCATCGAGGCGGCGGGCTCGCACGCCGGTCAGACGAGCAGGAGGAGCGCGCCCACGACGAGTGATGCCAGCACCAACCCGTCGAACACCGCAGCCGACACCCGGGTCACGAACCACTTGCCGATCACGATGCCGGGTGGGATCAGGAAGGCCACCGGCCACAGTTGCCGAATCAGCTCGACATCGAAGAGCCCGGCGGCAAGGTAGCCGGGCACCTTGGTCCAGTTGATCACCGTGAACACCATGGCCGACGTGGCCACGAACTCACGGGGTTCGAGCCGTCGACCGAGCAGGTAGACCTGGATCGGAGGGCCGCCGACGTGAGCGATCGTCGAGGTGATCCCCGCAGTGACACCGGCCGCGACACCGTGCACCGGCCGGATCTCGAGCGGCACTGTCCGGATACGTGGCTCCAGTAACCGGTAGGCCGCGAACGCGAGCGAGATGGCGACGATGAACAACTCGAGCAATCGCTCCGACATGGATCGCAGGAACAGACTCGCGACCGCCACACCGACGAGGCCACCCGGGAGCAGGGCGACCACCGACGGTCGGTGCCACTTGCCCCAGTGCGCCCAGAGGGCGCTGACATCGCCCAACATCAGCAGCGGAAGCAGCAATCCGACGGCGATCTTCGTTGGCAAGGCGGTGGCGACCAGCAACGTCACGACGGGTCCGAGGCCGCCGACGCCGCCCTTCATCAGCCCGATCAACAGGGCGGCCGCAGCCACGGCGACCACGACCCCGACCGTGACCTCGGGCGACGCCCCCGTCGCCGCATCGGTGCTGGCCAGGAGCCACGGTGGGAGCAGAACGGTGGCCATCGCGGTGCCACGGTACTGGGCGGGACCAACCGACGGATACAAGCACGCGGCAAGACCTGAGGCTCGGGCCGCGGGTTGTCCCGCATCTGTCCTTCGCTCTGACAGCTGTGACCGTCGACACTACTGTCACCGCCATGGAACTCAACGGTGCACACGTCCTCATCACCGGTGCCTCCCGTGGCATCGGCGCCGCCCTGGCCCGGGCCTACGCAAAGGAGGGGGCAAAGGTCTCCCTCGTGGCCCGTAGCACCGACGCCTTGAAGTCGTTGGCCGACGAGCTCGACGGCTTTGCGTTCACCGCCGACCTCCTCGATCCCGACCAGGTCGACGAGCTGATCGCTCGGGTCGAACTCGAAGCCGGACCGATCGATGTGCTGGTCAACAACGCCGGCCTCGAAACGTCCGAGCCGTTTGAAGGCATCGGCACCGAGACCATCCGAGATGTCGCCCGCCTCAATTTCGAAGCGCCGATGGTCCTCACCCGCCAGGTCCTTCCCGGGATGCTCGCCCGGCGCAAGGGCCACATCGTGTTCCTCTCCTCGCTCGCCGGTACCGGCGGGTTCCCGGGGCTCGCTGTCTACGCCGGCACCAAGGCCGGCGTCAGCAACTTCGTCGCCAGCCTGCGGATGGAGATGCGCGACACCCCCATCACCACCACGGTGGTCGCACCCGGGCCGGTCGACACCGAGATGTGGGATCACATCGAAGACGCCGGCGAGTATGCCGACATGCTCAAAAGGCTCCGGCTGTTCCAGCTGATCCCGAAGAAGTCGCCCGAGCTGATCGCCAAGCGCACCGTGGCGGCGACCAAGGCCGAGCGGCGCCATGTCCGCACACCTCGGCGACTGCTGGTGAACCACCTCCTGCGCGAGGCACCCACGCGAATCACCGAGTCGCTGTTGAGCGGGGTGAAGGTCGGCCCCGTCGTCGATGCCCTCGAGGCCGACCCAGCCACCTCGGCGAAGGGCTGACCCCGATGCACATCGACGTGATGACCGGCGGCGGCCAGTGGAAGCCGATGGCCGACTACGCCCGCTCGCTCCAAGACGCCGGGTTCTCCGGCATGTTGTTCACCGAGACCTCCAAGACCCCGTGGATGGCGATCACCGCAGCTGCCATGGCCGCCGAGGAACTCACCTTCACCACCGGCATCGCCGTTGCGTTCCCCCGCTCCCCCATGGTGTCGGCGGCCCTCGCGTGGGAACTGGCCGAGAACACCGGCGGGCGGTTCCGCCTGGGGCTCGGGTCGCAGGTGAAGGCCCACGTCGAGCGCCGATATGGCGTCGAGTTCGCCCCGCCCGGTCCTCGCATGCGTGACTACCTCCTCGCCGTGCAGGCCTGCCTGTCGGCCTTCCGCCGGGAGTCCAAGCTCGACTACCAGGGCGACTACTACCAGCTCTCGCTGCTGCCCGAGGCGTGGACACCGCCCAACCACGATTTCGGCGACATCAAGGTCGACGTCTCGGCCGTCGGGCCCTACATGACCCGCATGGCCGGCGAGGTCGCCGACGGGATCCACGTGCACCCGCTGCACTCGGTCCCCTACCTCAACGATGTCCTGCTCCCGAAGGTCGCCGAGGGTGCCGAGCGGGCCGGGCGCCCTGCCTCCGCCGTCGACTTGATCATCCCGGTGTTCACCGTTGTCGGCGACACACCCGAGGAACAGGCCGCCACTCGGGCCCAGGCGAAGTCGCAGATCGCGTTCTACGGCTCCACGAAGAACTACGGCTTCCAGTTCGACATGCTCGGGTTCGAGGGGACCAGCGCCAAGCTCAACGAACGGTTGAAGGCAGGCGACATCGCCGGCATGGCCGATCTCATCACCGACGACATGCTCGAGTACTTCGCCGTGACTGCGTCGTGGGCCGACCTCGGCCCGAAGCTGGTGGAGCGATATGAGGGCCTGTCCGAGCGGCTCGTGATGTACCAGGCCGAGGCCACGATCAAGGCCGACCCGAGCACACTGCCCAAGTGGGCCAAGGTCGCCGAAGCGGTCCGTGCCGCCTGACTCCGCCGTAAACATCTCCGATGCCTGAGTGCCGTCTGCGGCACCCAGTAGGAGGAATCACCGGCGGAGCGGGGACCGAGCGGTACCGGTGCGGCGGACGAGGCGTCAGCCGCCGTCGGTGGACCAGTGCCAGGGCTCGGAGGGCAGATTGAAGTAGCCGAAGCGTTCGGCGTTCTCGGCCAGCCAGCGGAACTGGACCGAGTCACGGCCGATGGCGACGGTGTCGACGTGGAAGTCGATGGCGGTGCCGAACTCGTGGCGGGAGGTGCCGGGAATGGCGGTTGGCGGGCTGCATGCCGACGCCGGCGTGGTCCAGATGTCGGCACAGTGGGCACGGCGCAACTCGATCTGCGCCTCGTGACTCCGCCACCCCCACCCGTCGAGGCTGACCCCGTCGGCCGCGGCCGCCGCCAGCATCGCACTGGTCTGCTCGACCATCGACTGCTCCACCACGATGCCGCCGACCTTCCACAGATCGAGCTCGGTGCCGTCGAACGCCGTGACACCCTTCCATGGCGCTTCGTCGCCGAGGGTCAGTGCCGCCACCGGCGCCGGACCGACGACGATCTCGTCGTCGGGACCCAGCGGTCCGAGGTCGGCGGTGTCGATGACGTTGCCTCCACGATCGAACCGGGTGACCACGACCCCGTCGGCGTCGGCCACCAGCAGCGCCAGATCGTCGATGCCGTCGCCATCCCACTCGCCGACCACGAGGCCGCCGACGGCACCGGGCGCCGACAGGGCCGCTGAGACATCGATGGCTCGACCGTACGGTCGGCCGAGGGCGTCGATCCGCCGGACCATCGCTCGTTGTCCGCCGACCTCGAGCGTCGCCTCGTCGGGCGTCCCGTCACCGTTCCAATCACCACTGACTGTGGTGTCGCCTCGTGCCGCTGTCACCAACTGGCCAGTTGCGCTCGGCGCCGGCGGACCGATCAGCACGGGCGCCGGTTGACTCCCCGGCACCTGCTCGACCCCTGCCACATCAACGCCGGCAGCACTGTCGTCGGCAGTAACGCCGCCGGCGGTGTCCTCGCCAGCAGTATCGCCGCCGGCCGCATCATCGCCCGCCAGACCGCCGACGGGCTCCGCAGACGCACCACCGTCGACCGTCGCCTCGGTGGGAGTGATGGCAAGACCGACCACGTCGAGTTCACGACGCTCGGGCGCCGGCCGCTGGGCGAGTTGCCACGCTGCGGCGGCATCGATCGATTCGATCACCCAATCGTTGTAGTCCTCGGTGCCGAAGTAGGCCGTGAGCGCGCCCTCCAGATCGGTGTCGACCGACGCCGCACACAGACGGTTGGCAGCGCTCGCCGCCGCATCCCACAGGTTGTTGGGGTCGGTGGTCCCGTCACCGTTGCCGTCGACACCGAACTGGACCCAGGTTGCCGGCAGGAACTGCATGGGTCCGACCGTGATGTCGGCGTCGGCGACGCCGTCGATTGCGCCGGCATCGGTGTCGGGCAACCGCCCACTCGGGGCCGTCGGGGCGAGCTGTTCGTAGACGATCGTCGGCTCGCTCGCTCCGTCGGACAGCAGCCGGGAATCGCCGCCGACGCGGGTGTGGTCTGAGGTGACCGCACCGATCCCGGCGACCACCGAGAAGGGCACCGGACAGGGAGCAGTGGCGGCGGCGTAGTCGTAGACCTCGGCCACGTGCTCGGGAATCGCGTCGGCGTCGGACGGATCGAATGCGGCGGCCCCGGCAACGTCGACGACGAGCACGCCGCACACCGTGAGGATCATGCCCGCAACCGCGAGACCCGCCGGTCTGACCATGGCGTGATGCTACTGCCGTCGGTCGAGACTGGGGGGTAGCCCCCATTCCGTCCGGTGGTACCGGGCACTACAACGTTGGTGACCAGGTGCACGCATGGCGAGCGAAGCCGACTCGCTTGCTAGTGTTCGCCCACGGAGGGAATGCAATGGCGAGGGAACGACGACACATCGGGAGCTACCGCGACGCGGAACTGATCGGTCGAGGAGGCTTCGGTTCGGTGTACCGGGCCGACGATCCCGATCACGGGCGGCAGGTCGCCATCAAGGTGCTCGACGTCGAATTGGGCGACACCGAACGGCGCCGGTTCGACCGCGAACGCCGGTTGATGGGCCAGCTCGCCTCCCACCCGAACATCATCTCGGTCTACGACTCGGGCTACACCGACAACGACGAGGCGTACATCGTCATGGAGCTGGCAGCCGAGGGCTCGCTCCGTGCCGAGCTCGAGCGACGAGGCACCTTCACCTGGCAAGATGCCGTGGAGCTGATGAGTCCGGTTGCGTCGGCCGTGGCCGCAGCCCACGACCGTGGCATCGTCCATCGTGACATCAAGCCCGACAACATCTTGATCGACGACTATCGCAATCCTCGTCTCACCGACTTCGGCATCGCGGCACTCACCAGTGGCGCAACGTCGACACAGGCGGCATCGGCCACCCTTGCGCACGCGGCACCGGAGGTCCTGGACGGCAAGCAGGGCAGCGAGGCCACCGACGTCTACGCTCTGGCCTCCACCCTTCACACGCTGATCTCGGGCTCGCCGCCGTTCATGCGCTCGAGCGACGAGGGGCTCGGTGTCATGATGCGCCGCATCATGGCCGAGCCACCGCCTGATCTGCGCCCGCTCGGCGTGCCCGACGCCGTCGCCGAGGCGATCGAGTCATCGCTCACCAAGGATCCCGAGGCTCGGCCGCTGACCGCCGCCCAGTTCGCCGAGGCCATCATGGCGCCACTGCGCCCGGCCGCAGCACCCGATCAGACGTCGTCGCACACCACGACACCCGACGCAGCGACAGGCGCCGGCCTGGGTGATCATCCAACCATCACCGAACCACCGGCAGCGTTCGCCGCACCATCGGCGCCTTCGTCGGGTGCCACGATGGCCGTCGGCGATTTCGGTCCCGCCGGTCACTCACCGGTCGAACCGCCGGCCGATGCCATCCCGGTGCTGGTGGCGGATGCACCCAAACGACGAGGTTGGCTCCTGGCCACGATCGGCGCCATCGCCATCCTCGGAATCGTCGGAGCTGCGTTCGCGCTGCGAGGCGGAGACGACGGAGGTGCCGACGACGAGGGCACCACCCTTGCCGCCGACGCGTCGACCACCACCTCGACGACCTCCACCACTTCCACGACCGAAGCGACGACCACGACCACGACCACGGCGGACGACGGCGCTCGAGCGACGGGAGCCCAGGCGTTGGGGAAGCCCTCGATCTCGATCGACTGCCCGATCGAGATCGAGTTGGGGTCGACCCTGATCTGCAGCATCACGACCGCCGGCGTCACCGGTGGCGAGTGGCGCCTCCCGGGCTTCTTGTCCGAACCGCTGCCGCTGCAGACCATCAACGGGGTCAACGACATCTTCCTCGAGCCCACCAACGGTGAAGCCGCCGGGCGGCGCTACACCATCACCGCCACCGCCACCACCGACGCCGGCGACGAGATCAAGGCGACTCGAACCTTCCTGATCAACGTGCCGACGGTGAGCATCGATTGTCCTGACAAGATCGCTCCCGGCGACTCGGTCGTGTGCGAGATCATCTCCGAACACGCGGTGCGTGGCTCGTGGGAGATCCCCGGCTTCGGCGGTGATGTGCTGGAAACCATTCCGGGTTCGAACGCGATCTTCATCAATCCGAACGAGAGCGTGATCGGCCAGACCTTCACCGCAACGGCGACCGTCGAAGACGACTACGGCCTGACGGCCACCGCCAGCTCGGACTTCACGGTGACGGCGTCGGCCGGCTGACGACGAGCGCGGCGGCAGCGCCTTCGCCCAGCGTTGCCGGCACCTCCACGACCGAGCGCCCGGCGGCCGACGCGACCTCGATCGAGGCCGACGCAGGGTCGAGTGCGATCCGTTGATCTGCGGCGGGCCACGCCGCCGGCGGATCGTGAAGCCACAACGTCCCGCCCTGCCCACGGCCCGATGACCGCAGGGCCAGCAGCTCATCGGGGCCGAAACCTTCGGGCAGCACCACGAGCACGCCGTGCTCGAGCACCTCGGAGGGAACGTCGCTCGGCGAGCCATAGATGGTCAACCCGCCGACCGCGAGCGGAGCGGCGTTGGTCGACAGCACCGCCAGTGGGAGTGTCCGATCGAGCACCAGCAACTCGACGATGATCGAGCGGAGGAGATCCTCGCCGAGGCGCCCCGAGATCGCGAGATCAGTGGTGAGACGGGCCAACTGGACGTGGACCGGTCCCAAGGGGTCCCCGCCGAATCCGAGCGTGGCCCAGCCGTGGCCGGGGCGGCCGCCGGTCACGGGGGTGGCAGCCTCGGCGAGATCGATGACGACGGCACCCGGCGTGGCGACCCGACGCATCGGGTCGTCGACGAACAGCCAGGTCGACCCCATCTCGATCAACGAACCGCTGGTCACCTCGACCGTCCCGTCGACCGGCACCCGATCGACCTTGGTTCCCGTCGTCGAACCGAGGTCGGTCAGTCGAAGCTCGTTGCCGTTACGGTCGATGCGCAGGTGGACACGTGAGGCCGCAGGGTCGGGAACGACGACATCGACTCGATCACCCGATCGACCGACCGTGGTCGAGCCCTCGTCGAGTGCCGACGCGGTTCCGGCGTTGGGTCCGCTCACGACGACGAGGCGTGGTGCTGCCATCGATGCGACGATGGCGGAGATGTCGACCGTGACGTTCGGCATCAAGAACGGTTCGACGTCCGTCGCCGACTGATCGGAGGGTCCACTCTCGCTCGCCTCGGTGGCCGCTCGATCGTCGGACAACACGGCGCCCTTGGCGACGGCGTACTTCGGGTGGGTGTCGACGACCACGGAGATCCCTAGTGCGTTGAACAACCGTTCGGCCACCATCGGCACTCGCGACGACCCGCCGACGAGCAGCACGGCGTCGAGGTCGTCGTTCGCCAGGTCGGCGGTGTGGATCGTCTCCGCGAGTGTGGCGATCGTGCTCGTGACGTAGGGCTCGATGCGTTCTTCGAAGTCGGACCGCGAGATGAGGACGTCGGTCGCTACGCCAGGCAGCACGACGGGCACCGTGGTTCTGGCGTCGAAGGACAGGCCGATCTTTGCTCGGGTGCACTCCTCACGCAGGCGGGCCACCGCCCGCTGCACGCCGACGTCGTCGGGATCGAGCTCGTCGAAGACCGAAGGCATCGTCTCCATCACGAGATCGAACACCACCTGATCGAAGTCCAGGCCCCCGAGCTGATCGAGACCGGTCGGTCGCCCAAGGATTTCGTAGCCGGTCTCCGAGCGGCGGATGACGGTTGCGTCGAACGTGCCCCCGCCGAGGTCATAGACGCCGATGGTCGCGCCCGGCTCCATCCGTGCCCGTTCGTGGTAGTGGACGGCAGCCGCCGATGGTTCGGGCAGGAATCCGACGGGGGCTGACCGCCTGCTCGTGGCCTCCCGCAGCAGCCCCAGGCGGTGGGCCGACCACGTGGCTGGGTGCGTGACCACGACACGCGAGGGCTCCTCTCCCTCGATCTGGGACACCCGGTCGACGACCCATTCGTACAACAGCCCGGTCAACTCCGACGCCGTCCACCGATCGTCGCCGATGATGAACGGGGTGTCGTCACCGAATCGTCGTTTGAACTCTCGAGCGACGAGCCATGGGCGGGTCGCCGCCACCGACAGGGCCTCGGCGCCGACGGCGATGCCGTCGCTCGTCCTGGTCAGCACCGAGGGAATGGCGACACTGTCGTGAGTCAGATCGGCCATGCGAACACCGGCGCCGTCGGCAATCGCCGCCGCCGTGAAGGTGGTCCCCAGGTCGATCCCCAGCTGGTAGCTCATCGGCGCGCTCCATCATCGAGTTGGGCCAGGGCCGCGAGATCGCGAGCGTCGACCATCGACGCCGCAAGGGCGTGCTCGACGAGCCGCAGCCGCCGGTCCTTGGCCTCGACGCCGACATTGCCACGAAGCCCGGGCACACCGAGCTCGCTCAGGCGGCCGCACAGATAGTCGAGCTTGCGTTCGAGCTTCTTCAACGACCATCCCAGCCGTTGGGCGATTTCGGCGTTCGCCGCGATTGACGGTGCATCGAGTGGCGGGGTGACCAGCCACGGTTCGGCCAGTGCGGTCAGCAGCAAACGCTGGTCGTCATTGAGTCGCAGGGCGCCGAACGGCTGGGTGTCGAGTGCGCCCGACGCCGCGGCGGGCGGGGGCGGGGGGATCACCGGGTCATGGAGGTGGAACTCGAGTTCGTAGTTCGAGGCGCCGGCTCGGAACCGAACGATCCCACCGCTGCCGACGAGCGGTTCGGCTGCCCCGGGCGGGACCCGGCTTGATCGGCCGTCGGCATAGTTGATCCCGAGATCGACCGTCGCACCGTCGTTGCGCAACCACCAGCCGCGCTCGTGATGGACGAACGAGCCGACGATCCGATGCATGTAGAGGTTCGCCTCGTCGATCACCACCGAGGCATTGCGTCCGAAGGTGAGCACGTCGTCGGGAGCGACGTCGAACCGCTCATCGATGAACTCCACGACCAGGCCCTGTCCCACTCGCATCCCTCCCCGACTCATTGTGCACAACACCAGCCCACCGTGCACGAACTGGCGGCAGTGAGATGACCTTTGGGTGTTGGCCCCCAGTTCCCTGTCGGCGGATCTCTGCTACAACATCACCACGGAGGGTGAGGTCGTGAGCATGGCCGATGTCGATCTTGGCATTGAGGGAATCGAGGGTGCGACCGAGATCGGTCGAGGCGGGTTCGGTGTGGTGTATCGGGCGGTCGAGACCGAACTCGACCGCACGGTCGCCATCAAGGTGCTGACGGGCGACTTCGACGACCGGGCACGAGTCCGGTTCGATCGCGAGCGCCGGGCGATGGGGTCGCTGTCCGGGCACGCCAACATCGTGACCGTGTACCGGTCCGGGTTCACCCAACGTGACCAGCCGTTCATCCTGATGGAGTACCTGGCCGGCGGCACGATCGCCGACCGGCTCCGTCGTGAAGGCCGGCTGCCCTGGCCCGACGTCGTCCAGCTCGGTATCGAGATCGCCCGGGCACTCGGAGCAGCGCACCGCCTGGGCGTCCTCCATCGCGACGTGAAGCCTGGAAACATCCTGCTCGGCGCAACTGGGTTGGCCAAGCTCGGGGACTTCGGCATCGCCCGCCTCCACGGGGCGCCCGAGACCAAGAGTGCCGTGATCACCGCCAGCGTCGCCCACGCCCCGCCCGAAGTGCTGGGCGGGGCTCGCCCCGACGAGCGAGCCGACATCTACTCGCTCGCATCGACGTTGTTCGAGCTTGCCTGGGGTGCGCCGGCATTCGTCCGTCCCGACGACGAATCGCTCGTGCCGATGATGAGCCGCATCGTGATGGAGCCGCCTCCCGACCTGCGTGCCGTCGGTGTCCCCGACGCCGTCGCCCGGGTGATCGACACCGCGATGGCCAAGAACGCCGAACAGCGGATCCCGACCGCCGACGGTTTCGCCGAGGCACTCGAACGTGCCCGAGCCAGCGACGCAGCGCCGGCCGCCGCGCCGCCGAGCGGTGGACAGCCCACGATGGCGGTAGCGCCCCCGAGCGACGGCGCCCAACCGTCGACCGGCGTGCCGCCCTTCGCTCCGTTCGCCAGCCAGCCCGCGCCCGGTCGGTCGTCGCGGACTCCGTGGATCATCGCTGCGGCCGCCGCCGTGCTGGCGGTGCTGGTGGGCGTGGTCGTCGTCGCCACCCGACCCGGCGACGACACCGGCAGCAACCTGGCCCAGCTTCGCACCTCCACCGACGCGACCGACCCCGACGCCACCGCCCCCGACACCGACACCGGCGACGCAACGCCGAACTCGACCGACGCCGAGCCGACACCAACGTCGACGCCGACAACGGCATCGCCACCGTCGACGCCGCCGTCATCGGCACCGGCGGCCACCGCTCCTCCCGCCCAACCCGGGACACCGGCGGCCACTCGCCATGTCGTCAACGACAGCGGTGCGATCAGCGTGCTCGTCCCGGCGGCGTGGGACGAACAGACCGGCGACGCCAGCACGTTGTTGGTCACTCCCGACCTGGACGCGGCGCTGAACGACGAGTGGGTCAAGGGAGTGCTCCTCCAAGCCGTCCGCAACACCCCGGAGCTGAACCCTGGCGGCTTCGCCCCCGACGTCACCCTGAATCAGCTCATCGCCGACAGCGAGTGCGTGACACGCGAGCGCGGTCCCTACGCCGACGCCAACTTCATCGGCTCGTACGCCGTGGTCGACCAGTGCGGCAACTCAGGACTGTCGAACTACTACCTCGTCGCCGCCCCGTCCGATCTCAGCATGGTCGTCCTCGTGGCGGTGGCCTTCGAGTCGCCCGCCGAGGATGCCATCGTCCAGCAGATCTTGGACAGCGCCGTCTGGAGCATCGGAGCCCTGCCATGAACCCTCCCCCTGCGAACGACGCCGAACCCACACGATCTGGCCAGCTCACCGATCAACTGGTCGGCACCACCCTCTGGACCGACCAGTTGCTGCACTCGGCCGGCATCGACATCGTCGACCGCCCGATCGTCAGCATCGGTGGCGGGCTCGGTTCGTTCGCCCTCGCCGACACCCTACGGATCGCCGGCCTACCGGCCCCGCACATCGCCGTGCTCGGTCCGGGAGCCATCCCGAGCCGCACCTACCGCTACCTCGCGGCCAACTCCCAGATTCCCGACCACGAACGCCTGCGTTCCGATGCCGGCTCGACCATGGACAACATCTGGGGGTTCCCGAGCTACGCGTTCCGCGAAGCGGCCTCCGCACGGGGCCTGAAGGACAAACTCGCGCCACTGTGGTCGGTCTTCAGCGAACCGTTCGGGGCTGACTACTACACACCACGGGCCGGCGACGTCTATCGCTCGATCGACCGCGAGGCCGAACGAATCGGTTGGGACTCGATGCTGCACACCGGCGTCGTCCGTATGGTTCGGCGCCGCCACGGCGGTGGCTACTTCTCGATCCTCACCCAGCAGCGCTCCGACGGCACTGCCGTCCGCACGGCATATCGCAGCCAACATGTGCACGTGGCCGTCGGCTACCCGGGCGTCAAGTTCCTCCCGGACCTGCAGGCCTATCGCGAGCAACATCGCGACTTCAGCCGCGTGGTCAACGCCTACGAGCCCCACGAGCACGTCTACGCCGAACTGCGCCGCCGACCGAGCACCGTCGTCGTCCGCGGCAGCGGGATCGTCGCTTCTCGCATCCTGCAACGCCTCCTCGACGATCGTGAGGCGGGCCTGGCCAACACCACCGTGGTCCACCTGTTCCGCAACTACGTGAACGGGCCGCAGGGTGAGCGCATCACCTTCCGTCGCCCGGGTGAGAACGGCTGGGCGTACCAGGGGTTCAACTTCCCCAAAGCAGCGTGGGGCGGACAGCTCAAGGAGCGGCTCGAGCGACTCGACGGACCAGGCCGGGCGGCCCTGATCGCCGAGATGGGCGGCACCAACACACCACCACGCCAGTCGTGGAAGGACCAGCTCCAGCGAGGACGAGAGGGGCGCTGGTATCTCGAGCACGTCGGCCAGGTTCGCTCGGTCGAGCCCGGCCCCGACCAGACCGTCGTGACCACGATCGAAGCCGATGGACACCGCTACTCGATCGCCGCCAACTTCGTCATCGATGCCACTGGACTCGAGTCCGACATTGGCGAGCATCGCCTGCTCGCCGACCTGCTCGAGCACGGAGGCGCCAGACGCTCCGCCTACGGACGGCTCGAGGTATTGCCCTCGTTCGAGGTCGACGGCACTCGCAGCGACCCCGGGCGGTTGTATGCGAGCGGTTCGATCACGCTCGGTGGCTACTACGCCGGGGTCGACTCGTTCCTCGGCCTCCAATACGCCGCGCTGGCGATCGCCGACGATCTGGCCAAGCACGGATCGGTTCGCCGGATCGGCGCCGGCCGGTCGCTGGCCCAGTGGTGGCGCTGGTTCCGCCACCTTCCCCCGACCGACGACAGCGGAGCAACACGATGACACCGACCCTCTGGGGACGCCTCCAGACCCGCATCATCCTGCTCCTGACCGTTGGCCTGGGCTGGACCATCATCGTCACGCCCTTCCTCCCTTCGGGGGGAGCGCCACTCGGTGAGGTGTACCGAACGACGCTGTCGGCACTCGCCGTGGTGCTCGTGGTGGGTGTCATCTTCTGGGAGCCGATCTACCACGGGCTGCAACAGCTGCGGTGGGAAAAGGACTGGCCCACGGGCATCGGCCTGGTGACCGGCATCAGCGAAGGCGTGTCCACCCTGGTCGTGCTTTCCGTCCTCCGCGACGTTCCCACCACGGCGTTCTGGCTTCACTTCCTCAGCACCTGGTTCCTGGTCTGGATCACCCTGCACGGTCCGTTGCGAATCGTCGCCCTTCGCTGGAGGTATCGCGGTGGCCGCTTCGTCTGATGGGCAACGCTGGGATCAGGCCGCCATCGACGCTGCCCTGGCCGACGGGCAGCGGGCTCGCCATGCCCACACGAAGCGTCGGTTCGTGACCAGCCTCGCCTTCTCGGGTGCGGTCACGCTGATCTGGTTGCTCTCGGTGACGCTCGCCCAACAATGGGGACGGGTCGCCGATCACTGGGTCTCGGCGCTGACCATGGTCTTCGGCAGCTTCGTCGCCGGTGCCACCCCACAGGGTGGCGGCGCCGTCGCCTTTCCTGTCTTCACCAAGGTGCTCGACGTCCCCGCCGAGGCGGCGCGCAGCTTCTCACTGTGCATCCAGACGGTGGGCATGGGCTGTGCGTCGGCGTCGATCCTGATCAACCGGAGAACCATCGAATGGCGCTCCGCCCTCACCGGTGCGGGAGTCGGCGCGTCGACCATGCTCGCCACGCTGCTGCTCCTCGGCGATCGCACCAAACCGTTCTGGCCGGTCGACCTCCCCGGCCCGTACGTCAAGGTCACGTTCACCATCGTCTTGTTGTCGATGGCATGGGTCGTGATCCTGTCGCGCCGGGTGCCGGTGCGATCCGTGACCGACCGATTGCCAGATCTCCACCTCCGGCTCCGTATCGCCCTGGTCGTGGCGGGAGCGATCGGTGGCGTCGCTGCCGCACTCGTCGGCTCGGGCGTCGACCTCATGATCTACCTGTTCGTCGTGGTGCTCTTCGGAGTTCGTGCCGGCGTCGGCGTGCCGACCAGCGTCGTCGCGATGGCCCTGGTCTCGATGGTCGGATTCGTCGTGCTCGGCCTGCTCGACGGCCAGTTCGCAACGGAGATCAGCCGTGACGGTCTGGTCGCGGCCATCGGTGGCGAACAGCTCACCACGCCGCTCACCGTGCGCCAGGGCGACCTGTTCGGCATGTGGCTGGCGGCGGCGCCGATCGTCGCCTGGGGTGCACCGGTCGGCTCGATCGTGGCCTCTCGGATGACCCCCACTGCGCTCGTCCGCCTCGTCGTCACGCTTTCCGCAGGCGAAACACTCAGCACGATCATCTTCCTCGACGACTTGCGCACCGATCGAGGGCTGCTGATCTACGGACTCGTCGGCTCGTTGGTTGCGCTCGGCGGTCTCACCTTCGTCGCAAGCCGTCGCCAGCGGCTCTTCGGCCTGCCACCGCTCGAGGGCACGAGCCTGCTCACCCGCAACAACGTCGAGGTCGATTCGAGCTATGTCGAGGACCTGCGATGAGGATCGAGGAATCATGAACGCCACGGGCATTGCCGACTACGTCTTCGTCCAACATCTCGGAGCAGGCAACCACGGCGAGTTCTGGCTCGCCACGCCGCCCGCCCGACTCGGGCGCCCGCCCGGCGAACACGTTGCGGTGAAGACCCTCGCCCAGCGGGCCAGCGACAACGATTTCGCCCGTATGGCCAACGAGCTGCGGGTGTATGCCAGCATCACCTCGCCGTTCCTTCTCCCTGTCCTCGACGCCGGCCATCAGAACGGGCGGTTGTTCTACGCCACGCCCTACTGTCCCGACGGCTCGCTCGGCCAACCCGCCCGCCCGCACGGGCGGGGCGAGGTGCGCCAAGCCGCTGCCGATGCCGGCCGAGCGGCCCACGAACTCCACCAGGCCGGCGTCGCCCACCGAGACATCAAGCCCTCCAACATCCTGCTCGCCGGAGGCCGAGGACACCTCTCCGACCTCGGCCTCGCCCAGGTGATCAATCCGGGGCAGACCGTCACGGGCATCGGCCCGGTCGGCACCATCGAGTACCTGTCCCCCGAGGTCGTACGGGGCGATCGGGCCTCCCGGGCGTCCGACATCTGGGCCCTCGGGGTCACCCTGCATCGGGTCCTCACGGGCCGCCCGATCTACCAGGATCTGCCCACATCGTCGCTGCGCGACGCGCTGCGCCAGGTGCTGCAGGATCGCCCGCTGATCGATGCGGGGTTGTCCGAGGCCGAGCGGGCGGTGATCGCCCGATGCCTTGCCCTCGAGCCGGCTGATCGCTACCCCACCGCCGAGGCCTTCGCCGACGACGTCGAGAGGATTGCCGACTGATGACCCCGCCACCACATCGCACCATCGTCGTGCCCGGCACCGGCGTAATCGTCCGATGGCCCGGTGCCGTCGTCGTGATCGGCGGCGGCGAGCAGGCCGCAGCGAAAGGACTCGCCCATCTGACCGAGGGACATCCCGAGACGCCAGCCGCCGGCATTCTGATCGAACGCATCCGATCGCTCCACTCGCACGATCTGGCCGCGGCGATCGTCACCCCGGCCGGCATCCGCCTCCTCCGCCATGGAGCGGGCTCGGTCGGCCTGCTCGACGCCACCACCGTCGCCGGATCGAGCGACAGCAATCACCCCGTCGAATTCGACGTCGAAGCCACCGCCACGCCCCTCTGGGTCGGGCTCGGTGACCAGCCCGAAGTCGACTCGATCGGCCGGCACCTGTTCGATCTGGAGCACGGCATCGTTCCCGGTCGTGGTGTGATCCTCGATGCGCAGGCGCCGGTGGTCGACCCGACGCCGGCCCCGGCATCGTTCGAGCTGGTCGATCTCTCGGGCGCCGCCAACCACGAGCGAGCGCCGCTTCCCGAGGCCGACAGCGGTCCCGCATCGAGCGACGACGCTGCCCACGTCGACACCGCACCCGACGAGGTCATGGGGATCGAGTGCAGTCGGGGTCACTTCAACAACCCAATCGCCGCCTACTGCCAGGTATGCGGCATCTCGATGGTGCATCTCACCCACTATCTGGTTCCCGGTCCCCGGCCCACACTCGGCTACATCGTGTTCGACAGTGGCGCGACCTATGCGCTCGACCAGCCCTATCTGCTCGGCCGCGAACCCTCACCCGACCCGGCCTCGGGTCTTCGGCCGCTCGTCGTCGACGACGTCGATCACACGGTGTCGCGGGAGCACGCCGAGCTGACCTTCGACGGTTGGGACGTGGTCCTCGCCGACCTCGGTTCCACCAACGGGACGTTCCGCTGGGATCCGGCGACGGCTCGGTGGGAACGAGTCGTTCCCAACCATCCGGTGGTGATCGCGCCGGGCGCCTCGATCGCTGTCGGTCGCACGACCTTCGTCTACGAAACGGTGGCCCGTTCGGTCTGACCAGGACCAATCGATCGAGCTACCCTCGGCCCACATGGCGGAGGTCGATCTCGGCATTCCCGGATACGAATGGCGATCGACGCTCGGTCGAGGCGGCTCGGGAACCGTGCACGAGGCCTTCGACACGGTGCACGGACGCACCGTTGCGGTGAAGGTGCTCGACACCATGATCGACGACACGATCCGACGCCGCTTCGATCGAGAGCGCCGGGCGATGGGCTCGCTCGGATCCCACCCGAACGTCGTGACCGTTCTCACCTCCGGCTACTCCGCTCACGACCAGCCGTATCTCGTGATGGAGCGTCTCGAAGGCGGTTCACTGGCCGACGTGCTGCGATCCGGGCCGCTCACGGTCGACCAGGTGGTCACCATCGGCGTTCAGCTCGCCGATGCGCTCGCAGCTGCCCATCGGTCCGGCATCGTGCACTGCGACGTGAAACCGGCCAACGTGCTGTTGACCGACGACCACCGGCCGCAGCTCACCGATTTCGGGATCGCTTCGATCGCCACCGACCGTTCGATGCGCATGACCGTCTCGGCCACACCGAGCTATGCAGCACCCGAGATCTTGCAGGGACGCGATCCCGATCAGCGGGCCGACATCTACTCGCTGGCCGCGACGTTGTTCGCCTGCCTCGATGGCTACCCGCCGTACGGCAATACCAGCGAGACCATGCTCGGTGTGCTGTACCAGATCATCAATGCGCCCGTGCCAACGCTCGAGCGGGCAGGCGTTCCGGCCCACGTCGGCGCCGCATTGCGGCAGGCGATGGCGAAGGATCCTGAAGATCGCCCGGCCACGATGGCCGAGTTCGCCGACCTCCTGACCGGCACCACCGCAGCATCGGCGTCGACGCCGGTACCAGCGGTGACAAGTGTGGTCGGTCCCGACGTGGGTGTCGCGCCGTCGAGCGGGCGACGCCGTCGGACGCTGATCCTCGGCACGGCGGTGGCGGTCGTGGCGGCAGTGACCGCGGCACTCGTCGTTCGAGCGGCCACGCGGGGCCCGGATCAGGTGGCCATTCCCGATGTCGGCGGCATGCCGTTGGTGGAGGCGACCGGCGCACTCGAACAGGTCGGCCTGGAACCCGACCACGACCCTGCGTGCGACTCGGCGATCGCCCGAGCCACCACACCGGCGGCCGGGAGCGAGGTCGACACCGGCGCCAGTGTTGCCGTCGACATCGATGCCTGCATCGTGCCCGACTTCGTCGGCATGCGGCTGCCCGAGGCCATCGACCTCATCATGACGATCGATGGCCTGTCGATCTCGTGGGACGACTACTGCGATGATCTCGTGCTCGGCCAGGACCCGGCGCCGGGTACGGCGCTCGACTTCGGCTCCAGCATCGCCATCGAGCTGCGTCCCTGTTGACCTTCGAGCATCGACATGCGGCGATCGACGGCAGCTCAGTCGATCCGGAACAGGTCGAGTGCTTCGGGATTGGCCAGTGCCTCGAGGTTCTTGACTGGTCGCCCGTGCACGACCTCGGTGACGGCCAGTTCGACGATCTTGCCCGAACGGGTGCGCGGGATGTCGGTGACCGGCAGGATCAGCGCAGGAACGTGACGGGGCGAGCACTGGGTGCGCAGCGCCATCTTGATGTTCCGCTGGAGGTCGTCGTCGAGGGCTTCTCCTTCGGCCAGCCGGACAAAGAGCACGATGCGGGTGTCGTTGTCGTACTCCTGACCGATGGCAATCGACTCGATCACCTGGGGGAACTGCTCGACCACTCGATAGATCTCGGCAGTGCCGATCCGAACACCCGACGCGTTGAGGGTGGCATCGGAGCGTCCGTGGATCACCATGCCACCCTCGGGGGTCCACGAGGCGAAGTCGCCGTGAGCCCACACATTGGGGAATCGGTCGAAATAGGCGGCGTGGTACCTGCTGCCGTCGGTGTCGCCCCAGAACTCGAGCGGGGTGGATGGGAAGGGAGTGGAGCACACCAGCTCGCCCTTCTCCCCCACGCCGACCGGCTGCCCGGCGTCGTCGAAGACCTCGATCCGCAAGCCGAAGGCCGGCCGCTGGATCGCTCCGGAGTACACCGGCTTGGTGGGATCGCCGGCGACGAGACAGCCGCAGAGATCGGTGCCGCCCGACATCGACTGGAGGTGGACGTCGGACTTCACCGAGTCGTAGATCCAGGCGAAGCCCTCGGGGCTCAACGGCGAGCCGGTGGAGTTGATGGTGCGAACGTGCTCCAGGCGATGCGACCTCATGGGATCGAGGCCCGCCTTGAGCGAGGAGTCGATGAACTTGGCCGAGACACCGAAAAGGGTGACCTCGTCGGCGTCGGCCAGGTCGTAGAGCGCCTCTGGCCCCGGGTGGAACGGGCTGCCGTCGAACAGCACGATCGACGCCCCGGTGGCAAGCACACCCACGAGCCAGTTCCACATCATCCAGCCGCACGTCGTGAAGTAGAAGACGCGATCGCCGGGACGGATGTCGCAGTGGAGCAGGTGCTCGCTCAGCAGCTTCAGCAGGGCGCCGCCGCAGCGGTGGACGATGCACTTCGGCTTCCCGGTGGTGCCGGACGAATACAGGATGAAGATCGGATGGTCGGCGGGGAGACGAACGAACTCGAGTTCAGCACCGCGATGCTCGGCGATGGCGGCCGACCACGCCGTTGCCCGAGGCACGCCCGACAGGTCGGGTCGTTCACCGAGCGCGCCGACCACGAGGACGTGTTCCACCGACGGGAGCCGGTCGACGATCTCGGGGAGACGAGCAAGACAGTCGAAGGTCTTCCCGCCGTATTCGTAGCCGTCGGCGGCAACCAGCACCTTGGGCGTGGTCTGTCCGAACCGGTCGACGACACCCTCGGGACCGAAGTCGGCCGAGGTCGAGGTGAAGACGGCGCCGACCGCGTTGGCCGCAAGGAAGGCGACCACCGTTTCGGTCACGTGCGGCATCCATGCAGCCACGCGGTCGCCCGGCTCGACCCCGACCGAGCGGAAGAAGGCCGCCATCGCTGCCACCTCGGCTCGGAGCTCGGCCCGATCGACGAACCGCTCCTTGCCGGACTCGGTGCGAGCGATGATGACCGGATCGGTCGCCCCCTCGCGTTCGGCCAGAAGGTTCTCGGCCACGTTCAACACGGCGTCGGGGAGGAATCGCCAGTCAGCGAAGCGATCGGCTTCGGCGACGAGGCGCTCGCCGGGATCACCGATTACGCCGGCAGCATCCCACATCGCTCGCCAGAATGGGCCGGGCTCGTCGACCGACCACTGCCACAGCTCGTCGGAGTCGGCGGCCTCCGGGCGGAACCGTCGGCGGAACGCATCGAGGTTCGACCCGGCGATGCGTTCCGGGGTCGGGGTCCACAGCGGTGCAGCTGCGGGCTCGGGAGTGGCAGCGGTCGTGGTCATGTGTCGCTCGTCGATTGGTCGAAGTTGGATCGCTCCGCATTCAGTCGGTCGATGACGGCATCGAGGGCGTGCGATGGGTCGTGCAGGCGGGGGCTGATCTCGGTGACCGACGCAAACGGTGGCGGTTCGGAGAACCCGAACCCTGTCGCTTCCGTCGGTGACCCCACCTCACCGAGGTCTCGACCGGCGACGATTCCCCACCCGCTCAGGATGCGGCGCAACTTCTTGGTGCGATACCACTCGTAGACCCCGGTCGGGCTGACGCCGTAGGTGTCGACGTTCATGGTCTTCTTGGCGATCGGGGCCTCGATGCGGCGAGTCACCCACGTGGGTCGGGGCGGGAACGGGGCCGCCCGTCCGACGCTGAACTCGAGCTGGGCCCGAGGCCACGCCGCCTCGAGCAGCGGGTGCTCGGTTTCGGGCGAGTACCGCACGGCGAGGCTCGGGGCGACGATCACGGAATCGAACTGGTACACCGAGGTGATGAAGCACTTCGAGCGCTCGTCGGCGACGAAGAGCGTTCGCCAGCCATCGGGCTCGGCCCACATGATGTCGTTGAAGGGTCCGATCGGTGACTCGTACCAATGGCCGATGACCACCCGATCGCCGCTGGCGAACCCCGCTGCTCCGATGACCCCGTCGAGGTCGAAGTAGCGATCGGTCGCCGAGGTGTTGCTGTCGCTCGTCACGAGATTCATTGTGCCCGGTCACACACCCGCGGTCGTTGATGGCGCGGACTCGACCGAGCGAGGTCCGTGCGTCGCCACTCGTCCCGGGAGATCGTGGCCGACCATCCCACGAAGGAGCCGAGCCGTTTCGAGCAACTCGCCCAGATCGATGCCGCTGTCGATGCCGGCGTCGTCGAGGAGATGGACGAGATCTTCGGTGGCCAGGTTGCCGCCGGCACCGGCGGCGAACGGCGACCCACCCAGCCCGCCCACGGCGGTGTCGAATCGGCGTACGCCCAGCGACATGGCCGTCCACGCATTCACGAGGGCGGTGCCCCGGGTGTCGTGGAGGTGCAGCCCGACGTCGGGTCCGGTGGCTGCAATGACTGCCTCGACGCGGGTCGGTGTGGCCATGCCGGTCGTGTCGGCCAGCGTGACCCGGTTGACACCCTGGTCGGCAAGCCGGGCGATGATGCGCGGCACGTCCTTGGTCGGCTCGTCACCGGTGTAGGGCGAACCGAAGACGCACGAGATGACACAATCGACCACCCGACCATCGGCCACGGCGACGATGTCGGAGATGGCGGCAAGGGAGTCGTCGACGCTCTGGCGGATGTTCTTCTCGTTGTAGACCGGGCAGGCCGAGATGGTGACGGTGAGCGCATCGGCCCCGGCGTCGACGGCCAATTCGGCACCCTTGCGATTCGGCACCAGCGCCCAGTAGGTGACCCCGGCTCGACGCTCGATCGAGGCCATCACCTCGCCCGCCCCTGCCATCTGCGGGACCGCCTTGGGAGAGACGAAGCTGACCGCTTCGATGTCGGACAGACCGGCGTGGCTCAGGGCGTCGACCAGCTCGACTCGACGCTCGATCGCGACGGGTTCCTCGGACTGCAGACCGTCGCGTGGGCCGACGTCACGGAGCTCGATGCGGGACATGCCGCGACCCTACCGCGCCGCCCGGGTACGGGCGCATGACCACCGCCCGGGTACGGGCGCATGACCACCGCCTGGGAACGGGCGCAGAACTCGGCGGTCGACTCAGTCGTCGGCTCGATACACCAGCTCGCCGCCGATGATCGTTGCCGCCACGCGGCCATCGTCGTCGAGCACCACGGCATCGGCGCGCAAGCCGGGCCACAGCTCGCCCCGGGTCTGGTCGACGAGCACGTCGGCCGGTCGGGCCGACGCGGCCCGGTGGGCGGCGCCCGTGGAGCAGCCGGTGAAGGCCGCGAGGTTGCGGACGCCGGCGTCGAGACCCGCCACAGCCCCGGCAAGGGTGCCGTCGTCGAGGCGGTGCACTCGTTGCTCGGTCATCCCAAGCGGAGCGACGGCGTCGCTGACCAGCACGAGGCGGTCGGGCGCCAACCGCCAGGCGATGTCGACCAGTGGCGGCGCAACGTGCTCGCCGTCGACGATCAGCCCGAAGAACGCTGAACACCGTTCGCTCAACAGGGTGGCAGCGAGCCCGGGATCACGGTGGTGCAAACCGACCATGGCGTTGAACAGATGAGTCCCCATGGTGGCGCCCCAGCCGTACGCCAGATCGGCGAACGGTTGCGCGGCCGCCGTGTGCCCGAAGGACACGACCACGCCGCGGTCGACCAGCGTGGCCACCGCACGCTCGGCCCCTGGCAGTTCCGGATCCAACGTCACCAGTGCCACTCCGTGTTCCGGTGCGTACCAGTCCGGCAACTCGTCGGGGATCGGCTCGAGCTTGGAGCGGGCATGCGCGCCTCGCTTCGCCTCGCTCAGCCAAGGACCCTCGAGGTGCCAACCCAGTGGCTCAGCACCGACGTAGTCGACCGGGCGCCGTTCGAGTGCCGCCAGCGCCTCGGCGACGTGGGCGTGGCCGTTGGTCGTGAGCGTTGGTAGGAACGCCGTGACACCGATCGACGGCAGCCGCTCACCCAGCTGCCACACCGCCGCCGGGTCGGATTGGAGGTCGATCCCGAAGCCGCCGTTGATCTGGAGATCGATGAAACCGGGACCGACCCGGTTGCCCTCGGCATCGAGCACGATGTCGGTGTCGTCGGCAATGAGCGCCTCGACATCGGGCCCCTCGGTGATGCGGACGACCTCACCATCGTTGATGGTGAGGTCGCCGTAGACCCACTGGTCGGCGGGATCGAGGAAGCGCCCGTTGCGGATGAACGAGACCATCAGGCTGGGCCCTCGACGAATCAGTCGAACAGGTCGGGCTCTTCGCGACTGATCCAGTCGTAGAGCGGCTGGAAGTTGAACCAACCGGCGTCGTGCGAACCGACCTGGCCTGCGGTCTTCTCCGCCTGGTCGGCGTCGATGAGCACCGGCTTGTGACCGGTGGCCTCGGCCAGGAGCTGAGCCTGACAGGTGCGCTCCATGGTGATGAACCACCAGGTGGCCTCATCGACCGTATGACCGACGGTGAGATTGCCGTGGTTCGACAAGATGGCAGCCTTGGCCCCGCCGAGGGCCGCGCCGATCCGATCGCCTTCGGACGTGTCGAGCACGACGCCGGTGTAGTCGTCGAACACCACGTGGTCCTGGTAGAAGGCGCACGAATCCTGGGTCAGCGGGTCGAGCGGGCGACGCAGCGACGACCACGCCTTGCCGTAGACCGAGTGGGAGTGCGCGGCGGCAACGACGTCGGGTCGGGCGGCATGCACTCGGGAGTGAATGGCGAACGCGGCACGGTTGACCGGATTGGAGCCGACGACGACGTCGCCGTGATGGTCGACGCAGATGAGGTCGGACACGCTGATGTGCTTGAAGTTCATGCCGAAGGGGTTGACCCAGAAGCGATCGTTGAACTCGGGGTCTCGCACGGTGATGTGGCCGGCAACGCCCTCGTCGAAGCCGAATCGCCCGAACAGGCGGAACGACGCCGCCAGTCGTTCGAGTCGATGCCGGCGCGTCTCCTCGACACTGTCGAAGGTGGGTGCGGACATCCGGGTCGAGAACCCGCCACTGGCGAACTCCTCGACGGTCGATGGTGCCTCGGTTGCAGTCATGGCGCCGAGCCTACGTCAGGTCGCCGCCACCCACCCAGCCGCGTACAACTCGCAGAGGTCAGGCGGTCTCGGTGATATGGCTCGACAGATCGAGGTGCTCGATGGCGTCGTCGCGCAGCTTGAACTTCTGGATCTTGCCGGTGACGGTCATCGGGAACTCGTTGGTGGTCATGACATAGCGCGGCACCTTGTAGTGCGCGATCTTGCCCTTGCAGTACTCCTTGACCTCGTCGAGGGTCATCTCACTGCCGTCCTCGGTCTGGATCCACGCCATGATCTCCTCGCCGTACTTGCGGTCGGGGACGCCGACCACCTGCACGTCGCGCACATTGGGATGGGTGTAGAGGAACTCCTCGACCTCGCGGGGATAGACGTTCTCGCCGCCGCGGATGATGAGGTCCTTGATGCGGCCGACGATATTGACGTAGCCCTCGTCGTCCATGACAGCGAGGTCGCCGGTGTGCATCCAGCCGTCGGCATCGATGGCCTCGGCGGTCTTGTCGGGGTCGTTCCAATAGCCGACCATGACCGAGTACCCCTTGGTGCAGAACTCGCCCGAGGTGCCACGCGGAACGGTCTCGCCCGTTTCCGGGTCGACCACCTTCACCTCGATGTGGGGCTGAACTCGCCCGACGGTGCCGACCTTCTTGTCGATCGGGTCGTCGGTAGCGGTCTGCGTGCTGACGGGCGCCGTCTCGGTCATGCCGTAGGCGATGGTCACGTCGGTCATGTGCATCTTGTCGATCGTCTGGCGCATGACCTCGATCGGGCACGGTGAACCGGCCATGATCCCGGTGCGGAGCGAGCTGACGTCGTAGCCATCGAAACCGGATTCGGCCAGCTGAGCAATGAACATCGTGGGAACGCCATACAGGCTGGTGCAGCGCTCGTCCTGCACCGCTTCGAGGGTGGCGACCGGTTCGAACGACGGAGCAGGAACGATGATCGCCGCGCCATGTGTGGTGCAACCCAGCGTGCCCATCACCATGCCGAAGCAGTGGTAGAACGGCACCGGCACGCACACTCGGTCCTGCTCGGTGTAGTCGCAGGCCTCGCCGACGTTGTAGCCATTGTTGAGGATGCTGCGATGGCTGAGGGTGGCGCCCTTCGGGAAGCCGGTGGTGCCCGAGGTGTACTGGATGTTGATCGGTTCGTCGGGGCTGAGGGTGGCTTCGACCGCCTCGACGTCGGCCGAGGTCTTCTGATCCGCAAGCGCCATCAGCTCGTCCCAGCTCGGATCGCCGATGAAGATCACATGCTCGAGCTCGGGCAGGTCACCCCGCACCTCGTCGATCATCGCCCGGTAGTTGCTGGTCTTGAAATCGGTGACGGCAACGAGACCACGACAGCCCGACTGGGCGAGCGCGTACTGGACCTCGTGGGTGCGGTACGCCGGGTTGATGTTGACCTGGATGATGCCGAGCCTCGCCGTGGCGAACTGCGTGAGCACCCATTCGGTGACGTTCGGCGCCCACACACCGATGCGGTCGCCCTTGACGAAACCCTTCGCCAGCAGCGCCCGGGCGAGGAGATCGACTTCGGCCCACAGCTGGTCGTAGGTGTACCGAGTGCCGGGCGTGTCGCCGTGGGGGCGAACGATCAGGGCATCGCGACTGCCGTGATCCGCCACGGTCTGGCGGAGGTTGTCACCGATGGTCGTGGTGAGCAGCGGCGGCTCCGAGGCGCCGATGGTGTGGCTGAGGCTGGTGTCGATCGCGGTCATGGGCGTGATGGTAGTCACACCGTCAGTGACCCGTCAGCCGTCGGTGCCGGTGGTGGCGGTCAGCCCGAGGGTGCGGACAGCGCGCCGATCGCGGCCAGGGACGAGATGAAGGCGTTCGCCCTGGGCCATCGGGCAGGGAGGCGCAGTGTTGGTCGTCCGGACCGGTTCGCTATCCAAGACACTGAAGCAATCACCCCGTTTCCCGACGATTCGCCAACCTCGCCACCGCTCGAGCGTTCGTCGACCAGTTCATGGAGCACTACAACCATCAACACCGGCACTCCGGTATCGGCTACCACACCCCATCCGATGTCCACACCGGACGAGCCGCTGCCGTCCAAGCAGCACGACAAGCCGTCCTCGACGCCGCCTACCGCGAGCACCCCGCACGCCTCCATCGGCCACCCCGAGCACCCCAGGTCCCCGACATCGCCTGGATCAACAAACCCAAGGAGACCAACCCAGACAACTGAACAACCAGATGTCTCATCACGACGGACACCCACCGACTCTCCGATGGCTGTCATACCCCGTGGTCATACTGTTTTCATGGGATTCGGGTCGGCGAAGGATGCGGGGAGGAGGGGGCGGATCACTGCTGATCCGTCGACGCCGTATGTCGCCCAGTTGGCGAATCAGCTCCTCACGTTCTCCTCGATGCACGATGTGGAGGATTTGTCGGCCGATGAGATGGCTGAGCTGTTGTTGGTGATGGCCAACGCCGCGGAGCATCTGGAGACCCAGACCGGCCAGTTGGCGTTGGCCGCGCATCGGCGTGGTGTGGGCCGCCATCTCGGTTCGAGGTCGACCGGGGCGTGGCTGGCGCATCGGGCCAAGGTCACCCCAGCGCATGCCCATCGGATGATCCGCCGGTCAGAGACCGAGTGTGCCCTTCGGGCACCCCGAGTTGTTCGCCTGAGGCTCACAACGTCGCGCCGCTGCAAGCTCGCAACGTCCAGCGGCGCGATGTTTCGAGCGCAGCGAGAAACTCGGTAAGAGAGGAGCGAAGCGACGAACGGCGCCGATCCGGATGGGGCGTACGAGAAGTATTTGTTGAATCTGGAGCGGCGGTTCTATCAGTCGTCGAAAGACCTGGACGGGAACTTCCATTTGGCCGGGCGTTTGGATCCGGTGAATGGTGAGATCTTCGATCAGCTGGTGTCGAAGCGGGCAGCGGAGTTCTTCGACGCCGATTGGGCGAAAGCGGTGGCGGAGGCAGCGCCGGGTGAAGTGATCACCAAGTCGATGCTGCGCCGGAGTGACCGGCAACGTCGCCTCGATGCGCTGGTGTCGTTGGTGGTCGACGGGTCATCCACGCCGGAGGGGGCACAGCGTCCCGAGCCGTCGATCATCTTCGGTTTGGATGTGTTGAGTCTGTCGGAGTTCATCGCCCAGATGCTGCATGCCGATCTCGGCGACTGGGCACCCGACACCGACACCGCCGGCGCGGCCGCTGCGGATGCGAACGCGGCTGGACACGCCGACGCTGCCGCCGGCGAACGCACCGCAGCGTCGGCGGCTGCCGGCGAAGCGAGCGGCGACACGGCCCCGCCCGCCGACAACGGCACCGAGGAGAGTGGCGGCTCGGCGAAGTCGGCGTCCGACCTGAACGACGACGCCGCCACTGGCAACGCAGGCAACGGGTCCGACGCTGCCGCCAACGGCCGTGCCGCTGACAACGAGCCCGCCACCAACCCCACGGCCGCCAGCCCGTCCGGCGGGCTGTATCTACCGGATCCGCCGTACCCGGTGCCTTCCGGCCCGTCCACAGCGGCCGCGGTCGATCCGATGCGACGCTGCGAGACCTTGCGGGGCACACCGATCCCGTTCCGGATCATGCTCCAACACCTGTTCGAAGCCCGCATCCGCCGGATCGTCTACACCGCACCCAACATCATCATCAACGCCGGCCAGTCCCGCCGCCTGTTCACCACCACCCAGAAACAACTCATCAAGTTCCGCGACCGGTGCTGCACGTTCCCCGGCTGTCACCGCGACGCCATCTACTGCGAAGCCGACCACCTCCGAGCCTTCGTCGACGGCGGCCCCACCGACCTCACCAACGGCCAATGCCTGTGCCGCTACCACCACAACCTCAAAACCCGGGCCAAGTTCTACTGCGAACCCCTGCCCGACGGGACGGTCGGGTTCTTCCTCCCCACCGGCATCAAACTCGAGTAACCCCCAGCGAGCACTCTCGAGCACGCCAACTGCACCATCCGCACCACGCACCGACCCGAACCGGCGTTCGAGGTCGGCACCGCCGCGCTCCAACTGGCGTTCGACCTACCCTCCATCCACCGATCGGCTTCTGAAGGGTTTCCTCGGCGGTCTTGGGCGGCTCGTGGGCGTGAGGACGGGCTGGACCGGTGGTCGGAGCGCGTCGATGCAGGCGTTGGCGTAGCGGGCGGTGGTCGACGCTCGGCATGTCACCGCCGGCTGCCCGCTGATCATGCTCGCCCAGATCCCGATGTTGTGGCCTAGGACCGAACACCCGAGCCAGGCGGCGTTGGCGTGGAAGTGCTCGGACGGGATGTGCTCGAGCTCGGCGTCTTCTTTCAGATCCCGGATCGCGAGTTCGGCCACGGCATGCTCACGATGGAATCGGTCGGCCTCGACCATGCCGATGTCATGGTCGGATGTGATGAACGCGTGGTGGCGCCAATCAGTCCACAGGCTGGCCTGAGCTCTATCGGTGAGCCGAGTCCGACGCACGATCGGCCGGACCGTGCGTTGCCTGCGGCTTTGCCAGTGGAGTCGTCCGTTTCGGTGACCTGGGCCCGACCGCCGAGTGTGTCGTCGTTGCATTGCGACGCCCCATCGTCGACGCTCGAGATCGCTCGGCGCATCGCCTCGTGGAGCCGGACCGTGACCGACCAGCCAACCTCATGGGCGTCGAGACGGTCACAAACGGTGGATCGCAGGCGCTCACTGCGCGAGCGAGTACGCCTGACGTTGTACGTCGGCCAGCCGTTCGGCCAACGTCTCGGTGAAGATCCTCATGGCGTCGCGGTCGGCTCGCTTGCCGTCGGGACGGACCGGAGGGTCGAGCGGTTCACCCACCACGACCCGCACGTGGGCCCGGCGGATCCACTTGGCACCTGCTCCCATCGCCGTGTCGGTGCCCGCAATGCCGATGGGGATGACCCGAGCGCCGGTGCGGGCCGACAACCAGGCCGCGCCGTCGAACAGTTCGCCGAGTTCGACACCGGAATCCTGCCGGGTGCCTTCGGGGAACACGATCATCGACTCGCCCCGGTCGAGCAGCGACTTCGCTGCCGCCAGCGCCTCACGGTCGGCCTGGCCCCGCCGCACCGGGATCGCGCCCAGGGCGGCACAGAAGTACTTGACGACCGGGACGACGAACAACGACTCCTTGCCCAGCGCACGAATGCGCCGCTTGCTGAAACACGCGACCACGACCGAGTCGAGATTCGAGCGGTGCACCGGCGCCAGGATCATCGGGCCCTCGAGGTCGAGTCGCTCCGAGCCGACGCACTCGGCCCTCAGCCACGGGAACAGCAAGGTCTGCACCGTCCACCGCACAGCGGCGTAGACCCGCAGCGACGACGCACGGTCACCCACATCGAAGGCCCAAGCCCGCACGGCCTTCGAGTCGATCGTCTTCTTGGTCGGTGTTCCAGCCTCAGCCACGCACGACATCATGCCTGGCAACGGCGTTGTACGGTGGCACCGATGCCAGGAACGTCGCCACCAACCGCCGCGACGGTCCTGCGGTCACTGGTGATGCCCATCTATCTGCCGGCGCTGGCGGTGCAGACCGGCACGGCGATGCTGCTGCCGATCCTTCCGCTCTATCTCCGTTCGATCGAGCTGTCCTACAGCTCGATCGCGTGGGTCCTCGCCGCAGCTGGGGTTGGGGCGATGGTGGCCCAACTCCCCTTCGGCCACCTCCTGGCCCGACGGCCCGAACAGGTCGTCATGCTCGCCTCGGTGGCGGTGATGGCCGCCACGACCGGGGTGTTCGGCTGGATCGAGATCACGGCCGTGCTGTTGATCGCCCGGCTGCTGTGGGGTGTCGGGTCGACGGGATGGTTGTTGTCGCGTCAGACGGTCATGACCCGGGCGACCAGCAGCAGCGTGCGTGGCCGAGCAATGTCGCTCTTCGGCGGCACCACCCGCCTGGGCTTCTTCATCGGCCCGGTCCTCGGCGGTTTCGCTGTCGAAGCCCTAGGCTATCCCGCAGCGTTCCTGGCCGCCGGCCTGGTCACGGCGCTCGGCATGCTTCCCCTGCTGACGAGTCGCCAACCGCTGCCCTCGACGGTCTCGCCGGCGACAAGCGAAACCGAGCGCAACGACCTCGAGGTTCCCGATGCGGTCGAGGACCCGATCGAACGCACTTCGCATTGGCCGATCCTCGTCCCGATGGGAATCGCCCAGATTCTCGTCATCGCTGCTCGGCAGGGCCGCCAGATCGTGATCCCACTGATCGGTGAAGGACTCGGACTAGACCCGGGCGACATCGGCTTGCTCGTCGGCATCGGCACGTTCACCGACTTCCTCCTGTTCCCGATTGCCGGCTACGTGATGGACCGATTCGGGCGGCTCGCCGCCGTGGTGCCTGCTTTCTCGTTGGTCGGCATCGGTCTGATCTGGCTGGCCACCGTCGACACCTACGCCGGCGTGGCGGGTGCTGCCGCGTTGATTGGTGTCGGCAACAGCTTCGGATCGGGCACCATGCTCACCCTGTCGAGCGACATCGCTCCACCCCAAGCGACCAGCCAGTTCTTGGGCACGCTCGGAGCGATCCGCGACTTCGGCAAGATCGTCGGGCCGATCGTGGTCGGGGTCCTGGCCGACACGTTCGGACTCGGCGCATCATCGGCGGCGCTGGGTGTCGGGTCGTTCATCGCCGTTGCCATCTTCGTGTTCGGCGTCGGCGAGACCTCCCAGCACCGGGCGCCGAAGACCACCCCTCGTCCGGTGGCGTGACGGGGTCGCCTCTCGGCTGACCCACGAACCGGGTCGGCAGGGCCCGCCGGGCGTGCTACACCGTGCAGCCGGGCGTGCTACACCGTGCGCATGCCCTTCATCGACGTCGACGGCCTGCAGATGTACTACGAGATGCACGGCGACCCCGAAGCACCGCCGGTCCTGATGATCAGTGGCACCGGCAACGACTTGCGATGGTCGCAGCCCGACCGGAACCCGATCAACAAGGCGGGCTACGTGTGCCACTTCGACCAACGCGGCCTCGGCCAGACCGACAAGCCCGACGGTCCCTACACGATGGCCCAGTACGCCGATGACGCCGCCGGTCTCGCCGCAGCGCTCGGCTGGTCACGGTGCCACGTGGTCGGGACCAGCTTCGGGGGCATGGTGGCGCTCAATCTCGTGCAGCGCCATCCCGACCTCGTCGACCGATTGGTCTTGAACTGCACCTCACCGGGTGGCGACCATGCCTCGTTCCCTCTGCACACCCTGACCGACCTCCCACCCGACGAGCTCCTCGATCGGCGCATGCGACTGACCGACGGTCGCTACGACCCCGACGCCGACGAGCCGCTGCCCGGGATCCCGCGAGTGGTCTACGACGCCATGCTGGCACGAGGCGCCAACCCGCCGTCCGGTGAGGCGGCCGCCGGAGCCCGCCGCCAGCTCGAGGCCCGGGCCGGCCACGACGTCAACGCAGCCCTGCCCGCCATCGCCTCGCCGACCCTCGTGTGCGCCGGGCGCTACGACCACATCGCTCCACTGTCCAACGCCGAAAAGCTGGCCAACGACATTCCCGACGCGGTCCTCCGAGTCTTCGAGGGTGGCCACCTGTTCATGATGCAGGACCGCGACGCGTTCGCCGCGATCACCACGTTCGTGCAGACGGGTCAGCGCTGAGCGTGGGATCGACGATCGAGCTCGATGATCGGCTGGGCGCGCTGATCACCGAGTTGACCGATCGTTGGGTCGCCGAGCACCACCTGCCCGGTGTCGTTGTCTCCGTCTTCGATCGCACCGACCACCTCCCCACCGTCGCTCGAGGATCGATCGATCACCGCACGTCGGTCGCTCCGACCGAGCGATCCAGGTTCCGGATCGCGTCGATGACCAAGAGCTTCACCGCAGCGGCGGTGCTCGCACTACGCGACGACGAAGTGCTCGATCTCGATGCGCCGATCGCCCGGCTCGCTCCCAGCCTCGCTGGCGTCGTCGGCCCGACGAGCGACGCACCGCCCGTCACGCTTCGATTGCTCCTCACCATGTCGGCCGGCTTCGCCACCGACGACCCGTGGGCCGACCGCCTGCTGGACGCCGAGCCCACGGTCATGGACGACCTGTTCGAGCGGGGCGCCCACCATGCGCACCCGACCGCCACGGCCTTCCAATACTCCAACTATGGGTTCGCCATGGCCGGCCGTGTCGTCGAGGAGGTCACGGGCGCACCGCTGCGCGACCACGTCAGCGCGCGACTGTTGGAACCGTTGGGCATGACCGACACCGGCTGGGACCCGCCCGACGTTGGTGCAGCGACCGGGCACCGATGGCTTGCTCCGATCCATGACGGTGACGAGGGTGCGTGGCAGGCCGAGCTCCCTCCGCTCGCCGACGGCGGAGTGGCACCAATGGGCGGCCTGTGGAGCTCGATCGAGGATCTCCGTCGCTGGGTGCGATTCATGCTCGACGCCTACCCGGCGCGCAACGATCCCGACGATGGGCCGCTCCGCCGATCGTCGCGCCGCGAGCAACAACAGATCCATCGGTCCCACGGCAATCCCGGCATGGCGAGCGGCTACGGCATGGGGTTGCAGGTCGTCCACGATGAACAACTCGGCACCGTGGTCACCCACAGCGGCGGCTTGCCGGGGTTCGGGTCGAACATGCGCTGGCTGGTCGACCACGGGCTCGGCATCGTCGCCCTCTCGAACCTGACCTACGCCCCGATGGCGCAGCTCAACATGGCAATCTTCGACCGTCTCCCCTCGCTCGCCGGAAACGCTCCGCTCACCGTGCCGCCACCGTCGGCGCCGCAGGTCGAGGCCGCCCACCGGTTCCTCATCCGAGTGCTCGAGCCGATACTTGGCGACGAGCCGCCCGACTGGTCCGTCGATTCGTCCGACTCGGGTTGGGCGATCAATGTCGAGCTCGATGAACCATTCGATCGTCGGGCGGCCCTCATCGCCCGAGACCTGGCCCGGCTCCGCCGCGGTCTCGACACCCTCTCGGGCAACGAGGTGACGTTTCGCTTCGGCCCGCTCTCGATCCAGCACGGCGCCGCCGGCTCGTTCACGATCGAGCCCGTCGAACGCGTGGTACCGACGGCGGCTCGCGGCCACCGCTCGAAGATCGGTGCGCCACCCACGCACCTCACGGTGGCCTTCACCCTCAGCGCCGAGTCCCCACCCAAAGTGCAATCCCTCACCATCAGCTAGGCCCACGGCGAGGCTGCCTACTCCCCTGCTCGCCACGCGCCCAGTGATTCGGGCGGTCGACGAGTCGGGTCACCAGGTGTCGATCATGGGCCGCTTCTTGCCCTGACGCTTGGGTGGGGAGCCGGCGGCGGTGAGGGTGGCGGCGATGATGCGGCGGGAGTCGGCGGGATCGATGACGTCGTCGATCTCGTGGTGGTCGGCCATGCTCACACCCTTGCCGACTTCGTACATGCGGTCGACCCGTTCCTGGTAGGCGGCGGCCCGTGCTTCGGGATCCTCGATGGCGGCCAGTTCGTTGCGGTAGCCGAGCTTGACCGCACCCTCGAGCCCCATCCCGCCGAACTCCGAGGTCGGCCAGCCCACGGTCATGATGGGAAACTTGAAGCCGCCGCCGGCCATCGCCTGCGCCCCCAATCCGTAGCCCTTGCGCAACACGATCGTGGTGAACGGCACCGTGAGGCTGGCGCCGGTGACGAACATGCGTGAGGCGTGGCGCACCAGCGCCGACTTCTCGACCTCGGGGCCGACCATGATCCCCGGCGTGTCGCAGAGGAACACGATCGGTAGGTCGTGGGCGTCGCACAGCTGCATGAATCGCGACGCCTTGTCGGCACCGTTCGGGTCGATGGCCCCGGCCAGATGGGTCGGGTTGTTGGCGATGACGCCGACCGGCTTGCCCTCGATCCGGGCGAGTGAGGTGATCATGCCGACCCCGAAGTCTTGACGGAGTTCGAGCACCGAGTCGGTATCGAACATCTTCTCGATCACCTCGCGCACGTCGTAGATCCGCAGCCGGTTCTCGGGAATGATGTGGCGCAGTTCTCGCTGGTCGGTGCACGACCACTCCTCGAGCGGCCCCTGGAAGTACGACAGGTACTGCTTGGCGACCCGTACGGCCTCGGCTTCGTCGTCGACCACGATGTCGATGACCCCGTTGCGGCTCTGGACATCGATCGGGCCGATCTCGCTCGGATGGAACACGCCGAGCCCGCCGCCCTCGATCATCGCCGGGCCGCCCATCCCAATGTTGGAGTCACGGGTGGCGATGACCACATCGGCGCACCCGAGCAGCGCGGCGTTGCCGGCGAAGCAATAGCCCCGATTGATGGCGACGGTAGGCACGAGACCCGACAGTTCGGCCCACAGACCGAAGGCGAGGCAGTCGAGTCCGGCAACACCGGTGCCGTCGGTGTCGCCGGGACGACCGCCACCACCCTCGGTGAACATCACGAACGGCAGCTGGAGCTTCTTCGCCGTTTCGAACAGACGGTCCTTCTTGGCGTGGTTCATGTGCCCCTGGGTCCCGGCGAGCACCATGTAGTCGTACGACGCCACGGCGCACTGGGCCTCCTCACCGGGGAACAGGTCGCCGTTGATGCGGGCTAGGCCGCCAACGAGACCGTCGCCGGGCGTCTTCTCGATCAGCTCTTGGACCGAGCGGCGCTTGCGCTGCGCTGCGAGCACGAGGGCGCCGTACTCGACGAAGGTGTCGGGATCGACCAGATCGGCGACGTTCTCCCGGGCGGTGCGACCGCCTCGCTCGTGGCGTTTGGCCACGGCCTCGACGCGTCGGGCATCGAGGCCGATCTCGTGGCGCTCGATCACCTCGGCCAGGTCGGGCCGAATGTGGTCGAGATCGATCTCGGACGAGGCTGTGACGGCCTCACCGGCGACATCGCCCTCCTCGATGGCGATCAACTGGTGGCCCTCGAAGATGGCGTCACCCACGCTCACGTTGACGACCCGGACGACGCCCGAGACGTCGGCCTCGATGACGTGCTCCATCTTCATGGCTTCCATCACGAGCAGCGGCGAACCCTTGGTGACCTCGGCGCCGACCTCGACCCCGATTGACACGATCGTGCCTTGCAGCGGCGCGCCGATGGCGTGCATCCCCTCGGCCAACGGCGCTGCCGTCGCCGAGGTGGCGGTGTCGCTGCGCGCCGTGCGGCCAAGATCCAACACCGCCAGCGGATCGGCACTCGCCAGGTGGCGACCGGCGTGGCCCGGCGTCGGGGCACCAGCGTCGTCGCCGGCGCCACGGGCGGACGTCAGCTCTTCCGCAGCGGCGATCACCTCGGGGGCGATCGCGTCGATCAGTCGGGTCGAGATGGTGTTGGCGGCCACGTCGGGCCGCTGCACCAACGCCCGACAGAAGTCGAGGTTGGTGGCGATCCCTCCGAGGGTGAACTCGCCGAGGGCGCGATCAGCACGACGCAGGGCGGCTGCCAAGCCTGCGGGGTGGTGCACGATCACCTTGGCCAGCAACGAGTCGAACGACGGCGAGGTGGTATAGCCCGGATAGCCGTGGGTCTCGGTGCGGATCCCGAGGCCCGACGGGATGGCAAAGGCCGAGAGCGTTCCGCCGGTGGGACGCGACGTGCCGTCTGGCTGCATCGTCTCGGTGTTCACCCGCACCTGGATGGCCTGGCCCCGAGGTTCGATCGGCTGGTCCAGACCGACATCGGTGAGCGTCGCCCCACCTGCCAGCTCGAGCTGGGTCTGCACGAGGTCGATCCCGGTGACCTCTTCGGTGACGGTGTGCTCCACCTGGAGACGAGGGTTGGCTTCGATGAAGTACCAGTTGCCGGTGTCGTTGTCGACGAGGAACTCGAACGTCCCGAGGCTGCGATAGCCGACCCGCTCGGCCATGGCGACGGCAGCCGAGCACAGCGCAGAACGGATGCCAGGATCGAGCCCGGGAGCGGGCGCCATCTCGATCAGCTTCTGGTGCTGGCGCTGCAGGGTGCACTCCCGTTCGCCCAGGTGGGTGACGTTGCCGTGCCCATCGGCGACCACCTGGACCTCGATGTGCCGGGCGGTGCGAACCAGCTGCTCGGCGAACACGTCGGCACGACCGAAGGCAGACGCTGCCTCGGACCGGCACCGCTCGAGCGACTCCGAGATCGACCCACGATCCTCGATCACACGCAGACCACGGCCCCCGCCTCCACCCACCGCCTTCAGCAGGATCGCACCATCGTCGCCGAGCGAGTCGAGAAACGCCTCGGCCTCGCCGGCGTCGGCGAGCGGCGCCGTACCGGCCAACACCGGCACGTGGCAGGCGACAGCCAGCAGCCGGGCCGCCGACTTGTCGCCGAACGCTTCCAGGACGTCGGCGCCGGGGCCGACGAACACGATGCCCGCCTCGTCACACGCCCGGGCGAAGTCGGCGTTCTCGCTGAGGAAGCCGTACCCGGGATGGATGGCGTCGACGCCCTCGGCGACGGCAACGGCGATGATCGCCTCGATGTCGAGATACGCCGCCGCTCCCCGCGCTGCCAGCGGGACCGAGCGCGTGGCCTTGCGTCGGTGGAGCGACTCGGCGTCGTCGGTCGAGTACACCGCGACGGTGTCGATACCGAGCTCGTCGGCGGCACGCATGATGCGGCAGGCGATCTCGCCTCGGTTGGCGATCAGGAGCGTTGAGAAGGTCACCGTCGGAGTCTGGCCGTTGGCCCGACGCACGATCAAGACGGTGCCGTGGGGGTCGGCGGCGACTCGGGCCGGAGCGCGAAGAGGGTGGTCACTGGGGGAGGGAATCCCAGCGACCACCCGGTCCGTCAATGTAGCGCACAACTCGCTCGTGAGCGTCGGCAGGACCCATCACATCTTCTCCGGGTCCTCGAGGCACCAGGGAACGTCCTGGTCCCACGGTCGCGCCCCCGAAATCGGCCGACCGCCCCGC
Organism: Acidimicrobiales bacterium; assembly: GCA_041394265.1. NCBI lineage: Bacteria > Bacillati > Actinomycetota > Acidimicrobiia > Acidimicrobiales > Acidimicrobiales bacterium. The sequence continues at coordinate 340,991 of JAWKIO010000006.1, forward strand.
ACCGCCACTCATAGCTGTTGACGGCGCGCCGAACCTTCGATCGTTCTGTCAAGAAGGCGAAAGGGATGCCGTGGACGATCTCGAAGGCGATGGCGAACTCATCGAAGCGTTTGTCGTCGAGTCGCGCGAGTCACTCGATGCGATCGATGATGCGCTGCTGGACCTCGAGTCCAAGCCCAACGATCTGGAACTCGTCCGCGAGATCTTCCGTCGAATCCACTCCGTGAAGGGCGCCAGCGGCTTCCTCGGCCTGGTGACGGTCGAGAGCGTGAGCCACTCGGGCGAGCACCTCCTGTCGAAGGTCCGTGACGGCGAGATTGCGTTCAACGAGGAGATCGCTTCTGCGCTTCTCGAGACCGTCGACACCCTGCGCACGATCTTCGACCAGCTCGAGAGCGACGGCACCGAAGGCAGTGCCACCTATCAACCGCTCCTCGACCGGCTGGCCCAGCTCCGCGACGGTGACGCCGCCGAAGTCGGAAGCCTCGATGACGCGAATGAGCCGGCGACCGTCGACGAGGAGCCGACCTCCGCTGTCGGCGACGGCGTCGAACCGGCTGACAACGATCTGCCGCCCATTCCCAACCCGCCGCACGCCCCCAATCCCATCGGCGGCAGGTCGCCGGTCGGACGGGTGCTCGTCGAGGGCGGGCTCATCACCGAGGCTCAACTCAACGAAGCGCTCGACTTCCAGCGCGCCGGTGATCATCGCCGCCTCGGCGAACTGGTCGCCGCTCTCGGCTACACCACCATGGGTGAGGTCGAAGCACTGATCAACGCCTTCCTCGACAACTTCGGTGCCGAGATCTCCGATCCGGAGACCCAGCAGCGGACGAAGGCGAACGCCGATTCGAGCATCCGAGTCGATCTCGAAGTGCTCGATGGCATCGTCGGTCTCGTCGGCGAGCTGGTGCTCGCCAGGAACCAGATCGTCCAGGCCACCGACTCCGGCGCGACCGACATCGGCCGCATGGCCTCGGAACTGGCCTACATCACCTCGTCGCTGCAGGAGCAGGCGCTGCGTACCCGAATGCAGCGGATCGAGAGCGCATGGCGCTCGCTGCCCCGTGTGGTTCGCGACGTCTCGAAGGCCACCGGCAAGGGCGCCCAGCTCGTCATGAGCGGCGAAGGCATCGAACTCGACCGCACGATCATCGAGGCCATCCGAGACCCGCTGGTGCACCTGGTCCGCAACGCGGTCGACCACGGTCTCGAATCCCCCGAGGTGCGGGCCGAAGCCGGCAAGCCCGCTCAGGGCACGATCCGCCTCTCGGCCATCCAGGATGGTGGCCACGTCATCATCGAGGTCGCCGACGACGGTGGCGGCATCGACCCCTACCGCATCGCCCAGTCCGCCCTCGAGAAACGCCTGATCACCCAGAGCGAACTCGACACGATGACCGACACCGAACGGGTCGAGCTCATCCTTCGCCCGGGCTTCTCGACCGCCACCGAGGTCACCAAGATCTCCGGCCGGGGCGTCGGCATGGACGTGGTGGCCTCCAACCTCAAGGAGATCCGCGGGACACTCGAGATCCGATCGGAGCTGGGCAAGGGAACCGCCATTCGTCTGGCGATCCCGCTCACCCTGGCCATCGTGCCGGCGCTCGTGGTGTCGAACGGCGACCAGATCTTCGCCATCCCGCAAGCCAGCGTCGTCGAGCTCGTCCGTCTTCAGGGGGACGACCTTCATGAGCGGATCGAGTGGATCCACTCCGCACCGATCCTGCGCCTCCGCGAGCAACTGTTGCCGCTGATCGAACTCGCCGACGTCCTCCAGATGCCGGTGCCGCAGGACCGGAACACGCTCACCGTGATCGTCGTCCAGTCCGGCGACCAGCCCTTCGGCCTGATCGTCGATTCGGTCACCAAGGCCGAGGAGATCGTCGTCAAACCGGTGTCCCGCCAGGTCCAGCAACTGGGTGTCTACGCCGGCGCCACGGTGATGGGCGACGGATCGGCAGCCTTGATCCTCGACATCACCGCCATTGCCCGCGAGTGCAACCTCGCCTCCTCGACCGGTAGCACCACCGCCACCGGTCCGGAAGAAGTCAGCGACAAGCAGTCCGTTCTGACCGTCATGGTCGGCGAGCGTCGCATCGGTCTGCCGACCGCCGACCTCGAGCGTCTCGAGAAGATCGCTCCGACGGCGGTCGAGTGGAGCGGCGACCAGATGGTCGTGCAGTACCGCGGCCGGCTGCTGCCTGTGGTCTACCTCAGCGAGTTCAGTGACCGATCCGGTCGCCGCAGCAGTGACCAGCCGCTGCGGGTCGTGGTCACGAGCGAACGAGCGGCCATGTCGGTCGGCCTCGTCGTCGACTCGGTCCTCGATGTCGTCGCCATCGACCCCCAGGTTGCCGACGAGATCGGCACCGAGGGTCGCACCGGTGCCGCCGGATCGATCATCCACAACGACGAACTCGTAGAGCTGTTGGACATCCCGACGCTCATTGCGCACTTGTTCCCCAACCTCGATCGGCAGATGACGACCGAGCACTCTCCCATCCCCCAACTCGATCAACTGGCCGGCTCGGCCGTCTGAAGCACCAGGAGCACACCCCGAACATGGAACGTCTACAGAACCTGCGAACCGATCGCGCCGTCCTCGGCGTGCTGATCGTGGGCCTTGCGCTCGTCACCTTCATGACGATCACCGGCCGCAGCGCGATCAACAAGGCGACCGAAAACGTCGACTTCATCAACGGCAAGATCATCACGCCAATGCGCGACTTCAAGGTGCTCAGCGACCTCTACGCGGTCGAGGTCATCGACACGGTCAACCGTGGCTCGGCCGGTATCTACACCGCCGAAGAGGTCGTCAGCCATCTCGAGACGGCTCGGACCGATGGCACCGCCACATGGGAGGAGTACCACACGTTCCTCCTGGAGAACCACGCCCCCGACGCCGATCTCTGGGAGGAGCTCGATGCCAATGTCGCGGCGGTCAATGCAGCCCTCGACACCGCCATCGCCGACATTTCGGCCAATGGCGAGTCGGCGATCGAGCGCTATGACGGCGAACTCTACGACACGGTCGACCCGCTCACGGCGAAAATCGACGAGGCGCTCGCGATGTTCGACGAGGACGCCCACGCCCTCGCCGAGGAGGTCGTCGACCACGGCAACGGGGTCAGCAAGGAACTGTGGTTCGGGCTGATCGCCAGCTTCTTCCTGGTCGGTGGCGGCGGTACCGTCCTCGTCCTCGCCATCCGCAAGGGCATCTTCGCCCGTGAGGAAGCGGCCAGGGAGTCCACTCGCCTGGCGCAGATGGTCGAATCGTCCTCGCTCGGCATGATGTTCGCCGACGCCGACATGATCGTGCGCTACATGAACCCGGCCCAGACCGCCCTGATGCGAAAGGTCGAGTCGCACCTCCCGATGCGAGTCGACGAGATCGTCGGCGGATCGATCGACCGGTTCCACAAGAACCCGGCCCACAACCGCTCGATGCTGGCTGGACCACTGCCCATCGACGCTTCGCTGGACATGGGCGACACGTCGCTGTCGCTCGTCGTCTCCGAAATCAAGACGCCCAGCGGCGAGCTGCTCGGCTACCTGACCTCGTGGTCCGACGTCACCGAGCAGAAGCACGCCGCTCGTGCCGAGCGCGAAGCGTTCGAGCGCACCGCCGAACTCCTCACCGAGGTACGGGCCAAGGCCGCCGAGCTGTCGAACAGCTCCGACATGTTCACCCAGATCAGCGTCGAGCTGGCGTCGGGGGCGACCGAAACGGCCGCTCAGGCCTCCAGCGTGTCCGCCGCTTCCGAAGAGGCATCGGCCATCGCCCACTCCGTCGCCGCCGCCGTCGAGCAGCTGCAGGAGAGCATCGGCGAGATTGCGCGAGGCGCCAGCGCCGCCACCAAGACGGCGACCGAGGCCGCCGACGTCGCCAACCAGACCCGACTCACCATCGAGCAGCTCGGCACGTCCTCCGAGGAAATCGGCAAGGTCGTCGAACTGATTTCGTCGATCGCCGAGGACACCAACGTGCTGGCCCTGAACGCCACGATCGAGGCGGCACGAGCCGGCGAGGCAGGCAAGGGATTCGCCGTGGTGGCCAACGAGGTCAAGGCGCTCGCCGGCGAGACCGGCAAGGCGACCGAGGACATCAAGGCCCGGGTCATGCGGATCCAGTCCGACACCCAGGCTGCGGTCGACGCCATCATCAAGGTCGCCACCGTGGTCGACCAGATCAGCTCGACGCAGCAGTCCATTGCAGCGTCGGTCGAGGAACAGACGGCGACCACCAACGAGATCTCGGCTGCGGTGTCCGACGTGGCCACCACCAGCGCCGAGATCACCGAGAACATCTCGAGCGTTGCCGGTGCGTCGACCCAGACCTCGAACAGCGCAGCACAGACCCAGGAGGCCGCTCGCGGTCTCGGCGAGCTGGCCGCTGCCCTCGCTGCCCTGTCGAACAACTCGAGCCGATGAAGACCGTGGCTGCGGCGACGTCGACCCTGACTCAGCATCGGGTCTGCACCTTCTACGTGGGTGAGCAGATCTACGGGCTCGACGTCCACGCCGTGCGGGAGATCCTCAAGACGCAGGCGACCACCCCTGTCCCCAACGCCACCGCGGCGCTGTCGGGGCTGATCAACCTGCGGGGCGAGATCGTCACCTCGATCGACCTCCGCAAGCGCCTCGAGCTCCCCCCAAAGGAGGTCGACGAGGCGACCATGAGCGTCGTCGTCAGCCTGGCGGACGAGGTCATCAGCCTCATCGTCGACCGGGTCGGCGAGGTGGTGGAGTTGGCCAACGTTCGACTCGAGCCGGTGCCGGCCACCGTCCCCGCGGTGATCCGTGACATGGCGCTCGGCGTCTGCCGAACGCCGGCCGGACTCGTGCAGTTGCTCGACGCGTCAAAGCTCGTCATGAGCGAAACCGACTTCTAGAGGACGACGGAGACCAGCCCGCCATGATCTGCGCCGCACTCCAGCGAGCAACCGCCCGAGCTTCGCTCCGGGCCGCTGCCACCACCGCCGGTGTCCCCACCGGCACCATCACTGCCACGGTGTCGGCGTTCGCCGGTCGATCGGTCGAGCAACTCGGCCAGTTGCTCGTCATCGACGCCACGCTGGACGGTGCTGCGGCCTTCGTTGCCGGACTCGTCACCAAGCCCGGCTGTCCGGACCTCCTGATCTTGACCGAACGGTCCGACCCCAAGCCGGGTTGGGCGGGTGTTCGAGCAAGCCAGTTCGTCCCGATGCCCGACGACGCCGATGCGGTCGGCAACGTGGTCGTCGCCCGCCTCACCAAGGCGAATGGCACGGCCAAGCCGACGGGTCCTCTGGCATCCAGCACCCCGCCGGCCTCGCCGGCAGGCTCATCGAAGCCGCTCGCAGCGACAGCTGCTGGGGCCGCACCCGTTGCTGCTGCGCCGGGCGGGTCCTCGTCGTCGTCCGACGGCACGTTTCGGCGTCGCGAACTCCTCGCCATCGGATGCTCGACGGGTGGGCCGAAGGCGCTCGGGGTGCTGCTGCGGGGATTGCCTGCCGACTTCCCCGCGCCGATCGTGATCGTGCAGCACATGCCGACCGGCTTCACCCGCATGCTTGCCGAGCAACTCGATGCCGAGTGCTCACTCACGGTTCGTGAAGTCGAAGGACCGACCGTCGCAAAGCGCGGCGAAGTGTGGATCGCGCCCGGTGATCACCACATCCGCCTCATCAACACCAACGGGTCGATCGTCCTCGACGACGGGCCCGAGGAGAACAACTGCCGTCCCGCCGTCGACGTGCTGTTCCGCAGCGTCGCCGAGACGTACGGCCGCCGAGCCGTCGGCGTGATCCTCACCGGCATGGGTGACGACGGCAAGAGGGGCGCCGAGGCCATGGCTGCCAAGGGCGCCCACATCATTGCGCAAGACCAGGCGACCAGCGTCGTCTGGGGCATGGCAGGAGCCGTCGTTCGCGCCGGTGTCGCCTCGAGCGTCCTGCCAATCGATCAGATCGCCGAGGAGACCCTGATGAACTTCCGACCCAAGCAGACGGCGGTGGCATCGTGAGCGGTGTTGTGAGCCCCGAGAGCTTCCGCCTCCTCCAGCGCACCCTCGCCGACAACGGCGGCATGGTGCTCGACGAATCCAAGGCCTACCTTGTCTCGATGCGCCTCGGCCCCGTCGCCAAGGAACTCGGCTACGACGACGAAGAGGCGCTCGTTCGCGCCGTCGGCATCGGCCAGCCCGGCACCAAGACCCGAGTGGTCGAAGCCATGACCATCAACGAGACGTCATGGTTCCGTGACCCCTCGTTGTGGGAGCAGATCGAACGCAGCCTCATCCCGCAGCTTCTCGAGAGCGCCCGCACCCTGCGGCGGCTGGACATCTGGGTGGCCGCGTCCTCAACCGGTCAAGAGGTGTACAGCGTTGCGATGCTGCTGGCCGAGATCCTCGGCAGCGACTTCGACAAGTGGCGGATTCGCCTCGTCGCCTCCGACCTGTCGTCGGAAATGGTCGAGCGAACCCAGCAAGGAACGTTCAGCGGCCTCGAGATGAGCCGGGGACTGTCACCCGCCCGCCGCAAGCAGTTCTTCGACCCGGTCGGCTCGGGCTATCAGATCAAGAGCGAACTGCGTGCGCTGGTGAGCGCCCGTCAGAACAATCTCGTCGATCCCAGTCAGGTCGTGCGCGGGCCGTTCGATCTGATCCTGATGCGCAATGTGCTGATCTACTTCACGCCACAGGCCCGCCAGGAGATCCTCGGTCGACAGGCCGAACTGCTGCGGCCCCATGGCAAGTTGATCCTCGGCGCATCGGAAGGCGCGCTCGGCGTGCCCGATTCGCTGCGGGTCTCCCGCTTCGGCCGGCTCGTGACCTACGAACGTTCCGACGAACCGGAACAACCGACACGAGCAGCTGCGCCCGCGTCGACGCTGGCCAGCTCGACCATTCCTGCTGCGACGGCGACGGCCGCCGCCCGCCCGGGAACCACCCGGCTCGCCGCGGCACCGGCCCCAGCCGAACGTCGGCCCCTCAGCACGCTGACGCCACCTGCGACCACGCCGAACGAGCCCTCAACACCAGCCAAACCAAAGGCCGACGAGGACGACGGACTCACGCCGATCGAGCGGCTACGCGCACTACGCAAGAGCTACAACCTCGACAAGTGATCGATCGGCGGGCTCCGCCCGCCGATCTCCACTACCGCCGACGCCGCTGGCGCTCCACTACCGCCGACGCCGTTGGCGCTCCACTACCGCCGACGCCGTTGGCGCTGTGCCGTGCGATACAGGATTAGGTAGTAGGTGCCGATCAGCGTCGAAGCGGCGAAGCGCAGGAGCGAGCCCGCCACATTGCCGTCCATGATCGCCTGCGCCGTCATCCAGGTGCCATAGCCGATCGACGTGACGACGATCATCGCCGACACGAACACGGTCACGTCCCACCGGGGCGAGACCGCCCGTGGGGCGTTCGGCATCGGTGGCGTCCACACTCGCTCGTTCACACCTGACTCGGGCATTCCGCACCTCTCTCGGAGATCCATTCGGCACTGTGTTTCTCACGCGGCGCCGTCTTCGCCAACCTACGACCAGCCGTATCGAGCGGCCCAGTGGAAGGTTGCCCGGCGGGGCAGAGCCAATTCACCCGGACCCGCCCGGCGGGTGCCGAGCGGCTAACGTCGCCGCCATGCGCTACGTCGTCTTCGCCCTGGACAAACCCAACTCCCTCGAGCTCCGCAAGAGCACGCGTGAGGCCCACCTCGCCTACCTCTCGCAGTTCAACGTCGCCGCCGGCGGACCCCTGCTCGACGACGATGGCAACATGTGTGGATCGATGGTCGTCTACGAGGCCGATTCGAAGGCCGACGTCGAGGCGGCGGCCGCCGGCGACCCGTACGCCCAAGCCGGGTTGTTCGAGTCCGTCACGATCCGCGAGATCAACACCGTGATGTGGCCGTCATGATCGACCTCACCCAGACCCTGCACTGGAACGACACCGACGTCGAGGTCCACAAGGTCGTGGTCGGCCCCTACGACAACAACGTGTTCGTCGTTCGATGTCGTCACACCGGCGACGCCGTCCTCCTCGACGCCGCCAACGAGCACGACCTCCTGCTCGAGCTCGCCCGTGAACTCGGTGTGCGCACCATCCTCGAGACCCATGGCCACTGGGACCACATCCAGGCCGTGCCGGCGATCCGCGACGCCGGCTTCGAGGTGGGCGTCACTGCCGCCGACGCTGCCATGCTCCCGAGCTACGACTACCTCCTCGAAGACGACACCATGATCGAGGTCGGCCGGGCTCGCCTCCACACCGTCACCACCCCGGGTCACACCCCGGGTTCGATCTGCTTCAAGCTCGTCGACAAGCCGCTGCTTTTCACCGGCGACACCCTTTTTCCCGGTGGGCCCGGCAACACTCAGGGCAACGCCGAGCACTTTGCCGAGATCATCCAATCGATCGACGACCGACTGTTCCCCTACGCCCCCGACACCATCATCCTCCCCGGTCACGGCGACAACTCGACCATCGGTGCCGAACGCCCCCACCTCCAGGAGTGGATCGACCGGGGCTGGTGACCCCACCGGGCACGACGATCCGATGACGGCGAGATCCCGACGTTGGAAAAGTCTTTCACCTGGTGAATAATCCGGCGATGACGAGAACCCCGGATGCGACGGTCGATTCCGCTACCCCGGTCCGGCAGGGCACCGCCCGAGACGTTCTCGCCATCGCCTCGTTCCGCCGTATCTTCCTCGCGTCGGTGGCCTCGAGTACCGGCCGGTGGATGCAGAACGTCGCCCTCGGCATCTTCGCCTACAACCTCGACGGCTCGAAGAGCTTCACGACCCTCGTCGTCGGCGTCCAGATGTTTCCGCTCCTCGCGCTGTCGCTGCCCAGCGGCTCCCTCGCCGACACCGTCGACCGCCGCAAGCTCCTGATCGTCACCCAGGCCTGGCAGGCCGTGTTCGGCGTCATCCTCGCCTGGCAGGTGTGGGACGGCGAGATCGCGCCGTGGGTCCTGCTCTCGATCGTGTTCGCCATCGGCGTCGGCCAGGCCCTCTACGCTCCGACCTTCACCGCCGTGATCCCGACCTTGGTCGGTCGCGAGAACCTGGCGTCGGCCATCGCGCTCAACTCGATGATGATCAACGGCAGCCGCATCCTCGGACCGATCCTCGGGTCGGCGACGCTCGGCATCATCAAGATCTCCGGCATCTTCCTGGTCAACTCCGCCACCTATCTCATCATCATCTTCGTGCTGGCGATCACTCCCATTCCCACCGTCGTCCGTGACCACCGACTCTCGGTGTCCGACCGACTCTTCGGCGGCTTGCGAGTGGCCTTCCGCTCGCCTCAGGTGGGTGGATCGCTGCTGGTGATGGTCACGTTCTCCCTCCTGTGCCTGCCGTTCATCGGCCTGCTCCCCGCCATCGCCGAGGAGAGCTGGGGCGTCGACTCCGAAAGTGCCACCTACGGCATGATCTACGCCGTGTTCGGCGCCGGGGCCCTGGCCGGAGTGACCGCCGTTGCCTCCGGGCTCGGCCGTTTCGATCGAGCGCTCGTGGTGCGCTGCACCCTCGCGCTGTTCGCGCTCGCCCTGGGCGCCATGTCGTTCGTGACGACGGCCGCCCTTGCGTTCCCCGCCATGTTCTTCGTCGGTCTGTTCTACTTCACCATGCCGACCGTGCTCAGCACGTTCCTGCAGGAGCACCTGAGTGACGAGGTCCGGGGCCGGGTGATGGCCCTGTGGATCGTCTCCTTTGGCGGGATCATCTCGATCACCAACCTGTTCGCCGGCCGGATTGCCGACGCCACCTCGCTGCACGCCGTTCTGCTCTTCGGCGCCGGCGTCGCCATGGCGCTCGCCGTGCTCGCTCGGCTCCGCCCCGGCCCCATCGCCGGCGAGGAACTGCTGCGCTGAGCAGACGCCCAGCCAAACCCTCGCCTGGTGAGGCCGCGAAAATCTGAGAAATCTCGCGGTGCGGACATTTCTCCTACGCGGATAGTGCAATTACACTCGAACCCATGTCCGCCCCACTGTTCGAGATCGTCGACCTCCACGTTTCCACCGTCGCCGACGGCGTCAATCCGGCCACCGAGATCCTCAAAGGAGTCTCGCTCACGGTGAACGAGGGCGAGATCCACGCCCTGATGGGCCCGAACGGTTCCGGCAAGTCCACCCTCGCCTCGGCCCTGCTCGGCTCCCCCGAGTACGAGGTCACGAGCGGATCCATCCTCTTCCGAGGCGACGACATCACCACCTGGGACACCGATGTGCGGGCCAAGGCCGGCATCTTCCTCGCCTTCCAGTACCCCCAGGAGATCGCTGGGGTCAGCGTGCTGAACTTCCTGCGACAGGCGCTCAGCGCCCGCACCGGCATCGAGATGAGCGTGCTCGAACTCCGCCTCGCCCTGATGGACTGGATGGGTCGACTCCAGATGGACGACTCGTTCATGAATCGTTACGTCAACGAGGGGTTCTCCGGTGGTGAGAAGAAGCGCAACGAGATCCTCCAGATGGCCATTCTCGAACCCGAGATGGCCATCCTCGACGAAACCGACTCCGGTCTCGACATCGACGCCCTGCGGGTGGTCGCCACCGGTGTGCAGGAAGTCCGCAAGGAGCGCCCGAAACTCGGTACCTTGGCCATCACCCACTACCAGCGTCTCCTCGACCATCTCCAGCCCGACGTCGTCCACGTGTTGATCGACGGCACGGTCGTCGCCACCGGCGGTCCGGAACTGGCGATGCAACTCGAGACCGAGGGCTACGAGAGCTTCCGATGACCCCCACCTCCAGCGTCGACCCGAGCGAGCAGATCACCGAGGCCACCGGTTTCGACGTCGCCGCTATTCGGGCCGATTTCCCGATCCTGGCCCAGCAGCAAGACGGCAAACGGTTGGTGTTCCTCGACTCCGGGGCGTCCTCGCAGCGGCCCCGCCAGGTCATCGAGGCCATGTCGACCCTCTACGAGACCAACTATGCCAACGTGCACCGTGGCGTTTACCAGCTGGCCGAGCGTTCCACCAGCGCGTATGAAGCCGCCCGTGCCTCGGTGGCCCGCTTCATCGGTGGCCATACCAACGAGGTCGTGTTCACCAAGAACGCCACGGAGGCAATCAACCTCGTCGCTCGTTCGTGGGGCGGCGCCAACCTCGGCCCGGGCGACGCCGTGGTCCTCACCCTGCTCGAGCACCACGCCAACATCGTGCCCTGGCAGATGCTGGCGCAGGAGAAGGGCTTCGAGATCCGCTGGATCGGCCTCACCGACGACGGCCAGCTCGACCTCTCCAACCTCGATCTGCTGCTCGACGGCGCGAAACTCCTGGCCTTCACCGCCATGTCGAACGTGCTGGGCACGCTCACGCCGGTGCGTCATCTGGCCGACGCCGCCCACGCGGCCGGCGCCGTGGTCCTGGTCGACGCCTGCCAGTCGGTCCCCCACCAGCCGACCGACGTGATCGCCATGGGCGCCGACTTCATGGCCTTCAGCGGCCACAAGATGCTCGGCCCCAGCGGCATCGGTGTGCTGTGGGCCCGAGCCGAGCTGCTCGACGCCATGCCACCCTTCCTCGGCGGGGGCGGCATGATCCTCAACGTCACCACCGAGGGCTTCACCACTGACGCAGCACCCCAGAAGTTCGAAGCCGGCACGCCGCCGATCGCCGAGGCCGTCGGGCTCGCCGCTGCCGTCGCCTACCTCGAGAACATCGGCATGGCCGCCATCCGCCGCCACGAGGTCGAACTCACCGCCTACGCCTTGCGCACCCTGCGTGAACGCCTCGGCGACGACCTATCGATGCCGGGCCCGACCGAACCAGCAGCGCGGGGCGGCGTCCTCAGCCTGGCGCTCGCCGACGTCCACGCCCACGACGTCAGCCAGATCCTCGACGAAGCGGCGGTCTGTGTCCGCCCCGGGCATCACTGTGCCAAGCCGCTCATGAAACACCTCGGCGTGGCCGCCACCGCACGAGCCAGCCTCTACCTCTACAACGACACCGACGACATCGACGCCCTCGCCGACGCGCTCGTCACCGCCCGCGACTTCTTCGCCCTCTGATCACTCGCTCAGGAGACTCCCCCATGGCCGGACTCGAAGATCTGTACCGCGAGATCATTCTCGACCACTACCGCTCGCCCCGAAACAAGGGCGAACTCGAGAGCCCGCCCGCCCACCGGGCCGAAGGCTTCAACCCGCTGTGCGGCGACGAGATCGTGCTCTACGTCGATGTCGACGACGCCGGTGTGATCACCGACATCAAGATCGGCGGGCAGGGTTGCTCGATCTCGCAGTCGGCCGCCTCGATGATGTCGGCGTCGGTCAAGGGCAAGACCATCACCGAGGCCCGAGCCCTCATCCGTTCGTTCAAGGCGATGATGTCGATCCACGAGACCGAGATCGGTGGCGACGGCAGCGAATCCGAGGCCGAGCACACCGAGGTCGCACCACCCGAGGAACTGAAGCTCGGCGATCTCGAGGCGTTGCGCGGTGTGGTCAAGTTCCCTGCTCGCATCAAGTGCGCCACGCTGTCGTTCAACACCCTGGCCCAGGCCATGGACGATGCCGAGGCCGCCGGCTGACGAGGGTTTTTCGCGCCAGGTCGGGCATGCTCTCGTGATGGCCGACGACACCTCGAACGCAGCACCCGAACGCCGACCCTCACCGATCGACCGGGCGTTCCTGTCCGCGGGCGACGAGATCGGCCACCTGATCCTCGTTCGTCACGGCCAGCAGCAGTGGCCCGATCCGAAGTCCTCGGTGTCGGGCGACTGGGTGGATCCGCCGCTCTCCGAGATCGGACGGGCCCAGGCCGAATGTGTGGCCGATCATCTGGCCGGTGAGTCGATCGCCGCCGTCTACAGCTCGGCACTCCTGCGGGCGAACGACACCGGCAAGGCCATCGCCTCCCGCCACGGGCTCGACGTCGAGGTCATCACCGAACTCGAGGAGATCCACATCTTCCGAGATCTTCCCCAGGATCGGCAGGCGGTCGACACCCTCGGCGAGAAGGCCATGGCGGGGATCGGCGAGCGGTTCGTCCAGACCCAGAAATGGGACGCCTATCCCGCCACCGAATCGTCGAACGACTTTCGCCGCCGGGTCAGCCTGGCCGTGGAATCAGCGGTGGTCAGCCACCCGGGCGAGACCGTGGTGGTCGCCTGCCACGGTGGGGTGATCAACGCCTACCTCGCCGAAGTCCTCGGCCTCGGCATCGACATGTTCTACCGACCGGTGCATGCCTCGTCGCACCGGGTGCGGTGTGCCAATGGTCGCCGCATCATCGACGTGTTGAACGAGCAGCACTACCTGGCGGCGGCCGGGCTCGTCACCCACTGAGGCTGTTCACACCTCAGGCGAACGGGTCGGCGAAGGGATCGTCGGCCAGCGCCGGGCCACCGGCGGCCACCGGTTCTTCGGCGTAGCCGGCATAGCCCGTCTCTTCGAGTTCGTCGGCCAGCTCGGGGCCACCGGACGCAAGGATCTGGCCCTTGGCGAGCACGTGGACCACGTCGGGACGCAGTTCCTGCAGCAGCCGGGCATAGTGGGTGATGACGAGTACGCCGAGTCCGCTCTCCTCGGTCATGGCTTCGACCCGGCGTGAGACGTCGCGTAGGGCATCGACGTCGAGGCCTGAGTCGATCTCGTCGAGGATGGCGAACTTGGGCTCGAGCACCCCTAGTTGGAGGGTCTCGTTGCGCTTCTTCTCGCCCCCTGAGAGGTCGACGTTGAGCGGGCGGGAGAGGAACTTGTGGTCGAACCCGATGCGATCGGCTTCCGCTCGAATGCGGGCGTCGAGGCCGGCAACATCACGGTCGGCGGCGGCGAAGGAGTTGGCGAGCAGATCGCGCAGCGAGACCCCTGGCACTTCGGTGGGGTATTGCATACCGAGGAACAGGCCAGCTCGAGCCCGCTGCCAGGTGGGCAGGGCGAGCAGGTCGACACCGTCGAGCGTGACCGAACCGCCGGTGACCTCGTAGCCGGGCTTGCCCATCAGCACATGGGAAAGCGTGGACTTGCCGGCGCCGTTCGGACCCATGACGGCGTGGACCTCGCCCGATTCCACCGTCAGATCGATACCACGCAGGATCTCGTTGCCGGCGACCGTCGCGTGCAACCCCTTGATCACCAGTTCGCTCATGCTTCGTTCGCTCCCATAGCTCCACCACTTCCGGTTGTCGTCGTTGCTTCGACGGGGATCACTTGATCGTCACCATCACATCGCCGTCCACGACCGACACTCGGTAGGTCGGCACCGGTTTGGTGGCCGGCAGGCTTTGTGGCTCGCCGGTCTCGATGCTGAAGACGGCGCCGTGGCGCCAGCATTCGATCGTGCGGGCATCGGAGTCGATTTCGCCCTCCGCCAACGAGACGTCGGCGTGGGTGCATCGATCACCGATCACGAACACCTCGTCGCCGAGGCGAATGAGTGCGAGTCGTCGATCCTCGACGTCGAAGCGGCGAGCTGCTTGCGGGGCGATGTCGTCGAGTGCGCAGAGACGAATGGTCTTGCCGCTCATGCCGGCGACGCCCCGGCGTCGGCCCGGGTGTGCTCGGCATCGCGAGCGTCGAGCTTCTCACCGATCAAGCGATGGACCTCTGCCGTGACGGCCTCGGACCGGAACCGGCCCATGACCTCCTCGAAGAAGCCGGCAACGACCAGCCGGTCGGCGGCTCCCGGCTTCACGCCCCGGGCGTGGAGGTAGAAGAGCTGGTCCTCGTCGATCGGGCTGACGGTGGAAGCGTGGCTGCACCGTACGTCGTTGTTCTCGATCTCGAGGTTGGGTACCGACCAGGCCCAGGCGTTGTCGCTGAGCTTGATGTTGCGGTTCGTCTGGTGAGCGTTCGAGCCGGCGCCTTCTTCATGAATGTGGATCAGGCCGGTGTAGATCGAGCTCGCCGTGTCATCGGACGCCCCCTTGAACAGCAGATCGCTGGAGGTGTTGGGAGCACGATGATGCTGGAAGGTGCGGAAGTCGAGGGTCTGGTCGCCGTCGGCGTAGTACACCGCCGCCAGGTCGCCGTGCGCGCCCCGCCCGATCAGGTCGGTATCGGTGCGAACTCGGGTATAGGCACCGCCGAACGCTGCAATGGCCGCCCGGGACGTGGCCTGCTCGCCCACCGTGGTCATCATGCGCTGGGACTGCCACAGTTGATCGCCGAGGTCTTGCACGACGGCGTACTCGACGATCGACGCGTTGCCGACCTCGATCTCGCTCCACGCGATGGCGAGTCCCGGACCATCGCCCGAGGTCTGATGTTCGACAATGCTCACCGAGGCCGAGTCACCGACGGTGACGACGATGTGAGGGAAGGCGGCCATCCCGTCGCCGAGATGGTGATTCCGCACGACGATCGGCCCGTCGACGTACAGGCCGTCGGGCACGGTGATCCGCAGGGCCTGGTGAGCGAACGCAAGGTGCAGGGCGTCGAGCTTGGTGTCGGATGCCGTCGGCTCACGGCGTTCACCGTCGAGGACAGCGACAGACAGGCCCTTGGCCGACCAGCCGGGATCGACGCTCACCTCGTTCACCCGACCGTTGATGATCACGATGGTGGCGACGGCATCGTCGAAGTCGAGCGGCGACGCAGGCGCCGTACCGATGGCCTGGTGAAGTTGCGGGCGGTAGGCGTCGACGTCGAGATCACCGATGGGGCTGTAGCGCCATTCCTCGGTCTCGGCCGACGGCATGTCGAGCTCGGCTGCGGCAGCGGCCGCTCGCTGACGGCGCTCGGCAAATGGCCCAGTGGCTCCGAAGACGGGAGTCAGGACGTCGGGGGCGAAGTGCTCGGTCACGGGGATTAACACTATCGGCTTAGGAGAAATAGATGCGACCTCAGGAAGGTGCTAACGACCCGAGCGTTTGCCGAAGGGCCAGATCTTCGACCAGACCGAACGCTCGGAGGCCCGACGGCGGGCATCTTCCGCTTCGACCTCGGCCTTGATGGCTGGGCCGGCGGCGTTGATGATGTCTTCGGCGCTGTCGAGCAACGCCCCGATCGAGGGATCCTGCCCGAGACTGTCGGGCGCATCGGGCGTTGCGGGCGTGATGAGCGACCCGTGGCGCCAGTTGACATCGGCCAGTCGGGGTTCGAAGCCAGAGCAGTCGGCGGGGCAGGCCCATGGCGCCTCGGGCGCGAGGTCGATCGCACACTTGCGCACCGTGTCGCCGCTCGGATAGCTCCGGCTCTGAAAATGCTTGCAGTTCTGGCGCATCCCCATCCCGCCAGTGTGCCAGCTCGCTCGCCGCTGGTGGTCGCACCCGTCGCCCCACGCCGGCGACGAGCGGGCCGACCGAGCCTGCGGTCTACGATGACGCCATGCCCACGCCCCACATCAGCGCTCATGCCGGCGACTACGCCCCCACCGTTCTCATGCCGGGCGACCCACTCCGGGCTCGCTACATCGCCGAACACTTCCTCGACGAGCCCCGGCTGGTCACCGAGGTCCGCAACATGCTCGGCTACACGGGAACCTTCCAGGGCATGCCGGTGTCGGTGCAGGGTTCGGGCATGGGTGTGCCCTCGTTCCAGATCTACGCCACCGAGCTCATCAAGGACTACGGGGTCGAGCAGATCATCCGCGTCGGCTCCTGTGGCGCCCTCGCCGACTCGCTGCAACTCGGCGACGTGGTCTTGGGGATCGGCGCCGGCACCGACTCGACCGTCAACCGCATGCGCCTGGGTGGGCGGGACTTCGCCGCGGTGGCCGACTACACGCTGCTGTCCAACGCCGTCGCCAGTGCGGAACGGCTCGGTCTGCATCCCGTCGTCGGCACGATCTTCACCTCCGACTTCTTCTACGACCCCAACGACGACACCTTCGCCCTCCTCGAACGCTACGGCTTCCTGGCCGTCGAGATGGAGGCTGCCGGCCTCTACGGGCTGGCCGCCGAATACGGGATCCGTTCTCTCGCCATCTGCACGGTCAGCGACCACATCAAGCGGGGAGAGGCGATGTCGAGCGAGGATCGTCAGCACTCCTTCGACGACATGATTCGCTGCACCCTGGAGTCGCTGCTCCCCTGACTCGGGAACCCTCCCCGGAATTCTTCGAGGTTTTTCGCGACCTTTGCGAGCGCCCGACGTCACACTGTCTGCCACGTTTTTGAACGGCCATGCCGTTCGACCGACCAAGCAGAAGGAGTCACATCATGGGCATGTTCGACAAGGCGAAGGAACTGGCCGATCAGGCCGAGAAAGCCGTCGAAGAGCACGGTGACAAGTTGCCGGGCGGACTCGGCGACAAGGCGAAGTACGCGCTCGACAAGGTCGACAGCATCACCGACAAGATCCCCGGCCAGAAGGACTGAGGTTCTCGGCCACCAGTTCCCCCGGCCGGACGCAGGGCGACGGCTCCGGCCGGGGAACACGGTGCGATGCGTCGGGCGACCCATCGCACCGGGCGACACCAGGGCGACCAGGAAGCGGAACCTTCGGGTTCCGCTTCTCTGTGCTTGGTCAAAGCCACGGGGAGTTCGGAGCGCAGCGAGGAACTCCAAGAAACTCCCGAAGCCCGCCAGGGCTGAAGAGTTTCAGCCGACTGATCCTTCCATCTGGAGCTCGATGAGGCGGCTCCATTCCACGGCGTATTCCATGGGAAGCGTGCGGGTGACCGGCTCGATGAAGCCGTTGACCACCATGCCGATGGCCTGCTCCTCGGAGAGGCCTCGGCTCTTGAGATAGAACAGCTGCTCGTCGGCCACCTTCGACACCGTGGCCTCGTGGCCGATCTGGGCGTCGTGTGATCCGATCTCCATGTAGGGGTAGGTGTCGGACACCGATTCGTCGTCGAGGATCAGGGCGTCGCACTGGACGTGGGACTTGCACCCGTAGGCGCCGTCTTCGACCCGCACCAGGCCTCGGTAGCTGGATCGGCCGCCGTCCTTGGAGATCGACTTCGACACGATCTTCGACGTGGTCTCGGGAGCCAGGTGCACCATCTTTGCGCCAGTGTCCTGATGCTGGCTGCGCCCGGCGTAGGCGACGGACAGGACCTCGCCGGTGGCCTTCGGACCGGCCAGCCAAACGGCCGGGTACTTCATGGTGAGTCGGCTTCCGATGTTGCCGTCGATCCACTCCATGTGACCTTCGGCCTCGACATAGGCCCGCTTGGTCACCAGATTGAAGACGTTCGACGACCAGTTCTGGATCGTGGTGTAGGTGACGTGGGCGTTGGGCTTGACCACGATCTCGACCACGGCCGAGTGCAGCGAATCCGAGGTGTACACCGGAGCCGAGCAGCCTTCGATGTAGTGCACCTTTGCGCCCTCGTCAGCGATGATCAGGGTGCGCTCGAACTGGCCCATGTTCTCGGCGTTGATCCGGAAGTACGCCTGGAGCGGCATCTCGACCTCGACGCCCGGCGGGACGTAGATGAACGATCCACCGGACCACACCGAGGAGTTGAGGGCCGAGAACTTGTTGTCGTTCGGCGGGATGATCTTGCCGAAGTATGGCTTCACGATCTCGGGGTACTCACGCAGCGCGGTATCCATGTCGGTGAACAGCACGCCCTGGGCCTCGAGGTCGGCCCGATTGCGGTGGAACACCACCTCGGACTCGTACTGGGCGGTGACGCCGGCGAGGTACTTGCGCTCAGCCTCAGGAATCCCCAGCTTCTCGTAGGTGTCCTTGATCGCGTCGGGGAGGTCGTCCCAGCTGTCGACCTGCCCGTCGGTCGGCTTGATGTAGTAGTAGATGTCGTCGAAGTAGATCTCCGACATGTCGCCGCCCCAGTTGGGCATCGGACGCTTCTCGAACTGCCGGAACGACTTGAGCCGGAAGTCGAGCATCCAGTCGGGCTCGCCCTTCATCCACGACATCTCGCGGATGATCGCCTCGTTGAGCCCCTTCTTGGGCTTGAACACGTAGTCCTCGGCGTCGCTCCAGCCGAGCTTGTACTTGCCGAGGTCAAGGGTGTCTGGCGTGATGGTCATCGTGCCTCCAACGGATTTCTACTACGCAGATAGTAACAAACCCGATGCAGCACACCACGAGTCGGGCCACATCGGACGCGGCCGCGGGCGCAACGCCAGGATCTGACGCTTGTGTGACCGCATTTTGAATCACGGCGTTCGAAATACCTCACGCAGCGTTCGGTCCGTCCGAGGCTGTGCCCATGCCAGACGCGCCGCTCGCGCCCTCTCCAGCCGGCGCCATGCCGTCGAATCTCGGCTCCGACGTGCTGTTGTCGTCCATGGACGTCGCCAGCATCGCCATGGGCATCGTGTCGCTCGACGAGTCCGTCTTCCTCACACTGAATCAGTCGATGGCCGACCTGCTCGAACTTTCCATCGCACAGACGCTCGGTCGGAAACTGACCGATTTCCGTCCTGGCCCAGCGGGTCGTTTTCGCAGCCAGCTGGAACGATCCGGGGGACGCCCGGCGCAGTTCCGCAACATCGAGGTCACGACGGCACTCGGCAACACCCTGCATGTCGACGCCACCCTGGCCCACTACGGCAACTACGACGGCGTGCCCGCGCTCCTGGTCGTACTGGCCGACGCCAGCGTCAGGGTCGCAGCTCAGAACCAGGCTCGCCGCCTCATCCGCGCCGCCGACAGGGTCAGCGACCTCGTGTCGATCCACGACCTGCAGAACGGCACGCTGTTGTACTGCAACGATGCCTTCACGGCCGCCACGGGTGTGCGGCCCGGCGACCGTGACAACCCGGTCGAGGGGATGAGTCCCTCTCAGCTCGACATCCTCGACGCCGAGGTGATTCCGGCGATCGAACGTGATGGCTCCTGGACCGGCACGCTGGAGATGGACCTCGGCGACGGCGTGCATTGGCTCGCCGGCACGATCGTCGGCGAGAGCTCGCGACCCGGGGCGACCGGTCTGCGGTTTCTCACGAGTGTGCTCACCGATGTCACGAGCGATCACTTGCGAGCCGAGGTCCTCGAGTTCGAAGCCACGCACGATCGGCTCACCGGCTTGTTCAACCGGTCTGGCGTCGTGGAGTGGCTCAACGCCCAGCGCCCCGACCGCGGCGACTCGATGGCGATCTGCCACCTCGATCTCGATCGATTCCAGGAGATCAACGACGTGCTCGGTCACGAGATCGGTGACCAGGTCATCTGCGAGGTCGGTCGCCGCCTCGACGCCTCGACGAGGCCGAACGATCTGGTCGGTCGGCTCAACGGCGACGAGTTCGTCGTGGTCTTTGCCGACGTGGAAGGCCCCCAACACGCCTGCCTGCTGGCCGAGCGGCTCAAGTCCGACGTGTTCGGCCGACCGATCGTCGTCGATGGACACCCGATCTCGACCACCGCGTCGTTCGGGCTGTCGGTGTCGGGAACCGGCTTCGTTGGCGAGAGCTTGTTACGAGCCGCCGACGTTGCGCTCTACCGGGCCAAGAACCTGGGCCGGTCCCACATCGAGGTCTATACCGCCGAACTGCAGGTCGAAGCGGCGCGCCGCAGCACGATGATCGAAGACCTCCGCGAAGCGCTCGACGCCAACGAGCTGACGGTGTGGTACCAGCCGATCATCAGCTTCGCCACGGGGCGCATCGTCTCGGTCGAGGCGCTCGTACGCTGGCCGCGGGCGGACGGCACGTTCATCTCCCCCGAGGAATTCATTCCGGTCGCCGAGAGTGTCGGCCTCGTCCGCGACGTCGACCGGTTCGTGCTCGACCGCGCACTCGGCGAGATCGGCGGACTGATCGCGAGCGGTCACCGTCTGGAGCTGCACGCCAACCTCTCCGCCACCCGGCTGGCCGACGCGACATTGCCCCACGAGGTCGGCCGGATGCTTGCCAACCATCGATTCCCGGCCGACCGCCTGTGCCTCGAGCTCACCGAGACGGCGCTGGCGTTCGATCCGAACAAAGCAGAGACCATCGTTGCCGAGCTTGCCGAGAGTGGGCTGCGCCTGGCGATCGACGACTTCGGGACCGGGTACTCGTCGCTGGCTTCGCTCCACCGCTTCCGACTGCATGTGCTGAAGGTGGATCGCAGCTTCGTCCAACTGCTCGACGAGGACTCCGAACGAGCCAATCCCATCATCGCCACGATCCTCCACCTCGCGGAGTCCCTGGGACTCGATGTCGTGGCCGAGGGCATCGAGACCGAGCGGCAGCGCGCCTACTTCGCGGACAGCACCGCTACGTACGGCCAGGGCTACCTGTTCCACCGGCCGATGCCGTTCGACGCGCTGCGCTCGTTCGTCACGGCGCAGCCCAGCGAGAACGTGGCGGTCGGCCCATGACGCCGACACGGCACCATCGAGCCGGAGCGTTGGTGCGAGCCACCAAGGCGGAGCCGGCGATCAGTCGAGTCGACGAAGCTTGGTCGGATAGGTGCGGGCCCGCTGGAGGTAGGAGTTCATGCCCTGCGAGATCATGGCCGGGTCGACGCAGTCGAGTCGGATCTTGGCAGGGATGCCGAGCGCCATGGCTCCCGACGGGACCTCGGTGTCGTTGGTGACAACGGCGTTCGAACCCACGAGCGCACCGGAGCGCACGATGGCCCGGTGCAACACCACCGACCCATTGCCGACGAGCGAGTTGTCCTCGATGGTGCAACCCTCGAGGTGGACGATGTGGCCGATCACACAGCCGTTGCCGACGGTGGTGGGCCACTCGGGGGTGGTGTGCAGCACCGAACCGTCCTGGATCGAGGTCTGCGATCCGATCTGGATGTAGCCCTCGTCGCCCCGCAGGACGGCACACGGCCAGACCGACGATTCCTCGCCGATGCGCACATCACCGATGATCACCGCCTCGGGATGGATGAAGGCGGAGGTGGCGATGGTGGGCTCGGCGTCACCGAGGGCGTAGATGGGCACGCCAGGGGTTATAGACCGCGCACGTCCTGGATGTCCATGACGAGGGCGGACACCGACAGCGTCACGAGTACGGCGATCGTGAGGTACGCGACTGGCTCGAGCCGACGGACGTCGAACCGCACGCTGGGGTCACGTCGAACGATCTGCCCCAGTTTCTCTCCGGCGGCGACGATGGCGTGTGCGCCGTCGAGCGGCGGCAGCGGCACGAGGTTGATGGCACCGATGGCGCAGCTCAAGATGGCGAACCACCGCAGCGACATGGCGACGCCGCTCTCGACCACGTGGCCGGTGAGTTCGGCCTGGGAGACGGGCGACATGAACCGCACCGGCGCTTCGGCGTCGGTGTTGAACGTGGCACCGACGTAGCCCCCGACGTTGGTGGCGAAGAGCCACAGCGACTGTGCCGTTCCGGCGATGACCTCCCAGGTCATGCCGAACCCGGTACCGATCGCGGCGGCGACGGTCGCACCGTCGAGGATCTCGGCGGCGGCGAACGCAGCGATTGCCATGGCGATGTTGACCAGCGGGCCGGCCAAGATCGTGGCGAGGCGACCGGCGTGGCTCGCCGCACGGTAGGTGTCGGCCTCCTCGATGCCGTCGGGGAGCGCCGAGGTCGGGGTCATGCCCCAGATCTTGACGTAGCCGCCGAGGAACAGTGCCTTGACCCCGTAGCGGCAGCCGTTCCGCTCGATCGCCACGACCTCGGGTCCGAATCCCCAGAAGAACTCGGTGGGCTTCATGCCGGCGCGCCGGGCGAGGAGGAGATGTCCGAGTTCGTGGACGAACACGATGACCGCGATGAAGGCCAGGAGCAACAGACCGGTCGGGGCCCAGAACCAAAGACACACCAACGACAGCACGGCCGCCACCGCCCACAGGGGTGAGGCGGAGACCGTCCACCCACCGGATCCTGCAGAGGTGGGGACGTTGGTAGCAGCAGTGGTCACGGAGCACCCTTTGCAAGGTCAGGCCGAGCGCATCGCACACGTCTCGGCGACGAGAACGCAGCTCACCAACCGCCGTTGGTGGGTCGCGGGGCCCATCGAAGCACGAGCGCTACGGCGTCCACACGGGCGACTTGACCAGTCAGGAATCTTTACCCACACTCCCGAAGGTGCCGTAGCGGCCCTTGTGGAAGACCATCGGACCGCTCTCGCCCTCGACGGTGTCGAGGTGTTCGACTCGGCCCACGATCAGCTCGTGATCGCCGAGGAGCACGACCTGGTCGAGTCGGCAGTCGATCACGGCATGGATATCGGGCAGGACCGGGCAGCCGCTGGCCATCGACGGGGTCCAGGAGACGCCGGAGAACTTGTCATCGGCCTTCGATGCCATCACGCCGCACAGGTCGAGCTGGTCGGCGTTGAGGACGTTGACACAGAACGCGCCCGTCTCCTTGATGACGGCGCCTGACGACGAGTTGGTGCCGAGGAAGAAGCCGACCAGCGGCGGGTCGAGGGAGATCGAGGCGAACGAACCGATGGCCACGCCGACCGGCGACGAGGAGGTACCCGAGGTCACCACGGTGACGCCCGTGGGGAAGTGCCCGAGGACCCGCCGGAACTCGGCCGGGTCGATGATGGGATCGTGGTCGCTTTGGGTGGTGGTCTCGTCCGTCATGGCGCACACCATAGAAGCGCGCGTGTCAGGCGGCGAGTCGATGCCCCGATCGCAGTTGTAGTCCCTCGGATGCGGCCATCACCTCGGTGCCGGCACCCACCCACCCCTGTGCGTCTCGGACCGCCTGGGCGATCCATGCATCGTTGTGGGAAGGATCGTGGTGGAACAGCACGAGGCGCCGAACC
The DNA here is from genome assembly GCA_041394265.1 of Acidimicrobiales bacterium. Lineage (NCBI taxonomy): Bacteria > Bacillati > Actinomycetota > Acidimicrobiia > Acidimicrobiales > Acidimicrobiales bacterium. The sequence continues at coordinate 364,535 of JAWKIO010000006.1, forward strand.
CCGGCGAGCTTTGCGACCTCGGCGGCATAGCGCACCGTGGAGTGTCCCCAGGTCGCCTTCGACGCGAATTCGTCGGCGTCGTACTGGGCGTCGTGGATCAGCAGGTCGGCACCCCGGCAGAACTCGACCACCGACGCCGGGACGTCGAGCGAGCCATCGACGGGCTGCTGGTGATCGGGGATGTACACCACCGAGGCGTCGCCGTTGTCGATGCGGTAGCCGTTGGTTGGGCCGACGTGCTCGATCGAGGCGACGGTGACCGTCGAGGAACCGATGTCGATGCGTCCGCTGCTCATCTCGATGAACTCGATCTCGCAGGGGAGGATCGACAGGTCGACGGGGAACAGCGGTGGGCGGATGAACGACGAGATCTCGGACTTGAGGTCGGACCCCGGCTGCTCGGGCCCGATGAGGCGAAGGTTCGCGTTCTCACGCAGCAGCGGCACGAAGAAGGGAATGCCCTGCACGTGATCCCAGTGGAGGTGGGTGACCAGCGCCGTGCCGGCGAAGGTGGTGTGGTCGGGGCCGGCCATGAGTTCGTTGCCCAGATACCGAAGCCCGGTGCCGAGGTCGAGCACGATCGGATCGTCACCTTCGGGTCCGCGCACCAGGACACAGGACGTGTTGCCACCAATGTTGTTGGTGGTGTCACACGAACACGGGGTGGACCCGCGAACGCCGTAGAAGGTCACGTCGAGCATGTGTGGAATCGTCCCCCGATCCATCCCTTCGAGCCGGCAATCCCGAAGGCTGGCAGTGACGGTAGACCAACTGATTGCGTCGGGGAAGACCGTGTGAAGAAGGTCTCACCATTGGGTTACGTTTGCCTGATGTCGATCTCACAGCCGCCATTGCTCCCTGAGGGCCTCGTCGCGTTCGTCAAGCGCGACTGCCCCACCTGTGAACTCGTGATCCCGGCGCTCACCCAGCTCGATACCGGGCCCGGCGTCACCGTGATCACCCAGGACGACCCGGCCTTCCCCGCCGGACTCGATCCGATCGACGACACCGATCTGACGCTGTCGTGGCATCACGACGTCGAGACCGTCCCCACCCTGATCTCGATCGTCGACGGGGCCGAGACCGATCGGACCGTGGGGTGGTCGCGGGCCGAATGGGAGCGGCTCAGCGGCGTTGCGGAACTCGCCCCCGATCTCCCCGAGCATCGCCCTGGTTGCGGCTCGCTCTCGGTCGACCCACTCCGAGTCGACGACCTCATGGTGCGCTTCACCGGCTCGAAGCTGCGGAGTCGCCGCATCGAGTTGGCATCGATGGAGGACGAGATGGAAGCCGGCTTCGACCGTGGCTGGTCCGACGGACTCCCCGTGGTCCCGCCGACCGAGGCTCGGGTGCTCCGGATGCTGGAGGGAACGACTCGCGCTCCCGACGAGATCGTGGCCACGATCCCACCCGACCTCAACGAGGTGACCGTCGAGCAGATCGCCATCAACGCGGTGATGGCCGGGTGCAAGCCGGAATATCTCCCGGTGGTGTTGGGCGCCGTCGAAGCGGCCTGCAGCGACGAGTTCAACATGCATGGCCTGCTCGCCACCACCTACTTCTCGGGTCCGATCATCGTCGTCAACGGACCGATTGCGCAGCGGATCGGCATGAACGCAGCCGGCAACGTCCTCGGTCAGGGCAATCGCGCCAACATGACCATCGGCCGAGCACTCCAACTCGTGGTACGCAACCTCGGTGGTGGTCGACCTGGCGGTGTCGACATGGCAATGCACGGTTCACCGAGCAAGCTCGGTCTGGCGTTCGCCGAACTCGAAGACGGCTCACCCTTCGAGTCGCTGGCGGTCGAGCGAGGTATTGCACCCGGACGCGACGCCGTCACCCTGTTCGCCGGCCAAGGCCCCACGCCGATCGTCGACCAGCTGTCGCGTGATCCCGACTCCCTCGCCCGTTCGATCGCTGCCGTGCTCCGCAGCTGTCACCACCACAAGCTGGCGATCGGCATGGACGCCCTCCTCCTGATCTCGCCTGAGCACGCCCGGGTGTTCGCCGACGCCGGTTGGGACAAGGCTCGGCTCCGCTCCGAGCTCGAGGCCCTCCTCATGCTCGACGCCGACCCGATGCTGCGTGGAGTCGGCGGCATCACCGAGGGGCTGCCGCCGACAATGGCGGGAGCGACGGTGCCGAAGTTCCGGCCGGGCGGCCTGCTGATCGCCCACGCCGGCGGCGACGCCGGGCTGTTCTCGTCGGTCCTCACCGGCTGGGTCGGCGGCCCGATGGGATCGGAACCGGTCACCCGGGAGATCAGCACATGACCGACGATCGCCACCTCGAATGGGTCGTCACGCATGGAGTCTGGCAGACTCGCATGCACCAGGGGGTACAGCCATGAGTTCACGAACCGTCCTCGATCCCACAGCGGGCAAGGTGGCCCAGGCCGTCGAGCCGGCGATGCGCCTGGCCACGCTCGAGGGCAAGACCGTCGCGCTGCTCAACATCTCGAAGCCCCGCGGCGACAAGTTCCTCGACCGCATCGAGCAGCGCCTGACCGAAGCCGGTGCGACGGTGAAGCGCTATTCGAAACCGACCTTCACCAAGCCGGCGCCGGTCGATCTCCGCCACGAGATCGCCACCAACTGTGATGCGGTGATCGAAGCGCTTGCTGATTGAGGCAGCTGCACGTCGTGCAGTGTGCACGACATCGCCGACCTCGAGCGCCGCGGCGTTCCCGGGGTCTTCGTTGCCAGCTCGGTCTTCGTCGATGCCGCGCAAACGCAAGGTGCCGCGATCGGGTTCCAGCCCGAGCGGTTCTTCGTGCCCCATCCGATCCAGGACCGCACCGACGACGAGATGGCGGCCATGGCCGACGATGCGGTCGACGCCCTCGTCGCCCGGATCACGCTGCTGGGCAGCTGATCGGTCGTCACGGCCGGCTGCTCCTCAGGGCAGTCGAAACTGATCACCCACCACGACCGCCAGGCCGTCGGCGACCACCGTGCCGGCGACGGCCGTGGCCCGTTCGGGCTGGTCAGGCCAGCCCATGATGCGGGCCAGGTCGCGGCGTTGCACCGGACCGACGCGGAGCGCGTCGACGAGCCGCCCCCTCCCCTGCCGGTCGGATCCGTCGAATGCCGACTGGCGTTTCGAGACCGATGCTGACGCCGACGCTGGATCCGGAGCAGCGAGATCGGCGGCGAACCAGGAGCATTCGTGGCGCAGCGGGCAGGCCTCGCAGCGCGGGCGGGGGCGGCAGCACAGCGCCCCGACCTCCATCAGCGCCTGGTTCCACGCCCAGCCTTCGCCGGTGGGCACGAGGTCGTCGGCCAGTCGTTGGACCTCGGCCGGCCGGAGCGTTCGGCCGCTGACTCGGGCGAGCACGCGACCGATGTTCGTGTCAAGCACCCCGTCGTCGCACTCGTAGGCGAACACCCGGATGGCCCGGGCGGTGTAGGGGCCGATGCCGGGAAGGTGCAGCAGCGCCGCGAGGTCAGCGGGGACGACGCCGTCGTGTTGCTCGGTAATCACCGTGGCTGCCCGGTGCAGGTTCAGCGCCCGGCGGTTGTAACCGAGCCCCTGCCATTCATCGATCACGTCGCCTGGCGATGCGTCGGCGCAGGCCGCCGGTGTGGGGAATCGCTCGATGAAGCGGGCCAGCCGATCGATCACCCGAGCGACCTGGGTCTGCTGCAGCATCAGCTCCGACACCATGATCGTCCATGGGTCGCGAGTGGTTCGCCATGGGAGATCTCGGCCCTGCTCGCCGAACCAGGTGAGCAGGGCCGGAGTCGACCGCTCGATCAGTCGGCCCAGATCTCGTCGCCGTACGGGCGCTGCCGGACGGGGCCGGCCTCGCGCTTCCAGACCATCACCTTGCGCTTGAAGTAGCAGACCTCTTCACCGCGCTGGTTGATGCCCTTGGTCTCGACGGTGACGATGCCGCGGTCGCCCTTGGACGACTCCCGCTTGTCGAGCACCCGGGTCTCGGCGTAGATGGTGTCGCCGTGGAAGGTGGGCATCGAGTGCTTGAGGGTCTCGATCTCGAGGTTGGCGATCGCCGCTCCGGAGACATCGGGCACGCTCATGCCGAGCACGAGCGAGTACACCAGGTTGCCGACCACGACGTTCTTGCCGTGCACGGTCTCCTTCTCGGCGAACCACTGATTGGTGTGCAACGGATGGTGGTTCATCGTGATCATGCAGAAGAGGTGATCGTCGGCTTCGGTGATGGTCTTGCCCGGCCAATGCTTGTAGATGTCGCCGACCTCGAAATCCTCGAGGTAGCGGCCGAAGGGGCGGTCGTGCACGGTCATGGAGTCTCCTGAGATCACGGTTGTGCGTTGCGTGGCAACGGCCGTGCAGCGTAGGTGCGAGTCGCCCCTCGGCGCCACCCTCGTGCGTGGCAGGCGCTCGACGCGGGCAACGTCGCTGCTTGGACGAGCGCCACGTCATCCATCCGTGGACTCCCCACCCGGCTGGATCGGTTCGACCCCGGTGAGCAGGAGGAACTGCTGTCGGAGCGTGTCCTCGTCGGGCGAGCCGATCGAGGGCATCGGAATGGCGACGTCGAGCAGGCCCCAGGCAATCGTCTCGGCGGCGTGCTCCCGGGCTTGGAGATGCCAGGGGGTGTCGGGGTCGGCCCAGACGTCGAGTCCGACGAGCTCGAGAAACGCCGCCTGCGTCTCGGCGTCGATGTTGTCCTCGATCCAGGGATGCGCCAGCTCGTGGAGAATGACCCGCTTGGGGACGACCTTGTAGTACTCACAGGCGTCGGACGAGCAGGCCTCCTCCTCGTGGAAACACAGGTACACCCGCCACTCGTCGCCCTGGTGGATCGCTCGTCCGCGCACATCGCTGCAGAAGTCGATGTACTGGGTGAACGTGATCGCTCCCAGTTCGTGCGCCGGTTCCAACCCGGCCTCTCGGAATCGGCCGATCGCCCACTCGACCAAGTGGTCGAGGTGTTCGGTGCTGTTGTAGAGCTCGATGCCGTCGCCGTCATAGAGGATGAACCCCGTCACCGTCTCGAGGTCCTCCGCCGGGAAGAACGGTTCGTCGAAGTTCAGGTTCTGACGCGACCACCAGCCATCGGGAAGGTCGTGGGCGGCCAGGCAACGCCGGGCATCCTCGACCTCTCGATAGCGAACCTCGGTCGACACCTTGCCTTCGACGAGGTCGAGCCGCACGGCCACTCGGCTGGGGCAGCCAACGCCGTCGTCGCCGCTCACCAGCATGAGGACACCCTCGAGCTCGAATCGCCTGGCCAGCAGCGGATACACCTCGAGACCTCTCGCCCCGAGTTCGTCCATCGTCCACTCGGTGCTCGCCTGGGCACCGGCCCGGGCAGCGACCTCGTCGAAGCCGCTGAGAATGGTCTGGTCGATCGAGTCGATGAGCTGCACGTCGTCTCGATACATCGACGGCGAGAGCTCACCGCTCGTCCAGTCCTCCACCCACTGTCGGGCGAGCGCTTCGGCCCCGCTCGGTATCTCCTCGTGGTCGTACCGTTCGCGCCAGGTATCGACCGAGAACGCAGCAAGCATGCGCTCCGCCCCGTTCAACCCGATCGGTTCGAGGATGTTCACGATGTCGGCCGGGTGTTCCAACAGGCCCACGTCCATGCCGGACGGCGCCCAGTCGAGCCGCCCCAGCGTGAGCGTGCCGGAAGTCGAGACGTAGGCAACGTTCCGTTGATCGAACGCCAGCTGACCCTCCGGGAGGAGCCGGTACATGAACGCGAAGGCGAAGGCCGCGTGGTACACGCCCGCACCGGGGATCATCGGCTGGTAGTCGAACTTCACATCGGGATCCCAGAAGTATTCCCAGGCCACGCCACCCTGCTCGACGAGCATCTCGTCCATCGCCCGATGCCAGATCAGGGCCTCTTCGGCCCACGGAAGCGGTTCCGTGGTCGACGACTCGCCGCCGCTCTCGACGATCGGATCATCGGGTGCACATGCCGCGACGAGGAACACACACAGCAGTGGGATGAAGAGCACGTTGCGGGCCCGAGTCCTCATGTCCTCATCGTCGGGCGCACCGCGTCCTCTGACCAGGGTCGACCGGCTCTCGACCGCCACACGAGGTGGTTCCACCCGACCATTCGCCGCTCGGCGCCGGATCGCTCTACCATCCTCCGCCATGACGACTCCAGATCTCCAGGACGCCGCCAACGCCATCACCGTGGCCAGCGACGTGATCACGACCGCCGTTCGCACACTTGCCGAGACCTCCTCGATCGACGCCGACCAGGTACTGGCCTACGACATCGCGCATGCAACGGCAGCGATCCAGACCGCCAAGGCGATGCTCGACTACGGCGCCAAGGGCGAGATCGAAGCCAAGCTCACCTGCGTGTTCGCGGCCGACGCCATCGCCGACCTCGGCGGCAAGTTGTGGGGCCGGGAGAAGGCCTGGGGCGTGGAGCCGACCGCCCTCGACGCCACCCGGCCGTTCGTGTCGACCTGGCGAGACGCTGCCACTCTGGCCGCGCTCGCCGGCGAACGGGGGCCCCGCCACCTCGATCAGGACTTCGAACTGGTGCAGGACACCTTCCGCCGGTTCGGCGCCGAGGTGATCGCTCCCAAGGCCGAGCACATCCATCGCCACAACGAGGACATCCCCGAGGAGATCATCTCCGGGCTGGCCGAGATGGGAGTGTTCGGACTCTCGATCCCCGAGGAGTACGGCGGCTTCGCCAGCGGCGGCGAGTCGGACTACTACGGCATGGTCATCGCCACCGAGGAACTCAGCCGGGCGTCACTCGGTGCCGGGGGCTCACTGATCACCCGCCCCGAGATCCTCGCCCGTGCCCTCGAGGCCGGTGGTACCGACGAGCAGAAGAACACCTGGCTTCCCCGCCTCGCCAGCGGCGAGATCATGAACGCCGTCGCCGTGACCGAGCCCGACTACGGGTCGGATGTCGCCGGTGTGAAGGTCACCGCGACTCGGGGCACCGGGCCGGGCGGCGAAGACGGCTGGCACATCAACGGGGTCAAGACCTGGTGCACCTTCGGGGCCCGGGCCGACGTGCTGATGGTGCTCGCCCGCACCAACCCCGACCGCAGCCTCGGCCACCGCGGCCTGTCGATCCTCATCGTCCCCAAGGAACGAGCCGACGGCCACGGCTTCACCCAGACCCAAGAGGGCGGAGGCAAGATGGAGGGCAGCCCCATCGACACCATCGGCTACCGGGGCATGCACTCCTACGAGATCGCCTTCGACAACTGGTTCGTGCCGGCGGAAAACCTGATCGGCATGGAGAACGGTGAGGGCCGGGGCTTCTACTACCAGATGGCCGGGTTCGAGAACGGCCGACTCCAGACCGCGGCCCGGGCCGTCGGTGTCATGCAGGCGGCCTACGAGGCGGCGCTCGACTACGCCGAGAACCGCAAGGTGTTCGGCAGCCCGATCATCGACTACCAACTCACCCAGGCCAAGCTCACCCGAATGGCGGCCATCATCCAGGCGTCACGCCAGTTCGCCTACGGCGTCGGCGAACTCATGGCCAAGGGCGAGGGCAAGATGGAGGCCACCCTGATCAAGGCCTACGTGTGCAAAGCCGCCGAGTGGGTCACCCGCGAAGCGCTGCAGATCCACGGTGGCATGGGCTACGCCGAGGAGTACGACGTGAGCCGCTACTTCGTCGACGCCCGCGTGCTGTCGATCTTCGAAGGCGCCGATGAGACCCTCTGCCTGAAGGTCATCGCCCGCTCACTCGTCGCCGACGTCGCAACCTGAGTGTCAGAGCGACACCCCACCCCGAACTCGAGACCCATGGCGGCAGAACTGTCGCTCTGAGCCTCGAGAACGGGTGGAGGTGTCGTGATAGGTCTCAGGTTGCAGCGCAGCTCGGCTCGTAGGGTCAGCCCAGGACGCTGTGGAGGGCGTCGAGCGTGCGCTGCCAGGCCAGCGCCGAGTGCTCGGCCGAGTAGACCTCGGGGCGAGTGTCGTTGAAGAAAGCGTGCTCGCCACCGGCGTAGATGTGGAATGTGGCGTCCTTGCCGAGGCCCTCGAGGGTCGTGGCCAGTTCGGCCGCCGCCTCGGGGCCGAAGAAGCCGTCGTTCTCGGCGATGTGGGCAACCACCTTCGCCTGCAGCGCCGACCACTCGGGCTGGGCGTTCTCCCACGGGATCACGCCGTACCACGGCACGGCAACCGCCACGGCGTCGGGCCGCTGGCAGGCGAGCGTGAGCGTGAGACCGCCACCCATACAGAAGCCGGTCACACCGATCGAGTCATGACCCGACTCGGACTTCACGAACTCGACGGCGCCCGACAGATCGTTGGCGGCCCGACCGAGTTCGAGCGCCATCATCTCCTTGCCGGCCTCGTCGGGCTCGGACACCACCGTCCCGTGGTAGAGATCGGGGGCGAGAGCGACGAAACCCTCGGCAGCGAAGCGGTCGGTCACCTCCTTGATGTGATCGTTGAGTCCCCACCATTCCTGGATGACGACGAGTCCGGGGCCGCTGCCACCTTCGGGCCGTGCGAGGTACCCGGTTGCGGTGCTGCCATTGCTTGCGAATTCGACCATTGCTCCCATGGCATGGAGACTAGGCGCCATGACCAACCGAATGCCTGCCGTGTCGCTGGCCGCTGTCCCCGGCCGCCGTCTGTCCACCATCGAACTCGTGAAGGACATCGAACAGCGCGGGTTCTCCGGCATCTACTGCCCGAGCTTCGGTGACGCGATGGGCCTGTGCCTGAGCATCGCCCATGTCACCGAACGGCTGCATTTCGGCACGTCGATCCAGCCGATCTATCTCCAGCATCCCGTCGCCCTCGCCACGAGCGCGGCGTACCTGCACGAGGTGTCCGAGGGCCGGTTCCATCTCGGTATCGGTGTGACTCATGGTCCGGTCATCGAGCGGCTCGACGTCACCACGGGACGGCCGCTGGCCGATATGCGCAACTATGTCGGCACCATGCGCAAGGTCAGCGATGGCATGGGCGGGCTCCCTCCGATCACGCTCGCCACGCTTCGTGACAAGATGGTCCAGCTTTCTGTCGAGATCGGCGACGGTGCCGTGTGGGCCAACGCGTCACGGTCGGCCATGGCCCACTCGCTGTCGCTGATTCCCACCGAGCGCCGCTCCCCTGCCGATGGCGACACCGCGCCGTTCTTCGTCGGCAACATGATTCCCACCGTCATCGACGACGACATCGACGCCTGCCGGGCCCGCAACCGCAAGACCCTGCGGAGCTACGTCGCCCTCCCGAACTACCGGAACTACTGGAAGGCGGCGGGCTACGAGGAAGAGATGACGGCCGCCGAAGTGGCCATGGCAAACAACGACAGCGACGCGCTGACGGCAGCGATGACCGATCGCTGGCTCGACGACTGCACGTTGTCCGGCCCGGCCGGCCGGATCCGCGACGAGATCGAGGCCTGGTTCGACGCCGGCGTCACCACGCCGATCATCGTCCCGTCGTCGGTCAACGGCGGCCAGAACGTCGCGTTCGCCGAGTTCTTCGCCCTCTACGCCTGACCGTCTGCACAACGGCGGGGCCAGGGAACATTCCCGAACAAGCTCAGGGCCTTCCAGCAGCGGGCTGCTGGGAACCCCTGAGCCCTTCGGGGTTCGCTGGCAGGCCCTTGGATTTGGGGCGCTACGAGGTCAGATGCCGAGTTGGCGGGAGGCGAGATCGCGCATGATCTCCTCGGAGCCGCCGCCGATGGCCTGGACCCGGACTTCTCGGTAGAGGCGCTCGACGGTGTCGCCACGCAGGTAGCTGGCGCCGCCGAGGATCTGGGCCGCCTCCCGAGCGCAGAACTCGAAGCCGAGCGTGGCCGCGACCTTCGCTTCGGCGATCTCGGCCACCGGATCGTCGCCCTGGTTGAGCCGCCACGACAGCAGTTCGATCCACGCATGGTTGGCATTGATGGTGCGGTCCATCTCGACCAACTTGTGCCGGATGACCTGGTGCTGGGACAGCGACTTGCCGAACGTCTCCCGCTCACGAGCCCAGGCCAACGCCTCGTTGTAACAGCACCTGGAGAACGCCACGGACTGGGTGGCCAGATCGATGCGCTCAGCGTTGAAGTTGTTCACGATCATCGAGAAGCCGGCGTTCTCCTCGCCCAGCAGGTAGCGCTGTGGGACGCGCACGTCATCGAAGTAGAGGGTGGCCGTATCGGAGGCCAGCCACCCCATCTTGTCGAGTTTGGTGCGCTCCAGGCCCGGCGTGTCGCCCGGGATCACGACGAGCGAGATGCCTCCGGGCCCGTCGACGCCGGTCCGCACGGCGGTCGTGAAGTAGTCGGCTCGCATGCCCGACGTGATGAAGGTCTTCGACCCGTTGATGACGTAGTCGTCGCCGTCTCGTCGTGCGGTGGTCTTGATCCGGGCCACGTCGGAACCGCCCGACGGCTCGGTGATCGCCAGCGCTGCGATCTTGTCGCCTGACTGGCACGGCGTGATCACCTCGGCCTTCACCTCATCGCTGCCGAACTTCTGGATGGGCGGGAGGCCGATGTAGTTCGAGAACAGGGCGGCGACGACGCCGCCCGAACCCGCCATGCACAGCTCCTCCATCAGCACGAGGCGCATGAGGGCATCTCGCTGGCCGTGGCCGCCGTACTCGGCATCGAACCCGTCGCCGAAGATCCCGATCGCTCCGGCCTGGCGATAGAGCTCCCGCGGCACCTCACCGGCCAGGTCCCACTCGTGCACGTTCGGGGTCACCTCGTTGGCGGTGAACTGCCGCACGACCTCTCGATAGGCGGCGTGGTCATCGGTGTAGAACGGGCTCGAAGCTGACATGCGCCGATCATGGCAGAGCCTCGCCGTCGGCTCTACTCGATCGGACTCAGCGAGCCAAGATCACTTCACCGGACGCAGCAACTCGGTGGCGAGCGGGGTCGTGCTCGACGGCAGCTCGGCCACCAGCTGCACCCCGTGTTCGGTGACCACTCGATCGACCATTCCGAGCCCGATCACCTCGGTCGGCGCCAACCACTCCGGCAGGTCGGGATCGGTGGTGCGCTCGACAATGCACTGGAAGTACGCCTCGGGCAGATGCCGCCCGCGACCGCTCACGAGCCAGATGGGGGTCGCAGTGGCTCGAGCGACGGCGGCCGCGGTGAACGATCCGGTCTCGACGATCGCCGCAGCCTCGCCGACGGCGACCGCTTCGATGATGACGAGATCACTCGCTCCTATGGCTCCGGCGATGCGCTCGGGATCGATCGACTCGGCGAGGACGTCGGCCCGATCGAAGCGATGGACGACCGACCGAGCCTGACCATCGACATCGACCGCCAGGACCTCGACGTCGCCCCGGCGCAGCAAGCCCGACACGGTCTGGTCGGGCCACCCGACGATCACGACCCGAGCACCGTCGCCGATCGCCCCGGCCACCTCACGCGGCGTGGGGTCGTCGCGGTGTCCGAGGATGGCGTCGCGGGCAGCAGCACGAGGATCGGTGGCGGTCGCCATTCTCGCCGCCAGATCCCAAAGGGGTCCGATGCCGGGTTGGCGGCTGAGCAAACGGCGGGCCGCGGTGAGCAGACCAGCCGAGTCGTTGGCGAAGAATCCCAGGGCAGAGGCAGATTCCTGCACCAGGAGCGAGGCATCGGCGCCACTGGCCCGGGCGACGTAGCGCAGCTGTTCGATCGGGTGCACGGGGCGATGCTAGTCCCCGCCACGAGTCACCTCCTGACCGAACGTTGCAGCAAAGTTCGGAGTCGGCTCCAAGGTGCGCTAGCCTCGCTCGCCGTGGCTGATGGTTCCGTGACAACCCCACTGAGCGACATCGAACTCGATTCGATCCAAGGCAAGGGCTATCCCATCCGGGATTGGCTCACCTCGTACCCCCTGCTGGTGGTTGCGCTCGACCCGTACACGCACGAGAGCGCGTGGATCCTCGAGACCGCCGCGGCGTTCCTCCGTCACTACACCCCAGCCGACATCCGGGTCGGCTGGCTGGTCGCCGCCGACGACGACGACTGCCGCCGCTTCATGGGTCCGCTTGCCGAGGAGTTCATCACCTTCGCCGACCCCGACCGCACCGCCATCACGGCCCTCGGTGTCGAGCGGCTCCCGGCGCTCGTGCACGTGCGCAACGATCTGACCGTGCGAGTGGCCAATGGTTGGGATCCCGATGTCTGGCGCGGCATCGCCGAGTTGCTCTCGGTCGAGCTGTCGTGGAGCCGTCCGATGATTCCGGCGCCGGGCGACCCCATGCCCTACAGCGGCACGCCTGCCGCCGGCTGATCCGTTCTCGGTGGCCGGCCGCCAGCTCGATCGCCTGATCGACGTCTTCCGACGGCGACGACCCACATCGGGCACAGCACTCGCCCTCACGACTCGAGACCTGTCGAGCGAATCCGACCGGGAGCAGCTGCGTTCCTGGATCGACCACAGCATTGCCGGCCGCGGCGGTGAGGCTGCGGCACGACGACGTGCCGGCGACGTGGTGGCGGCGTTCCTCGACCTCGACACCGCAGGCCAGCACCGGTTCCTGGCGCTCCTCGCCGACGAGTACGGCCACGACCGCCACGAGGTGGATACGGCGATGGCCGAGGTCGCAGCGGCCACCGACGGCCAGCGCCATCACGCCGAGCAGCGACTCCGCCAAGCACTTCGTCCTCGTCGTTCGACGCTGCTGCGACGCATTCTCGGTCTCAACGGCGGCCTGGCGTTCACCATCGAACTACGCGAGTCGCTGATCGACATCCGCAACGAACGCCCAGAACTCCGCCAGCTCGACGAGGAGCTTCGGACACTCCTCAACGACTTCTTCGACCTCACCACCCTCGAGCTCGAGCATCTCGACTGGGACACACCCGCCAGCCTGCTCGAGAAGCTCATCGAGTACGAGGCGGTGCACACGATCGAGTCGTGGGACGACCTCAAGCGCCGGCTCGGACCGGGCCGCCGCTGCTACGCCTTCACCCATCACTCTCTGCCGGGCGAGCCGCTGATCTTCGTCGAGGTGGCGCTGACCCGCGGCCTGGCATCGAACATCACCGACCTGCTCGATCCGACCACCGAGCGAGTCGCCGCTGCCTCGGCCAACACCGCCATCTTCTACTCGATCTCGAACTGCCACCCCGGCCTCGCCGGCGTGTCACTTGGCGACCTTCTGATCAAACGGGTGGCCACCCTGCTCAAGGCGGAGCTGAGCGGCATCGAGACCTTCGCCACGCTGTCGCCGATCCCTGGCCTTCGCCGCTGGCTCGCCGTCAACGAGCCCGAACTCATCGCCGAGCTCGACGCCGTCTCGCTCGATGATCGAATGCGGTCCATCGAGCCGTGGCGTGACACGCTGCTCGAGATGACCGCCCGCTACCTGCTCGAAGCCAAGCGCCCCAACGGGGCAGTCTCGGATCCCGTCGCCAACTTCCATCTCTCCAACGGAGCGATCGTCGAACGACTCAACTGGCTCGGCAACCCCACGACCACGGGCTGGGAGCGGAGCCTCGGCATGATGGTCAACTACCGCTACGACCTGGCCGCTATCGAGACCAATCACGATCGATACGACGCCGAATACATCGTGGCGGCCTCCGATGCGGTGCGTCGGCTGGCGGCGAGCACGACCACCGACCGATCGAACTGACGCCGATGTCGGAACGACGTGGCCTCCAGGCAGCGTGGGTCGTGGTCTCGCTGGTCATGGCCAGCGCAGCGACCGCCCAATCCTTCGGCCGGTTCACCTACGGCGTGGTGCTGCCCGACATTCGCGCCGATCTCCTCGACGGATCGAACAGCATCGCCGGGGCCCTCGGCACCGTCAACGTGGCGGCCTACTTGATCGGCACGTTCGCCGTGTCCGCAGTGTCCTCTCGGCTGAATCAGGTCGATCTGATCCGAATCGGCATGGTGCTCTCCACCGGTGGCCTCTTCGTGGCGTCGTTCGCCACGAATGCGTGGCTGCTCGGGCTCACCCTCTTCTCCATGGGGTTCGGTGGTGCCATGATCTGGATCCCCTCGCCCCGGGTTGGGGCCATGGCGCTGTCGGAGAAGCGGCGAGGGCTCGGGGTTGGCCTCGTCGGCTCCGGGATCGGCATGGGCATCGTGGCGGCCGGCTGGCTCGCCACCCTGATGGGCAACCGCTACGGCACCGACAGCTGGCGGATGGTGTACCGGGTCGAGGCCATCTTCGGCCTGGTGGTGCTGGCCCTCGGGTCGGTGGTGTTCCGCACCGGCGAGTCGACCACGGGGACATCGGGCGGCTTCGGCGGCTTCGGTGCGCTCGCCACGATTCCCGGCTGGAAGGCGTTGACCGGCGCGTATGCCTGCTACGGCTTCTTCTACCTGCTGGTCATCGGCTACCTGGTCGCACGACTCGAGGACGACGTCGGCTTCAGCGAGGCGCGGGCGTCGGCGATGTTCTCGCTGATCGGACTCGGGGCGACGTTCGGCGGTCTCCTGCTCGGTCCGTTGTCCGACCGGATCGGACGACGCCAGACGATGATGTGGGGGTTTGCGACGTTCGCCGGCGCGATCGGTGCGATTCTCACCGGGCAGGAGCTGATCGTCGCCGTTGGTTCGCTGGTGGTCGGGCTGATGTTTGCCGGTGTGCCGTCGACCATTGCTGCCTACATCGTCGACACCACATCACCCGAGCGCTACGGCCAGGCGTATGCCGCCGCCACCTTGGCGTTCGGCGGCGCCCAAGCCATCTCGCCCCAGATCGGCGGCCTGATCGCCGACCTGTCCGGCTCGTTCACGCTCGTCTTCGTGGTTGCCCTGGTGATGGCGATGCTTGCCGCCGGCGTGTCGAGCCTGCTGCCGACCGACCCGCCCCGCCCGGCCGACGCCCGCCCGTAGCGCGCCGCCCGAACGGTTCGTGCCCGCCAGCATCTCCTCTGCGTGGGTACCGCGAACGGCATCCGGGCGTCACCGATCCCATCGGCGCGGCCCACAGCTCGCATCTCCTCTCCGTGGGTACCGCGAACGCCACCCAGACGTCGCAGATCGAGGCGGCCCGAGCCCGGGACCGCCGACTCCTCTCCCTGAGCGCCGTCCACGGCACCCAGACATCGCAGACCCTCCGCAATCCGAGCGACGCCCGAAGACCTTTCGGGGACGATCATCGGCCTCGTCGATCGGCTGCCGGAAAGCGGGGCTCGCTATCGTCGCGGTCGTGGCTACCTCGTTCGACCCCGACGACCCCGGACCCGCCTTCGATCGCTTCATGGCGGCGCGCCATCTGGCCACGCTCACCGTGCTCCGACCCGATGGGTCGCCTCAAGTCACACCCGTCGGCTTCACCTACGATCCATCGCGCCGTCTCGGCCGAGTCATCACCTGGGCCGACTCCTACAAGGCGAAACACGCCGGCTCCGGCGGTCACGTGGCGATCTGCCACGTCGACGGAGGTCAATGGCTGACGTTCTATGGCACTGCCACCGTGAGCAACGAGCCCGACGAGGTCGCAGAGGCGGTCGAGCGCTACGCCAACCGCTACCGCCAGCCCAAGGAGCGAGACGACCGGGTGGTCATCGTGGTCGAGGTCGACCGAATCATCGGCCGTCTCGCCGACTGACCTCGCTACCGTCAGACCGGCTGACGCCTGGTCGCACCATGCGACGCCGAGAGCCTCCGGCCCCGCTTCGGCGCGCACCCTGACGAACGCGGGACGTGTTAGCGCAATGACTGGCAGCCACTGCGACGAGGACACCGACGCTTCCGGGACCTCGCCGGTGGCCCCTTGAAAGTGGCGCATGCCGGCTCCGACGAGCTGACGCAGACCCCGGCATCGACCCCTCTCGAATGGCGGTAACGAGTCGGTCAACGAGAACGGGGCCTTGAGTCGTCGGCAGGCACAGCCCACCGGCTCGTGCCCAACGCCATGGCCATACAAGACGACAGTGCGTGCGGCCCATCGACCCGACTCCTGCCCTTCCACGCCCGGGATTGACGATCGTGCTGACGGACTGACCGATCGTCCGCTTTGCCCGGAAAGCGGCCGCTCGGTGCCCCAAGGGCGGTGATCGAGTGGCCGACTGCTCCCTCGGATCGCTGGTGCACGAACCGGCACTCATTCACCTTTGAGTCAAGTCAATACACATATAATTCTTGACGAATAATTGCTTCGGTGTTGTTTACGGTACACATGTTCGTTATCCTTGGCCCATGATCCTCGGCGGGACCAACAACACGGCGGACGGATCCGGCGACCTCACCGGGCTCTCACGCGCCGAACTCCATGAACGGATGCTGGCCGCCGAAATAGCGGCCCGGCAGGCCAAGGCCGACTACTACGAGCTCTGCGCCGAAGCCAAACGCCGCAAGAGCCCGTCGATCCACCAGCACCGCAACGAAGCACTCTGGCTCGCCGACTCACTCCGCATGGCCAAAGGCGCTGCCGGCGCAACGCTCAACCGAGGCTCGCTCATGTTCACCACGCACCCCGAACTCGGGCACGCGTTCCGCGACGGACGCATCGGGGAACACCACCTCGACCTGTTCTGGCGAATCTGGAACAAGCCATGCCTACGGCCGTTCCTCGCCCGCGACATCGACGGGCTACTCAGATTCGCCAGCTACCCGTGGTACGAGTGCCGGGAACTGTTCGCCACATGGGAAGAACTGGTCGACCCGATCGACCCCAACGACCACGCCGCCAAGGCCTACGCGGATCGGTCCATGGTCACCACCGACCCCTTCCAACAACAAGTCCTGTTGGAGGTCCTCACCACGACTGCGGTGTACGCCACCGTCGAACCCGCACTCAAGGTCCTGGTCGACGAACTGTTCGAAGCCGACTGGGCCGAAGCACGAGCACGCGTCGGCGACGACGCCACCATGGACGACCTCCTCCGCACCGACACCCAACGGCGACACGACGCCCTCTTCCGACTCATCCGCAACGGCATCGGTGCCGACCCATCCACTACCAACGTGTGCGCCGACATCGTCGCCGACCACCAGACCTTGGCCGACGAAGCCGAACAACGCGACGCCGCAGCCAGAGGCGAAGAGCCTGTGCGTCGGCCCCTCACGTCCGAAGAAGTGATGGAACGGGTCACGACCCGCCGCTGCCACACCACCCACGGACGCTCGATCGCACCGGCCGATGCGCTCGATTTCGCCATCGCCGGACGCGTCCAACTCTTCGTCATGAACACCGCCACCCGCGACTTCACACGATCCGAGAAACAACGACTCTTCGGCCGGGACCAACGCATCGGGGCCCTCATCCGAGACCGGCACTGCCAGAGTCCAGGCTGCGACACCTCAGCCGTGCACTGCCAAGCCGACCACACCATCCGACACACCGACGGCGGCCCCACCGTCCCCACCAACCTCACCACCGTCTGCGCCCCATGCCATCGACACAAAACCCGGCTCGAAAACCTCGGACTCTGGCACCCGAGTACCTGACCCAACTGAACCACCCGGCACCCCGCCCCAGGCGGGGCCACCGCCGCGCCACGGCGGACCGATGCTACATCTGGCCCGAGCCGTGGGGCGCTCTGCCGAGGTTGTCGCCGTGGGCTCGATCGATACGGCCACCCGATCCGTCGTCGGCAACGACCCGGCGCACTCGGGAAACGAGGGTGGGTATGGCCCGCCGCAACACTCTGAACATTGGCCAACGGTAGTCGGCCGCCCGTCACTGAAGTGGTCGACGTGCGCCCCAGGCGGGGCCACCGCCGCGCCCGGCAAGCCCTTGAGCAGGGGGACTGGGCCGAATGGACCAGATTGGGCGATTCTTCCCTCCGACTTGTCAAGTCCGCAGGATTTCGTACCGTAGGGATCCTCAGTCGCTCAACGGTGCGCGACGAGAGGAAAGAGATACATCATGCAGTCCCCGATCGATCCTGTTCGTCTGCTCGGCCGCCAGTCGACGGTCCAGACCTCCACCACGAACCTTGTCGGGACCATCGTCGCCGCCGGCAACCGCGGTGTCGACATCGCCGCACGGGGCGTGGTGACGCACGTGCCCGCCAGCGAAGTGCTCGCCATCACCGTTCCGTGATCTGACTCGACGTCGACTCGCATGATGAACCGGCCTGGTGCCGGTTCATCGTCGCGTCCGGAGGTCGGAGCCGGGGGTGGATTTGCCCACGGTGCGACCCTTCCGCTCACGATCGTCGCTGCCGATAGAAAGGGCGTGAGCGTTTCCACCGAGCGAGCGGACACCCTGGTTGATGCCAGCCGTCTCATCGCCGCGTCGCGCTCAACCGGCGAGATCATCACCCTGGCGACGACCGCACTCTGCGACTTCACCGATGCGCTCCACGCCCAGTTCATCGATCCCACGGTCCCCACGACGGCACCGGCGACGGGTGCAGTGACGCATGACGTTCGCGGCCACGGACGCACCCTGGGGCGCTTCGAGCTGGTCTTCCCGACGGACGCTGCTGATCCGTCTCCCGAAGACCACGAAACGATCGGGCTGATCGCCATGGTGACCGGCACAGCGCTGGCGCTCGCCGGGACCGCGCTTGCGGCCTCGGCTCCCGCGCCCGATCGCCGGACCACATCGCGGGGCGACCGGCGACGGATGGATCGAGATTTCATCGACCACACCCGCAACGGCCAGGTCGGCTTCATCGTGCTCCGCCTGCGGTGTCCGCTCGATGAGTCGATGTCCGGTGAGGCCGTCGCACTGGCTGCGGCGACCATCATCGACGAGGCGATCCGCCAGAACGACGTCACCTATGTCTCGGGCCCGTCCGAGGTGTCGATTCTGCTTCCCGGCGCCACCAAGCCGGAGTCGGCGATGGCGGCCGATCGGATCCGGGCCCACCTGATGACTGCGTGGGGCCAGCGTGCTCCGCTCGAGCTGATCGGTGGCGTCAGCGCCGGGCGGCACGAGGATCCGCAGCGGCTGGCAGAACGGGCACTCGACGCGCTCGATGAGGCGGCAACCATCGGCGTCAACGCGATCGTGACCGATCTCGGCACCTGAGCGATCCCGCTCACACCCGATGGTCAGCAACCGAACCTGAGGTGGACCCTTCGGCGGCGACCGTATGGACTGAGCGCTCACCACCAATGCGACCCTTCGACTTCGAACAGATCTTCCGGCAGGCGCCGACGGCCTTCTCCGTCGTGGACCTCGACGGGCATCAACTCGATGGCAGCGACCACTACTGGGAGCTCTTCGGGATCGACCCGTCGTCGGTCGACCCCGACGACGCCGTCATCAACCGATTCACCGACTCGAACGACGCCGAACTGACGCGCCAATACTTCGAGCAGCTGGCAACGGGTGCACTCCGCGATGTGGATCTGGAGAAGCGCTATCGACGGGCCAACGGCGAGCGATTCTGGGGGAGGTTGCGTGCGAACCCGATCCTCGACGACGACGGCAACATGGTGGCCATCGCCGGGGTCATCACCGACATCACCGCCGAGCGCGAGGCACGCGACGCCCTCGTCGCCTCCGAGGTCGAACGATCCAAGTCCGACCAACGGGTGGTCGCCAACGCCATCCGTTCGTTCGTCGGCAGCGTCGAACACCAAGCCCGCTCCCCACTGCATTCGATCCTCGGCCTCACAGAACTCCTGACCCAAGGCAGCGTGTTGAGCGAGAACCAATGCCAGGCACTGCATCAAGAGGCGCTCCGGCTCCAGCAGATCATCGAGGAGGTCTCGGCCTTCTCACATCACGAGCTCGAGACCACCGTCTCGCCGGCCGATCCACGACGCCGCCGCCTCGACATCCAGTGGAACGCCGCGCTCGAAGCGGCAGCAGCGGAACAGCGCCGAGTCGACGCTGCGGCACGTGCGGCGGCAACACCGTCACCCCACGTACTCGTGGTCGACGACGGCGAGGTGAATCGGCTGCTCGCCGTCAGCCAGCTCCATCGCCTCGGCTACCGAGCCTCGACGGCCAACAATGGGCTGGAGGCCGTCGCTCGCGCCGGCCAGGAGGCCTTCGATGCGATCCTGATGGATTGGCACATGCCCGTGCTCGACGGCGTCGAGGCGGCGCGGCGGATTCGTGAGCAGGAGCCGGCGGGGACGAACGTACCGATCATCGCGATCACCGCATCGGTGGTGGCCGGCGACCAGCACGATTGTCTCGACGCCGGGATGGACGAAGTGCTGGTCAAGCCGGTGCCGATCGAGGCCCTACGTGCCGCACTCGCTCGCCATGTGTCACTCGCACCGACGCCTACCACCCCAGTCCCGTCGCCGTCGCGACGGATCAACCAGGCACCCACCAGCATCGACCGGCGGGCACTCGACGAACTCGAACTCGAGACCGGCGATCGCAGTGTTGTGGGTGTCATCATCGACACCTACCTCGACGAGCTCGAGCCACGACTGTCCACCATCGGCGCTGCCGCCGACGTGATGGTGAGCGGGGATCAGGCGGCTGCGAAGGAGCTGATGCGCTCGTCGCACACGCTCAAGTCGACCGCCGCCCTGGTCGGCGCCACTCGCCTGTCGCACCTGTGCGAGCAGCTCCAGGTGTTGGCGAGCGATCGTCCCGGCCCCGAGGCCGTTCGGCTGGCAGAGCTGGTCGTTGCCGAGGCCCGTCGGACCGCCATCGATCTGCAAACGGTGCGCTCGACGCTCTGATCAGATCAGATCAGGCGGCCTCGACGGATCGGGCGGCCTCGACGACAGATCAGGTGGCCTCGACGGCCATGCGGTAGCCGATACCCCGAACCGTCTTGATGTGGCGGATGCCCGAGCGGTCGATCTTCTTGCGCAGGTTCGCGATGTGGACGTCGACGAGGTGGTCGTCGCCGACCCAGTTCGGCCCCCACACGATCTCGATGAGCTGGGACCGGGAGAACACCATGCCCGGCCGTTCGGAGAGCGCCGCCAGGATTTCGAACTCGATGCGAGTGAGGCCGACGTCGAGCCCGTCGAATCGGACCTCGCGAGCGGCGGGGTCGATCACGAGGGCGCCGAACCGGCGCTGGGCGCCGTCGTAGAGCGGGATGCCCATCCGAGGCCGACGGAGCATGGCCCCGATGCGGGCGACGAGCTCGGCGGCGGAGAACGGCTTCGTGAGATAGTCGTCGGCACCGACGGCAAGACCCACGACCTTGTCGAGTTCGGTGGCCTTGGCCGTCACCATGATGATGTACACGTCGCTGATCGCACGGATTCGACGGCAGACCTCGAGGCCGTCCATGCCCGGGAGCACGAGGTCGAGCAGCACCACGTCGGGCTGCACCTCGTCGAGCAGTTCGAGCGCCTCGCTGCCGTTGCCGGCCAGATGCACGCGATACCCATCGTGTCGAACAGCACCCGCCAGCAACTGCTGGAACTCCGGGGTGTCGTCGACGACGAGCACGTCGATCAGGCGACTTCCCGCGACGGGAGATTCGTGTGACAGAGCCATGTCGTGCAGTGTCGGCACCGACGTCGCAGTTATTCGGTTCGTTCTTGACCTGCTGTTGATCGAACCAGCCCGACCGGTGGTGCCTGTTCAGAGGTCCTCGGGGTCGTCGAGCCCGCCCGACTCGAGCACCCAGCCCAGCCGCTGGTCGGCCCGGAAGCGCCACCACCGACCATCGGGATCGAGCCGGAGCTGGGCATCGCCGCCGAACACCACGTTGGCCGATGTCCGGGTCTTGCCGCCGAGCGCTCGCTGGCCCGGTTCGAGGTCGGGCGCTGGGGCCGGCCAGGAACGATCGCTCACGTGGAGCCCGGCGACACCACCGACGTTCCAGGCAATGGCCCGGGCCTCGAGCGCGTCGGGATCGTGGCCGATACTGGCGGCCAGGCGTTCGAGCGCCGGCTGATCCTCGAGATGCAGGGCCGCTCGTCGGGCGATGTCTTCGTCGAGGTCGAGGTGGAGCCCGGTGACCGCACCCGTGGCGAGCGTCGCCGTTGCCCGCTGGGCGGCGTCGCCGATCAGCGCTTCGATGTCGCTGCGATCGATCCCGGCATCGGCGGGGGCGAGAGGCAGTGAGCGAGTGGTGCCCGGGCGTCGTGGCACCGGGCGGAGCGCCGGTAGCGGGGCTGGGCTCCGAGCGAAGCGTCGCTCGGCGTCGACGCCGGGGTCGTCGCCACGCGGCTGTTCGGATCGCACATAGTCGACACCGGTCGCATCGGCTCGCGCTCGGCGCAGCGCATCGACGAAGGGCTCACGACCCCAGCTCCGCAGCGTGAGCAGCAGATAGGGGTCGTCGCCGAGCACCTCGGCGATCATCTCGCCGAGTGCGGCCAGGTGACGGCAGCGTTCGCCCCAATCGTCGCAACTGCAATCGAGCGACAGCTCGGCGGCGCTCGGCACGAGCGAGACCCCGGCCTCGACCCAGTGGGCGTCGTAGGCCGCAGGCAGCTCGCCGACCAGCACGCCGGCCAACAGCGCCGGCTTGGCAGCAGCGATCGCCACCATCTCGCGACGCTGATCGGCGCCGAGTGCCGCTGCGGTGATCCGTGCCGAGTGTGCGCCCCGGTCGGCGAAACGCACGATCACGGAACCCGGGCCGAACTCCATGGCGTCGACCGGCGTGGTGCGAGCGAGCGACCGAGCACCCCGGAGCGTGGCGGGGTCGAACCCCATCTCGAGATGCAGCACCGATCGCCAGCGATCGACCCACCACGAGCTCACATCCCCTCCAATCGGACCAGGGTGGCCAAGGCGTCGTCGTCGAGCTTGGCGAACCACGATGAGCCGTTGCCGATCACCCGATCGGCCAGCTCCCGTTTGGCCTCGAGCAGGGCGGCCACACGGTCTTCGACCGTGCCTTCGGTGATGAGGCGATGCACCGTGACGGCCCGATCTTGGCCGATGCGATAGGCACGGTCGGTTGCCTGATCCTCGACCGCAGGATTCCACCACCGGTCGTAGTGGATCACCTGGGTGGCCCGGGTGAGGTTGAGTCCGGTGCCGCCAGCTCGCAACGAGAGCAGCAAGACGCCGAGATCGCCGGCCTGGAATCGATCGACGAGGCATTGGCGGGCCACGGGCGACAGGCCACCGTGGAGCAGCCCGGCCTCGATGCCCCGATCATCGAGATGCGCGGCGAGGAGCTCGGCCATGGCAACGTATTGGGTGAACACCAGCGTGGCCTCACCATTGGTTGCCGCCGCATCGAGCAGGTTGTCGAGTGCGTCGAGCTTGCCGGACCGGTCGACGAGCGGCCCGGACTGTCCGAGGTAGTGGGCGGGGTGGTTGGTGATCTGCTTCAGCGCCGTCAACAACTTCAGCACCATCCCCTGCCGTACCAGCCCTTCGTTGGCCTGCACATCGGCGAGGACCTCTTCGGTGGTGGCTCGGTAGAGCGAAGCCTGCTCGGCGGTCAGCGGCACGATCACGTTCCGCTCGATCTTCGCCGGCAGTTCGGGCGCGATCCCCGGGTCGGTCTTGCGCCGGCGCAACAGGAACGGTGCCGTCGCCTTGGCGAGGCGCACGGTGGCGGATCGATCGTTGTCGCGCTCGATCGGCAGCGCGACGTCTCGACGGAACCGGTCGAGTGGCCCGAGGAGACCGGGGATCGCGAAGTCGATCAGCGCCCACAGCTCGGTCAGCTGATTCTCGATGGGCGTGCCGGTGACAGCGAACCGTACGTTCGACCGCAGCATCCGCATCGCCCGTGCCGAGCGGGAACGGGCGTTCTTGATCTGCTGTGCCTCGTCGGCCACCACGAGGTCGAAGGGCAGCGTCGCGAGGTGCTCGGCGTCGGATCGCACCACCCCGTAGGTGGTGATGACGATGTCGCCCGGCTGCAACGAGCGGAGCCGCCGGCCGGCCCCGTGGTAGCGGCGCACCCGGCACGATGGAACGAACCGGCGAGCTTCTCGCTCCCAGTTCGCCATGAGCGAGGTGGGGCACACGACGAGGGTCGGCCCGCCGCGCTGGGCGTGGAGGGCGAGGATCTGCACGGTCTTGCCCAGACCCATGTCGTCGGCCAGCACACCGCCGAGGTGGTTGGCGGCGAGGTTGGACATCCAGGCCAGGCCCTGACGCTGATATGGCCGCAGGGTGGCACACAGTCCCGGTGGCTCGCCTGCCTCGGCCATTGCACCCACCCCGGAGGGCGACAGCGACGCCAGCACCTCGGCGAGATCGCCCTCGATGCGCAGCTCGACCGGCTCGGCGGCGTCGCCGGCGTCGGGGTCGTTCCAGCTTCCGGCGAGCCCGGCCGCCATGGTCTCGCCGATCGTGAGTTGCGGCGGTGGCTGACGGAGCCGCTGGCGCAGGGCAGCGTCGATCCGGACCCACCGGCCCCGGATCGGCACCACGCTGCGCTTGGCGAACGACAACACCTCGAGCTCGTCGGCGGTGAGCGCCAGGCCGTCGAGCAGGTACTCCCAGTTGACGGTGAGGAGGTCGTCGAGACTGCCGATCGCCGGACCGCCACCCTTGGCGGCGCTGGTGGCGACGAGGCGTCGATCGAGCGACGGCGCAACGAGGCTGGCCGGCCATCGCACCTCGATACCGGCCTCGGCCAACGCGTCGAGGGAGTCGAGGAAGTCATCGAGGTCGTCGTCGCCGAAGTCGACCTCGGTGGGGCGGGCGTCGTCGATCGAGGTGGCGAACAGTGGCGAGATGGCCGCCGCCCGGCGGAGCCCGGCCAGCAGGTCGATCTCGGCCTGGTCTCCCAGGAGGCGGAGCACCTCGGCCGGGGTGTTCCACAGGTTCGCGGCATCGACGAGCAGCGACGGATCCTGGCGGCTACGGAGCTGGAACCGCAGGGTCCAATGCTGCCGGCCCGGATCGATGGGCTCCGGCGGCGGCACAGGCGGCGCCGTCGGGTCGAGCGGCGAGTCCTGATCGATGTTGGCTTCGGTGATGACCAGCTCGTCGGGCGGATCGACCGTGACGGTGAACACCGCCGCCGCACAGTGCTCGGTGGCGATGTCGGACACCCATGGACGCAGGTGAGGAACGCGGGTGGGTTCCAGCTGGGCGAACAGTGGTGACGACGCAACGGCCGCCGCGCCGGAGGAGCGCACCATCCGGTCGGCGATGGCGTCGTAGCAAGCCCGGATGGCGAACGACGGATCGACGATGGTCTCGCGCCCGGCGACCGGCCCCACCGCCGACGGCACACAGTGGCCGATCGCCGGAAGGGCGTCGGCGAGTTGGGCGACGAGCTGGTGATCGGCCGGGTCGAGCGGGTCGACTCGCCAGGCATCCCAGCCGTTGGCGCTCACCCACGGCAACAGACGACCGCGAGCCACCAGACCGAGGCCTGAGCGCAGAATGGCGCCCCACACCGTGACCGAGCGGGTGGACTCCTGTCGCACCGAACGGCCGCCCAGCACTTCGATCGCGTCTCGGATGGGGAGACGCCGGGCGGCGACCGCCGTGCGCAGCGGGCCCGAACCGAACGGCACCACGAGTGCAACGTCGATCGGCTTGTAGCGCGAGTCGGAGCGCGCCATCGGCAAGCCACCGACGTCGGCAGGATCCCACAACGCAAAGTAGGAGGCTCGGGGAGGATCGAGCGGGACGAACGTGGCCTCCCACGACGGCTCGATGGTGTCGATGTCCTCCACGACTCCACAGCGTAGGGGAACATTCGTTCGCTTCTACCGATGGTCGACCGAACTTCGTGTATGCTCGCCCGTCGACGGCGACGCAACTGCCCGCCGCCAAATCGAACTCGACCGGGGTTCGCAACTCATGGAGGGAAACATGAAGATCAACCGAGCCATTGCTCTCGCGTGTGCCTGCGCCATTGCGCCGTTCACCGTCGCCGCTTGTGGCGATTCCTACGACCGGACCGAGTTCATCGACGAACTCGTCCAGACCGGCGCCACCGAGGAGCAGGCGACCTGCATCACCGACCGGGTCGAGGCCGAGATCGGCATCGACCGGCTCAACTCCCGAGGCAGCGATCTCACCGATGAGGAAACCCAGATCCTCACCGACGCGACGTTCGACTGCATGTTCGGCACCGACGAAGGGTGACGATCGCGTAACAGCGGCGGCCACGGCCGCCGACGATGTGCTAGCACGACGGTGTCGACCAAGTGGGACACCGTCGTGCGAGCCATGACCTCCCGGGTGGTCGCCGCCAGCGCTGAGCGTGCACGCCGAGGTGGGAGCAGTGTTGACGGAGACCACACGGTCGACGCGAGGTCGACCGTGTGGACCTCAAGGCTGTGTGCCCGTGCGCAGGATGTTCTCGGTCGAGTCGACGAACGAGTTCAGCATGACGTTCCTGCTGACACCGTTGGACAACTGCTCCTGCCAGTACGCAGCGCCAGCGGCGTCGGGTTCACGGTCGAGCACGTTGCGATAGAGCTGGGCGATGGCCACCGCATCGGATGGGTTGGTGCCGTAACGCTGGCGATACTCGGCCGACACGGCGAACGAGTCGATCATGGCGTCGAGGGTGAGCCCTCCGGCCTGTTGCGCCGCCCAGTAGCGGTACCCGAGCTCATCGGGGAAGCGGCCGAACACGGCCCGGTAGAGGCGAATCAGCTCGCCGGCGGCCGACGTCTGCGGCGGTGCCGTTCCCGTGGCCTCGACCGCGATCGACGATTGTGCGGCGGCCAGGACGATCGCGGCGGTCGAGGTGTTGCCGGCCTGACTGATGATGCTCACGATCTCGCCGGCCGTGACCGGACGACCCAGGATGCCCGAGAGCGCCTGCTCGACCACTTCCTCGGGCGTCATGTCTGCTCTGAAGCGAGCGGCGCCCTCGCTCGATCCGAGGAGTCCACGAGCGACGGTCTCGAGCGAGTCCCCGGCGATGAGGCGAGAGATCCAGAACGAGCGACCGGCGGCATCGGCACCTCGGCCCGTCACCGCGACGTACAGACGGTCGACACTGTCGTGCAGCGGACGGTCGGCCTCGGTCCAACGCAGCCAGAGGGGGTCGGAGGCACCGGTGGCGGCGGCCACGATCGGGCCGACCGGCTGGCACTGGTCGCCGACACACGAGGCGATGTCGACGAGCATCGTGGTGAGGTCATCGCTGATCTCGACCGGTGTGACGCGCTGACCGGGGGTGGCACTCTCGATGGTCTGGGTCCACTGGCGTCCGTCGCCCACGTCGATCATCTGGATCATCCGAGCGTCGTCTGGCGACCGCTGAGCGAGGAGCTGTCCGCTCGTCGCGATCTCGACGGTGGTGCCGAGCTCGACGTCGACAGGGACCAGCTGGATCAGCCGGGTGGCAATCGTGGTGCGATACAGGTGGATGCCTGCCGCCACCCCGCCGACCTGTGGTGAGGGTGAGGCGAAATAGACCGACGAGCCATCGGGGGTCAACGCTGCGTCGACGATGGTCGTGGGTTCGACGGTGACCTTGGTCAGGGTCGACGCAGCCACGTCGAACACCCCCAGCTGGCCGATGGCGGTGTCCTCTCCACGCCAGATCAACACTCGGCCACCGTCGTCGCTGATGTCGATGGGCCGGCTGGTCGAGCCGGCGTCGCTCGGCAGCACGACCAGCTGTCCGGTCGACCGGTCATACCGATGCACAAGCAGCCCACGACCGTCGGCGGCCGGCGCGGCGAACGCCAGGAAGCGGCCGCCCCCCGAGAGCACGATGTTCGACATGGGCTGACGCACGGGCAGGGCGACGATGCTCGGTCCGGTCGACCCGATCAGTCGCAGGGTTTGCCCGGCATCGAGCGTGGCCACGACGCTTCCATCGCTCGCCATCGCCACCTCGGACACCGCCGCGCCGAGGGGAACGATCGAGTCGTCGGTGGTGTCGAACCGCGCCAGCGAGTCGACACTCGACACCACCGCATTGGTGACATGGACGGTGCCATCGGCACTCAGCGCGTGCGGACGTTCCCCGCGGCCTCCGGCATCGGGGGCGTCGACCCCGCCGACGGCTCCCACCGGTGCCGCGGTGGCCGCCACGAGCGCAAGCGACGAGCCAATGGCCCACAGTGCCGCGGACGGCCTCGATCGACGAAAACGATCCAACATGATCACACCACCTACTCCTGCCCGTTCGCGAGACTAGCCCGACCTCGTGCGCGAGAAACCGGCCTACCCGGATCGGTGTGTGAGCAACCGTGCGATCCGACGACGTCCGCACCGGCCCCGACCGTGCCTAGCCTGGTCAGGATGCGCGCCGTGACCGATCCCGTGGCAGCCCTCCTGGGGACTGCCGGCATCGAGGCCACCTTCGTGCCGTCGGATCCGCCTCGGTCGAGCTGGCTGGCGTTGTGGCACCCCGCCCAGCTCCTCCCCGATGCCGACGCATCACTGCGGCTGGCCCTCCCCATCGATGAGCGCATCGTGGCGACCGAGGCGGCCGTGCGGCGAGTCTCGTTCGCCGATGCCATCGATGCTCTCGTCGCGATCGATCCCACCACGGTGGGCGCCTCCGTCGCTGCCCTCGCCACCGCCGTGCGGTGGGCACTCGGTCAGATCGCAGCGGGCTCGATCCGCCCGGGCCTCACGCCCAGCGGACGCGACACCTGGCAACTCGGCCCGCTGGCGGCATCGGCTCGCGCCGACTTCGACGCCATCGCCGCGGCCTATCCGGCCGCTGGTCGGGCGACGATCTCGCGGCTGTCGACCGATGCCGACGGTCGCGACATGCCGCTCATCCCCACGGGCCGGCACACCGTCGAGGCCATCGCCGACGCCGTCGCCGACACCCTGGCCCGCACCAGCGCGCTACCGCAGGCCGTGGGTCACGACGCCTTTGCCACCACCCGTCCGGTCACGATCGACGCTCGGGCCGCCATCGAGTCCTACCAGGGTCTGGCCGGTGACCGCGCCCCGCTCGTGACGCTCCGACTCCGCCCGCCGTCGCCGCTCGACCTCGACGGCGACTTCACCGCATCGCTGGCATTCCAACACCGCGACGACGCCAGCGTCGTCCTCCCCGTCGGCGCGCTCTGGGAAGCACCACCACGGATCCGCGAGCGACTCGCCACCGCCGAGGCGGAGTTGTGGTCGACGCTGCGACGAGCGGCGAAGATCTGGCTGCCGATCGGCCGGTTCCTCGATACCGACCGACCGAGCGAGCTCAAACTCGACGACGACGAGGTCGACGAACTGCTCGGACCGATCGCCAACCGGCTCGGCGCGGTCGGCCTGTCGATCCTTGCGCCCAACGATCTGTTCGCCGCGCTGTCGTTCCGCCCGGTGCTCGTCGGTGCGCCTACGTCGCTCGGCGGCACCCGCCTCGACCTGAGTTCGCTGCTCGAACTGCAGTGGGAGGGCTCACTCGACGGCGAACAGCTGACCGACACCGAACTGGCCGAACTCGCTCGGTCGAAGCGATCGCTCATCCGCCTCCGAGGTCAGTGGATCAAGCTCGACGATCGATCGATCCAGAGGATGCGAGAACGGCGTGCCGTCGCGGCAACCTCGGCAGTGGCCGCCGCCCTCGGTTCCGAACTCGTGATCGACGGCTACACCATCGATGTCTCCGACCTCCGCCCGCTGCGCGACCTTGCCCAGCGATTGCGCTCGATCGACTCCAACGAGCAGCTGAGCGCTCCCGAGGCGCTCGACGGCACCCTGCGGCCGTACCAGGAGCGGGGTCTCGCCTGGCTCGACGAGATGGACCGGCTCGGGCTTGGCGGCATCCTCGCCGACGACATGGGTCTGGGCAAGACCGTGCAGGTCATCGCGCTCCACCTGACCCGGATGGCGAGCAACGACGCCGACCGTCACAAACCAATGCTGGTCATCTGCCCGGCGTCGGTCGTCGGCAACTGGGAACGAGAGACCAAGCGATTTGCCCCGGGTGTGCGAGTCATCCGCTATCACGGCGCCACCCGCACGCTCCCCGATGACGGCGTCCGCCCCAGCGACGTGGTGCTCACCACCTACGGTGTCGCCCGCCGTGATCGCGTACTCCTGGCCGACACCGATTGGGGCATCGTCATCACCGACGAGGCCCAGGCGATCAAGAACCCCAACTCCCACACGGCACGGGCCATGCGGGCGATCGGGCGCACGTCGACCCGCATCGCGCTCACCGGCACGCCAGTGCAGAACCAACTGACCGATCTGTGGGCGATTCTCGACTGGACCACCCCCGGCCTGCTGGGCCCGCTCGAACGTTTCCGGTCAGAAATCGCGACAGCGGTCGAGCGCGACCGTGACCCGGTCGAGACCGAGCGCCTCAACCAACTCCTGCGACCGTTCCTCCTCCGCCGCCGCAAGACCGATCCCGACATCGCACCCGACCTCCCGCCGAAAACCGAGACGAACGAGATCGTTCCGCTCAC
This sequence comes from Acidimicrobiales bacterium, assembly GCA_041394265.1. Taxonomy (NCBI): domain Bacteria; kingdom Bacillati; phylum Actinomycetota; class Acidimicrobiia; order Acidimicrobiales; species Acidimicrobiales bacterium. The sequence continues at coordinate 394,537 of JAWKIO010000006.1, forward strand.
CGTCGAACAGGCGGCGCTCTATCGGGCCGTGGTCGACGAGACGATGGCGAACATCGCCGGCAGCGAGGGTTTCGCTCGCCGCGGTCTGGTCCTCGGTCTCGTCACCCGTCTCAAGCAGGTCTGCAACCACCCTGCACACTTCCTCGGAGAAACCGGGCCACTCCCCCGCCGGTCGGGCAAGCTCACCGCCGCCACCGAACTGCTCGAGGTCATCCGCCAGGAATCCGATGCGGCCTTGGTCTTCACCCAGTACGTCGCCATGGCCGAGCTCCTCGACACCTACTGGCAGCAGCTGGGATTCCGGACACTGGTGCTGCACGGCGGCCTCTCGCTCACCGAACGAGATGCCCGCGTGGCCGCCTTTCAGCGGGGCGAGGCCGACGTCTTCATCATCTCGCTCCGTGCCGGCGGCGTCGGACTCAACCTCACTGCCGCAACCCATGTGCTGCACTATGACCGGTGGTGGAATCCGGCCGTCGAGGATCAGGCGAGCGACCGAGCCTGGCGCATCGGCCAGACTCGTCCCGTGCAGATCCACCGACTGGTCTGCGAAGGAACGATCGAGGACCGCATCGCCGCCATGCTCGACGACAAGCGGGGTCTCGCCGACGCCGTCGTCGGCTCGGGCGAGGAGTGGATCTCCCAGCTGAGCGACGACGAGCTCGAGCGCCTGGTTTCGCTGAGTGGCGACCGGTACGGCGGGGACGACTTCGCCGACGAGGCCGACCTCGTCGGCGACGAGGGGACACCATGACCGAGACGAACCGACCCTCGGCCGTCTGGGGGCAGCGCTGGCTCGAAGCGCTCGAGCGTGACCCGAGCTACGGCCTCGACGCACTGTCGGTTGGTGAGCGTGTTGCTCGCGCCCACGCCGAACCCGACGTGCAGATCAAACCGGGCGAGGCCCAGGTGGCCGTCGCCGCCGGGCCTCGTCTCCGCTATCACACCAGCCTGTTCACCCCGGTTTTCGACAACGCTGTGTGGAGCGCCTTCTTCGACCATGTGGCCACGAGTCCCGCCCGCTCGGCAGCGCTGGCGAGCGGCACGCTGGACGCCACTCTCGACGACGACCTTCGACTCCTCGGCATCGATCTGCTTCCTCAGCCCGGCGAGGTGACCACATCGTGTGACTGCGCAGGCTGGTCGAGTCCGTGCAAACACGTTGCCGGCGCGCTCGTCGCCGTCGCCGATGCGATCGACGACGATCCGATGCTCTTGCTCGCACTCCGCGGTCGGAGCCGGGCCGACGTCGCCGCCGCCATCGAGGAACGCCGGGCCGACATCGCCGGCGTCACCGGCGTCGACGAGCTCGCTTCGCAAGCATGGTTACGCCCGACACGCCCGCTGCCCGTCCTCGACCGCTCGCCGATCGAACCAGGGACGGCGCCGTCGTGGGGCGCACCACCGTCGACCGCGCCGTTCTCCGCCGCAGGACTCGAACTCATCAGCTCTGATCTGATCCATCGAGCGGCCGACATGGTGAACCGCCAGCACCCGACCTGGCTCGAGCTCGACCCAGTGACCGATCTCGCCCGACTCGCTCATGCGTTTCCCAAGCCGAAGGATCGCAAGCGCATCGCCGAGCACTCCGGGGTCTCGGCCCGCGAGCTCGGAGCGAGAGCGGCGGCATGGGCCGTGGCCGGCACCATTGGGGTTCGAGCCCACGTCGGCCCACTCGACACCCGCCGCATCGCTGCCGACGCGCAGCTGCGCCGAGTCGATGTCGACGGCGCGGCACAATGGTTGCGCTTCGAAAAGCGTTCCGGCCGGTGGCTCCTGACCGACGGCCCCGTCGACGATCCGGAACAGCTCCTCTCGTCCGACCCGATCGGGTTCTGAAGGCGTCAGGCGGCCTCGGCGGCGAGCGCCTGATGGATCATGGCAACGAGCGGTTCGCTCGATCGCCCCTTGGGCACGAAGCCGTTGGCCCCGGCTGCCAGCGCGCTGACCTCGTCGACACGGGCCGTCACCATGCTCCCGGCCGCCGCGCTGGTTGCGATGATCACGAGATCGCAATAGGCGTCGTTCGCTCGTAGCTCCCGACACAGGTCGAGTCCGCTCTCACTCTGGAGCACCACGTCGAGCACCACGGCGTCGGGCACCGCCTGCGCGAGGGCGGCCCGAAGGCCGGGACCGTCCGAGGCGATCCGGATGTGGAAGCCGGCTTGACGCAGCACATGGGCCAGGTAACGCCGGAACAGTGGATCGTCGTCGACGACGAGCACGTCGAGCGGGTTCGGAGGGGCGTCAGGTGCACGCACCGCAGGGGCGTCGTGTGCACGCACCGCAGGGGCGTCATGTGGTGGCATTGCCACGGTCATCGACCGCCTTCGCCGGTTTCTTGGGTCAAGATTGTTTCAATCCACTACGGTGCGCCCGGCGGGAACGACCGCCGGGGGGAACCGATCGATGGAACACCGTCAGAAACACGGTAGGGAACACGACCAGGAACAGGGTGACGGCTTGCCGGCCGACCAGGTCAAGCTGTTCAGCTTCAAGGTGTGGACCTACCGCATGGGCGAGCAGGTGTCGTTCACGATCCACCTCGGCGACCTTCTCGGGTTGTATCGAGCGATGGCAGGCCAAGGCCCGCTGTCGAGCGCCGCATTGGCGTCTTCGCTCGGGTTCGACGAGCGCTTCGTGCGCGAGTGGTTGTACGGGCAGGCCGCCGCCGGGCTGGTCGAGTTCCGCTCCGCCGACGAGCACGTGTTCGAGTTGACTGACGTGCAGGCGGCCGTGCTCGCCGACGAGGAGCACTCGATCGCCTTCGCCGCCGGGGCGTTCAGTGGCGGACCCCAGCGCGCTGTCATCGACGCGATTGCCGAGTCGTTCCGGACCGGTGTCGGCCTCACCTACGAGCAGCAGGGCCCGGCCACCGCAGCGGCGATGGGCCGGATGACCGGGCCTTGGTCCCGCCAAGCATTGATCTCGACCATCCTCCCGTCGCTCGACGGCGTCGTCGAGCGGCTCGAGCAAGGTATCGACGTCCTCGACATCGGCTGTGGTGCCGGGCTCACGCTCTGCCTGATCGCCCAAGCCTTCCCCAACAGCCGCTGCGTCGGCTACGACCCGTCGGAGTCGGCGGTCCGCCTGGCCCGCAGCCGGGCCAAGGACCTCGGGCTCACCAACATCGATTTCGTGGTCGCCATGGCCGACGACGTGCCGCCCGACCCTCGATTCGATCTGGTGCTCACCTTCGACTGCCTGCACGACATGCCTCGTCCCGACCTCGCCGCCGCCTCGATCGGGGCGGCGATGAGCGCCGATGCCACCTGGCTGATCAAGGACATCCGGTCGTCGGGCAGCTTCGAGACCGATCGTCGGAACCCGTTGCTGGCCTTGTTCTACGGGTTCTCGATCGAAACCTGTCTCCAGTCGGCGCTCTCCGAACCGGGGGGACTCGGACTCGGCACGCTCGGCCTGCACGCCGAGCGCCTCGAGGAGCTCACGACCGCTGCCGGGTTCCCCTCGCTCCGGGTCCACGACTTCGACGATGCGGCGAATCTGTATTACGAGGTTCGCCGCTGATGGATTGAGCAACTTGGCTCCGTAGGAGCATCCCTGGAGCACACGAGCCGGCCCTAGGCTCGTGGGTACCCAATGTGTCCGGCTCGATTTGCGAGCATCACCCTTGGGCGGCGTCAAAGGCATACACTTTTTGAAGTCATGAGACGACGAAGTGTCGACCATCTGGTCCCGAACGAACAACGCACCCTGCGCGCTGCCTGGCAGCTCCAGCAACAGGGCGTCACCGAAATCCACGGCTATCTCCTGGCCCGGCAACTCAAGGACCGCTCGGAGGGGGCGCCGGTCATGGCGTACTCGACGGTCTATCGATGCCTCGAGCGACTCGAGGAGCGCGGCCTGATCGCCTCGTTCGAATCGAGCGACGTTGCGTCGGGAGGTCCGCCCAGACGCATGTTCACCATGACCGAACGCGGCACCGCCGTGGCCGCCGCCCTGCCGCCCGACGACTCGGGTTTCGATCTCGGCGACGCGTCGAGCACCTCCTAAACCACGCTCGGCGCCCGATCGCCGGACGCTGCGCGTCGGGCCGACCACGAGGGGTGAAAGCCTCACGATTTGTGTCGAACATGCCCGCCAATGCGCCATCGAGCGTCCATACTGTTGGTTTGTTCAATGGTGTGGAGGCGCACATGTGGGGTGAATCGACAGCGCGACGCGCGCTTGTCTTGGCAGCAGTTCCAGCGTTTTCGTTGGTGGTGGGCGTCGGGAGCGCGGCAGCACAGCCGATCTTCCAGCCGACGTTCAGCGACTCACAGCTGTGTGTCACCGTCGATCTCGACAACGCGTTGCTGCAGGGCCCCATCGAGTACTCGCCCAGCCACGCCGTCGATCTGCCCGCTGGCGAGATCGTGATCCCCGAGGCCATCTCGTGGGACGAGTACCCCAACCGTGAGCTGACGCCCACCCAGGTCAGCGAGCGCTGGGAGCTCGAGTTCCTCAACGCCGACGGCGAGGTCATCGCCACCTCCGACGCCGTGCCCGACGTTGCCGACGGCGTGCGGCGAGCCGAATACATCGGCGCCCTCGGCAGCGTGACGCTGCCCGAGCCGGCCGCCGCTGTTCGGGCCCATCACCGCACCGACCTTCCCTTCGACCCCACCCCCGCCAGTGTCCACGCCTCCGGTGTCACGCTGTGTTGGGAAGAGGGCCTGACCCCGCCGGTGTGCACCGACGCCAACGGCGACGCCATCGATGCCAACGCCGACGGCACGTGCCCCACCGAGCCGGCCGTGTGCGTCGACGCCAACGGCGACCCGCTCACCAATGCCGACGGCACCAATGTCGTGGAAGACGCCAACGGTGATTGCCCGGCGGCGCCACAGTGCGTCGGGGCCGATGGCACGGCCACCGAGCCCCAGGCCGACGGAAGCTGCCCGCCGTCGGGTCCGGTCCTCCCGCAGTGTCTCGGGTCCGACGGCACCGCTGTCACCCCCAACGCCGACGGCACCTGCCCCGAGCCCGAGCCTGCCGGCCCGGTGGTGACGCCGTCGCAGCCATCGCCCGCCCCGGCGCAGCCCCAGGGCGGCCAGCTGCCGGTCACGGGCAACGAGTCCATGATCCTGCTGCTCTCGGGTTTGTGGCTCCTCGCCGCCGGCACGACCGCCACCATGTTCGTGCGCACTCGCTGATCGCTGGGTCTTCCCGGGGGCCGCGATAAGTTGGCGGCATGGCCGAATTCGCGTATCAAGACGTCTTCCCGCTCGGCGAGGACACCACCCCCTACAGGCTCCTGACCACCGAGGGCGTCGAGGTCGTCGACCTCGGTGGTACCGAGTTTCTCCGGGTCAGCGACGACGCAATCCGTCTGCTGACCGCCACGGCGATTCGCGACATCTCGCACCTGCTGCGGCCCGGTCACCTGGCGCAGCTGGCCAAGATCCTCGACGACCCGGAGGCATCGGCCAACGATCGCTTCGTGGCCACCGAGTTGCTGCAGAACGCGAACATCGCGGCGGGCTTCGTGCTCCCCGGCTGCCAGGACACCGGCACGGCCATCGTCAAGGGCAAGAAAGGCCAGTACGTCCTCACCAGTGGCGACGACAAGGCACCGATTTCCCAGGGCATCTTCGACACCTACCAGTCGTCGAACCTGCGCTACTCCCAGATGGCCCCCCTCAGCATGTGGGACGAGAAGAACACCGGCACCAACCTGCCGGCCGAACTCAAGATCGAGGCCGTGCCCGGCAGCGCCTACAAGTTCTTGTTCATGACCAAGGGCGGCGGTTCGGCCAACAAGAGCTACCTGTTCCAAGAGACCAAGGCGCTGCTCAATCCGACCAGCCTCAAGCGGTTCCTCGACGAGAAGCTGCGTCTGCTCGGCACCTCCGCCTGCCCGCCGTACCACCTGGGCCTGGTGATCGGCGGCACGTCGGCCGAACAGGCGGTCGAGACCGCCAAGCTCGCCTCGGCTCGCTACCTCGACTCCCTGCCCACCTCGGGCTCGGCGTCGGGTCATGCCTTCCGTGATCTCGAGATGGAAGCCGAGGTGCTCGCGCTCACCCAGTCGTTCGGGATCGGCGCCCAGTTCGGCGGCAAGTACTTCTGCCACGACGTCCGCGTGATCCGTCTCCCCCGCCACGGAGCGTCGCTCCCGGTGGGAGTGGCCGTCAGCTGTTCGGCCGATCGCCAGGCGCTCGGCAAGATCACCGCCGAGGGCGTCTTCCTCGAACAGCTCGAGACCGACCCGGCGAAGTACCTCCCCGAAGTCACCCACGACGACCTCGGTGGCGAGACGGTGCGGATCGATCTCAACCAGCCGATGGCCGACATCCGAGCCGAGCTCTCCCGTCACCCGGTGAAGACCCGCCTGTCGCTCACCGGCACCCTGGTGGTCGGACGCGACATCGCGCACGCCAAGATCAAAGAACGCCTCGACGCCGGCGACGAGATGCCGGAGTACCTGAAGAAGCACCCGATCTACTACGCCGGTCCGGCGAAGACGCCCGACGGCTACGCCTCGGGCTCGTTCGGCCCCACCACGGCCGGCCGCATGGATTCCTACGTCGACCAGTTCCAGGCAGCGGGCGGTTCGATGGTCATGCTCGCCAAGGGCAACCGCAGCCAGCAGGTCACCGACGCCTGCAAGCGGCACGGCGGCTTCTATCTCGGCTCGATCGGCGGCCCCGCCGCTCGTCTGGCCAAGGACTCGATCCGCTCGGTCGAGGTCTTGGAGTATCCCGAACTCGGGATGGAGGCCATCTGGAAGATCGAGGTCGAGGACTTCCCGGCGTTCATCGTGGTCGACGACAAGGGCAACGACTTCTACGCCGAGACCTCCCGCCCGGTCGATCTCGGCGTCAAGCGCTAAACGCGCCGCCCCGCGGCTGGGAGTTGTGAGCGCCAGCGAGCAACTCCAAGAGACTCCAGAGGCCCCCAGGGCCGAAGAGTTTCAACCCACAAGGGTCGAGCCACCGTCGACGACGAAGATCTGGCCGGTCGCGTACTTGTTGCGCAACAGCGCCAGGACCGCTTCGGCACAGTCGTCGGGGGTGGCCGACCGCCCCATCGGTGCGGTTGCCGCCACCGACTCGTGCAGCGGCCCCCAGGTTTCGGTCCACGGGGTGGCCACCAGTCCGGGGGCAACCGCATTGATCCGCACCGGACCCTGTGACTTGGCGAGCAGGACCGTCATGTGGTTGAGCGCCGCCTTGGTCATGGCGTAGGCCACCGACGAGCCGACCGGGCGCACGCCGGCAATCGAGGTGATGTTCACGACGGCACCGTCGTCGCTGGACTTCAGCAGTGGCATGGCGGCCTTGGTCAGCCACCACGTGCCGTAGACGTTGACCTGGAAGGTCTTGTCGAAGATGTCGTCGGTGAGCGCCTCGAGATCCTTGTGGGGCACGACGGTGGTCCAGCCCGCGTTGTTGATCAGGTAGTCGAGCCGTCCGAACCGCTCGACGGTGGCGTCGAGGAGTGCTTGGCCCTGCGCCTGGTCGGCGATGTCGGCGCGGACATAGATGCTCTCGCCGGGCAGTGCCGCCGAGACGGCCTCGCCCGCCTCGACCGACGACGCCGAGTTGACGACGACCTTGGCTCCGAGCTCACTGAGACGGTGAGCCGTCTGCTCGCCGATCCCGCTGGACGATCCGGTGACGATCGCGACCCGACCGTCGAATTCGTTGTTGGTGTTCTGGGCGTTCATTGGTGACTCCGATGGCTGGTTGCGTGGGCATTCACCACAGCGGCGAGGCAGTTGGTCAGCTTCTCCGCGTAGGCAAGATGCAGGAATTCGTTGGGTCCGTGGGCGTTCGCTTCCGGGCCGAGGACGCCGGTGATGACGAACTGGGCGTCGGGGAACCGCTCACCGAGCATGCCCATGAAGGGGATCGAGCCGCCCTCGCCGAAGCGCTGCATGGACTTGCCGAAGCTGGCGAGCGACGCCGCTTCGAGCGCGTCGGCCAGCCATGGGGCGAGATCGGGAGCATTCCACCCGGCACCGGCCTCGACCCCGTCGAAGGTCACGATGGCACCTGATGGCGGGTCACTGGTCAGCACCTGGGCCAACTCGGCTTCGACCACGCTCGGGTCGACGGTCGGCGGCAGGCGCAACGACAGTTTCAGGACCGTCTCGGGGCGCAGCACGTTGCCGGCCGAGCGAGTCGAGGGCAGCCCGTCGGCGCCCGTGACCGACAGCGCGGGGCGCCAGGTGCGAGCCAGCAGGGCGTCGGCCGGACCAGTGCTCATCAGCTCGAGACTCGGAACCGTGGCGAACGGCTCCATCGAGCCCTCCCCCAGTTCGTCGGCCAGCGCTTCGGCCTCGGCGACTCGATGGGCAGGAATCTCGCACCATGCCGAGTCGAGCAGGACCCGCCCGGTGGCGGCGTCTTCGATGCGATCCAGCAATTGGCGAGCCAAGCGGAACGACGAGGGCACCACGCCACTCGCTGCTCCGGAGTGGATGCCTTCGGTGACGACCTGCACGCCGAGCTTGCCGCCGACCATGCCACGCAGCGACGTGGTGAGCCACAGCGTCTCGTAGTCGATGCAGCCGGAGTCGAGACACAGCACCAGGTCGACGTCGCCCAGCTCATCGGCCAGCGCATCGACGTGGGCCGGCAGGTCGGGCGAACCCGATTCCTCGGACGCCTCGATGAGCAGCAGACAGCGGGCGTGCGATCCGCCGGACTGCTGGACCGCTTCAATCGCGGTCAGACTGGCGAAGGCGGCATAGCCGTCGTCGGCACCGCCCCGGCCATACAGGCGTCCGTCCTCGATCACCGGGGTCCACGGGCCGAGATCGTCGCGCCAGCCGACCATCTCGGGTTGTTTGTCGAGGTGCCCGTAGAGCATCACGGTGGTGTCGACGGCCGGGGTACCGAAGGGATCGATCTCGACGAGGATCAGCGGGGTGCGCCCCGGCAACGTGCGAACCTCGATCCGGCGGACACCGGCGACCGGGCGAGATTCGAGCCATGCCGTGATGTGGTCGACCGCCGCCTGCAGGTGCCCCGTGGCCACCCAGTCGGCATCGAATGCCGGCGACAACGCCGGGATGGCGATGTACGCCTCGAGCTGAGGGGTGAGGTCGTTCGCCCAACGGTCGGCGATGAACGTCGAGGCAGCGGCGGTGTCCATGAGCTTCCTTGGTCTGGCGGTCAGCCGGGGAGGGCGCCGCAGTCGTAGGTGGCGGTGAAGTACTTGTCGAAGAACTGGTCGGTCAGCTCTCCACCGACGAGCACGTCGAGATCGTCGTCATCGATCTGGTCGACCAGCGCAGTGGCGACACAGTCGGCGGCATCGGCCTCGAGGTCTCGCTCGAGCAGCATGGCAACGAGCTGATCGTGCACGTCGCCGGTCTGACCACAGTGGAACTGCGCTCGGTACTGGGCTTCGCCGAACGCGGCCGTGGGGGTCGGCGCCTCCAGTTCGAGTTCGACGCCCTCGACCTCGAAGGCATCCACGAGTGCGCCGACGACGCAGGCTGCCTGGTCGTCGGTCACCTCGGGATGGCTCGCCTGATACGCCTCGACGAGGTCGTCTTCGGTGAGCGGAGACGAGCAGGCACCGGCCAGCAGCACGATCGCAAGCGCGGCCCGGAATGGGGGTCTCAGTTGACCATCCGATCGCGGCCTTCCCAGAACGGTGCCCGGAGCTTGTATTTCTGGAGCTTGCCGGTGGCGGTGCGCTCGAGGGCGTCGCGGAACTCGATCGAGGTCGGGCACTTGTAGTGGGTGATCCGCTCCCGGCAGAAGCCGATGAGGTCGGCCTCGGTGGTGGTGCTGCCCGGGGTGAGCACGACGAGCGCCTTCACGGTCTCGCCCCACTTCTCGTGAGGCACACCGATCACGGCCACCTCGGCGACGTCGGGATGTGAGAACAGGGTGTCCTCGACCTCGATCGACGAGACGTTCTCACCGCCGGAGATGATGACGTCCTTCTTGCGGTCGGTGATCGAGTAGTAGCCCTCGTCGTCCATCTGGCCACCGTCGCCGGTGTGGAACCAACCGTCACGCAGCGCCTCCGCGGAGGCCTCGGGGTTCTCCCAGTAGCCCTGCAACACGTGGTTGCCCCGAGCGAGGAGTTCACCGTCGGCCGCAACGCCCATCGTGATGCCGATGGTGGGCGCACCGGCTCGACTCAGCTTCTGGGCCCGCTCCAGTCCGGACAGGTCGTCCCATTCCTGGCGCGAACGGCTCATGGTGAGCAGGGGCGCCGTCTCGGTGAGGCCGTAGATCTGGATGAACTCCCAGCCCAGCTCGCGCTCCATGCGCTCGATCACCGCGGTGGGCGGCGGGGCGCCGGCGACGACCATGCGCACCTTGTCACGGCCGGGGATCTCGCCCTCCCAGGTGGAGGCGGCCTCGAGAACCGCCGCCACCACGGCCGGGGCGCCACACATCAGCGTGACTCCCTCGGCCTCGATGCGACGCAGGATCTCGGCGCCGTCGACCTTGCGCAAGACCACGTGCTTCACGCCCATCCCGGTGACGGTGTAGAGCATGCCCCAGCCGTCGCAGTGGAACATGGGCAAGGTGTGGAGGTAGACGTCGCGGTCGGTGACCGTGGCATGCCAACCGAAGGTGACGGCGTTGGTCCAGCGGGCCCGATGGGTCTGCTCGACGCCCTTCGGTCGGGCGGTGGTGCCCGAGGTGTAGTTGATCGAGGCGATGGCGTCCTCGTCGGGGGTCCACGGTTCCGGCGTGCCCTCACGGCCGAACCACACGGCGTCGGACTCCTCGCCGATGATCCACTTGTGCTTGCACTCGATCCCGGCGAGATCATCGGCGAGTTCGGGGTCGATGAGCAGGGCTTCGGCGCCACAGTGCTCGACGATGTATTCGACCTCGGGCGCCGACAGGCGGAAGTTGATCGGCACGAAGACCCGCCCGTTGCCCGACACTCCGAAGAACGACGCCAGCATGCGCCCGGCGTTGTGGGACACCATGGCCACCCGAGCGCCGAAACCCAGTCCGAGCTCGTCCATCGCCACGCCCATCGAGCGCCGCATGTCGTTCATCTCGGCGTAGGTGAGTCGTCCGAGCGACGGCGCCGGCTGATCGGGCTCGTCGACGATCGCGACACGGTCGGGATAGACCGCAGCAGCGCGATCGAGGAAGTCGTTGATCGTCAGTGGGACCTTCACAGCAGTTCTCCGGTGTCGGTGGGCTCATGCGACCTGGCGGCCCGAGGCGCCCCCGAAGGTAGTGCACAGTTCACCCCGACGAAAGCAGTCGAGAAACGAGCCCGCGGTCCGGTCGCCGGTTCCGTTTCGTGGGCCGTTCGGCCCATGCTGGTCGAGATTCGGTGCTGTTCGTCCCGCGTTCTGCTTGATCTTGCGTCGTTGCTGCCGACGGGCATCGGGTGACCTTCTCAGCGCCACCGATCGGTTCCGGCGAGTGGCTGACCACCGGGCCGCTCGGGCCTGCGCATCTCGCCGGACGAGTCTCGATCATCGTGTTCTTCTCGATCAGCAGCGAGGCGTCGTGGGTGCGCCTGCGCCAACTCGAGGACCTGAGCGCCGACATCGGCGACACACTGGCCATCATTGCCGTCCACAGCCCTCGCCACCCCGCCGAGCGAGACGTCGAAGCGGTCAACCGTGTCCTCGACCGGGCCGGCGTCACGTTCCCCGTCGTCCACGATCCGGATCTGACCACCTGGGCCCGCTACTCCCCCGGCGGCTGGCCGTCGACCGTGGTCATCGACCACAAGGGCAAGATTCTGGGTATCAGCCAGGGCGTGGACGACCTCGACGTGTTGTTCGAGGCGGTGAGCTTGGCCGAGTCGCTTGCGGTCGCCGAGCGCCCCACGCCCGACGCCGATCACCTGCGCCCGCTTCCCACCCCGACGCCCAATCGCCGCTCGACCGATCGTGGCCTGTCGTGGCCCGGCGGACTGTGTCTGCTGTCGAACGGACGGGTGGCCATCGCCGACTCCGGGAACGACCGGGTGCTCATCGTCGAACTCGACGCCGCCGCCACGACCGCTCGTGTCCGACGCATCCACGGCGGGTTCGATCGTCCATCGCAGGTCTGTGAACTCCCCGATGGATCACTCGCTGTGTCCGAACCGAAGAACGGTCGGGTGATGCGGCTGGTACAGGACGAGTTGTCGCTCGCCAACGGGGTCGAACCCGAGGTGCTGGTCGACGGCTTCCTTCGACCTCGTGGCCTCACTGTCGACGCCGACGGTTCGCTCGTCATTGCCGACGCCGGCGCCGATCAGCTGTTCCGCCGGCGTGCCGACGGCACACTCGGTCCCATCGCCGGGTCGGGACGCACCGGCTGTGCCGACGGCCCGGCCGGTCGAGCTGACCTCGCCCAGCCGATTGCCGTGACTCGCGCCGAACGTGGCCTGACCTTCCTCGATGTCGCTTCCAGCAGCCTGCGGTTGCTGACCGACGATGGAGCGATCCACACCGTCACCGGCGGTCGACTCGACCAGGCCGGTTTGGTGGACGGACCGGCCGATTCGGCGGTGCTCGACCGGCCCATGGCCCTGGCGACGCTGGCCGACGGGTCAGTGGCGATCGCCGACACCGGCAATCATCGCCTCCGAGTGCTGCGCAACCGCAAGCTGACCACGCTCGGTGTCGCCGGGCTCGATCAGCCCGAGGCGATCATCGAGTTCGATGAGGGCCTCCTGCTCGTCGCCGACGCTGGCAACCACCGGATCGTCATGGTCGACCTCGAGAGCCACCGGGTGTGGGCCGTCGCAATCGACGAACCCGAACGGCGCAGTGGCCGGGCCTCGACCGGATCGAGCATCACGGGCTCCGCCGACTCGACCGTGCTCATCGAACACCCGACCCCCGGGCCCGGTCCGTGGCGAGTGTCGATCTCCTCGAGCCCGGATCACCTCCTCGCCTGCCCGCTGCGAGTGGTTCGCTCGACCGCCGGCGACCCCGTGTCGGTCCGCCTCGGCGAGCCCGGCCGCGGTCGGATCGCCGTGCACGTTGCCGGCAAGGACCCCGCCACCGCCCGGGTGCAGGTCCGCCACCTCACCGTCCTCGACCGCTGACCCACCCCAAACCCCAGCAACTTTGGAGAGTTGACACCTCTGAGCGGCATCAACTCTCCAAAGTTGCGCTTGGTTGCTAGGTCTCCAAGGGGCGGACGATGCTGGCCAGGTCGGCCAGTTCGCTCGACCAGTCGTCGGGCTCGGTGACCGGGATGATGACGAACTTGGAGAAGCCGACGTCGACGAACCGGCCGATGGCGGCCGGTAGTTGCTCGGCGTCGGGGACGATGTCGGAGGGCTCGGCGTCGGGATTGCGAGCCTTGACGATCGCGGTCATGGCGTCGGACACCGGCTCGCCGGGTCGTCGGTAGGGAATCAGCGCCCCGAAGTGCTCGGGGTCGATCTCGCGCTCGTGCTCGGCGGCGATCGCCTCGATCGTGACCCGGGCCTCGGAGACCTGCTTCGGCGTGCAGAACGACGGCAGCCAACCGTCGCCCATCCGCCCGATGCGCTTCAGTTCGAGCGGGGCGATGCCGCCGAGCCACACGTCCATCGGCGACTGGATGGGTTTCGGCCTGATCGTCACGTCGTCGATGGTGAAGCGCTTGCCGGCGTGCGACACGTGGTCCTCAGCCCAGAGCCGCTTCATCAGCGGCAACGCCTCGTTGAACCAACCACCGCGATCGGTCCGCTCCACGCCGAACGCCTGGTGCTCGGCCGAGTTGGCGACCCCGAGCCCGAAGGCCGGCAGCAGCCGCCCGTTCGACAACCGATCGAGACTCGCCAGCGACTTCGCAAGCACCACGGGATTGCGCCCGGGAAGCACCATGACCGACATGCCGACCTTCAGCTTCTTCGTGCGGGCCACGGCGAACGCCATGCCGACCAGCGGGTCGGGGCACTCGCCCGTGATCCGTTCCGACAGCCAGAGCGAGTCGAATCGCTCCCGTTCGAGTGCGTCGACCAGTTCGCCGAAGCGGTCCTGATCGTTCGTCTCACTTCGTGTCCCGAGTCCGTACCCCACGCGAATCTTCACCGGCTCAGACTCGCACGCTTCGCCCTGCGCCGCACTTCCGGTCAGCTCGACCCGTTCGCCCCCTTTGATACGGCTGGACCCGTTCGCCCCATCGATGCAGCGCGGCTACGTTCGGCCGGGTGAAAACAGGACTCGCCTTCGCCAACACCGGACCATTCGCCAACCTCGAGGGGCTCGTCGACCTCGCTCAGTCGTGTGAACGGGCGGGCATCGAATCGCTCTGGACCGTCGAGCACGTGATCTGGCCGACCGAGTACGACTCCGCCTACCCCTACTCACCCACCGGCAAGATGCCCGGCGACAAGACCTCGGCCATCCCCGACCCGCTGATCTGGTTGGCGTTCGTCGCCGCCCACACGACCGAGCTCGTGCTCGGTACCGGGATACTGATCCTGCCCGAGCGCAATCCGGTGGTGCTGGCCAAGGAGGTCGCCACCCTCGACCACCTGTCCAAGGGTCGGCTCGAACTCGGTATCGGGGTGGGCTGGCTCGAGGAGGAGTTCGATGCGCTCGGCGTGCCGTGGGCCGCTCGGGGCAAGCGCACCGACGAGTACATCGCCGCCATGCGTGCCCTGTGGGCGAGCGACGACGCCGACTTCGACGGCGAGTTCGTGTCGTTCACCAACGTCAGCTCCAACCCGAAGCCCACCCGCTCGGTCCCGTTCGTGATCGGGGGCCACTCCGAGGCTGCCGCCCGCCGCGCCGGACGTCTGGGCGACGGCTTCTTCCCCGGCAAGGGTTCGATCAGTCAGCTGCGCGAGCTGTTCGACATCGTCCACCAGAGTGCCGCCGACGCCGGGCGTGACCCGCTCGCCATCGAGATGACCGCCGCACACCCCGGCATCATGGGCGATGATCCGGTCGGTGCCGCCCAGGAACTCGCCAGCATCGGTGTGACCCGCACCATCCTCCCGGCGTTCCTCCTGCTCGGCGCCGAGGGCGCCGAGGCAAAGGCCACCGAACTTGCCGAGAAGATCATCGCCCCCATCGCCAACGTCTGAGCAACCTCAGCCCGAGGACCCTCCACTCCGAAATGGGACAAAACCGACCGCTCGTGGTCGGTGTTGTCCCATCTGGGCTGGGCTGGGCCATCGGTCAGGCCACCAGGCCGTTGTCGATTCGGAACCGGGCGGCGGCGACGATGTGGTCGACGAATCGGTCGGGGTGGTGGGCCTGCCACCACGTGACGTAGAACATCCGCCAGCCGACGCTGCCGAGGTGGATGTCGCGCACGTTGTCGGCGTCGACGACCTTCGGGCCCCAGTGGAAGGTCTGGCTGTGGCCCTCGATCCCGATGAGTACGTTCGGAATGGCGACGTCGATCCGGTAGACGTGCCCGTCGACGACCACCTCGTACTGGAGCTCGATCGGCGGCAGATCACGATGACGGAGCAGCCGCTCGATGACTCGCTCGAACCAGGAATCGGTGACGCCGTCCGCACGCCTCGGGTCGTTGAGCACACGGTCGAGGGCTGCCACACCTCGGCTTCCGGCTGCACGATGTCGATCGGCCGTCTCTCGAAGCCAGGCCATCGACGACGTGCGAGAGAACTCGTCGACCGCCCGCTCCACCAGATGAGGTGAGTCCCAGCCCAGCTGACAGACCGCAGCGGCGCGGCTCACGACGGGCAATCCGTCGACCGCAGTCACGTCTCGCGCCGGATCGATCGCTGCGCTTCGACGGATGTCGATGCCGCTGACGCTGGTCTTGGCCTTCGACGGGAGCCAGATCGATGGCGTCGGCGGATGCTCCGGGATCAGCCCGTGCAACGCCGCCGCCGAACCATGCGAGAGCACCCCGCCAGTTGACGTGCCGTCGCGATGATCCTGCCGAGTGGCCAGGGTGGCGACGTGGAGCTGTTGTCGCTGGGTCGGCGGCGCCGAACGCAGCAGGTAGACCCTGGGGTGAGGTCGCAAGAGCTGGCCCTGCTCGACTGCCCGACGAAGCCGGCGCTGTTCGATTCCTGCAGTGGCGGCCTCGGATGCATGGAAGGTGCCGTGTCGAGAGGCCGCGAGCTCGACGACGGCATGCCACGCCGTGTCGTTTCGCATGGCCCGAACGCTAGCCACGCCCAGTGACAGCGGCGGACTCCACCCGATCGATCCGGCCCAAATGGGACGAAACCGACCACGAACGGTCGGTTTTGTCCCATTTCGATTGGTGGGGACGGCTGGGTCAGAGGCAGCCGGTGGCGGTGACGATGCCGTCGGATTCGGTCACCGTGCGCTTCGAACCGGCGGGGGCGGCGGCCGCCCAGTCGTCGAAGGCGGTCCCGAACTCGGCGGTGTCGGCCTCGGTGTCGCCGGTAACGGTGACGGCGGTGCAGACCTGCCCGGCCGAGCGCCAACTCACGTAGCGGTCGCCACCCCAGCCGTCGCCGACCTCGGGGCCGAACCAGAGGTTGAACGTGACCTCGCCCAGGACCCCGCGATCGAACGCGTCACCGCTCGGCGAGTCCTCGGCAACCGGCAACGCCGGTTCGCCGCTGTCGTAGGCATCGAGGTGGAACACCTGCTCGGTGGTGGTCGGTGGCGAGTCGAAGAGAGCGTCGACCGCGTCGATGCCGCCGGCGTCGTAGATCGCCTGCACGAACGACGCCCCATCGGTGTAGGGCGAGATCTGTAGCTGGAGGACGAACATCGGCACCGTGAACAACAGGTCCAGGTCTTCGGGAGCGATCGCCCCCAGTTCGAGTGCGTCGAGCTCGGACTGTTCGGCAGGCGTCAGGCTGGCCCGCCACGCCTGTTCGACGAGCGTCGCACTGCCCTCCACCACGTGGAGGAAGCCACTGCCGATTTCGTCGTCGCTCAGGTCGTACTCCGGTCGGGACAATTCGAAGTACTGGTCGTCCCAGGCATGCGTCAGCTCGTGCACCATCACCATCTGGGTGTAGAGGTTCACCTCGGTGCCGTTGACGTTGAGCTCCCCGGTCTCGGTGTTGTAGGCGCCCACCACCCCCAGCTCGAGCGTGGTCCGCAGCGCGTCGGCGAGGTCGACGTCGGGTTCGATGAGCCCGAGCGACCGCAGCGAGTCGCCGCTGTTTCGCAGATCCTCCTCGGCATCGGCGAAGTCGGCGAGCAGGAACTCGTCGAACGCCGCCTCGTCGATGAAGTTGACGGTCGGGAAGGTCTTGAACGGGCGACCGCCCTTGAACTCCTCGATGAACGCCACGGCGTCGCAGACCTCGATGATCGTGCCCTCAGGACAGCCGTCGACTGGCGTCCCGGCCGTGGTCTCGTCGCCGTCATCGTTCGACTCGGGCGAAGCGGTGCCCTCGGCCGACGAGGTGAGTCCTCCCGTCGCCGCCTCGGCGTCACTGGTTCCGAACCGCCGACCCGTGACGGCGACCAGGGCGACCAACACGAGTGCGGCCGCAGCAACGGCAGCGAGCGCCAGTCGTGCCCCTTCGGGCACGCGCCCCGCGGTGGGCGGAGGCGATGAAGGTGGTGCGGGAACGTTCATGACGAGGTCAGTATCGGCGGCGAAGCGGGTGCGCTGTAGTCCGCCGATGGTACCGAGCGAACCACTCGAGGTCGGGTCGCCCGAAGGCTGCGGAGGTCCGGGTGGTGGCAGGATTCTTTCGATAGGTTTTGGCCCATGACGACCGACAGCCTCGGTGAGCTGGGCGAGCGCATCCGCCAGCTGGCTCGTGTGCCGAATCTGCTGGTGGCGTGCGACTACGACGGCACGATGGCCGAACTCACCGATGATCCGATGCAGGCGTTTCCGCATCGCAATTCGGTGGCTGCGGTCCGGGCACTGGCTGAGCAAGCCAACACGCACGTTGCTGTCATCAGCGGTCGCAGCCTCCGCGACCTCGCCACGCTGTCACGCTTTCCCGAGGAGATCCGCCTCGTCGGCAGCCACGGCAGCGAGTTCGACCTCGGGTTCAGCGCCGAACTCTCCGACGAGCTGATCGAGCGTCGTCGCCAGATCACCGAGGCGGTGCAGGCAATCGGCGCTCGCCACGGCGCCCGGGTCGAAGGCAAGCCCACCGGCGTCGTCCTGCACTTCCGCGGCCTCCCGCCGGAGGTGGCCGATGCCGCACGGGCCGAGGTCGTCCGCGGTCCCGCCGGTCTGCCCGGTATCAGCACTCGTAACGGCCGCGACGTGGTCGAGATGTCGGTGATCCAAACCAACAAGGGTTGGGCGCTCGACACGATCCGATCACAGGTGGGCGCCAGCGCCGTGGTCTTCGTCGGCGACGACGTCACCGACGAAGACGCCTTCCGCACCCTCGCCGGGCCCGATGTCGGTATCAAGGTCGGCGAGGGCAAGACCGCCGCCGGCTTCCGGGTCCACGACATCGAGACCGTTGCGCAGATCCTGGCGCTCCTCGGCGAGCTCCGCTCCGACTGGCTGCGAGGCTCGGGACTCGTGCCGCTCGAGGAACACACGATGCTGTCCGACCTGCGCACGGCAGCGATCATCTCGCCGACGGCGAGGATCAGCTGGTTGTGTGCTCCGCGCATCGATTCGGCCGCCGTCTTCGCCGAACTGCTGGGCGGCCCTTCGGCCGGATACTTCGCCATCACCGACGCCAACGGCGACGGCCCGATCGACCAGCGGTATGTCTCGGGCTCCATGATCGCCGAGTCCAGGTTCAACGGGTTCACCCTCACCGACTACCTCGACGTCTCCAACGACCGCTCACAACGCCTCGCCGGCCGCTCCGATCTGCTCCGAGTGCTCGAAGCGTCCGCTAGCGGCAGCGGCGGCACGGCCCGCATCGAGTTCGCACCGAGGCTCGACTTCGGTCGTTTCCCGACACGGCTCGAAATCCGCGACGACGGCGTCGCCGTCATGGGCACTGCCGACCTCATGGTGCTCCGCTCCCCCGGGGTCGAATGGACCCTGATGCCCGACGGCCACAATGTCACTGCGGTCGGCGTTGCCGATCTGTCGAACGGTCCGGTCGCCCTCGAGCTTCGCGCCGGCACCGGCACCTTGCGCGAGGACTCTCGGACCGAACCCGATCGACGCGACGAGACCGAGCGTTTCTGGCGCTCGTGGCTCTCCCAGCTCGAGCTCCCGGGCATCGAGCGCGAGCTCGTCGGCCGCAGCGCACTCACCCTGAAGGGTCTCTGCCACGGCCCGACGGGCGCCATCGTCGCTGCCGCGACGATGAGCCTGCCCGAGCACCTCGGCGGCGTCCGCAACTGGGACTTCCGCTACTGCTGGCTGCGCCACGCATCGCTCACGGCCTCGGCCCTCGCCCGCCTCGGGTCCCACGTCGAAGGCATGGCGTTCCTCGACTGGGTGCTCAACATCTTGTCGACCCGCTCCGACCCCGAGCGCCTGGCCCCGCTCTACAACGTCACCGGCCGCCACCTTCCACCCGAGGCCGAGATCACCGAACTCCCGGGCTACGGCGGGTCCCGCCCGGTCCGGGTGGGCAACGCCGCCGAGGGGCAGGTCCAACTCGACGTCTTCGGCCCGATCGTCGATCTCGTGCACACCCTGCTGTCACGGGGCGAGGCGCTCTCGTCGGAGCACTGGCGTCTCGTCGAATCGATGGTGCTCGCCGTGTCGCGACGCTGGACCGAGCCCGACCACGGCATCTGGGAGATCCGCAAGCCCCCGAGACATCACGTGTACTCCAAGGTCATGTGCTGGGTGTCGGTCGACCGGGCCATCTCGATCGCCGACCAGTTCCTCGATCGGGAACCGGCGGCGTGGGTCGATCTGCGGGCCGAGATCGCCACCGACATCCTCACGCACGGATGGAAGCCCGATCGGGGCACGTTCACTGCGGCCTACGACGGTGACGACCTCGACGCCTCGGTACTCGCTGTCGGCCTGAGTGGTTTGCTCCCGCCCGACGACCCGCGCTTCGTCTCGACTGTCAACACCGTCGAGCGTGAACTCCGCAACGGCAACACGGTCTATCGCTATCTCGAAGACGACGGGCTCCCGGGGCGCGAGGGCGGTTTCCACCTCATGACCTCGTGGCTGATCGACTCGCTCGACCTCGTCGGCCGGCGAGACGAGGCCATCGAGTTGTTCGGCGAACTCTGCGCCCTCACCGGCGGCACCGGGCTCCTCACCGAGCAGTACGACCCGGCCAGCCGACGAGCCCTCGGCAACCTCCCGCAGGCCTACAGCCACCTCGGCCTGATCAACAACGCCCTGAACCTCGATCGATAACCGCCAGAGCCCGCCTCTCTCCCCGGCAACTTTGGCGAGTTGACACCGCTGAGCGGTGCGAACTCTCCAAAGTTGCCAGAGCCCGAGCGAAGCGAGGTTGCTCTGGCGGAACGAGAAGTACCGCCTCGGCGCAGCCGAGCCCACGCCCTGCCGGAGAGTGGCTATTCGGGGAGGAGTGGGCGGCGGCGACGGATGACCAGGAGCAGCAACCCGGTGCCGGTGCCGAGGAGCATGAGCGCCCAGATCACCATGTTGAGGGTGCTGGAACCGGTGAAGGCGAGGATGCCGCCGGTCGACACCGGAGCGCTCGCTCCTTCGGTGCTGGTGGTCGTGGCCGGCACGCCCAGCTGATCGGCGAGGGCGCTGCCCGGCACCGCCAGCTGGTCGTAGATGCCCTCGATCAACGTCGGTGACAGCGGAACACCGTTGACGAGGTTGCCACCCGACACCGCGGCGTCGTTGACGATCGTGCCGGTCGCCGTGGCGGCGACCTTCACGGTCAGGTCGACCGTCCACTGGTCATCGATACCGAGCACATTGGGGTTGGTGCAGGTCACGATGCCGGCGGCTGAGGTGCAACCTGCACCAGCGGCAGTGGTGCTGGCCGACACATAGCTCAGCGATGGCGGCAGATCGTCGACCACGGTGATCGGGCCCCGAGTGGCCGACGGCCCCTGGTTGGTCACGACCAGGCGGTACACCGCCGTCTTCCCCGGCTCGAGCTTGCCGACGAGCGACTTGTCGACGTCGAGCACCGAGAGGGGCACATCGGTCGGGTCGTCGTCGGTGTTGTTCAGCTCGTTCGGATCGAGGGTCGGCGAGCTCACCGATGCCGAGTTGGTGATCGAGGGCACGGCGCCCAGGTCGGCGACGACGTCGATGTCGAGCGTCGTGACCGAGCCGACCGCCATCGCGATGGGCGAACCGGTCGAGTCGACGTAGTCACAGGTGACCGTGCGACCGACGATGCCACACTCCCAGTCGGTACCACCGGCACGCTCGAAGGTGACGCCTTCGGGGAGCACGTCGGTGACCCGAACCGGGGCGGCGGCGATGCCGGGCCCGGCGTTGGTGACCTCGATGGTCCACGTGTTCGACTCGTCGATCGTGAAGTCACCGAGGTGGCGCTTGTCGATCCGGAGATCGGCCTCGATGCGGTAGCCGAAGTCGATGTCGGGCTGGTCCTCACCGTCACCGATCGTGACGTCGATTTCGTTGGCGGTGGTGGTGCCGTCGAAGTCGAAGGTCGGTGCCGAGCCGGCAGGCAGCGTCGAGGTCACGATCGTCACCGTGTAGTCGGCGGCGGGCAGGAACTCGAAGCCGTAGGTGCCGTCGGCTGAGGTGTCGACGATCTCGGTGAACACGAGCCCCGTGATCGGATCGACGCCGCGCAACCGGACCTCGACGTTCCCGAGCAGCGGCTCGCCGGGGTCGATGACCCCGTCGCCGTTGTCGTCACGCCAGACCGTGTCGCCGAGCGAGCCGGTCCCGGCATAGGAGAAGTCCTGATCGAGATCGTCGGGCGTCGTGGCGTCGAGCGTTGTGCTCGACGTGTCGACCGTGCCGATGCCGTCGGCGTCGAAGGTCGCCTCGACCCCATTCGGGAGCGTGGCGGTCACCACGGTCACGGTGTAGTCCCCGTGGGGCAGCCCGTCGAGCAGGTAGTTGCCGTCGGCGTCGGTCGTGACGGTGACCGACAGATCGTTACCGCTGGTCGGGTTGGTCCACACGATCGTCACGTCGACATTGGGCAGACCAACGTCGGTCGAGTCGAGCACCGGGGTGCCCGAGTGGTCACGATCGAGCCAGACCGTGTCGCCGATCGAGCCGGCGCCGTTGTACCCGAAGTCCTGCTCGAGGTCGTCGGGGGTCGTGGCGGTCAGCGTCGTGATCGACACGTGCGGTGTGGACGTGCCGTCGGCATCGTGGGTCGGGACGAACCCGGCCGGCAGATCGGCGTTGTCGACCGTGATCGTCAGCGCCGTGTCGAACGGCAGGTTGGCGAAGCCGTACTGCCCGTTGGTGTCGGTGGTGTCGACCACCGTGACCAACGAACCGTCGGGCCCGGTGTAGGTGAGCGTCACGTCGATGCCACCGAGGGCGACCTCGTCGCTGTCGAACACGCCGTCGCCGTCACGATCGAACCAGACCGTGTCGCCCACGGAACCGGCGCCGGTGTACGAGAAGTCCTGATCGAGACGATCAGGGGTCGCCCCGTCGAGTGCGGTCGTCGACACGTGGACCGAGCCGACACCGTCGGCGTCGAAGGTCGCAACGGTCACGCCGCTCGGCAGGGTCGCTGCCACCACGTCGACCGAGTAGGGGCCATACGGCAAACCGGCGACGAGCCACTCGCCATTGGCATCGGTGGTGGCGTTGTAGACCAGATCGTCGGCGCTCTCGTCGGCCAACGTGCCGGCATCGTCACCGAGGACCCCATCGAAGCCACCGAACGTGACCACGATGTCGATCCCGGCCAGGGGCTCGTCCTGACCATCGAAGACGCCGCTGCCGGCAGGATCGGCGGCGCCATCGGCGTTCTCGTCGAACCAAACGGTGTCGCCGAGGGAGCCGACGCCGGTGTAGGCGAAGTCCTGGTCGAGACGATCAGGTGTGGTCGCGTCCAGCGAAACCACCGAGGCATGAGCCGAGCCGACACCGTCGGCGTCGAAGGTCGCCACGAGTCCACCCGGCAGGGTGCCCGGGTCGACGACGACCGAATACGAGCCGTCGGGCAGGTTCGGCACCAGATAGGTGCCACCGGAGGCCGTCGTCGTGGTGATCATCACGTCGCTGCCCTGCGGGTTCGTCCACGTCACGGTCACGTCGGCCCCGTCGATGCCGGGCTCGCCGCCATCAGGGGTCGCCGTTGCGGAGCCGTCGATGTCGAACCACACGAGGTCGCCGAGCGAGCCGACACCTCGATAGCCGAAGTCCTGATCGAGGCGGGTGCGAGACACTGTCGACAGCGTGACGGTGGACGTGTCGAGCGTCCCGACACCGTCGGCGTCGAAGGTGGCCACGAGACCGGCCGGCAACGTCGCCGAGTCGACGGTCACGGTGAACACGCCATCGGGAAGATGGTCGAACAGGTAGGTGCCGTCGGCGGCGGTGACGGTCGTCTGCGTGACGTCGTCGCCACCACCCAGGGTGTCGTCGGGTCCGAACCAGACGAGGGTCACGGTCACGCCGGAGAAACCGACCTCGGCCGTTCCCGCTTGCACGCCGTCACCGTCATGGTCGAACCACACGGTGTCGCCGATCCGGCCATCGGTCTCGCCGGTGTAGGTGAAGTCCTGGGTGAGATCGTCGGGCGTCGTGGCGTCGAGCACGGTGGCCGACACGCTGGCCGTGCCGATGCCGTCGGCGTCGTAGGTGGTCGCCGTGAGACCGGTCGGGAGGTCGGTGTCGTCGACGGTGACCGTGTACGAGCCGTGGGGCAGACCGGTCAGGAGGTAGTCACCTGCGCTCTGCGTGGTGAGCGTGGCGGTGAAGTCGTCGCTGTCGCCGAACGTGCCGTTCGCACCGGCCCACACCACGGTCACGCCGATACCGGGCAGCGGCGCATCACCGGCGTCGAGGCTGCCGTCGGTCTCGGTGCCATCGATGTCGAAGAACACCGTGTCACCGATCGAGCCAAGACCGCGGTAGCCGAAGTCCTGTCCGAGGTCGACGTTGGCGAGTGTGGTCAGGTTCGTGATCGACACATGCGCCGTCCCGATCCCATCGGCATCGAATGTCGGGGCCATGTTGCCGGGCAGGGTCGTCGAGTCGACCGTGACGGTGAACTGGCCGTTCGGCAGATTGGCGAAGCCGTACGTACCGTCAGCCGCGGTCGAGGTGGTGAGCACCATGTCGTCGCCGTCGCCGGCGATGCCGTTGGGACCGTCCCAGGTGGCACGAACGGTGACACCGCCGAGACCGGGCTCGCCGGCATCGATCACACCGTCGCCATCGTGGTCGAACCACACCGTGTCACCGAGGCGGCCGGCACCGGTGTAGGAGAAGTCCACGTCGAGCTGGAGCTCGGACGGATCGAGGGTCACGTCGGCCACGTGCGCCGTCGCCAGACCAGTCAGGTCGTAGGTGGCGACGTCGAGGCCACTGGGCAGATCGCTCGCATCGAGCGTCACCCGATACTCACCGACCGGAAGGGTCGGGAAGAGGTAGTTGCCGGTGGCGTCGGTGGTGGTGAGGAAGTTGATGTCGTCGGCGTTGCCGAGGACGTCGTCCCAACCGGCCCAGGTCGCCGTGATGTCGATGCCGGGCAGTCCGTGCTCGCCGACACCGTCGGAGGCGTCGGTGGAGTTGTCCTCGTCCCACCACACCTTGTTGCCGAGCTGCTGGGTGCCGTCTGGCGTGTAGCCGAAGTCGAACGCCAGGTCGGCGATCGGACCGGACGGCAGCACGCTGTCGGCGGTCGTGATCTGCTCGACCGACGTGCCATCGAGCGTGGCGTCACGGTCGTAGCTCTCGGTCAGGCCAACAAGATTCGGTGAGGCCGAGTCGATGGTGACCGTGATTGGCATGTTCGACGGCAGGCCCGCCGAAGTCGGCACGCCGTAGGAGCCATCCGCTCCGGTCACGGTCGAGTAGCTCTGCGGAGCACCGGTGGCCGGGTCGTTCCAGGTGATGTCGACACCCACGTTCGGGATGCCGGGCTCGCTCGGATCTTGAACACCGTCGCCGTCGAGGTCGAGCCAGACGAAGTCGCCGAGACTCGTCGGCACCACCTCGATCGTGACCGAGTCCTGGTCATCCTCGAGCGGGGCGTCATTACCCGGAGTGGAGTCATCGTCGTACTGATCGACCGCTGCGGCCTGCGCGATGTTGGTCACCGAGCCGAGACCGACCAGTCGGGTCCGCAACGTGAGGGTTGCCGAGCCGCCATTGGCGATCGAGCCGACGGTCCAAATGTTGGTGCCCGAGTCGAACGAGCCCTGCGTGACGAGAACGACCGAGTCGAAGGCCAACGCCGCCGGGTCGAGCACGTCGCTGAGCGACACGTTGGTGGCGCCATCGGGACCGGCGTTGTCCACCACCACGGTGTAGTTCACGTACGAACCGAACCAGTACGGCCCGTTCGTCGCGTCGGCGTCGACTTCGACTGGTGTGATCGACTTGTCGACGGCGATGTCGACCCGGGCAATGTGCACCACGTCGGTGTCGCTTGCGCTGTAGGTCGGTGCCGGTGCGCCACCAGGACCGTCGGGGTCGCAGCAGCTCGTCGAGCCGCTGGCGTCCTCGCCGATCACCGACACGGCGTTGGTGTGCGGGTTGGTGGGGCCGGTGTGGGCCAGGGCGACCGGCGAGCTCGACACGAGCGCAGCCGACTGCGGCGTTGCGGTCATCGTGATGACGATCGACTGTCCCGGGGCCAGCGGTTGGGCCGCTCCGGCCACGAGGTCGGTCCACGACAGCGTCTCCACGTTCAGCGAGGCCGCATCGTTGCACAGCCCGGTGTCGGCCGAACACGACGGATCAACGGAGGTCGTGCCATACGGCGTGACGACCGACGCCGAGCCGAGGTCGTAGGTCCAGCCCTCGGGAAGGATGTCGGTGGCATCGACGTTGAAGGCCGAGGCGACCGGGTCGGTGTTGGTGATCGTCACCGTCCAGGTGAACGGCTGGTCGAGGCGAACGTCGTTGACGTCCTGGCCGGTGCCCGGCGCCTTGTCGACGGTGAGCGTGGGGAAGTGGACCTCGACCGTCACGGCATCGAGGGCGACGCCACCGCGGGTGGCGCTGGGGTCGTTGCCGTAGGTGATGATGTCGTTGTTCGCCGGATTGTCGAGGACGATCTGCGCCCGATCGGCACTCGAGAAGGCGTAGTAGGTCGATACCCCGGCCACGTTCGTCAAGTCCTCGCCCCGATCGAGATCGTCGGAAGCGGCAACCGTCGCGTCGTAGTCGAAGGCGGCGGTCGCAGCCGTCGACAGCGGACCGGCGACGGTCCACGTGATCGTCCGGTTGGTGTCGTTCCAGACACCGGTGCTACCAGACGAGCCGAGGACGGTGCCACCGGTGGTGGTCACCGGCGACCCAGCGGGAGCGTCGAGCGGCTGCAGCCCGACGGGAACGGTGTCGACGACGGTGATGTCGTGCGACGGGCTCGTTCCGGTGGCCGTGATGGTCACGTCGTAGCGCAGCGTGGTTCCGGCCTCGGTATCGCACCCGTTGGCGCCGGTGCCGTCGCCGTCGCCAACGTTGCCCGGCGTGATGTCGCAGGCCGGATTGGCCAGCGGCGACCCGTCGGTGTTGGCCACGTCCTTGTCGATTCGGATGCCCGGCTCGATGACCGTGAAGGTCTCCGAGTCGGCAGACGAGGTCACATCCCACGACACCGAGTTCGGATCGTCGTAGCCGACCGGCATCGAGGCCGGCGACTGGCCGATCTGTTCGCTGCCGTTCCACAGCAGGACCGCGTCGTTGGTGATCGAATCACCGGCGACTGCCGAGTCGTTGACGTGGGCGGTGTAGCCGACCGTGATCTCACAGTCGGTGTTGGCGTAGAGATCGCCGAGGAACCAGGCCGTGCGGCCGGTGACGCCACCGACGTCGTTGAACGTCTCGACGTCGCCGGTGTTGAGGCTGACGCCGGTCGTGAGCCCGGTGCCCGAGTTCAAGACCTCACACGACGCCGAAGCAGTGATCGAGTTGAACGAGTCGAAGTCGAGGCGGGACGGCAGTTCGTCGAACAGTGTGGTGTCGTAGGCGATGGTGTTCGCCGGCAAGGTCATGGTGACCTCGTAGTCGACCGGTTCACCCACGTTGGCGTTCGGGCGGTCGTCGGTGGGGTCGAGATCGTTGAACGGCTCGATGTCCTTCACGATCGAGGCGAGCGGCACGGCAATCGTGTCGGTGTCGCTACGAGCGTACGAGCGTGCGTTCGCTGCGTTCGGATCGAGTGTCGGCGTCAGGTCCTGATCGAGGGTGTAGGCGGTCAGGCTTGCGGTGTTCGTGAGGCTCGACGACGACACGGCCGGCTCGTCGACGGCCACCGCATAGGTGAAGGTCGAGGTTGCGCCCGGATCGAGTCGGTTCAGACCGGCGGTCCACGCCGTCGGGACCCAGGTGATGGTGCGATTGGTCTGTGACCACACGCCGTCGAACGAGCCTGCGGGGCTGACACCGGTCGACGGCACGAGGTCACCGTTGGAGGTGACCGGCACGCTGCCGGCACCCAATGGGGTCATGCCGGCCGGCACGGTGTCGACGACCGTGAGGTCGTGGGCAGGCGAGACGTTGGTCGGCCCGAACGGATTGCTGACCGCGACCTGATAGGTCACGGTCGCCCCGGGGCTGGCGTTGAGGCCGACCGGGCTGGTGTGCGTCTTGGCGATCTGCGGGTTGGGTTCGACGACGTACGAGTCGACCACCCCGGACTGGAGCTGAGGGTTCGCAACGCCGGCGGCGTCACGCCAGTTGAACTGCGCCCGGTTGCGCAACCGTGTCGCCGGGCTGGCGATGTTGCCCGGCACGTCGGTCACCCGGCCGTAGAAGGTGATGGTGACCTGGTCGTCGCCCGATCCCGAGGCGTTGGTGTAGGGCGTGGGAAGGGTGTAGGTCACGACCCCGCCGCTATGGGTGACGGCGTTGCCGGCGAGCGCGGCACTCCCGGTCGTCGACGTGGCGGTCGGACTGAGGGTCGAGACGGCACCGCCGAACAACCCTGGACCGTCGTGCCACACGATGCCCGTCGGGAGGGTGTCGGTGATGACGCCGTCGTAGACGCGGGTGCCATCGGGGATCGTGGCCGTCACCTCGTAGCGGATGATCTCGCCGATCGTCGCCCGGTTGGCAGCAGCATTGCCGCTCTCGGTGATACCGGTGGCCTGCGTCTTGGTGATCACCGGATCGGGCGAATCGAGGAACGCTGCGTCCTGGGCGGCATCGGTGTTCTCGCTGCCGCTCACGCGGAGCGCGGCGACGGTGTTCGACGGGAAGTAGTCGAAGGTGCCGGACTGGTTCGTCGCACCCTGGTAGGCGGCGACACCAGCGGTGTTGGTCCAATTGTCGCCGGCCGTGACGTTGCTGGGCAGTGAGAGGTCGTAGGTGAGCGTGAGACCGGCGCCCATCGTGGTCGCCTCCGGGACGGTGAGGCCCGTCCAGGTGATCAAGCCGGCCGAACATGTGCCGCCGTTCGAGATCGACGAAACGTCGGTGCAGCTGAAGTCGGTGGGAAGCAAGTCGCGGACTTCGGTGGCGGTGGCGTCGATGTTGCCCTGGTTCCACACGTCGACCCGGAAGGTCACGACGTCGCCGATCCGGACCTGGGTCGAGGTCGAGCCGCCACCGATCGACCCGTCGAAATCGGGTCCGTTGGCGGCGCCGTTGTTGACGTCGTTGACACCCTTGGCCAAACGCACCTCAGGCTCGGTCCAGACCGCAGCGGCCTGGTCACGCAGCTGGTAGACGAGGCCCCCGTTGTCGTTGTGGACCATCTTCTGCAGGTTGGCGTTGATGTCGTAGGCCTGACCGGCGGTGTTGTCGGTCAGCTCGGCGGCGATGGTCCAGCGGAACTCGTTGCCGCTGGCGTCCACGTTGCCCCCGCTGACGTCGAACACGACCTGCGAGGCCGAGCTCGACGCGACGGTCGTCGAGGCCAGCGTGTCGATCGACGCGACACGAGTGGCCGAACCGTCGATGTAGGCGTATCCCGGAGGCAACAGGTCGGAGATGGCGACACCCTCGTAGTCGACGTTCGACGGGAACGATGCCCCCAATTCGAAGCAGACGATGTCGCCGGGGCCGTAGCCGGGCTCCGCCGGGTTGCCGTCGGACCAGGTGATCGTGTTGTAGTCGGTCGCACAGGTCGCCGAGGTGACCGACGCCCCGTTGGCCAGCGGGCCGGTCTTCACCGACACCCGCTTGTCGAGCGACGGCAGCGCGTTGGCGAGGCCCGCCGAGGTGGTGTCGCCATCGATGCCGCCGTCAGGGTCAACCGGGTCGGCAGCGAGCGAGGCGTCGGCGACCGTGTCGGGCCCAGAGACCTCGGCCACGTTCGTCACCGTGTCGCCGGCGAGCACCGGTTCACCCGGCAGCGACGCATACGCGCCCCGGTAGTGGCTGCGTACGACGCTGGCGTAGGTGATGGTCAGCGTGCCGTCGGCGTCGAGATTGTTCAGCACGGCGTTGTCGGCGTCGGCAAAGTCCCACACCAGTTCGAACCGGCCGGTGCCATACGGGCCGCCGTCGGGAAGCTCTCGGACCCGGGCCACGTCGACCGGGACCCCGTTGATCGTGGACGCCACGGTGCCCTGGCCCGGGCAGTCGTTCGAGTCCCAATCCGACGACGCCGCGGTCACATCCGCGTTGTAGGTCCCGAGGAAGCACAGGGCCGACGGCATCAGGTCGCGCACGACGAGGTCGCTGAAGTCGCGATACTCCGACGTGGTGACGGTGAGCGTGGTGTTGACGATCGTCCCCTGGCTGAGGGAACCGGCCGAGGACTTGACGATGACGAGGTCCTCGGACTCGGTCGTGTGCGTGTCGCTGTCGGTACCGGTCGCGCCCGTCGGCACGTAGGTACCCGACGCCGTGGCCACATTGTCGAGCTGCTGCTCGGGTGCGGTCAGGAGTTCGGGGTCGGGGATGGTCGTCCGATCGGGCTCACCGGTCGAGGGACCGGTGTTGTTGTCGAGGTTGCGGCCCTGGTTCAGGCCCGCCGCCGAGGGCGGGCTGGTGGCGAACGGCCGGTTCTCGAACAGCGGGATGCCGGCCTGATACTGCACGGTGACGATCTGGCCCGGGGTCAGGTTGCCGATCGTCCAGTCGACGATCGTCTCACCACCGGCGCCGGTGTCGACGCTGGTCGGGGTACCCAGTGCCGTCGGGGCACAGTTCGAGCCGGTGGCGACCGGCCCCGAACCGACCCACTCCTCCCCCAGCGTGGTGTTGTCGGCAACGTAGTAGTTGTCGCACCCGAGGAACTCGAGGCCCGGGTCGAGGACGTCCTGCAGGGTCACTGCGTCGATCGGATAGTCCGGGTTGTTCTCGATCTGCACGGTGTAGAGGCCGCCGGTGGTGCCCGACGCACTGTCGAACCCGTTGGCGTGCACGCCGCGGAGCAGTTCGCCCGGACCGGTCTTGGTCACTCGGAACGGCACCACGTCGACGCTGTCGGTCGCCGTTGCGTTGCCGTCGAAGTCGCCGGTGAAGTCACCCGTCGCCGGGCTCCAGTCGGGAACGGTGAACGCGTCGAGGCTGGCGACCGCCTCGGCGGAGTTGAGGATGGTCGAACCCACGGGCACGGTCGACGAGCCGGAGTTTCCGCCCGTGAAGTCGGGGTTGGTGTCGACGGTGAGCGAGACGTGGGCTTGCGAGTCGGCGGGGAGATCAGCGACGTTCTCCCAGATGACGGTGGTCTCGCCCGGATTCGGAACGTCGGCGAGCACGGCAGTCGGCGACGGCGAGGCCGACACGTAGTCGACCCCCACGGGCAGCACGTCCCGGAACGACAGGTTGTACAGCGCAGCGTTCGAGGTCTGTGTCCCGGTGGCAGTCAGCGTGAACGTGATGTTCTCGCCGATCAGTGCCTCGCCGCCGACGTCGTCGGTCTTTGCCAGGGTGAAGTTGTCGGCCGGTGCTGCGGCCGCCGGCGTTGGCGACAGCAGCGGAGCGGATCCCGGCACGGCGCCGCTCAGCACGCCCATCGTGGCGACCACCGCCAGCAGTCGAGGTGAGCGCAGCCGTTTGCCCGCTCGCAGTACAGGATTCGAAGGACGTGACACGATGTCTCCGCAGATCAGGGTGCACGCGTCGTCGCACGCGTGTCAGACCCCTCGTCGGCTGTCCCCTGACGATTGTGAGCGCCCGTGCCCGATCCGACCGCTGTACGCGGTCGGCAGAGACGGTTGGCAGCGAGCGTCAGCCCTCGGCGTCGGCCAGTTCGAGTGCCGCCTGTTCCCACTGCTCGAGCAGCTCGGTCGCCTTCTCCTGCGCCGTCGCGTGCGTGGCGATCAGCTGCTTGAGCCGTTCGCTGTCGTCGTACACCTCGGGATCGGCGAGCTGGTTGGCCAGCCCGCTTGCCACGTCTTCGGCTCGCTGGGCCTGGCGCTCGAGGCGCTCCACCCGCTTGCGCAGCTCACGCGTGGCCCGGCTCTTGGCCTGACGATCCTCGGCGGCGATGCGGCGATCCTCCTTGCGCTGGTGGGTTGCCTTGCGCTCGGTTGGCCGCGCCGACGACGACCCGGTCGGCTTCGCCGTGCCCTGCACCGGCTGCGCCGGGTTGAGGACGTGTTCTTCGACGTCGAGATACTGCGTGGCCTTGCCGTCTCTGACCTCGACCACCGCCTCGACCACGTTGCGGATGAGGTGGCGGTCGTGGCTGACCAGCAGCACGGTGCCGGGATAGGCAGCCAGGGCGTCCTCGAGCACGTCACAGCTCGGGAGGTCGAGATGGTTCGTCGGCTCGTCGAGCACGAGGAGGTTGACCGGGTTGCACATGGTCTCGGCCAGGGCGAGTCGCGTGCGTTCGCCGCCGGAGAGTTCGCCGACTCTGCGGTCGACCGCGTCCCCCGAGAAGCCGAACGAGCCGAGCACGGTGCGAAGATTGCGTTGCTTGGGTTGCGCGCCGACCTTGTGACGGAACTCCTGCTCGACGGTCTTGTCGAGATCGAGGGCGTCGACCTGGTGCTGGGCGAAGTAGGCGATGTCGACGTTCGCGCCGATCTTGACCGCACCGTCGAGCGGGTCGAGGTCGCCGAGGATCGCCTTGAGGAGGGTCGACTTCCCGGCGCCGTTGGGGCCGATCAGGGCGATCTTGTCGCCCCGCTCTATCACGAGATCGACGTCGGTCAGGACCGGAACGCCGTCGTCATAGCCAAGTGTCGCGCCCTCCATCTCGACCACGACGCGTGACGATCGTGGCGGCTCGGGGAAGGCGAACTTGAGCTTGAGCTCTTCGATCTTGGGTGCCTCGATCGTCTCGAGCCGTTCGAGTGCCTTGATCCGCGACTGGACCTGGCGGGCCTTGGTGGCCTTGTAGCGGAACCGCTCGATGAACTTCTCGGCCTGGGCGACCTTGCGAGCCTGGTTGGCGGCTGCCGCCTCAGCCTGACGGATGCGATCCTCACGTTGGACGACGAACTCGGCGAAGCCGCCGACGTATTCGGTGGCGCCCTGCCAGGCGACCTCGATCACCCGGTCGGCCACCGCATCGATGAAGTCGCGGTCATGCGACACGAAGAGCAGGGCACCCTGCCAGGCAACGAGCTGCTGTTCGAGCCAGAGCACCGAGTCGACGTCGAGGTGGTTGGTCGGCTCGTCGAGCACCAGCACGTCAGGCTTCTGGAGCAACAACCGGGCGAGGGCGGCGCGCATCTGCCAGCCACCGGACAGTTCCGCCAGTGGACGATCCATGTCGTCGGCGGTGAAGCCCAGTCCGCCGAGGATGCGACGGGCGTCGGCCTCGGTCTGATAGCCGCCGATCTGTTCGAACTGGCTCTGGAGGCGACCGTACGCCTCGAGCGCGTCGTCGTGGGCGTCACCGGTGGTTTCGGCGATGGTGACGGTCAGCTCGTGGAGTCGCTCCTCGAGCTCCAGCACCTCCCCGGCCCCGGCCATGACCTCTTTGAAGACGGATTCCGACCAGGACTCGGTGAGCTCCTGGGGCAGGTAGCCGATCTGGCAATCCTTGGGCTGGGACACCTCGCCGGCGTCGGCCTCCTGCAGCCCGACGATGATCTCGAGCATCGTGGTCTTGCCGACGCCATTGCCGCCGACGAGCGCCACACGACGGCCGGGCATGAGCCGGAAGCCGACGTTGGAGAACAGCACACGCGCACCGTGTGACTTGGACAAACCCGAGACCGAAAGCACCCGTCAAGCGTAGAGAGCCAACGCCCACTTCCCCATTGGGTACGGCTGGGATGTTGCGCCGCGAAGCAAGCAACTCCGGAACCCAGCGCTGGGATGTTGCGCCGCGAAGCAAGCAACTCCGGAAGAGAGCGAGCGCAGCGAGCGAACGGCAGCGACCGAACGGCTAAGTCCAGGCTTCGGTGGTGTCGCGGTCGGCGACGCGGGGCTCCCGTAGGCGCAGCGGCTCGGCGTCGGTGAAGAGCTGACAGCGCACCTCGGCCTGCGACTGGGCACCCAGGTCGAGGTGGGGTGCCGTCGTCCACCAGTGATCGCCCCAGGTATCGGTGATGCCGAGCCGAGCAGCTTGCACGACGCTCACGAACCGATCGGTGAGCGGACCGTCCACCTCGGCGTCGTGGGCACTGTCGAGCAACCGTTGGCCCAGTCCGTGCGAAGCGTCATCGAGGAGCGCCAGATCATGAGTGGTGTCACCGGCACGCGTGGCACCGTAGCTACGGAAGCGATGCCGGCCGTCAGGGGTATCCGTCGGTTGTCCCGACAGCGGGATTCGCCCCACGCAATCACCGAGGAGTGCGGGGTCGCTCTGGCGCACCAGTCCGACGATCGGACGACGATGGCGGCCGATGCGTCCCCGGCGACCGGACCAGGTCGCCGTGACGAAGGCCTCCTGGCCGAGATCGGCCGCATTGACCATCCGGAGCTCGACGGTCGAGCGGGAGCGGAGCAGGGAGGCCGTCTGGGTGATCGATCCGAAGGCGATCCAGCACGACGACAGCGCCGGACGATCGTCCGACTCGCACTCCTCCTCCAACATCTCCCGACGGAAGTGTCCGGTGAGCCACTCCAGCGCCTCGAGATCCTCGTCGAGCGTGAGTGGCTGGGTGGAGCGAAGCATCGTCTCCTGGATCGCAATCAGTTCGAGATCGAGGACGTCGTCCCCTTCGAGATGGGTCTCGATGCCGACGGCCGCCGCCGACTGGGCGGCGAACGCCGAGAACCACAACCGTGACGAGCTGAATCGCCGGTCGCCGAGGCGGTGCCGATCGAACGCCACGACAGCAGACCGAGCGGCGTTGCCGGCGGGCGCCAGCAGGCGTGCGCCGTAGACGGCAAGTGTGGCGAGTGTGATGGGCAGCATCAGCGCGGCCCAGCGCTCGATGGCGTCGTCGCCAACTGGCTCGATGAACTGTGTGATCCATCCCTGGAACATCTTGGTGACCTCCCGTCCTTGGGTGGTGTGTGTGCGATTGTCGGATCGAGCGGCGTTGCCGACCGATCAGCCTTCGGGAGCGTCGGTGCTCCGTTCGGCGGTATTACGAGCTTGGTCGAGTCTGAACACTCACCTGGTTCGGTCCCGACTTCTTGGCGAGATACAGCTGTTGGTAGGCGCTCTGGATGAGGAGGTGGCCGACGTTCGGCTCCTGGAACTCGTCCACGATTGCGGCCCCGACGCTGACAGTGAGGTGCACCTCGACGCCCTGCGGCTCGAGAACGTACGGCGTCCGCTCGACCAGCAGGCGGAACCGATCGGCCGCCGGCGCCAGATCGCCGATCGAGGCGTGGGGCATCAGCAGGGCAAACTCTTCACCGCCCGTGCGGAAGAAGTCCTCGCCGTTGCGGCAGTGCCAGGCCAGCAGTTTGGCGACATGACGAAGCGCATTGTCGCCAACTCGCTGGCCGAAGGTCTCGTTGACGAGACCGAAGCGATCGAGGTCGAGGAACATGAGTGCCAGCGCGTCGGGCACCGGGCGACGCCGGCGGATGGCGATCTGGGTCTCGATGCCCTCCTCGAATGCCACTCTGTTGCTGAGTCCGGTCAGCGGGTCGACGCGAGAGTTGCGGGCCAACGACTCGTTCTCCCGCTCGAGTTCGGCGAGATGCTCCGCCTGATGCGACAGCATGGTGATGGCCTCGACCGACAACCGGTGCATGGCCTCGGCGGAACGGGCCACGACATCGGCGAAGTCGACGCCGGTCGCCAGCTCGACGCCGAACAGCCCCGACGTCTCGGCGATCATCGGCCCTAGCTCGACGAGCAGGCCTTCGATGCGTTCGCGGGGAAGCTCGAGCTCGGCTGCGGCTCGTTTGGTCAGTACCGACAGGGCACCGCCATCGGGCCGACCGCACAGGACCTCCTCGGCCAGCGAGGAGAGCCGGAGCGACAGCCGAAGCCGGCCGAAGAGCTCATCGGCGTCCGGCGGCACTGCGTCGATGTGCTCCGGATCGAGCGAATCGGTCGGCTCTTCGCGATAGCCGATGACATCGGCCAGGAAGTCGGGCAGTCCCCACTGGTGGAACAGCGCCGAGGTGAGCTGATCGAACGTGAAACCAAGGACCTCGCGCTGGGTGTCGGGCGACGGCCAATCGAGCCGGCACTCGCCGGCCTGGGCGTCGAGACAATCCCCGAACAGGCGGCGGAAGTCGTCGGGAGCACACTGTTCGACGACGAGCGAGCCCACGTTGCTGAGCAGGCCGGCCAGGAAGCTCTCGTCGGCATAGATCGGGTCGATCTCGGCCATGAACGCCCGGTTGGCGAGTGCGTTCACGAGCGCACGCCGCCGCACCTCCATCACGGCGTTGCCGTGCACGAGCGAGCGAGGGAACAGCCCGGTCAGGGTGAGCGACAGGGTGAGGAGCCGGACCGACTTGATGCCGAGAACCATCACCGCACGCTCGACCGACGCAATCTCACCCGGGAAGCTGTAGATCGACGAGTTCGCCATCTGCAGCAATTTGGCGGTGAGGGAGGCGTCGCGACCGATGAGCGTACTCAGCGCCTGGATCGACAGATCCTCGGTCGAGGTGTAATCGAGGATCTCGAACAGCAGCGCCGGCGGCGAGGGCAGCGCCCCGACATCGATCAGGAACGATCGAAGCGCCGCTCCCGTGTCGGTCTCGATGTCGGGGGTCGCAGACATCAGTGGCCGGCCCCGACCAGTTCGTTGGTCTCGGCGTCAGCGGACTCGTCACCCGTCGCGGCCTGGTCAGCAGCCATCGGCGGCACGCTTCGGATGAGCGAGGCTCCGATGACACCGGCGGCGACGGAGGCGAACAGCACACCGATCTTGGCGTCGGCGATGAGTTCCTCATCGGTGAAGGCGAGGTCGCTGATGAACAGCGACACCGTGAAGCCGATGCCGGCGATGCTGGCCGTACCGGCCATGAGCCGCCAGCTCGTGCCGGCCGGCAGGGTTGCAAGACCGGAGCGAACGGCGATCATCGAAGCGAGCAGGATGCCGACCGGCTTGCCGAACACCAGGCCGATGAAGACGGCTCGGCCGACGCCCGAGGTGGCGGCGTTGCCGACATCGGTGGCCGATAGGCCGACGCC
This sequence comes from Acidimicrobiales bacterium, assembly GCA_041394265.1. Taxonomy (NCBI): domain Bacteria; kingdom Bacillati; phylum Actinomycetota; class Acidimicrobiia; order Acidimicrobiales; species Acidimicrobiales bacterium. The sequence goes on from JAWKIO010000006.1 coordinate 430,804, forward strand.
GGTGTTGGCGAGGGCGAACACGGGGATGATCAGCAGGGCGCTCCACGGGTGCAGCGTGTTGATGAGACGGTCGCAGATGGAGATCGACTCGCGGGTCTCGAAGATGATCTCCTTGAGCTCTTCGAAGCTGCTCATCTCCGAGGCCTCGGCGACGGTGACGTGCGGACGGTGCGGGGTTGCCGGGGCCAACAGACCACAGACGACGCCGGCGAGCGTGGCGTGCACGCCCGATTCGAAGGTGAAGTACCAGATCCCGATGCCGAGCAGGACGTAGATCGGGGTCCACCAGACGCCGGCCTTGCGCAGGGCGACCATGAGCGCGACACCACCGATTGCCCAGCCGAGGCTGACGAAATCGAGGGACGAGGAGTAGAAGACGGCAATGACGACGATGGCGCCGAGGTCGTCCACGATGGCGAGGCTGAGCAGGAAGATCTTGAGAGGTGACGGGACTCGGTCGCCGAGCAGGCTCAGGATGCCGACCGCGAACGCGATGTCGGTCGCCATCGGGATGCCCCAGCCGTTGCCGGCGTCGCCGCCTCCGGCGAAGAGCACGTAGAAGACCGCCGGCACGATCATGCCACCCGCTGCCGCGAGCGCCGGTAGCGCTGCCTTGCGAGGGTCGCGGAGATCGCCGACGGCGAGCTCACGCTTGATCTCGAGCCCGGCGACGAGGAAGAAGATCGTCATCAGACCGTCGTTGACCCAGTGCACGAGCGACTCGTCCAGCTCCACCGGACCGATGGCGATGTGCAGGTGGGTGTGCCAGAAGTGGGCGACGTCTTCCGCCAACGGCGAGTTGGCCAGGGCGAGAGCGACCAGCGCCGCCACGATCAGCGCAACACCCGAGATGTTCTCGAGATGGATGAGTCGTCGCATCGGCAGACGCAACTTGTCGATCGGGACCGGCGGACGGTTCGCCGAACTCGACGTGACCGATGGGTGGTGGCTCACCTGTAACTCCTCGTTCCGGCATCGACCCTCGATGCCACCGTTGTGCATGACTTGCGTGGTTGTGACCGCAAAGGTGCGGACGTCGGAACCAGCCTCGGAAGCCGTGACAACGAAATGAGGCCTCCGCCGGAGCGAAGGCCTCATTTCTTCACGGTGTCGGGAACCGGCGGGCGGTGAGCGGCCTGTGGCCTATCGCTTCATGTTCACGATTTCCTGCAGGAGCTCGTCGGAAGCGGTCACCACTCGGGAGTTGGCCTGGAAGCCGCGCTGCGAGCGGATCAGGGTCGTGAACTCCTCGGCGAGGTCGACGTTCGACATCTCGAGTGCGCCCGCCGCCAACAGGCCTCGGCCACCGCCGCCGGCGGCACCGATCTGGGCGAGACCGGAGTTCGCCGACGTGGTCCACGACGTGCCGGTGACTCGGCTGAGGCCCTCGGGGTTGGCAAAGGTGGCCAGCGCCAGTTGGGCCATGGCCCGGACCCGGCCGTTGGAGTACGACCCGGTGATGACGCCGTCCTGCCCGATGCTCAGCGACTGCAGCGAACCCGACGACGAACCGTTCTGGTTGATGACGGTCATGGTCGAGTTGCCGCCGTACTGCGAGATGCGTCGGGCTTCCTCACCACCGAGGGTGAGGGCGATGGCTTCCGCCCCGGGGATCGCACCGGCAGCGATGTTCGCCGTGAAGTCGACCGGCAGGACCAGTTCGCCGTCGGCGCCGAACTGCATGATGTTGTCGGTGACCGGCACGGCGGTGGGCGGGTCGCCGTAGGACGCCGTCACCGTCCACTCGTCGGTGTTGGACTTGGTGTAGGTGATGTCGAGCACGATCGGGATGCCCTGGCTGTCGTAGACGGTCACCGAGGTGAAGTCCTGGGTTCCCAGTGCCGCATCGGCCGACAGGTTGCCACCGAGGTTGACCACGGTGGTCGCAACCGGCTGGCTGGCCTCGCCGATGGGGATCTTGATGTCGCCAACGGGCCGGTCGGTCTGGAGCAAGCCCGACGGGTCGGCCTGCCAACCCTGGACCATGCCGCCGTCGGCCGTGACGAGCTGACCGGCGGCGTCGACGAAGAACGCGCCCGCCCGGGTGTAGAGCTCAGCGCCCTGATCCTGGACGACGAAGAATCCGTCGCCCTCGATCGAGAGATCGAGATCACGGCCGGTGCGTTGGAGCGCGCCCTGGCTGAGGTTCTGGGCGATGGCGCCGATGCGCACGCCGAGGCCGATCTGGGCCGGGTTGGTGCCGCCGAGTTCGCCGACGGGTGCGCCGGCGCCCTCGAGGGTCTGGCTCAGCACGTCCTGGAAGATGGCGTTGGACTTCTTGAAGCCGGTGGTGTTGACGTTGGCGATGTTGTTGCCGACGACGTCCATCATCGTCTGGTGGTTTCGCAGGCCGGTCACGGCCGAGTACATGGATCTGATCATTGGATGTCCTGAGGGTGAATGCGGTGGAGAAGGGTGTCCCTGGTCGAGCCAGGGCGGTGAGGCAGATGATGAGGCAAGGGGTTCTCTTTCAGGCGATCTCGACAATCTGATCGAGGGTGAAGTCACCATCGGCGGTGACGAGGTGGACCTCGCCGCTGATGACCTGGGCACGTTGGACGGTCGTGGTCATGGTCAGGCCTTTGCCGTCCATGACACCGATCTCACGGCCGATGAGTGAACCGGCGGTGGTCAGGCTCGAATTCAGCGCGTTGGCTGCCGTCTGCTCCGACATCTTCTGGAGCTCTTCGATGGTGGTGAACTGCGCCGTGGTGGCGATGAAGTCGTCCGGGTCACTCGGATTCAGCGGATCCTGGTAGCGCAGCTGGGTCACCAGCAGTTTCAGGAAGGCCTCTCGATCGAGCTCGCTTCCAGCGGTGTCAGAGACGAGGCCGTACTTGTCGGTCACGGCGGTGCTCTGCACGGCCAGCGGGTTGACCGTGGCGCCGGCGACGGCGGAGATGTAGTCGGTCATGGGAGGAGCGCTGCTTTCGGGAGGAAGTGATGGACAGTGATGGGGGTGGCGGCATCAGAGCTGGAGGTCAAGTCCACCTCCGGTTCCGGCGGCGACGGCACGGGAGCGACGCACCGGGCGATCGTCAGGCTGGTGATCGGTACCGGATCCGGTCTCGCCGAACGGGGAGCCGCCCGGCGCACCGCCGTCGCCCCTCCCCTGGTCGGTGCCGCCGAATTGCTGGTGGGCGATGTCGACCGATGTCGGGTCGATGCCGGCCGACTGCAGCTCGGTGAGGAGACGGGCCCGATCGAGCCGATCCTGGGCGGCGGCGGTCTGCGTGACGATCCGCACGGCGACCTCGTCGCCGCGCTGCACCAGCTCGACCGAGACCGATCCGAGCTCGTCGGGCCGGAGCACGAGGTTGACCTCGTGGCGACCGGGCCCGTTCTGGCGAACGAGGTTCACCGCCTTTTGGACCTGCTCCCACACCTCGCCGTCGAACTCGGCGGCTCGCGGTGCGGTGACCGGCGTGGCAGCCGCGGGTGCGGGGGTCGAGCGCTGGGATTGGACGCCGGCGGCGCCGTCGACGCGGACGCCATTGGTCGCCGGTTCGGTCGTCGGTCGTGTGGTCTGGCCGGCGGCCGGCGCGGAGTCGACGACGACCGGCGGCTCGTTGCCGGTGTTGGGCTGAGGCGCCGGGTCGCCGCCGTCGTTCGAGGACTGCTCCTGGCTGTTTGCTGCTGCCGCCGGTGCGTCGACGATCGCCTCGGCAATGGAATCGGTAGAGGCCTCTCCCCCGCCGCTGTCGCCGGACGTCTCGACGGCGCCGTCGGGGACGACCTCGCCGACGGCAGCCTGCTCGGTCTCGGTGTCGGGCAGGAGCTGGGCACTCGCCCGGGCCACCTCGCCCGAGGGCAGGAGGTCCGAGCGACCCGCAGCGTCCTCAAGCATCGCCGCGTCGGCCGAAGGGTCACTGACGTCGGGAGCTTCGACGCGGATCGCGTCGCCGCTGACATCCTGGTCGCCGTCGGCACCGCTCGGCATTGCGGTGTCGGAGGCGTCGACCTCACCGGTGAGCGGTGACGCGTCGCCCGTCGTTTCGACGATGTCGATGGGAGCTACCGAGTCGGTGAGGACCATGACGGCGCCGACGACGGCGGCGGTCGTTGCGTCTACCGACGTGTCGTCGGCCTCGACATCGTCGGGCCCTGCATCGTCGGACACCTGCGCGGCGTCCGTCGTCGTGGTGTCGTCGCTGTCGTTGTCGTCGCTCGCCGATTCGACGTCGTCGTCACGACGGTCGGGGCGCTCGGCCCGGTCCTGACGATCGGTGCGATCGACCGGGCGAGGCGACTCCCGGCGCTCCGGGCGAGTCGGGTTCTCGGCTCGAACGTCGCGTTCGCCATCGGCACGGTGACGTTCGACCTGGGCATCGCGTTGCTGTCGAGCAGCGACCAGGGTCGGGTCGGCGGCGTGGCTGGGCACTCGGTCGGAGCGACGGGCGCCGAGCGAGCGATGCTCGTCGAGCAGGGCTTCGAACGCCGACGACGAGGTGGCGGCACCACCAACGGGAGCGTCGGCACCGGCGCCGCCGAGCAGCAGTGCCCGGAGCGAGTTCGCCGTCGGCGGCCGAGAGTTGAGGGGATGGTCGAGATTGGTCATGCGGCGTTGGCACTCCAGATCGCTTGGACTTGACGGACGTAGCGTTGGGTTTCGTCGAACGGTGGGATGCCGCCGTACTTGGCGACATTCCCGGGTCCGGCGTTGTAGGCGGCCAGAGCGAGCGAGATGCTCCCGAACTGGTCGAGGTTCTGACGCAGGTACTGGGCGGCACCGTCGATCGACGAGGCGGGGTCGGTCGGATCGACGCCAAGGCCGGCGGCGGTGGCGGGCATGAACTGCATGAGGCCGACGGCGCCGGCGGGACTGACGGCATCGGGGTCGAAGTTCGACTCGACCTGGGCGACAGCGGCCAGGAGCGCCGGATCGATGTCCCAGCGATTGCCCGCTTCCACGAACAGCGCCTGCAGCTCCTCGGGTCCGAAGGATCGATCGGCGTCGAGCGAGGTCCACGTGGCTCCGGACGGTCGCTGGGTGTCCACGACGCGCCGGATCGTGGTGATCGGGCGGTCGATCTCCTCGACCTTGACGACCTCGCCGGACCGCGGCGCGTGCACCATCTTGTTGTCGCCGAGGTAGATGGCGACGTGATTGACGGGTTCGCCGAACGCCAGCAGGTCCCCGGGGAGCGCATCGTCGATCGACCCCACTTCGATGCCCATCGTCGCCTGGTCACGGCTGACTCTCGGCATGTCGACCCCGATCTCCCGGAACGCGGTGCGGACCAGAGCCGAGCAGTCGATCCCCGTCTCGGGATCGTTGCCGCCCCAGAGGTAGGGGGTGCCGAGGTGATCCAGCGCCCCGAGTACGACGCCGTCGCCCAGATTGCGTTGCTGCGGTGTGGCGGTCGTGAGTGCGGCCAGCTGTGCCGTGTCCAGCGTGAGTGGTGCCGTGCTGTCGGCCTCGGTCGACGGTGCGGCCGCCGTCTCGGCGGTCGCGGTGGCGTCGGCCAGTGCGGCTGCGAAGACCTGCGCAGCCCGCTGCGCCGCAGCCCTGCCGTTGGCACTCGGTGTGGTCGCGGGCGCGTTGGCTCCCCCGCTGGCGGTACCAGCGGCGTTCGCCATCACGGCAAGCGTCTCGACTCCTCTGCGGAGCTCGGCCAATCCGACGGTCATGACTCAGGCGTGGCTCGTGGATCGGCGGGACATCGACAACTCTTCGATCAACGCCTCTTCCGCCTTGGCCGCCTCGATCGCGGCTTCCTCGGTGAGACGGTCGACCATCTTCTCGAGCGAGTTCGCCCGCTGCCGCTCGGCCTGCCACGTGGCGTACTCAGCCTCCAGATCGGCCATCGAAGCGTCGAGCAGGGCCCGGCGATGCGCCGAGGCGCGGAGGCCGCTCTCGACCAGGAGGCGGCCGAACTGGACGGTGGCGAGGTCGAGACGCTCGCCGGTCGCGGTCGGCGCTGCGAGCTGGGCTTCGGCCGCTTCGAGCTCGCGTCGGTTGGCCTCGACGGTGCGCCGCGCCTCGGCGACGACGGCCCGCTGCTGCTCTTCTTTGCGGCTCTGCATCTTGAAGATGCGCTTCATACGTTTGGTCTTTGCGTTGCTCATGGGGGGTCTCCTCGGGGTGGAGGTGTTTTCGTGTGGGGGTCGTTGGTGGCGCTGGCTCAGCCGGTGGGTCCACCGACGGCAGCGAGCAGTGCGGCCAGTTCCTGCCAGGCGCCGTTGCGATCGCTCAACTGGTGGAGTGGCTGTTGGAGGAAGTTGGTGGTCGCCGGGCGCAGGGCGATCGCTCGGTCGATCTCGGCGCTGCTGCCGGGCGAGTACGCGCCGACCTCGATGAGATCTCGAGCCTCGTCGAACACCGCCATGGCCTGGCGAATGTCCTGGGCGAGCTGGTTCTGCTCGACGGTGTTGACGCCCCCGGCGACCCGGCTGGCCGAGGCGAGAATGTCGATGCTCGGGAAGTGACCGGCGTTGGCCAGCCGGCGAGACAGTGAGATGTGACCGTCGAGAATGGACCGGGCGGCGTCGCCGATCGGATCGTTCAGGTCGTCGCCTTCGACCAACACGGTGTAGAAGCCCGTGATGGAGCCCCGGGCCGACGTGCCGGCGCGTTCGAGCAAGGTCGGCAGCAAGCCGAACACCGAGGGCGTGTAGCCCCGGGCGGTGGGGACCTCGCCGGCCGACAGACCGATTTCGCGCTGGGCCATGGCGAAGCGAGTGAGGCTGTCCATCAACAGCATCACGTCGCTACCTTCGTCACGGAACCACTCGGCGATGCGGGTGGCGAGGAAGGCGGCGTTGCGTCGGACGAGGGCGGGCTCGTCCGACGTCGCCACGATGATGACGGCCTCCTTGCGACCCTCGGGACCAAGGTCGTTCTCGAGGAACTCACGAACCTCACGACCCCGCTCGCCGACGAGGGCCAGCACCTTGATCGGCGCTTCGGTCCCGCGCAGCAGCATCGAGAGCAGGCTCGACTTGCCGACACCGGAGCCGGCGAGGATGCCGACTCGCTGACCTCGGCCGCACGACAGCATCGTGTCGATGGCGCGGACGCCGACCTGAAGCGGTTCGGTGACACGGGGTCGGTCCATGGCCGACGGCGGATCGAGGTGGATCGGCACCCGATCGGCGACGCTGAGCGGCGGGCCACCGTCGATCGGATTCCCCTGCCCGTCGATGACTCGGCCGAGGAGACCGTGCCCCACCGGGGCGAGGAGCTGGCGGCCGAGACCACGAACGGTTTCGCCGACAGCGCGGCCTCGCAGGTGGCCGTAGGGCAAGACGGTGGCAGCGGTCTCGTCGAGGGCCACGACCTCACCGATCACCGGTTCGGTCGGTCCACGATCGTCGCCCATCAGGACGAGGTCACCGATGCCAACGTCGATTCCGGCCACCTCGGCGTGGAGCCCGAGCACTCGCATGAGCGTGCCGGTCTTCACCGGACGGGCAGCCTCTCGCAACATCGTCGGCGACGCACTCAAGCCCAGCATCAGCGGCCTCCTGCGGTCCGGCCGGAGGTGCCCCGCGACGTGATGCCGAGGACATCGGCGACGCGACCGAGGGCGGCGTCGATCTGGCCATCGATGCGGGCCGCGCCGGCGTCGACGATGGCACCACCACGGCCGATGGTGGGGTCGGCGACCACCTCGTAGTCGGCACCGATCAGTACGGCGCCGACGTCGCCGAGCATCTCGGCGTCGGCCGGGTTGAGTCGGACGACGACCGAGGTGCGGCGCGGGATGAAATCGAAGCAGCGGCGGATGGCGTCGAGACCAGGATCGTCGGCGGTGTGGATCTCGCGATCGAGGATGAGTTGGGTGAGGTCGAACGCGAGGTGCAGCGCATCGTCGGAGAGGTCGGCGGCCACCCGACGGTCGGTCTCGGCCAGCTGGGCGATCGCGTCGGCCATGGCCGACGCCGAGGCGTTGACCTGGTCGCGCAAGGTCTGATTGGCGGCCTCGGCCGCCAATGCTCCGGCCTCGAAGCCCTCGCGGTAGCCGCTGTCGTAGCCGTCCTCGGCCGACGCGAGGCGAACGGCTTCGAGGTGTTCGGCCCAGGCGCCGGTCGGCTCGATCATGGCGTCGGGCGCCGGAGCGAACAGGTCGGCGACGGGCAGCGAGGCCACGTCGACGGCATCGCTCGATCGGCGCACGGTGAAGACGGAGTGGTCAGCTGACAAAGTCCGCTCCTCCCCGGTTGATCACGAGTTCGCCCGATTCCTCGAGGCCGGTGACGACGGCCAAGATCTCGGCCTGGGCCTCTTCGACCTCGGCGATGCGGACCGAACCCATCAGGCTCATCTCGTCGACCAGATTCTCCCTGGCCCGAGACGACAGGTTGTTGAGGAACAGATCGCGCACGACGGGGTCGACGCCCTTGAGCGCCATCGGCAAACGGTTCGCATCGACATTGCGCAGCACCATCTGGATCTGGCGATCGTTGAGGATGCGCATGTCGTCGAAGACGAACAGCTTGCCCTTGACCTCTTTGCCCAGATCCGGATCGACGGAGTTGAGGCCTTCGATGACCTTCTCCTGCAGGGTCTTGTCCAGCCGGGTCAACAGCTCGACGAGGGTGTCGGTACCGCCGGTCACTTCGAGGAATCGGTTCTCGAGCACCGGCGAGAGGCGCTCGCGGACGCCGGCTTCGACGCGTGCGAGCGAGGTGCTCGTGACCTGGTCGAGCGTCGCCAGGCGCACGCCGATCTCGGCCACCAGGGCCTCGTCGATCGAATCGAGGATCGCCGAGGCAAAGTCCGGCGACAGGTGCGAGATGACGAGGGCGATCGTCTGCGGATGCTCCATCGACAGGTGGAAGGCGATGACGTCGGGCGGAAGTGCGTCGAGGAACTGGAACGGGACCGACGGCGCCGTCTCGTCGAGCTCGGACAGGATCTCCCGGGCGCGGCGCTTGCCGAGGTTGGTGACCAGGTACTCCTTGGCCAACTCGACGTTTGCGATCGGCAGCGGCTTGTCGCCGTTCGCGAGCCGGGTGAACTCCTTGAGGATGGAGTTCGCCATGGGCATGTCGACGCTGCCGAGGCCGGCCAGCTCGCGAATGACCATGGCCACTTCGTGCTGTTCGAGCCCGCGCAGGAGGGGGCCCGACTTGTCGATCCCGAGCTTGAGGATGAGGATCGCGGCCTTGCGGGCGCCGGAGAGGCCCGAGAGGTCGTCGATCCCGCGTGCCGCCAGCGCAGCAGCGGTCGAAGCCGAGCCTGCGGGGATTGGACTTGCCGAGGGAAGGGCCGAGCTGGTGCTCACCGACGGTGTGGAGGTGTCGGCAGGGCTCATGCGATCGGCTCCCGTTCGCTCAGCCACAGGCGGAGCAGGTCGGCAACCTCATCGGGCTGGTTCTCGATCAGTTCGAAGATGTCGGCCTCGCGCTCGGCGATCTCGGCCTTGGCCGCCTCGATCTCGGCCTGGGTCTCTTCGGCGGTCGGCAGCGCTGCGAGGTCGACACCGTTCAGGTCGATCGACTCGATCACGTTGTCCTTCTTGCCCTTGCGGAGCATCAGGATCGAGAAGACGACGATGACCAGAGCGATGAGGGCCGTTGCACCGGTACGGATGAGGCCGATCAGGCTCTCGGTGCCCTGGGCCGACGCCGCCTCTTCCAGCGCCAGCGCCTCGGCTTCGGCAGCGGCGGTGTCGAACGGCAGGGCCTGCACGGCGACCACATCGCCACGAGCGGCCTGCACACCGACGGCGGCGCCGACGAGGTTCTCGAAGTTGGTCAGCGATGCTGCATCGTCGAGCCCGGCCTCCGCCAGCACGGTCTGGTCGAGCACGACCGCGACGGAGACCGACGTCGGCGTACCGGGCGCTTCGGTCCGCGTGGTGACGGTCTCGTCGTACAGGTACGCGTTGTCCGCCTCACGGAGGCGGTAGTAGAGCTCGTTGCCCTCGGCGATCGTCACCGGGTCGACGAGGTTGTCCTCGGTGCCGAGAAGTCCGGTGTCGAGCTGATCGTTGGGAGCGATGTAGTCCTCGGCGCGGGTGGTGTCGCTCTCGATGACCTGGACACCGTTGGCGTCGAGGACCGGCGTGCGCTGCCGGGTCTCGGACTGGCTCTGGCTGAAGTCGAGGGCCGCCGTGACCGTGACCCGCGCGTTCCCCGGACCGACGACACCTTCGAGCATGGCCTGCACCTTCGCTTCGAGCGCGTTCTGGTACTCGGTAGCGATGTCCATCGACGAGCCACCGGCCACACCGCCAACGCCACCGGTCACCCCGGGTGCGGCGTAGACGTTGCCGGCCGTGTCGCTCACGGCAACGTTCTCGGGCGTCAGGCCCTCGACCGATCCGGTGACGATCGCGATGATGGTCTGGACCTCGGAGTCGGTGAGTCGGCCCGAGCCCAGGTTCACCGAGACGGTGGCCTTCGAGTACACCTCGTCGTTGGAGAACAGGTCGGCCTCGGGCATCACGATGCTGACCCGGGAGGTCTTCACTGCGTCCATCCCATTGATGGTCTTTTCGAGCTCACCCTGCAGCGCCCGCTGATAGCCGGTGCGCTGATCGAACTCCGAGGTGGTGAAGCCGTTCTGGTCGAGGATCTCCCAGCCTTCGGGGCCGGAGCTGACACCGGCCTGGCTGAGTGCGATCCGCGTGGCATTCACCTGGTCGACGGGCACGTAGATGGATCGACCATCAGGCCCGAGCTCGTAGGGCACACCAATGGTGGTGAGCTCGGTCGTGATCTCCGCTGCGGTGCCCGAGTCGAGGCCGCCGTAGAGGAAGCCCATCTGGGTACCGCCGCCGAGCGTCGACAGGAAATAGATCACGGCGAGTGTGGCGAAGAAGGCGCCGCCGAGCTGTAGACGCTGTTGCATGGTCATCCGGCTGATCGAGGCGCCGACACCGTCCTTGACGGCAACGATGGAGGTTCCAGCCATGTCAGACCTGCATTCTCATGATCTCGTTGAATGCCTCGACGGCCCGGTTGCGCACGGCAACGGTCACCTCGGTCATCAACTGGGCTTCGGTCGTCGCCATCATGAAGTCGCTGATGGACGACAGGTCGCCGGTGGCGGCAGCTCGCGACGCCGCATCAGCGCGACGTTCGGCCGCACCGAGGGAATCGAGCGCACCGCCGATCTGGTCGGCGATGCTCGTGTCGGACGACTCGGCCGCTGCCGCGTACCGGGCGGATTCGACCCGACCACCGAGTCCGGCGACGCTCACGCCGCCTACGGGGCTGATCACTAGCGGCCCCCGATCTCGAGTGCTCGACGGTACGCGTCCCGAGCCCGCTCGAAGGCGGACACGTTCGCTTGGTACGCCCGCTGGGCGATCAGCATGTGGGTCATCTGGTCGGAAAGACTCATGTCGGGAGCTCGCACCATTCCTTCGGCGTCGGCGAGTGGGTGGGTGGGGTCGTAGATGGTGATGCCTTCGGGGTTGCCGAAGCGGGCTTCGGTCACGACGGCGCCTGCGGGTTTGCCATTGCGGGAGGCGGAGGACACCACGACCATGCGTTCCTGATACGCAGCTTCATCAGTGCTGCGGATCGTGTTCACGTTGGCGATGTTGTCCGAGACGGCGTCGAGCCAGGTCTGGTAGACGTCCATGCCGGACGTCGAGATGCCGAGGCTGCGGAAGATCTCCATCGACTACGACCAGGTCGCTCGGAGTTGGCGGTACTGGGCGTTCAGTGCCTCGGTCACCAGCTGCTGGTGGAGGTTGTTCTCCTCGAGGGCGGTGATCTCGTGGTCGAGACGGACGTTGTTGCCGTCGAAGCGGGTGGGATCGAGCGAGATCGAATGGGTCACCCCGGCGCGTTCGGGTCGGCCGTCCTGGATCGCACGGCGCAGCGACGCTGCGAAGTCGACCTCCTGGGCGAGGTAGCCCGGGGTCTCGACGTTCGAGATGTTGTTCTCGTGCGCCTGGCGCTGGACGTCGAGTCCGCGCAGTGCTGCTCCGAGCGTCTGGGTGGTGAGGTCGCTGATGAACACGACCACGCTCCTTTGTTGGACGAGGTTCGGCTGCCGTCGTCGTCTGTCGATGACAGGCGAAGTCGGCACGTACGGCGCCCGTCCATGGGCGTGACATGTGTTGCTTCGATCCGGACCGAATGGGGTTCGGATCGACCCGCTCAGCTTCCCGCTGGACTACAGCCTCGGTAGCCATTCGAGAATCGTGAGTGAGTCGTGCGTCTCATCTCTCGAAACGATCCCCCCAGGTCCAACGCCCCACCCCCGCCCCTCACCACCCGCACCCCTCACCTCGTCCGCCCGCGCCCCCACCTGCGGCCGCCAACCACCAACCGCACCCAGCCCAGCCCACCGACGCCAACCTTCGGGCCACCGTCCAAACCAGCACAACCTCCGGGGCTCCGCGCTTCAGGCCGAACGCAGGCTCGGAGGTTGTCAGAGATCGAACGGTGCCCCGGAGGTTGGGCCTTTGCTCGTCCCACACCCGCTGCCGATCCAATCTCGTCCATCTCTTGCTTTTTACTTTTAATTACGTTTAACTCTCCACATGGCGGAATCAGTGGATCAACGAATCGTTCAGCTCGCGGGCCTGCATCACGGGGCGGTCTCATCCAAGGAGCTGCAGCGAGCGGGCATCAGTCGATCGTCGATCACGAGCCGACAGCGCAGCGGGTTCTTGGTGCCGGTGGCCAAGGGCATCTACTCGGTACCGGCGATGTCCTCGCCTCTGACTGTCCTGGCTGCGGCTCAATTGGCGCTGCCGTCGTCGGTGGTCAGCCACCGCACCGCTGCTCGCCTCTTGGGTATGCGGGTTCGAGAGGACGGCGTGCACGTCACCTGCCCACCTGGTGCCCACCATGGCCTCGATGGCATACAGGTGCATGAGAGCCGGCGTCTCGAAACCGTCGATGTTCGACTCCTCGATGGGATTCGGGTGACGACCCCAGCTCGAACGTTGTGGGATCTCGTCAACGTCATGGGAGTGAACCTTCATCGCAATCTCACACAGGAGCAGGTGGCCGTCGGCGCACCAACAAAGGACGAGCTCATCGCCTGCCATCGAGCGATGGCGCGTCGAGGTCGCAAGGGGACCAAGAAGATGCGTGAGCTACTCATGTCGACCTTCGACGACGAGCCGTATCCCGAGTCCGAACTCGAGCGCCGTGTTCTGGTCGAGCTCGTTCAACGCAACGCCCCGCCCATGCATCGACAGTTCAAGCCGCCGTGGTACGACGGCATACGTGGCATCGTCGACTTCGCCGACCCGATCGGCAAGACCATCTTGGAAGCCGATGGTCGCCGGTGGCATGCCTCCGAGATCGCCCGTCGCTCCGATCTCCAGCGAGACCTCCTTGCTGGCAAGCACGGCTGGTTCGTCTACCGCATCGGCTGGCAGGAGGTCGTCCACCGCACCGATGCGATCATGGACGACGTCGTCGCACTACTCACGGCCCGACACAACGCAGCCCTCGCCGCCTGAACCTTCGGGCCACCGTCCAAAACCCAACAAGCTCCGGGGTTCCGTACGGCTGAGCGTACGGAACCCCGGAGCTTTGCTCGATATGGACGGCAGCCCGAAGGTTGGTGCTTGGTCGCCTGTGGCCGCCTGGGTCAGAGTTGGGTGGAGAAGGTGCTGCTGGCGTGCTGGGTCTGGTGGGTGCGGCGGCGCTGGATGGTGGTGCCGTTCGGCGAGACGCTGGCCATCTTCTCCATGATCGCCAGCTCGAGTTCACCAGCCCGTTCGAGCAGGCGCTGGGCTCGAGTCCGCAGCTCGTCGGGCACGGCGCCGGCCTCGGCGGGTGGGGCCCACGGGTTTGCCCAGCTGGGCGCGGTGCCGGACTCGGCTGTGGCGAGCTGCTCCTCGTGCCACTCCAGCGAACGCTCGAACTCATCGAGGATCTGGGGCCACGACTTGTGGTCGATGCCGATCATGCCGAGATCCCGGCGCTCAGCGCCGAACTCGCTGCCGTCGACGGACCGGCGAGGCCGGCGGTGGTCTGCCGGTACGCCTCGTGCCACGACTCGGCGAGCGGTTCGACCACGGCCCGGCAGTTCTCGACGAGGGCGATCGACTTCTTGGCGTTCGCCGCGGCCAGCTGCTCCGTCAGATAGACGTAGAGATCGGCGAGCGCTCCCCCGTCGGGCCAGGCCTCGAGGTCGAGGGCCATGTGGAGCTCGAACACGATCTCCTGGGCGTGGATCAGGGCGTTGTGCGCTTCTTCGATCGCCCGACGCTCGATGGCGTCGATCGCTCGGTCGAAGTCGAGCAGCATGCGGTCGTACAACATGGTGAGAAGGCGACCGGGAGGGGTGCTGGCCATGCCGTCAGAGCGGTAGCGGTTGGCAACGGAGGAGTTCATCGGAGGGCTTTCGAGGCTGAGCCGCCGAGAGGTGTTCGCCCGAGAGCGAACGATTGGGCTGAGGAGCGGCAAGTCTCCGGAGAGACGTGAGGAACAGGGACAGTGTCGGCGCGACCAAGCAGAGGATCAGACCGACGAGAACGAAGGGGCCGGGTGACTCACGCCCGCTGGCGTCAGCGACCGGCCGAGAATGGCGACAAGGCGTGACCTTGCCACCGAGATGAGCGACGAGGCGTGGCCCCGGCACTCAGAACATCAGCCCGAGTTGGTGCTCAGGCTGCCGAGCTGGCCGACGAGCCAGGCCGACTGGTTGTTGAGGCTGCCGAGCGCCACCTCGAGGGCGGCGTACTGGCGCTGGAGTGCGGCCTGGCGACGCTCGAGGCGGACCTCGTAGGCGTCGACCTGGCGGTTGAACGTGTTGACCTGATTGTCCTTGGCTTCCTTGGCGGTCGCCAGGTAGCCGGTACCGAACGACGAGGCGTTCTTCGCCACCTCGCTGATGCGGTCGAGGATCCCGGGTGTCGAGTCGACCTCGTCGTCGGGGGCGACGAAGAGGCGCTGCATGCCTTCGGGGTCGGCCTCGTAGGCCGAGATGAAGGCCGCTCGATCGAACTTGATGGTGCCGTCGGACTCGAGCGTGATGCCTGCTGCTCCACCCGAGATGATGGAGTTGCCGGCCACGGGATCGAGCAGCGCCCGCTGGAGCTCGTTCTGGGCTCGGCGAGGAGCCGAGCTCCCGGCCAGCAGGCCCGTGGTGCCGGCCTCGACATCGCTTTTCGTGCCCTGCTTGATGCGGGCGAAGAGCGTGCTGAGATCATTCACCAGCGACTCGACGGCGTCGGCCACCTTCTCGGTGTCCTTGGTCGACGAGATCGTCACCGGCGTCGTCGTGACCGCCGAAACGGTGGCGCTGACCCCGGGCATGATGTCCTTGAACGTGTTGCTCGCCGACGTGATGCTGTAAGGGTTGACGCCCTCGAAGGTGATCTCGGCGTCCTGCGCTGCCGTCAGCTGCTTGAACATGTCGACACCGGGCGTGCCGCTCAGGCCGGTGAACATCGACTGGTCGATCCCCACGGTGGCGGCAGCGCCGGTCTCGTTGGCCGTGAGCTGGAGGCGATAGCCGCTGCCGGTGTTGACAGCGACGGCGCCATAGTTCAGACCATCGGCGTTGTTGATGGCCGAGACGACCTCGGACAGCGTCCCCGACCCGAAACTCACCTGCTCGGTGTTCGCCGTGCCGAGCCGCATGGGGCCCGACATGACCGCAGCGATGCTGCCGGCGCTGGCGTTGAGCGTGACGGCAGTGTCTTTGGTCGTGTCGGTGATGGTGTTGGCCACCCCGTCGACCGTGACGATGCCGTCGGTTCCCGTCGCCACACCTTCGGTGAGGTTCCAGCCGAGCTCGGCCGCCGCCGATCCGCCCGTGACTTCGATCGTGTTGTCGCTGCCCTCGGCGATGGTGGACAGTGTGAGCTTGCCGGTGTCGTCGACACCTGCCTTCACGACGCCCTTTGCCGCCGGAGTGGCAGCAATCGCGGAGTTGATGGCGGCAGCCAGCTCCTCGGCGCTCTGGTATTCACCGGTGCCGATCGACAACGAGATCGAGCCCGCACCGGCGACGCTGAAGATCAGCTCGTTGTTGGTGCCGGTGATCTCGAGCGGGACCGGCTGCGGCAGCGCAGACGCCGTTGTCTTCGCCGCTGCCGACGCCTGCGTCACCTCGAAGGAGATGTCGCCGACGTTCAGGCCGGTCGCTGCCAACTTGTCGAAGCCCAGCTGCTTGGTGCCGGAATAGGAGAAGACCGAACCACCCGCCGCCACCACCGTGTCGGTGGAGGCGACGGTCTGGTTCGAGTAGATCGCCTCGCCACTTGCCACCTTGGTGACGTTGAACGCGAGGCTTCCCGTGGTGGCGCCGGAGGTGGCGGTCACCTTCACCGAGTCGCTCGAGCTGGTCGCCGACAAAGGCTGCCAGGCCGAGGGATACTTCATGGTGGCGGCCGCGGTACGAATACCGACGACCGAGGTGCGCAGACCGTCGAGTTCGGTGCTCGCCGACTTGGCGAGCTTGGCCCGATTCTCGAGGCGCTGCTGCGGGATGCGTTCGAGCTGCATCAGCTGAGAGATGATCGAGGTCGTATCGAGCCCGGTCACCAATCCATCTACTGAGCTCATGGCGTGGCTTCTCCTTCTTCCGTCGACGGGAACCGATGGTCGCTATCGAGCCGTACCGAAGTCCGGCGGCCCGAGAAAGATGACGACGAAGGTGGAGGAGGGCTGACGCAAAGGACGCCATGCGCCAGCCCTCAACCAAATCTCCTCAACCCAGGAGACGAAGGACACCCTGCGGCAGAGAGTTGGCCTGGCCCAGCATGGCCGTGCCGGCCTGCTGCAGGATCTGCTGCTTGGTGAAGTTGGTCATCTCGGTCGCCATGTCGGTGTCACGGATCCGGGACTCCGAAGCGACGATGTTCTCGGTGCTGACCTGGAGGTTGTTGATGGTGCTCTCGAAGCGGTTCTGGAGGGCACCCAGCTCGCTACGGGTGGTCGACACGGAGCCGATGGCAGTGTCGAGCGCCGTGATGGCAGCGTCCGCATCCGTCGTGAGGTCGAGGGCATCGATGTTGAGCCCAGCAGCATCGACATCGTCAATGCTGACCTCGATCGCTTCGCCGGCATTGGCGCCGACCTGGAACGACCCAGCGGTGCCAGAAGCGGCGGTCACGGTCCCGGTGAGGGCCATGTCAGCCAAAGGAGTACCGGTTCCGTCAGCGAGAACGAAGGTCTCGGTGTCATCCAGACCCGAGACTTCGAGGGTCAGGGTGGTGCCGGCGCCCAGGGTCTCGGCCTTGACGCTGACCTTGCCTGCGTAAGCGTTGCTGGCCGCCGACAGTGCCGAGTTGATGGCGCTCTCGATCGACGCAGCCGCCTCGGAACCGCTGACCGCCGCCATGGCGGGGAGGTCGACGGTGACGGCACCCGTTCCGTTGATGTTGATGGTGAAGTCGTCACCAGCGGTGTGGGTGATGCTGTTGTCGGCATCAAAGCCGGTCACCTTGGCCGGCGAGGTACCGAACGTGCCATCGAGCAGGTTCTTGCTACCGAACTTGGTGGTGTCGGCGATGCGGGTGATCTCGGATCGCAGCGCCGCGAACTCTTCCTGCGATGCCGCAATGGCGTTCGAGTCCTGCGAGCCGGTGTTGGCGGCCTGCACGGCGAGATCACGCATGCGGTTGAGCATGGAGTGAACCTCGGTGAGTGCGCCTTCAGCGGTTTGGACGACCGAGATGCCGTCCTGTGCATTGCGGGTGGCCTGCTTGAGGCCGGACGCCTGGGCCCGCAGACCCTGGCTGATCGTCAGACCAGCGGCGTCATCGCCGGCTCGGTTGATCCGGAAACCGGAGCTCAACTTCTCGAGGCTCTTCCCGAGGCTCATGTTCGAGCTGCTCAGGTTACGGTTTGCGTTGAACGCGGCGACGTTGTTGTTGATGCGCATGTCTCTAGGTTCCTTCCGTGGGAGACAAAGTGTCGTTTGGTGTTGTTTGCTTGAACCCGTCCATCCGTGGACTGCGGTTTCGCCACCGAAGACCGGTAGCTAGGGAGCAGCTTCGGTGACCTCTCCGGGGGTATGAGGCCAGCGCAGAATTTCTTTTCAGAATTTCCGGCTCCGCCCTCGGACCATCGCTGCGGACCGCGTCCGCCTGCTGCGCAGTTCTCACACGACCGAATTGAGAAACCCGCGCTTCAACGGCTCCACATTCGGAGCAGGCTTCCAACTCCTACGGAGTTCCCGCGGCGGCAGACTGAGGCCTCGCACCGGCAAGCTTCCAACTCCTACGGAGTCCTGCCCCCGGCAAGCCTCTGGCGCCTACGGAGTTCTCGCGGCGGCGAACTGTAGATCTGCGCGCCAGTTCGCGCCGGTTCCGAGCGCAGCGAGGCACCGAAGCGAACCCGTCAGAGCCCGAGCGAAGCGAGGTGAACGCTCTGACGGAACAGACTGAGCCCGGCGGAGCCGGTCGTGGCCCTTGGTCGCCGCAGGCGAAGAGCCGCAGGCTCTTACTGCATCACGAGCGACGTAATGAGCACGCGAACGACCTTGGCTTCGCCGTAGGCGGTGCGGATCTCGGTCGACAGTTCCTCTTTGAGGAGCTCGCGCTGTGCCGGGTTACCGAGCTGGGCGGCGGAGTACGAGCCGAGCTTGTCGACGATGATGTCCTTGGCGATGGCCGACTCCTTTTCGAAGTCCTTGGCGATCGTCAGCTCGTCGAGCACGACGGCGAACTGGATCCGGAGATAGGTGACGTCGGGGTCCTCGATGTTGAGCACCATCTCGGGCAGCTCGAAGATCTCGCCCTCGATCATGGGCACCGTGGTGGTCACCGCCGCCACTCCCCCGGCAGCGGCCGGGTCCTCGGCGGGCGGCGACTTGAGCACGAACTGGTAGACGAGGCCGGCAACGACGAGGCCGCCGATGGCCATCATCTTCGGGTCTTTGCCCTTCTTCTCTTCCTCGCCGTCAGCGTCGGCGGCCTTCTTCTTTTTCGCCATGTCGGTGATCTCTCGTGCGGGTGGGGTGAGCCGGTGCGCTCACGTGCGGGAAACTCGGTGGTCGAGGGCTCGAGGAGCGCTCAGCCTTCGAGACCGGTCTGGATGGGATCGATCTCGACGGGGTCGACGATCGAACCGACACCGCCGGTCCCGTCGCCGCCAGTGTCGGCACTTCCGGCGTCGGTATCAGTCGCGCCGGCATCGGACGCGGCGTCGGTCGACGCCTCGCTGCCATCATCGGGCAGCGCAACACCGTCACCGATGACGTTGTCATCGATGGCGTTGATGATGTCGACCGACGAGTCGACGAGTCCGTCGATCGTGATCACGACCTCGACTCGCCGGTTGACCGCCCGCCCCTCGGGCGTCGAGTTCGTGTCGCGGGGCCGGGTGTCGGACAGGGCGATCGCACCCATGCGGATCTCGGGAACGTCGCCGAACTGGTGGAACCAGCGCACGACGGCCGAGGCGCGAGCCCCGCTGAGCTCCCAGTTGCTGGGCCAGCTGGCGCCGGTCGGCACATTGTCGGTGTGTCCCTCGACCTCGATGAAGTTGTCGATCGTGTTCAGGACCACGGCGGTCTGGCCGAGCACGATCGGTGCGATCTCGTTGTCGAACGTGGCCTGGCCGGAGTCGAACAGCATCCGGTCGGGGAAACGAATGACGATCCCTCGCTCGTCGATCTCGACCGACACCGAGTCCTCGGCGCCCACGGCGCGGAAGCGTTCCTCCAGCATCTCGGCGACCTCTTCCGCATTCTCGGGGGTGACGGTCCCGCCGGTCTGCTGGAGTTCGCCTTGCACACGGTTGATGAGTTCCCGCACGTCCTCGCTCGGCACCACCGAGAGCCCGACCGTCAGGGCAATGCCGTTGCCCGACTCGAGCAGCGACGGGTTGTTCGCCTCGGCCGGATCGGAGATGCCGAGGGCGGTCACGATGCCGACCTTGAAGTCGGCGAACTTGGCCTCGTCGGTGAGCGCGAAGGCATAGAGCATCACGAAGAACGCCATGAGCAGGGTCATGCCGTCGGCCCATGAGGCGAGCCAGGACTCGTCGACGCCCTCGTCCTCCTCGGGGACCTTCTTCTCTCTAGGCACTCTTGGACTCCAAGACGGCCTCTCGGGCCGACGGAGGCAGGAAGGCGGCGAGCTTGCCGGCCACCGCCCTCGGGTTCGAGCCGGCCTGTACCGAGAGGATGCCCTCGATGATCAGCTCTCGGCTCTTGACCTCGGCTGCCGACAGCGCCTTCAACTTGCCGGAGATCGGCGTGAAGATCACGTTCGCGAGGAAGGCGCCCCACAGCGTGGTCAAGAAGGCCACGGCCATCGACGGGCCGAGGGCCGAGGGATCGTCGAGGTTGCCGAGCATGTCGACGAGGCCGATGACGGTACCGATCATGCCCATGGCCGGGCCCATGCCCGCAGCGGTGGCCCAGAAGCCGGCGCCGATCTTGTGGCGGGCCTGCATGTTCTCGACCTCGATCTCGAGCATCTCCCGCACGACCTCGGGGTCGGTGCCGTCGACGGCGAGCTCCATGCCACGACGGAAGAACGGATCGTCGATCTCGTCGAGTCGGGATTCGAGAGCGAGCAGGCCCTCCTTGCGGGCGAGGTCGGCGAACTCGACCAACTTGGTGACGATGTCGGTCGGGTCGGTCCCGAGTCCGCCGGTCAGCCCCTTCACGGCTGCCTTCAGACCGCCGATGGTGGCGGGCATCGTGTTGTTCGCGATCGTCACGCCGATGGCGCCGCCGAGCACGAGGATGATCGAGGGGATGTCGGCCAGGAAGATGGCGATGGGGTTGAGTCCGGCCATGAAGCCGGCGCCGAACACCGCACCGATGGCCACGAGAATGCCGATGATCGTTGCCGGATCCATTAGTTGTTCTCCCTACGAGCCGCGGCGGCGCCGGCCTCGTCATCGGTGTCGTCGGGGCCGACGATCAGGCGAAGTGGTGGCGTCGGATCGATGGGGTGTGATGTCGCCTCTCGATAGGCGACACGCAGGATCTCGGATCGATATTCGAGGACGAGATCGACGACCTCCTGGACGGTCTCGTGGACGAGCACCTTCTTGCCGTCGACCATGGTGATGACCGTGTCGGGGTTGGCCTCGACGCGTTCCATCAGATCTGGGTTGAGGGCCAGGGTCGAACCCGTGAGCCGTTTGAGGAGAATCATTGACCTTCTGCTCCGACGTTGGATGCCGGCATCCATGCCGACGCCTCCCAGCTTCGGAAGCAGGTCACGCAGTGTGAGGCTCCCCCACGCACATCTCGCTCGCCCGGCAGGAGCGCGACCCCTCGAACCGCCGGGGCACCGTCCAAAACGAGGCAACCTCCGGGGCTGCGTGCGCTCAGCGCAACGCAGGCCCGGAGGTTGTGGGAGTTTGGACGCAGGCCCGGAGGTTCGGCCAGGCGGTCCAGCGGGGGGTGTCCGGTCGACGCCCGAGCAGTGCGACCGGAAGCGTCAGCGCATGAAGTCGAGGAGGCTGCGGCTCATGGTGCGGGCGGTGGTCGACATCAGGGCTTCGTAGCCAGTCTCTGCGGCGCGCAGCCCCATGACCGCTTCGGCCAGGTCGGCGTCCTGGGTCTGCGAGATGCGATTGCGGGTGGCGACCTGCTCGTCGTCGAGGCGGATCTGAGCCGAGTCGAGTCGGTTCACCGAGGCGCCGATCTTGCCGAGCTCGGTCCGCACCAGCTGCATCGACGAGTCGATCGCGTCGAGCCCCTGGGATGCGGTGGCGGTGTCCCCCGACTCGAGGGCGTCGGCAATGGCGCCGAGCTGCTCGAAGATCGAGCCGTTCATCGGATCGGTCGGGTTCGAGGTGCCGAAGACGTTGGGGCCGGTGGCGTTGACCTGGAGGATCTCGTAGGTGTCGATCGCCCTGGTCACCGCACCGTCATCACCGAGGTACGTGCCGGCTGCGTCGTACGCCGGGGCCGATGCCGTGCCGCTGAAGATGGCACGTCCGCCCTGGGTCGTGTTGGCCGTACCGATGAGCTGATCGCGGATCTGGCGGATCTCGGCCGCGGCCGCCGCCGCAGCGTCGGTACCGGCGCCGGTGTTGAGGCCCTGCACCACGAGCGTGCGGGCCCGGGTCATCGAATCGTTGGCCGACTGCAGCGCTTGATCGGTCGATGCCAACCACTGGTTCGCGCTGGTGGCGTTCCGGCTGTACTGCTGGATCCGCGCGAGCCGGCGGCTGTTGCCGAGCAGCAGCGAGGTATCGGCCGGGCTTTCCGACGGGTTCTCGAACAGCAGACCAGACGAGATCTGCTGGTTGAACTTGTTGACCTTCGCCTCGGCAGCAGCGTTGAGTCGCTGGAACTGGGCGGTGGTGCTCTGGGCGGAGATTCTGCCGATCATGGTGCTGGCTTCCTTGCGTGCACTGGACTGGAGGATGGGGATCAGCGACCGACGAGGCCGGTCGAGTTGATCAGGGTGTTGAGCATTTCGTCGACGGCGGTCACCATGCGGGCGGCCGCCTCGTAGGCCCGCTGGGCGGACATGAGGTCGGTGAGTTCTTCATCGAGGTTGACGCCGACGGCGGCGTCGAGCGAGAACCGAGCGTGGTTCGCGCTCTCGGTGGCGATCTGGGCCGCGAAGTCGAGACGGTTGGTCTCGGCGCCGAGTTTGACGACGAACGCGTCGTACGCCTTGGCCGGTCCGTCGGCGGCGGAGCCGAGCAACGCCAGCTGGGCGGCCACGGTGCCATCGAACGTGCCGGTGGCGGTGCCGGAGGCGGCGAGGTACTCGGGGTGGTCGACCATGTCGGGATGCACAGTCACGCTCTCGGCCAGACCCCCGGTGATCGAGAACAGGTCTCGACCGTCGGTGCCGTCCTGACCGAAGCCGGTTGCGTGCAGCGTGTTCACATCGTCGACGAACTTCGTGGCGAAGGCATTCAGGTCGGCGACCAGATCGGGAATCGTCTCATTCGCCGAGCTCAGGTGCCCGGCAAGCGACCCGCTGCCGACGGACAGTTCCCGACCGCTCGGCGCCGTGATCGTGATGCGCTCCATGTTGAGCGGCGTCAGGGCGGCGTCGACCTCGCTGTCGACACCGATGTGGGTCGCGCGTCCCTCGGAGACGAGCAACTGCCCGTCGAGGCTGACATTGACCTCGTTGTTCTGGCCGTCGGTGACCGTGATGTCGACCAACTTGGCGAGCTGCGCCAACTGCTCGCTGCGCTGACCCAGCAGCGAGTTCGGCGTCGCTCCCCCGATCGAACCGGCCTTCACCTGGAGGTTGAGGTCGGCGATCGAGTCGACCAGCCGATTGACCTCGCCCACGATGGCGTTCACCCGATCGATGACGTCGGCGCGAGCGGTGTTGAAGATGTCGGCCTGCGAACGAATCGAACCGGCAACCTGCTCGGCCCGCTGCAGGGTCACCTGCCGGGTTGCGGGGTCGTCGGGTTCGTTGGCGAGATCGTCGAAGCTGTTGAAGAACTGGTTGAGCTGGTCGCTGAAGCTGCCCTCGCGCAGGGGTCCGAGCTGGGCCTCGATCGACTTCAGCGACTCCGACTCGGCGATGGCCTTGGCGGCATCGCCTCCCGAGTTGCGGAACGTGCTCTCGAGCAGCGCGTCGCGGCGACGAGTGATGCCGACGACGTCGACGCCATGTTGCAGTGCCTTGCCGCTGAAGATGCCGGTCGTACCCGAACCGATCGCGCCGAGATCCACCCGCTGCCGGGCGTAGCCGGGCGTATCGATGTTGGCGATGTTGTCGCCGATGACACCGATGCGCTCCTGATGCGCGTACAGCGCACTGGCAGCCGTGGAGAGGGCGGAGAAGTCGGACATCTCAGAGCCGGTTCTCGAACAGGTAGGAGTGGTCGGACCGCTCGCTGTTGCTGCGACCGGAACGGCCGTAGGTGGCGGCGGTCGGGGCCGCAGCTGTCGGCGCACCGACGCTCAGCAGGCTGGCCACGTTGGGCAGGTCGGCCTGGACCCGGCGGATGAGCAGGTTGCTGCGCTCGACGAGGGCCTTGGTCTTGGCGACGGCGGCGTCGATGGCGACGGCGTGCTCGGCAAAGATCTCGTTCCACGGCTCGTCGACGGCGTCGATGAGCTCACGCAACGACGGCGGCTGGCCGTCGGGTCCGACGCCGAGCAGGATCTCACGTTCGAGATCGAGTCGACTCATGCGAGCATTCGCCTCGTCGAGGAGATCGACCATGTGGTGGAGTTGGTCGTCGCGCCCATTGCTGATCAGCAGCATCTGGGTGTCGAGCAGGAAGTGCAGGCGGTCGAAGCCGCTGCGGTACTCCCACAACAACGAGGCGAGGCGAGGTAGTTCGGTGACGGCGAGGAGGTCTCCCATGGGACCAGAGTCGGACGGACCGGTCACACTATGAGGACTTCGCTGGGCCAACCAGCTGAAATGTTGTCGAAGGATGCGGAGGAGGCGCGCATCCCCGAGGTCGGATTCGGAGCCGGAAGGGCTCAGGCGATACGGCTGCGCCAGTCGTTGGCCGAGGCGAGCGCCTCGTTGAACACTCGCTGACGACGACAGACCTTCTCGTTGGCCGACTCGTCGCCGTCGTCGTTGCGGTACTGGGCGAGCACACCCGACCGCATCATCCGGATGGCATCTTCTTTGATCTGCGATGCCCGGGACTGGGTGACACCGAGCAGGGTCCCGAGCTCGGTCATCGACTTGCCCTCGAAGAAGTAGCCCATGATCACCAGACGGTGGCGCTCGGGCAAGGATCGCACCGCGTCACGCAGGTAGCCCAACACCTCACGATCGTCGAGATCGTTCTCGACCGGCGACCCCATGAAGTCGGCCAAGGTCTCGACGAGCGAGACCGAGGAATCGTCACCGCCGACCATACGATCGAGCGAATCGACCCTGGCCTTGGTGAGGTCGGCCCGGAGCCGGCTGAGCTGTCCCTTGTTCAGACCGAGCGACGCTTCGATCTCACCGGCCTTGGCCGATTCACCCTTGGCTCGATAGCCGGCGTCGAGCTGCTCGACCTGCCGCTCGAGCTCACGTACCGAACGGGGCGCCCAGTCGTCACGGCGCAGCATGTCGATGATCGAGCCCTCGATGCGGCGACCGGCGAAGGTCGAGAACGCCACTCCCCTGTCCGGATCGAACCGGCAGGTGGCTTCGATGAGTCCGATGGTCCCGGTCTGCACCAGGTCTTCTCGCGAGTAGTTCGACGCGAATCGTGCCGCCAGCCGTGAAACGATGTGCTCGACCAGCGGCAGATTCTTCTCCACCATGGCGCGCTGTTCGGCGGTGATCGTGAGTGATGTCATGCGTCCTCCAGGTTCATGCTGCTCCTTCGGACGACGTGCTTGTTGATTGAGCTATTTCCTTGCTTTAAGTCGAATGGACCATCTACAAGCAGGTATCTCCACTCACATAGAGGGTGTTGCAGCGACATTTTTCGCTGGTAACCGGGCCGGTGGGGGAGTGGCCGACCGGAAACGAGGGTGCATCGTCACGTGAACCTGAGGCGAGGCAACCCCAGCCTCGGCTCCCGCCCGACGAGCATGACCCTGCTCGTCGACCTCTTGAGAAAACCTCCACAATCGCCTCGAGGCCGTGCTCATACCGGCACCGCCGACGTCGACGCTGGGCAGGTGACGCAACCCGAGCACACCTCCGATGCCTCCGCTGGTGATGCCACCGATGTGGAGGAGCACGACGTCGACGCCGATACCGCAGGCGATGACGCTGCGGTCGACGACGCTGCAACGGCAACGGCCGACAGCAGTGAGCCGCGGCCTCATGACTTCGGTGTCGCCGGTTCCTGGCTGAATGGCGGCCGCTCGGCGGCGTTCCAGCAGTCGCTGCACGAGATGGTGCGCATGAGCGAGGACGTACTCGAGCTGTGGACCTCGAAGGTATCCACCGAGGCAGACGCCCTCGCCACCATCACACTCTCGGCACTCGGTGAGGATCCGGTGCACTTCGTCGAGGTGGCGCTCCCCGAGTCGGGCCAGTCGGCCTTCGTCATCTTCGACACGCCGATGGCCCTGTCGATCGTGACGCTGATGATGGGCGGCAACGGTGATCCGGGTGAGACCCGTCCGCTCACGCCGCTGGAAGCGGGCTTGCTGGCCGATCTCGCCATGGCGATGGTCGAAGAGTTCGCCAAGGAACTCCACCTGGGCCCCGTGAAGTTCAAGGCACATCACGCCGATCAGTCCACGATGCGTGACGGCGCCGCCGAGATCATGATGTCGTTCGGTTTCAACCTCAGCGGCAGCAAGGCGTCAGGGCGCTGTCGGCTGGCTGTCTCCCCCCTCAGCCTCCAGGCTCACATGGAGATCATCGACCGACGGATCAACGGCCGGCGGCGTAGCGAGAACGCTGGTGGCAGTGCCGCCGCCGCCGCGCTCCAGCCGGTCGTCGTACCCGTCGTCGTCGGGTTCGCGGGCATCCGCGTACCGGCCATGGACATGATGAGCCTCCAGCCAGGCGACGTCATCCGCACCGGCCAGAGCCTCGGCCGTCAACTGGTCGCGTCGGTCGGCAACGCCCCGGTGTTCACCGTCAAGGCCGGCCAGCGGGGCGAACGACTCGTCGCGGAAGTGCTCTCACTCCCCCAGCACGACTTTCCGGCCCTCGCCGCAACTGCCTCAACCACCACGAACGTCCGAACAGGAGCACCTTCATGACCACCATGGTCCTCGACAGCACCACCGCTCAAGCGCTGAGCAGTGCGCTCAGCGACCTCGGACTGGCCGTCGTTCCGACCGACCCGGGCGCAGCGATCAGTGCCACCGTCGGCCCGGTGCTCGTTGCCGAGGGATCTCGTGCCGGCCAGCCGCTCCCCGAGGCGCTCGTCGCCATGGTCGACCGCTCCGGCACCTCGGCCGACGAGGCGATCGCCGCGGCCACCGCTGCGCTCACCGCCGCCGTCGACGGCCTGTCCTTCTCGGCACCGGTGCCGACCGACGAGGTCGGTACCGCCGTCGCCTCGTTCCCGTCGATCTCCGAGGCGCTGATGATCACCGAGGGCGCCGAGACCGTCGGCGTCGTGCTCTGGATCGCCGACCGACGAGCCGACTCGGCGGCAGCACCAAGCAACCCGGCGGCGTCGACCCCGAGTGCCGGCAACACGGTGCGAGGCGCCGCGGCGATGAACGGCCTCGCGATGCTGCGAGACGTTGCGCTCGAGGTGTCGGTCGAACTCGGGCGGACCGACATGACCCTGGCCGAGGTCCTGGCCCTCCACATCGGCTCGGTCGTCGAACTCGACCGGCCTGCCGGCTCACCCGTCGACGTCCGGGTCAACGGCACGCTCCTCGCCCGCGGCGAGGTCGTCGTCATCGACGGCGAGTACGCCGTGCGCATCTCCGAGGTCATCGATCCCGAGGCCATCAGCTGATGTCGACCTTCTGGCTGATGCTGCGCCTCCTCACAGCCCTTGCCTTCGTCGGCGGGCTGTTGTGGTTCATGGCGCGGGCGGCCAAGGCCGGCCGTCTCGGCTTCCTCCTCGGCGGCGGCCCGACCCACGAGACGCTCGAGGTCACCTCGCAACGCCCGCTCGGGCGGAGCGCCTCGGTCGCTCTTGTCCGAGCCGGCGAACGCCACTTCCTCCTCGGGGTGAGCGACCACGGCGTCCAACTGCTCGCCGAAGGCGACGACCTCCACACGACCACGGCACCGGACGACGATCCCTCCGTCGAGATGATCGGTCAGGACGACCGCATCGATCTCGCCGACCACGAGATCGACGTCCACTCCCCCACGACCAACAGACAAGCGGCATCGAAGCACTTGTCGGCGATGTTCACGCCAACCCAACCACGGATGACTCTGATCGAATCGCTTCGGGAACTCACGGTACGCAAACCCTGACCGTCCCGGGCGAAGGGCCCGATGTCACCTCACTCGAGTGTCGACCGTGTCGACCTCCGCTTTCCAAAACCTCGCACCGGTGTGGTTCCTCGCGCCGCACGACGGCTGCTGCTGCTCCTGCGCGTCATCGCGGCCGGGCTGGCCATCGTGCTCGGCACGCTCGTCGTGTTCGGCGCGTCGCCGGCCGATGCCCAGGTCGTCACCCCGCCGATCACCGCCCCGGATCTCCCCACCCCGCAGGCCGAACGCACCGCCGAGGACACCGGACTCGGTGGCCTCCTCGATGACGGACTCTCCGGCAACGACGCCACTACCGACTCCACCGAGGACACGAGCAGCTCCAGCGATCTCGTGACGGTGACCGTGGGCGACGCCAACGCGGCTCCCAGCCAGTCGCTCATCCTCATCATCGGTCTCGGCATCCTGTCGCTGGCGCCGTCGCTCGTCATCATGCTGTCGAGCTTCACCCGGATCGTGATCGTGCTGTCGATGACCCGCAACGCGCTCGGCCTCCAGGGGGTGCCACCGAACCAGGTGATCACCGGGCTCGCCCTGTTCCTGAGCCTGTTCGTGATGGGGCCGACACTCGACCGCGTCAACAATGACGCCTTCCAACCGTTCATGGACGGCCAGATCCAACAGGGCGAGGCGCTCGACCGGGCGCAGGGTCCGATCCGCGAGTTCATGCTCGCCCAACAACCGACCGACGAGCTGACCATGATCCTCGACGCCCGGGGCGTGGATCAGCCCGAAACACCCGACGACATCTCGATGTCGTCGCTCATCCCTGCCTTCCTGCTCCACGAGCTCAAGGCGGCGTTCATCATCGGCATGGTCATCTTCATCCCGTTCGTGATCATCGACCTGATCGTCTCGGCGACGCTGATGTCCCTCGGCATGATGATGCTGCCACCGGTGTTCGTCTCGCTGCCGTTCAAACTGATGCTGTTCATCATGGTCGGCGGCTGGTCGCTGGTCGTCCAGACCCTGCTCGAGAGCTTCAAGGTCTGACATGGACCAAGCCGCGCTCCTCCAGATGCTGACCGACGCCATGTGGGTCGCCGCCAAGGTGTCCATGCCGATTCTGCTGACGTCGATCGTCGTCGGCGTCCTCGTGGGTCTCGTCCAGTCGATCACGCAGATCCAGGAGCAGACCCTCACCTTCGTTCCGAAGTTCCTCGCGGTCGGCGTCGTGTTGATCGTGTCGGGGTCGTGGATGATGCAGATGCTCGTCGACTTCACCCGGGAGCTGATCGCCCGCATCCCGAGCTACCTCTAGGGCGTCGTGGACTTCTCGTTCGAACCCGGGGTCCTGGTGGCCTTCGTGATGATCACCACCCGACTGGTGACCGTGTTCATCGTCGCTCCCCCATTCGCCGGAGCGCTGATGCCGAACCGGATGCGGATCGCCATTGCCGTCGCCCTGGGCTTTGCCATCGCTCCGGGCTCTGCGACCACCGCCGCCGGGGTCCTGCCCACCGATGTGCTCGGCCTGGTAGGCGCGGTGCTGTTCCAGGTGATCTGCGGCATCCTCCTCGGACTCACCATCCAGCTGCTCTTTGCCGCCGTGTCGAGCGCCGGTTCGATGATCGATATGGCGGCCGGCCTGTCGTCGGCCGCGCTGTACGACCCGACTACCCAGAGCCAGGCCGCCCCCGTCGGGCGGCTCTATCAGATGATCGGGATCACGATCCTGTTCGCCGTCAACGGGCACCTGCTGCTGATCAAGGGCGTGATCCGCAGCTACGAAGCGGCGCCCCTCACCGGCCTCCAGCTCGGCGAACTCGAACAGATGGTCACCGAAGGTGCCGGCCTGTTCTTCCTGGCCGCCGTCGAGATCGCGTTCCCGATCATGCTCACGATGGCCCTCACCGAGATCGTGCTCGGCATCGCGTCCCGGGCTGCACCCAAACTCAACGTGCTGGTGATCGGCTTCGCGCTGAAGTCGCTCATCCTCCTCCTGATCCTCTCGCTCACGCTTCCTTTGGTGCTCAACGGCTCCCAGACCCTGTTCGAGCAGGGTCTGCGCTGGGGCAGCCAACTCATCGGGGGCTGATCGATGGCGGGAGCAGGCGGCGAGAAGACCGAGAAACCGACACCGAAACGGCTGCGGGAAGCCCGCAAGAAGGGTCAGATCCCGAAGTCGGTCGACCTCATCCAGTGGCTGGTCCTGCTGATGTCGACCTGGTTCATCCCCCCGCTGATTCGCAACCTCGGGATCTCGATGCGAGCCGAGACCACCACACTCATGCACGCGGCCGCCACGGGTGAGATGGGGCTCGTCACCGAGCGCCTCGACGACATTCTCTGGTTGATGACCCGGTCCCTCCTGCCGTTGTTCGGGCTGGTCTGTCTCACGATCGTCGTCGGGCTCGGGCTCCAGGGCGGTGTGGTCCTCAGCACCGAGGGCATCAAGCCCAAGCCCGAGCGGATCTCGCCCAAAGCGGGCTTCAAACGACTGTTCTCGAGCGAGCCGCTCGTCGACACCGTGAAGTCGATCGTGCGCCTCCTCGTCTTGGCCGTGCTGTCGGCCACCGTGCTGCGGTCGATTCTCGAGGAGCACCTCCTGCCGATTCCCGTCGCTCTCGATGCCGCGGCGCTCCGTCTCGGTGACCAGATGCTGTCACTCGTGCGCATGGTTGCCTTCGCCGGATTGCTCGTCGGTGGCGGCGACTACGCCTACCAGCGGTGGAAGATCGGCAAGCAGCTGAAGATGTCGAAGGAAGAGATCAAACAGGAGTACAAGCAAGCCGAAGGCGACCCGCAGATGAAGGGCCGGCGACGTCAGGCCCACGCCAAGCTCACCCGGAACCAGATGCTGGCCGCGGTCGACGACGCCTCGGCAGTCGTGGTGAACCCGACCCACGTGGCCGTCGCCATCAAGTATCAGGAAGGCACCGGCGCACCACGAGTGGTGGCCAAGGGCGGCGACGAGCTCGCCATGCGCATCCGTGAGCGCGCCAAGGCCAAGGGCGTGCCGATCGTCGAGGCCCGCCCGCTCGCCCGGATCCTCCACGACCGGGTCGAGGTCGGCGAGACCATCCCGAACGAACTGTTCCGAGCCATCGCGATCGTGCTGGCGTTCGTCATGCGCAACCCCAACACCTCGTTCTCCGACACGATCCGCCGAGTGAAGATCCCGGCCTCGGCGATGCGCATGCCCGACGAAGACCCAGTCGAGGCCCAGAAGCGCCGACGACGCCGAGCCGCCTGAGCCGGTGAACCCTCACAACCTCCGGGGTAGCGCGCGCTGAGCGCAACGCAGGTCCGGAGGTTGCGAGGTGGTGTGCTGAGAAATCCTCGCCGGCGGGCTCATACCGGCGAGCGAGCGGTCGACGCTGCGCGTTGACATTGATGTCAACCAGGACCGCCATGGACGGCCGGCCCACGGGTTGTTCGTGAAATCTCGCAGTTCCGGCGGTGCATTCCTCTCCGCCATGATGATGGGCGTTGTTGCGCTGATGGTGATCCCGCTCCCGGGATTCATCCTCGACATGCTCATCTCGGTCAACATCGCCATCGGCGTCATGCTCCTGCTGGCCACGATGCTGACCTCGAAGGCGCTCGAACTGAGTGCCTTCCCCTCGTTGCTGCTGATGGCGACCCTGTTCCGGCTGGCGCTCAATGTCTCGTCGACCCGTCTGATCCTGACCACCGGTGAAGCCGGCGGAGTCATCACCGCCTTCGGCACCTTCGTGGTTGGCGGATCGGTCGTCGTCGGCCTCGTGGTCTTCATGATCCTCGTGGTCATCCAGTTCGTCGTGATCACCAACGGTGCGTCCCGCGTGGCCGAGGTGGGTGCCCGCTTCACGCTCGACGCCATGCCCGGCAAGCAGATGGCGATCGATGCCGACCTCGGCGCCGGTGTCATCGACGAGGAGACCGCCCGCAAGCGACGCAGCGAGATCACGTCCGAGGCCGACTTCTACGGCGCGATGGACGGTGCGTCGAAGTTCGTCAAGGGCGACGCCGTCGCCGGCGTGCTGATCACGCTCATCAACCTCATCGGCGGCCTCGTCATCGGCGTCGTGCAGATGGGGATGCCATTCGGCGACGCCGTCAAGAACTACTCGGCGCTGACCGTCGGCGACGGGCTCGTCTCCCAGATCCCGGCACTGTTGATCTCGATCGCCTCCGGCATCATCGTCACCCGGGCCTCGAACGACCAGGACCTCGGCTCCGACATCGGTTCGCAATTCCGCGGGCAGGCCACGGCATTCTTCTACGCCGGCATCGCCATCGTCGCCCTCGGCCTTGCGCCGGGACTCCCCAAGATCCCCTTCTTCGCCACGGGCGGTGCGCTCATTGCGCTCAGCCGACGCTTCGAGTCCGACGCCGAGACCGCAGCGCTGGCGGCTGGCGGCACAACCGCCGCCGTCGAGGAGGAGACACCGAACGAGGACGATCCTCGACAGATCGCCATGGACATCCGGCCCGAACCACTCGGTCTGGAGCTTGCGGTCGACATGGTCGACCTCGTCGACCCGACCATGGGCGGCGATCTCCTCGACCGGGTGCGGGCTCTCCGGCGCAAGATCGCCATGGAAATGGGCCTGATCATCCCGCCGGTGCGCACCCGCGACAACATCGACCTCGGCTCGGGCGACTACCTCATCACCATGCACGGCGTGGAGCTCGCTCGTGGCAACGCCCCGCCGGGCCATGTGCTGGTCATCGCCGACCAGCTCGACCGATTGCCCGGGATCGAGACCACCGAACCCGTCTTCGGTCTGCCGGCGAAGTGGATCCGGTCGGAACAGCGAGCCCTCGCCGACGCGATCGACGGCACCGTGGTCGACCGGCCGTCGGTCATCGCCACCCACCTGGCCGAGATCGTCCGCCAGCACGCAGCCAAGCTTCTCAGCCGCCAGGAAGTCAAGGACCTGGTCGATCTGGTCCGCCAGTCCGACCCAGCGGTCGTCGACGAGCTCGCTGCCAACGACCTCACGATCGCCGAAGTCCAGCGAGTCCTCCAGGATCTCCTCGACGAACGTGTCCCCATTCGCGACATCGTGCGCATTCTCGACGTGCTCGGCGAACGGGCCCGACTCACACGGAACCAGTTCGATCTCTCCGAGGCCGTCCGCACCGCGCTCGGCTCGTCGATCTCGGCGAGCAGCGCCACTCCGCAAGGCGTGCTCCCGGTCATCACCTTGGCCCCGCAGCTCGAGCAGGCCCTGCTCGGCAGCCTGCGTGAGGGCCCGAACGGCTACGAGTTCGTGCTGGCCCCAGACGAGATCGGACGGCTGGTCAACAACTTCCGCACGCAGATGCACGCCGCCGAACAGTCCGGGCTGATGCCCGTGATCCTCACCTCGAAACCCCTGCGTCGGCCCCTGCGTCGACTGCTCGCCCTGACCGACCTCGACCCGACCGTGCTGGCCATCGACGAACTCGGCAGCCATCTCCGCATCGAAACCCTGGGAACCGTGAACCATGACAACACAGCAGCGCTACACCGGGCCTGAGCTGAGCGCCCTCCTTCGCGAGGTGCGCGCCGAACTCGGCGATCAGGCCACCATCCACGAAGCCAACCGGATTCGCACCGGTGGCATCGGCGGGTTCTTCCGCAAGGAAGGGTTCGAGGTGCTGGCTTCACCTCCGGCCTCGGGGCGTCGCAGCGAGAGCTCCAGTGCCGGGTTTGTCGGCCGTCCGCGGACCAGTGGCGAGGGAGCGATCGCGATGGGCGCCGGCACCGGACACCTCGCGGTGAGCGAATCGCTCGAAGCCGACGAGGAACTGATCGCCAAGCTGACCGCGGCCATGGCGTCCGAGCAGGCCTGGATCGACGCCATCGGGGCGAGCGCCACGCTTCCTCCCCCGGTGATCGAGAAGCGGCCGGTGCGCCGGTTCGGACCCGAGGACCTTGCTCCCATCAGCGACGAACTCGATCGCATCGCACCGGCCACGACCCTGCTCGACGACCCACAGCCACAAGTGGGCTGGAGCCCCGAGGCTGCGACCCCTGGCCAGGCCCTCCTCGAGCGAGCCGACGCCGTCTCGGCACACGAGCGTGTCGGTCAACTGTTGGAAGGTGCACGCGGCTTGATCGATGACGCGACGATCAGCGACCGCACTCGCACCTTCCACCGTGCGGCGCAACCGCTTGCCGCCGAACGGCCGAAGCCGACGACCTCGACACTGCCGGTCACCCAGCCGATTGCTCCGACGGTCAACCCGCCGGCTGCAGCGAATGCCAGCGAGTCGGCGACACCGCCGAAACGATCAACCGCCATGGTCAGCGAGACTGCCGCTACCGACACCACGGACGACGCCACCGATTTCTGGGCCGACCTCGCCCGCCTCGAGACCATGCTTCCGATCCGCCCGACGACCCAGGCCAGCGTGCAACTGCTGGTCGGTCCGCTCGACCTCGCCCTCCCGCTCGCGACCCGCTTTGCGAGCGACGCATCGATCGAACTGTCGGTCTTCACCGAAGAGGTCGAACTCCCCGGACTCGAGGAGCACCAGCTGGCCGACAGCAGCCACGATCTCCATCGACGGTTGCTCGATCGCGCCGACACCGACGCTCGGGCCATCGGTGTCATCGAGGCCGACGACGCCCGCCGCTCGCCGGGTGCCTCATTGGACACCATGCTGACGCCACGACTGCTCGCCATGATCGATCGGGTGTGCGATGCGGGCGCGGTACACCTCGTGCGACTCACCCTGCGCTCGTTGGGTCCCATCGACGAACTGCAGCAGCTGCTCGGCTCCTTCGCCGTTCCGTGCGCCATCGATCTCGGGACGGCACCGAGCGCGGCCGACCTCGACGCCGCCCTCGATGCCCAGCTCCCGATCATCTCGGTGGCCGGACGCCAGCTCACGCCGTCGCTCGCCATGGCGCTGAAGCAGCGCTGAGTCGACCATGGCTGCCGACTCGTCCTCCGGACTGCCCGACGGCGCCGCCGAAGGCGTCGTCTCGACCAATCTTCGCCAGCGCGCCACGGCGATCCAGGTCATCGGCGCGCCCGAGGTCGACCGGTCGGCGCAGCGCCAGCAACGCCTCGGAGCCTCGCTCCTCCTGGCGTTGGCGCTCGGCTGGGATTCCCTGATGGTCGCCGCTAACTCGACCGGCCCATTCCATCTGGCCATCGGCCGGTTCCTGCTGATCTTCGCCGTCACGGTCGGGACGATCCGCGCCCTCGGCAACATGTATGACCGGTACCTCGATGATGCCGACCTCCAGGACAAACTTGCCCGCGCCGCCCGCCACCGCGCCGACGCTTCGACAAACCTCGACACCGACCAACCCGCAACCTGAGCTGACGAAGGACTAGGGTCACAGCGATGCAGATCTCCTCCACCCGATTCGGCGACTTCGAGGTCCCCGACGACCGGGCCATCTCGATTCCCGACGGTCTCCTCGGTCTTCCCGACTCCACGAACTACGTCGTGGTCGAGATCGACGACGAATCGCCGTACTTCTGGGTACAGAGCGCCGACCAGGCCGAGCTGGCGTTCCTTGCCACCACGCCGTGGCTGTTCTACCCCGACTACGAGTTCGAGATCGATGATGCCGTCCAGGCCGAGCTCGAGGTCGAGACCATCGAAGACGTCCAGGTCGTCGTACTGCTCACCGTCCACCGTGACGGCGACGACGTCACTGCCCTCACCGCCAACCTGCTCGGTCCGATCGTGGTGAACACCGAGTCGCGGATCGGCAAGCAGCTCGTGCTGGACTCGTCCCCCTATTCCACCCAGGAAGCGCTGGTCTCGTAGATGCTCGTCCTCAGCCGTCGCCAGAACCAGTCCATCGTCATCGGGTCCAACATCGTCGTACGCGTCATCGAGATCCGCGGCGACCACGTCCGTCTCGGTATCGAGGCCCCCCGGTCCATCACGGTGCACCGCGAAGAGGTGGCGCGCGAAATCGCCGCTGCCAACCTGGCGGCGGCCGCGAACACGGGCGCCGTCGACTTCGGCAAGCTGCCACTGCCCAAGCCTCGCAGCTGACGTTCCCGCCCCTGGTCCGCCCTCGCGGGATCGGACCGATCAGGTGGTGTGCGCTCGAAGCCGACCCAGGGTGTTGAGGCACACGGTGGCGATGCCGAGCATCGAGTCGGGATCGATCGGCCCGAAGCTACGAGAGTCGGTGCCGACATCGGCGTTGTCGCTCCTCACCACGAGCTGACCCGAGGGCAGGACCGAATCGAGCCGCTTCACGAGCACCGTGTCGCGCACCGGATCCGGGTGGGCGACCACCACGATGTCGCCGTACGATGGTCGGCCGGCAACGATCAGGAGATGGTCGCCGTCGCTCAGCGTCGGCTCCATCGAACGGCCCGTGACGCGAACTCGCCGCCGGTTCCCTCGGGCCCAGGCCACGAGTTCACCGACGGCGAAGACGGATCCCATTCGGACCGAGCGGGAGGTGACCGCTCGAACGATGATCAGGAGGCGGTGTACCACGGGACCTCGCGTCCCTTGCTCTCCCAGAACATGTTGTGGATGTTCTCGATCTGCTTCAGCAGCTCTTCGGCTGCCGCGACGTCGATGGTGGTCTTGCAGGTTGAGCACTGCTTCTCGACGTTCCAGAAGGTGGTGTGGAGGTCGGGGTAGGCCTCGAGGTGGTTCGGCTTGAAGTAGTCGGTCCACAGCACGGCGAGCTCGTGCTTGGCCAGCTCGGCCTGCTCTTCCTTGATGGCGATGTAGCGGGACTTGGTGTTCTCGGCGGCCAGGTCGCCACCGTCGCCGAGGTCGACGAGCTTCTTGGTCATGGACAGGACGGCTTCGGCCGCGATGCGGGCCGAAGCGGGGTCGTACACACCGCAAGGGCCATCGCAGTGAGCCTCGACGGTGAGAGCGGCAGATCGACGATCGAGGAGGTCGAGGAGGCGACTGAACATGGTGGATGCTCCTAAGGAGGTAGGCGGTGTTGTGGGCCGAGGCTAGCCGGTCCGGCTCGCGGACCGGAAGCCAAGGACAGACTAGGGTCTGCCCATGTCCGACGGTCGCGAAACGCCTGATGCCGACACCAGAGGCGATTCCGACCCGCACGCCCGCTCGGTGGTCGACGCCGCCCATTCGATGCTCGCCGCCGATGCCGCCGCGATGTCGTTGGGCATCACGATCGACGAGGTGTCGGTCGGCCACGCCGTCCTCACCATGACCGTCACCGCTGGCATGGTGAACGGGCTCGAGGTCTGCCACGGCGGCGTCATCTTCACGCTCGCCGACACGGCCATGGCCGTCGCCTCGAACGCCTGCGGCCGCCGCACCCTCGCATCGTCCGCCGCCATCGAGTTCCTGGCGCCGGCCCGCGTCGGCGACGTACTCACCGCCACCTGCGACGAGCGGATCAAGCCGGGCCGCAGTGCGCTCAACGACACCACGGTCGTGAATCACGAGGGCGTGACCATCGCCGAGTTCCGCGGCCGCACCGTCACCGTCGGCGACCGCTGACCTCGAGATCATGCCCACTCCCGACGACGCGGCGACCAACGCCACCGCCGAAACCTTCGAGGCAACGGCGCGAGCACGCGTGAGCGAGCTCGCCGACGACATCGATCTGGGCACCTTCGCCGCTGCCTTCAACCTGTTCCGGGCAGCGAGCCAACTCGTGCAGGACCTCGAGCCCCAGGTGCATCGACCCCTCGGGTTGTCGATCGCCGGGTTCAGGATTCTCTTCACCGTCTGGACGCTCGGTGAGCTGCAGCCTCGGCAGCTCGCCCGACTCGCCGGTGTTTCTCGAGCTGCAATCTCAGGGGCGCTCAAGACGCTCGAGCGAGACGGATTGGTCGAGCGCCACCGAGACGACCTCGACGGACGACTCGTCAACGTGCGCCTCACCCCGCTCGGAGCGACGACGGTCGAAACCGCCTACATCGAGCAGAACCGCCGCGAGCGACTGCTGTTCGAGTCGCTCGACCACGACGAGCTCGAGGCGCTCGCCTCGATGATTCGACGTGTGCTTGCCTCCCCCGTGATCGCCAACGACAACGCCGCGTCCTGACGGCACAACGGCGCGCCACCAGATCATTAAGGCCTTGACGATCTCGTCGACCGTCCCTAGGGTCTGTGACATGCGTAACATCGCCGCCGGGTTCCATCGGCCAGAGGTCGAGACGATGCCGCGAACCGAGCTGGAGGCCCTCCAGCTCGAACGTCTCCGGGCCACGATCACCCGGCTGCGGGACCATGTGCCGGTGATGGCCGAACGCCTCGACGGCATCGCCGACCCGACGTCACTCGACGACCTCGCCCACTTCCCGTTCCTCCGCAAGAGCGACTTGCGCGACCACTACCCGTTCGGGCTCTTCGCCTCACCCCGCTCCGAGCTCGCCCGTATCCACGCCAGCTCGGGCACCACCGGCAAGCCCACGGTCGTCGGCTACACGGCCGACGATCTCGACATCTGGCACGAGTGTGTCGCCCGGTGCCTGCGAGGCGCCGGTGTCGAGCCGGGATGGATGCTGCACAATGCTTACGGCTACGGGCTGTTCACCGGTGGGCTCGGCCTCCACGGAGGCGCCGAGGCTGCGGGCATCAACGTCGTGCCGGTGTCGGGCGGCAACACCGAGCGCCAGCTCATGCTCATCGAGGACTTCGAGCCCGAGGCCATCTGCTGCACGCCGTCGTATGCGCTGACGCTCGCCGAACTGCTCGGTCCCGACGGTGGTCCGGCCTCCTCGATGCAGGTCGCCATCCTCGGGGCCGAGCCGTGGACCGAGAAGATGCGGGTGGCCATCGAGGCCGGCCTCGGACTCCGAGCGGTCAACATCTACGGGCTCTCCGAGGTCATCGGCCCCGGTGTGTCGTGCGAGACCGCCGACCGTGACGGACTCGTCATCATGGAAGACCACTTCCTGCCCGAGATCGTCGATCCGGACAGCGGCGAACGGCTCCCCGACGGCGAGGTCGGCGTGCTCGTGCTCACCAGCCTGACCAAGCAGGCGTTCCCGGTCCTGCGCTACTGGACGGGCGACCTGTGCTCGCTCACCCGCGAGCCCGCGCCCTGCGGCCGCACCCACGCCCGGATGTCGGCGATCGTCGGCCGAGCCGACGACATGCTGGTGATCCGAGGCGTCAACGTCTACCCGAGCCAGGTCGAGCACACACTCCTCGGCGTCGACGGGGTCAGTGCCCACTTCCAGCTCGTCGTCCGCCGCGAGGGCACACTCGATCAGCTCCACCTCCGGGTCGAATCGGCGTCGCCCCTCGGAGCCGACGACTCCGACCGCCTCGAGCGCACGATCGTCGAACGGTTGCGCTCGAGCCTCGGGCTCGGCGTCACCGTCGACGTCGAACCGGCGGGCTCGGTCCCCCGGTCCGAGGGCGGCAAGCTGTCCCGCACGCTCGACCTCCGAGATCTCTAGCGATTCCCTCCCCCACCACACCCCAACCAAAGGACCCCCGATGACCTCCTGGTCCGACATGGCCGAGTTCGAAGCCTTCGTCGCCGGCGGCGGCATGGTCGAAGCGACCGACGACATCCCTGCCCCCTACCGCGACGAGGTGTTCCGCTTCATCGAGTTCCACGCGAACTCCGAGCTCATGGGTGGGCTCACCGAACGTGACTGGATCCCGAAGGCTCCCGGCCTCCGACTCAAGCAGGTGTTCCTGGCCAAGACCCAGGACGAGATCGGCCACGCCCACCTGCTGTACATGGTCGCCGCCGACATGGGGGTGAAGACCCGCGACGAGATGATCGACCAGCTCTTCCGGGGCGAGTCCCGCTTCCACAACGTCTTCCACTACCAGGCCGTCACCTGGGCCGATCAGGTGGCGATCGCCTTCCTGGTCGACGCCGCTGCCTTCGCCAGCCAACGTGCGGTGTTCGCGGAGTGCAGCTACGGCCCCTACAAGCGCATCCTCAAGCGAATCGTTGCCGAGGAGGGCTTCCACATGCGTCACGGCGAGGAGATGTTGCTGCGCCTGGCCGAGGGCACGCCCATCCAACACACCATGTTCCAGGAGGCGCTCGAGCGCTGGTGGTGGCCGGCCGTGCAGCTCTTCGGCCCCGACTCCGCGCCCGACGATCCCCTGCTGCGTTGGAAGATCAAGTCGGAGCGCAACGAGACACTCCGCGACGCCTATGTCCAGAAGTACGTGCCACTGCTCCAGGGCTACGGCTTCGACATCCCCGACCCCGACCTTCGCTTCGACGAGGCGACCGGTCGCTGGATCATGGGCGAGATCGACTGGGAGCCGTTGAAGGCCACCATGCGCAACGGGGGGCCCGATTCTCGTCGCCGGATCGAGAACGCCGCCCGCCACTGGAACGACACTGCCTGGGTCCGCGAAGCGCTCGACCGCGTGGCGGTGCCGGCATGAGTCGTCGTGGAGGCATCCCGCCCCTCGTCGGTGGCCACGACATCGGTGCTGCCATCGAGCTGTCCCGCCGCATCGACGACGCCCTCGAAACGGTCGACGACCCGGAGTATCCGGGCGTGTCGATCGTGGCGCTCGGGATGTTCGAGTCGATGTCGGTGCAGCACGACGACACGACCGGCAAGCCTCATGTCACCATCTCGCTCGTTCCGACGTTCGCCGGCTGCCCGGCACTCGGGATGATCGCCGACGACGTGCGCCAGGCCGTTGCCGGTGCCGTCGATGCCGAGTCGGTGGCGGTCGAGTGGCGCAGCGATGTCGCCTGGAGCACCGACCGCATCAGCGCCGATGCCGAGCAGGCGCTCGCCCAGGAGTTCACGGTGGTGCTGCGAGGAGCCGACGGCACCCTGCGCTGCCCGGTCTGTGGGCACGACGCGGTGACCGATCAATCGATGGCCGGACCGACCCGCTGCCGAAGCGTGGCCTGGTGCCCTGACTGCCGCAACCCCGTGGAGGTGTTTCGAGCGTGAAGACCTACGAAGTTTTCATCAAGAAGACCGGCAAGGACGAGTTCCGCCACGCCGGTGCGCTTTCGGCTCCCGACCCGGACATGGCCCGCCTCTACGCCCGCGAGGCGTATGTACGCCGGGCCGAAGGCGCCGAGTTCTGGCTGGTCGATCGCAACGACCTCATCCTCGGGGACGAGACCTTCGTCGCCCCGAACGCCGACAAGCCCCACCGACACAACGACGGCGCCGAGGTGGCGGCCCGACGCAAGCGGATCCGAGCCGAGCAGGAGGCCGCTCGATGACCATCATCACCGACCCCGAGGTCGCCGAGTTCGTGCTGGCCTTCGCCGACGACGAGCACATGGTGGGCGCCCGCCACGCCGAATGGATCGGCACGGCACCCTTCCTCGAAGAAGACCTCGCCTTCTGCTCGATCGCCCAGGACGAGCTCGGTCACGCCCTCGGGTTGTACGCGTTGCTGACCGACGACATCGATCGCTTCGCCCTGCTGCGCGACCCCGCTGACTACCGCTCGTGCCACCTCGCCGAGCGAGATGCTGCCAGTTGGGACGACGCCCTGGTTCGCCACTGGCTCTACGACACCGCCGAGGCACTGCGGTGGGCCGCCCTCGAGTCGTCGTCGATTCCCGAACTGGCGGCGCTGGCTCGGCGCCCCCTGCGCGAGGAGGCCTTCCACACGACCCACGCAACGATGTTCCTCGAGCGGGTGGTGAACGCCGCCACCCGTCCGGCGATCGTCGCCGCCGTCGAACGTCTGCTCCCGGATGCGCTCGCCCTGTTCGAGCCGGTCGCCGGTGAACAACGAGCCCTCGAACTCGGCGTGGGCAGCCGGTCGTCGGGCGAGCTGGCAGACGAGTGGACCGCTTCGATCCAGG
The DNA here is from genome assembly GCA_041394265.1 of Acidimicrobiales bacterium. Classification (NCBI taxonomy): domain Bacteria; kingdom Bacillati; phylum Actinomycetota; class Acidimicrobiia; order Acidimicrobiales; species Acidimicrobiales bacterium. The sequence goes on from JAWKIO010000006.1 coordinate 472,120, forward strand.
CAGCGCTGGCCGACCTCGGCCTGATCGTGGCCTGGCCGCCCGACAGCGCTGCGGCGTCGCACAGCGCGCAGGCCGGTCGAACGGTGCGGAGCGCAGGCTTCGCCGAGTTCCTCGACTCGCTACAAAGCGTCATCTCTCTCGACCCCGCCGCCGTCTGGTAGCAACCCCCGGCGCGCGTGGATCAGATCGCCGACGGCGGGACCGCGTGGTGCGCGCGCAACGAAGTGAGCACGCCCTGAGCGTCTGGGTCAGATCGCCGACGGCGGGACCGCGTGGTGCGCGTGCGCAACGAAGTGAGCACGCCCTGAGCGTCTGGGTCAGATCGCCGACGGCGGGACCGCGAAGCGGTCCAAAGGTGATCGCGACAGATACTGCATGGCGATGGCTTGGTCGTCCATCGGGCGGCACAGGTGGTAGCCCTGGGCCAGGGGGATCTTGGCGCCGCGGACGGCACGCAGCTCCTCGTCGGTCTCGATTCCTTCGACCATGACGGCCAGATCGAGGGCCGAGCCCATCTTGGCCATGGCGTTGAGGAGTGACTGCTGGCGGATCGAGGGCGACCGTACGAAGGAGCGGTCGATCTTGAGGAGGTCGAACTCGAGTGACGGCACTTCCGACAGCGACACCGCACCCGTCCCGAAGTGGTCGATGGCGATCCGCACCCCGGCGCTACGAAGGGCCCTCGTCGCCACGACCGCAACGGGCGGCTGGTGCATGAAACCGCTCTCGGCCCGCTCGAGGATGACCTGGTGCGGGTCGAGCGACGACTTCGCGATGGCAGCCAGGAGTTCGTCGGCGAAGGGGCGGTGGTGGAAGTTGATCGTGGCCAGGTTGAAGCTGATGAACCAGTCGCGAACGATGTCGTCCACCTCGGTCCACTCGGCCATGGCCGCCAGCCCCTTGGACACCACGATCATGTCGATCTGCGAAATGAGGCCGCTCTTCTCGGCCGGACGCAGGAAGTCCGACGGCATCACCAGACCGCGACGTGGGTGTTCGAGGCGCACGAGCGCCTCGACACCGACGATCCGGTCGCGGTCGTTGGCGTCGAACACCGGCTGGTAGTGCACGACGAAGCGATCGGCCTCGATCGCCTCGAGCAGTTCGTCCTCGGAACACTCGGTGTTCTTCGGCTCTGACGGCAGGCGATCCTCGGCGACGGTTTCGAACTTCACCAGTCGATTCCGGCCGGTGGTCTTGGCCTGGTACATCGCCTGGTCGGCTTCACGCAGGACCTGCTCGGGGCTCGTCACCCCCGACGTGATCGCGAGGCCGATCGATGCCTGGACCGGCACGTCGACGTTGCCGATCACCATCGGCACGCTCAGGGCCTCGTAGAACCGTTGGGCGCAGCGCTCGGCGTCCTCTTCGTTCTCGAGCCCTTCGCAGATCACGACGAACTCGTCGCCGCCCAAGCGAGCGACGGTGTCGGACGAGCGGGAGACGCGACGGAGTCGTTCGGCCACCTCGATGAGGAGGAGGTCACCGGCTTCGTGGCCGTGGGTGTCGTTGACCTCTTTGAACTTGTCGAGGTCGACGAACATGACGGCGAGGACGTCGCCGTTTGCCTGCTCCGCTTCGAGCGCCCGGTTGAGACGGGCGGTGAGGTTGGCCCGGTTGGGCAGGCCGGTGAGATCGTCGAAGAGCGCCTTGCGGTGCAGTTCGGCCCGGGAGCGACGTTCGTCGGAGATGTCCTCGGCCTGGATCAGCACGTGGCGGCGATGCTCACCGAGCTCGAGCACACTGGCGGATTCTCGAACCCAGACCGCTCCGCCGTTGCGTTCGCGGTATCGGCGTTCGGACTGGTCGGCGACCCGTTCACCGTTGAGCAGGTGCTGAAGGCGACCTCGGGCGGCTGGTCGGTCTTCGCCATCGATCAGGTCGAGGAGTTCGGTCCCGTCGAGCTCGTCGACGTTGTAGCCGAGCTGTGAGGCGAAGCGGGGGTTGACCGCCACGATGCGACCGCTGCTGTCGACCTCGACCACGCCGATCGGGGCATTGGCGAAACTGGTGCGGAAGCGCTGGGCCGCCTGGTCACGAGCAGCGTCGGCTTCGTCGCGTTCCTCGATGACACGGAACAGCGAGCGGCTCCCGCCCATCGCCAGGGCGGCGAGCGAGACCGTCAGTCCCAGACCGACCACGAGCAGGAGCGTCGTCGAACCGCGGTCGTCGGTGACGAGTTGGCTGGGTGTCGCCATCGTGCGCAAGACCACGTCCTCACCGAGGAGCACCTTGTTGCGGGTCGAGGTCAGATCGCCGGTGACCTCGTCGATCGACAGACCGCCGCCGACATCCGAGGAGGTGATCGGCAACGGTTCCGCTTCGTCGCCGCCCGGCAGTCCGAACAGCGCCACTTCGAGCGGCAGATTGCGCTGCACCCGAACGAACAACATGTCTCGGTCGATGATCAGCACCGACGCCACGGCGCGAGTCGACGGGTTGACAGCGGCGTAGGCCAGCTTGTCCTTCAGCTGGCCGCGATCGATCACCTGGAAGCCTGGCTCCTCGATCGGCATCGGCCCCTGGTCGATGGTGCCGTTGAAGGTTTCGCAGCTCAGCTCGCCCGCCACAGGCACGCAGATGGCTTCGACGAGCGAGCTCGACTCGAGCAGGCCGGTGGCGTCGATCTGCGCTCCGACATCGTCGACGGTGGCGGCGGCGACGTTCTTGCCGGCTGCGGTCAGGCGATCCGAGATGCCGTCGAGCCGGCTTTCGGCGGCGGACGCAACAGCGGCGACATACGCCCGATTCCCGGTGGCGGTGGCGCGCTCGCTGTCGGCGGCGTCGGCACGCGCCGAGGAGACCATGCCGGCGGTCAGGGCCAGACCGGCAAGCAAGATGACGACCGGGAGCAGTCGAATGAGAGTGGAACGCCGCACGTTCTCTCAGTCGGCAGGAACGTGGCGATCATGAGACGAAGATGCGGGATCTGCCCACGTCGTGCCCTTGCTTGTCGCCCTCTCGGGTGTTGCGCCGTCGCCTGTCGGAGCCTGACGCTCGGTGCCTCAGTAGCCGGCGTCGATGTCGACCACGCCGTTGAGCGCCGTTCGAGCGGCGAATCGACGAACGTTGTCGGTGATGTGATCGGCGAGGAGCGGGATGCCCATCTCGGGGGTGTTCCCGACGTGCGGTGTGATGATGGCCCGCGGTTCGCTCCACAAGGGGTGGCCCGGAGGGAGCGGCTCGGGGTCGGTGACGTCGAGGGCGGCGCCGCCGATCGACTCGTTGCGCAGGGCGTCGACCAGGGCGTCGGTGTCGATGTGGCCACCTCGAGCGACGTTCACGATCCACGCCGTCGGCTTCATCGCCGACAGTTCGGCGCGGCCGATCACACCCTTCGTCTGACTCGTGAGCGCAAGGGCCAACACGACCAGGTCGGCGTCGGCGAGCACCGATAGACGGTCATCGAGCGTGACCACGTCGTGGACCCCGGCGACCGGTTCGACCTGGCGGCGCACCACCGTGATGCGGCACCCGAACGGTTCCAGCATCGGGACGAGCGCCTCGGTGATCCCCCCGGCGCCGAAGATGACGACGTTCGCACCTACGAGGTTCGTACCCTGCGGCGGCGACCACGAGGCGGCGCGGGCGTAGGTCGCGAGCCCGCGCATGCCGGCCAGGCCGAGCATCAGGGCGTGCTCGGCCACCGGCGTGGCGTACACCCCCTTGGCCGCCGTCCAGATCCGCCGCTCCCCGTTGGCATTGTGATCGTCGAGGTACGGCACGAAGGGCTCGATACCGGCGAAGGGCAGGCCGATCCAGCGAACACCTGGGCCGTTTGCGATCACGTCGGGCAGTTGTGCGGCCGCATGTGGGTCGGCCCACACCAGCGCTTCGGCCTGGTCGATGGAAACGACCTCGCCGCCACCTTGGGTGACGGCGAGTTCGAGTGATTCGTAGCGACCACTCTTCGGCTCGACTGCGACCCTGGGCGTGTGCCGAGGATCGGACGGTGGCGACGGGTCGGATGCGGGTGAGGCGCTCACCCGAGTGTTCTTAGCCGGTTCAGACCGAGAGTGCGAGGTGTGCGGGTGCAATCGACACGTCGGCGGTCACGGGATCGGCCGCAGTGCCGAGGTCGACCGCCTCGGCGATGCGGTAGCGACCCGACGGGTCCTGGGCCAGCCAGAGCATGCCTTCACGGCGCTCAGGGCGACGCACGCCGAGCAGGCGCCCGTCGCGGTCCATGAGTCGACGTTCGGGGTGATCGACGGTGATGGCAATCGTGACCGGCGACGACGAGTCGACCGCCTGGACCTTCACCAGTCGGGGGCCCTTGCCGACGACTCGGAAGCCGTTGGTTCGCAGCGCCAGGTTGTGCTCCACGAGCTCGCTGTACACCGGGGTGTCCTCGACGAAGACGGTCGAGAGCTCGGCATCGGCCGGGTCGTTCTGGAAGCTGAACTCCGCACGGAGCAGACCCTGCACGATGCGCCGCCACTGCGGATCGATGAGCGGACGAGGCTCACTCGCCGCGAGCTCGCCTTCCGGGCGGTCGGTCGAACGACGATTGTGGAGCATTTGCGAACCTCCGATGGAGTCCATCATCTGTGCGTTGCTGCTCCCATCGGACGACAGGACCAGATCGTGAACGTTTGCGAGCGACGAGGCGGCGGCCGCATTGGCCGCACCCGCGGCCAGCACCGCACTCGGCGCGCCCTGCCCGATGGAGCCGCCCGATGGCAGAGCCGTCGGATCGAGCGAACGCTGTGCGGCGTCGGCGTCGAGGAACGAGACATAGAACAGGCGATCACCGAGAAGGGCGGGTCGCAGCAGCCACGTGCCGATCAACAGCTCCACGATCATCACGGCGGCAAGACCGATGCCGAGGCGACGAGCGATCTCGAGATCGCTCGCCAGGAGGCCCATCCCGCAGACGGCAACGATCGCCATGCCCAGGACCGCAGCACGCCCCTCGCTGCGGATGGCGTCGGTCATGCGGTCCTGCTCGATGTCGGCGTAGTCGAAGCCCGACTCCTCGGCCGAGGCCATGGCGTCGGGATCGCCGGCGAGGGCATCGGGAATGCTCGACTGCTGCACGGCCAGCCGTCGCAGCACGCCCAACTCGAACAGACCGACGCCGAGTGACACCACCAGAGCCACCAGCTGGAGTTCGCCCATGGTCGCGTCACCGACCACGACGTTGTAGACGCCGAGCGCACTACCGACGCCCATGATCCGCATGGCAGCCACGATCGCTGCGGTCTTCGGCGAACGGACGATGACGAAGGCGGCGATCGCGCCGCCGGCCGCAAGGGCAAGCACCAGCAGGATCAGCAGGCCGGCACCGTCGCCGGCCGCTCCGACGGCGTCGGCGGGAACGCCCGACAGCGAAACGGAGATGCCGGGCACGTCGACCCGCTGCACCAGCTCGGCGAGCTCCCGGGCGCCCTGTGAGCGAGCGGCGACCGCCGGGGTCACCACGGCGAGCACATCGTCGTCCTGCATGAATCGATCGCCACGAGCGGCAACGACGAGCGAGCCGTCGACATAACGACCCGAGGCACTCTCGACCCATCCGACGCTCGGCATCGCCGAGACGGCTCGGGCCCACGCCGACACCTGCTCTTGCCCGACGCTGCCGTCGTCACTGCCGATGGTCGCGAGCAGTGCCGACGTGGGATCGCCACCGGTGGAGCGGAGGGTGTCGGCCACCGTGCGGGAGGTGACGCCGGACGGAAGGGCCGATTCATCGAGCAGCTCACCGCTGGGCAACCGGGTGGCGAAGGCACCGAGGCAGAGCAGGAAGATGGCAAAGTCGGCGAGGATCGCCGTGGGAACGTCGCGACCGTCAGGAAGGTGCAGTCGGAAAAGGCGGTAGTCGTCCTCGTCGGGCACCTGCGGCAGGGTGGCGAGCATGGCGGGAAGGACGGCGAAGGTGACGACGGCAGCGACGATCGACCCGGTCGCCACGCCGATGGCGGGCGTGCGGGAGGCGCCGACGACCTCGAGCAGGATGGCGGCGCCGATGAGACCACCGACGAGGAGCGAGAGCTCGGGGAGCAGCGAGCGAATCGCCGAGCGGATCGACTCGGCCTGGTCATCACCTTGCGGATGCTTGAACCATTCGAGGAGGCGGAAGCCGAGCACGGACGACACGAGAACACCCGCCAGTACGGACGGGACGCCGGTGGTGGCGAGCGAGCCGTCGAAGTGACCGACCGACTGGGCGCCGAGCAGGCCACCGGTGAGGGTGGCAAGGGCGACCGAGGCGGAGACGGCCAGACCGTAGCGGCCGCCGACCGACACGGTCACCATCACCGCCAGCAGGATCATGACCGGGGCAATGGCCACCAGCAACGACCGGTTGAGCCGGTCGAGCAGGTCGCGGTCGGCCACGGCTCGACCACCGACGAGCGCCGGAGTACCGGGGAGGACGTCGGCGACGGTGGTCGAGATCGTGCTGAGGAGCTCACCGTCGGCGGTGTCGTCGATCGAGATGTAGACGGCCTGACGGCCGCTCGACACCGCTTCGGTGGCGACCGAGTGGACCCCGTCGAGTTCCGCCAGCGCCGGGAGCAGCTCACCTCGCACCGAGGCGGCAACGTCGCTCGAACCCCTCGACCCGACGAGCAGGGTGACGTCGGGAAGATCGCCGGGCTCCACGCCCGACATGCCCAGCTGCTGGGTGGACATCATCGGGCGGGCCGTGCCGATCGATGCCAATGCCGTACCGGCCAGCAGCAGCAACACGATCGAGGACAGCACGATGAAGGCGAAGCGCCGCAGATAGGCAGGACTCGCCGGGAAGGTCAAAACACGAGCTGGGGCCACAGAACATCCTCGTCGGCACCAACTCCGCCCGCTGGGTAGCGTAGTCGGCACGTTCCGTGGTGGTCTCGCTTCCGCGCAAAGATGGCTCCGACCAGGACAAAGACTGCGGAGAGCGGTGACACCAACGCCCCAGGTGAGACCTCGGTGGCAGGCACCGAAGCTGGACTACCATCGGGCCCGGCTCACGCCGCCCGGGTGTGGGTCCGCGGCGAACCCGCTCACCGCAGCGAATCAGGGAGCCGCGATCCGCTGGTATCCCTGGAAAGGCAACTGATCATGTCCAATCTCACCGACGGTCTGCTCTCCCAGCTCGGGTCGGGCGGTATCGCACAGATCGCGCAGGCACTCGGCACCGACGAGTCCAAGGCCCAGGGGGCGATCGGCTCGGCCCTGCCCGCCATCCTCGCCGGCCTGGCCAACAACACCCAGAAGCCCCAGGGCGCCGAAGCACTCGCCTCGGCGCTCGAGGACCACAGCCCGAGCGTGTTCGACCAGCTCGGCAATGTGGTCAAGAGCGCCGGCGGTGCCGACGGCAACGCCATCCTGGCCCACGTCCTCGGGCAGAAGCGTGGCGGCGTCGAGCAGCAGCTCGCCGGCCAGACCGGGCTCGACCTCGGCGCCATCTCGAAGCTCCTGCCCATGCTCGCTCCCCTGGTGCTCGGCTACCTCTCGAAGCAGAAGAGCGAACGGGGCCTCGACGCCGGCGCGCTCGGATCGATGCTCGGCGAGGAGCGACGGGCGAGCGAGGCGAAGAGCCCCGGTCTCGGCGGCCTGGCCTCGATCCTCGACGCCGACGGCGATGGCTCGATGATGGACGACCTCATCGACCTGACCAAGGGCGGCGGTGCGAGCAAGGGAGGCCTCGGCGGCCTGCTGTCCAAGGTGCTCGGACGCCGCTAGCACTGCCCAACGGGCAGCACTGGCACTGCCCAACGGGCAGCACTGGCACTGCCCAACGGGCAGCACTGACACCGCCCAACGGGCAACACTGCTGAGACTGCTCGGGGCAGTACGGTGTCGCCGTGCTTTCCGTCTCGATCGACCACCTCCGACTGTTCGTCCACGTCCTTGCCGCCTCGGTCTGGGTTGGCGGCCAGGTGATCCTGGCCGGACTCGTGCCCCGGCTCCGCCCGTTCGGACCCGAGGCCATCAAGACCGCGGCGAACGGCTTTGCGATCGTCGCCTGGCCGGCATTCGTCATCGCCTTCGTCACCGGCATCTGGAACATGTTGGCCGTGGACTACTCCAACGTTCCCGGCTGGAACGCCACCCTCGGGATCAAGATCCTGCTGGTGGTGGCGGCCGGGGCGTCGGCAGCGCTGCACTCGACATCGCAGAGGCGGGCGATCATGGCGATCACCGGGGCCGCCGGTGGCATCTTGGCCCTGGTCATCTTGTTCATGGGCATCATGCTGGCCAACCCGACCTCCTGACGCTCCGAGCGTCGGAGCCGTTGGGCTCTACCGTCGGAGCCGTTGGCTCGTGACCGGCAGACCGCGCTAGACATCGAGCCATGACGCTCTCACCTTCCACGCCCGTCATCGTCGGTGTCGCCCAGCAGGGCCACCGCCTCACCGATCCCGCCGATTCGGTCGAGCCGGCCCAGCTGATGATCGATCTGACCCGCGCCGCCGCCGACGACGCCGGGTCCGCCGACCTGCTGCGCCGGATCGACGCCGTGGCCGTGGTCGATGGCGCGTGGAAGTACCCCGATCCCGGGCGGATCGTCGCCGAGGCCGTCGGTTCACCCGAGGCCACCACGATCCAGTCCTACGGCGGCGGCAACACTCCCCAGTCGTTCGTCAACTCGCTGGCGGCGAGGATCCAGGCCGGCGAGTTCGAGGTCGCCGTGCTCACGGGAGCCGAAACCATCTGGAGCCGTCGCCGCCGCAAGTCCCTCGGTCTCGACAAGAACACGCCGCTCCTCGACGCGGCGCTCGCCCAGTCGACCGATGCCGAACCCGACGAGCGCTTCGCCGGCGACATTCCGATGTCGAGCGACTTCGAGCTGCGACGCGGCATGGAAGCGCCGATCAACTACTACCCGGTGTTCGAGTCGGCGATCCGCCACGCCAACGGCGAGTCCATCGACGACCACCGCACCCGGGTCGCCGGCCTCTGGGCCCGATTCAACGCCGTCGCCGCCAACAACCCCGAAGCCTGGTCGCCCGACCCCATGACCGCCGAGCAGATTCGTGAGGCGACACCCGACAACCGGATGGTCGGCTTCCCGTACACCAAGGCGATGAACTCCAACTGGGACCTCGACCAGGGCACGTCGATCATCCTGTGCTCGGTCGCCGCTGCGGAGGCCGCCGCCGTGCCGCGCGATCGCTGGGTCTTCCCGCTCGCCGGCACCGACGGCCACGACACCTACGCCGTGTCGGAACGCCGCGACCTCCACTCCTCCCCCGCCATCGCCGCCTGCGGCCGCGGGCTCCGCGAACTCACCGGCATCGACCCGGCCGACGCCGACCACGTCGACCTCTACTCCTGCTTCCCTTCGGCGGTGCAGATCGGCGCCACCGAACTCGGCCTGGGTCTCGACCGAGACCTCACCGTCACCGGCGGTCTGCCGTTCGCCGGTGGCCCGCTGAACAACTACGTCAGTCACTCCATCGTCACGATGGTGCAACGCCTCCGGGCCCATCCCGGCGATCTGGGATTGGTCACCGCCAACGGCGGCTACACCACCAAGCACGCTGCGGGCTACTACTCGACCGAGCCCCGAGACGGCGGCTTCGTGTCGGCCGACATGCAAGCCGAGATCGACACCGTGCCACCTCGCCCGGTGGCCGAAGATCACGTCGGCCCCGCCACGATCGAGGGCTACACCGTCATGCACGATCGCGAGGGACCGTCGGTGGCGCTGGCCGCCCTGTTGACGAGCGACGGCGCACGCACCTGGGGCTCGTCGAAGGACCCGGCGGTGATGAGTGAGCTGATGGCCTCGGAGGGGATCGGCCGCACGGTCACACTCGACCCCGACGGCGTCTTCGTGCTCGCTTCGGACTGATCGCTCACGCCACACTGGCGCCGGCCTGCCAGGTGACGACTCCTCAGCTTTGCCGCTGAACATCCGACCAGGTGGAGGTGGATTCCGCTTCTCCCCTCGCACCGCTGACGGCCTCGCCGGCCGAGCACCGCCTTCGCCGTCTACTCTCCGCCGTCGCACTCGCCGCCGGCACCCTGCTCTTTGCGTTCGGCGTCGACCCGGCCGGCGCTGAGCTCGCCTCCGACGCCGAGCCCACCTGGGGCGTGTCGGGCCAACTCGACTCCGCGTCGAACAATTTCGCCGCCGAAGTCTGGGACTTCGCCCAGCGGGGCGACGTCATGTACGCCGGCGGCAAGTTCACCACCGCCGTCTCGGGACCGGGCGGCCGCACCGTGCCCCGCAACGCGCTCGCCGCGTTCGACTCGCGCAACGGCACGCTGATCGAGTCGTTCGACCCCGACGTGCGGGGCGGCGCCGTCTACGCCGTCGAGCTCTCGCCCGACGGCAGCCGGCTCTTCATCGCCGGCGAGTTCACCTCGGTCGAGGGCGTCGACAACACCGCCGGGCTCGCCGCACTCGACCCGGTGACCGGCGCGCTCGATCCCACCTGGCGAGCCGGGCTCGAACGCCCGTGGACCGACGCACCCCCGGTCGGCCGCGCCCTCGACGTGTCGGGGCCGTGGCTCTATGTCGGCGGCAACTTCACCCACATCGACGCCGGGACCGTCCGGCGCCAGCTCAGTCGCGTCGGCCGGGTATCGCTCGCCACCGGCGAGCCCGATGCGGCCTTCGCTCCCCAGGTCGCGGGCGGCGGGGTGTGGGACATCGAGCCGAGCGTCGACGGCAGCCGTCTCTACCTCGCCGGCTTCTTCAGCACGGTCAACGGCGACGCCACCTACGGCGATCGATTCGCGGCGGTCCAGACCTCGAACGGCCAGCTCGTCCCCGGCGTGGCGCCGTTCGAGCCCAACCTCGACCGCACCGGCCGGCAGTACGCCATCGCCGTCACCAACGACCTGGTCTTCGTCGGCGGGGAGGAGCACATGCTCCAGGTCCTCGACGGCCAGACCCTCGAACGTCGCCAGCTCTACTTCGGTGGCTCGCCGTCGTTCCTTGCCGCATCGCCGCTCTACGGCGGCGGTGACTTCCAGGTCCTCGAGACCGTGGGCGATCGGGTCTATGCCGGCTGCCACTGCTGGAACTACCTGCTCGAATCGTCGCAGGGCCCGACGCTCTTCCCGACGAACGTCTTCTCCCCGGGCACCTGGACCCCGATTCGTTCGGTCGCCGCCTTCGATGGCGCATCGGGGGATCGCCTCGACGACGTCCAGTTCGACCTCTCCGGTGCGGGCGGGGCCTGGGCCCTGCGGGGCGCAACCGACGGCTGCCTCTGGGTCGGCGGCGACATCACCCAGTCGGGCGGCAAGTGGCTGAGCGGCATCGGCCGATTCTGCGACGAGTCGGTCGCCACCGACACCGAGCGGCCCACCACGCCGAAGGGCTTGAAGGCGACCGCAACCGCCGAGGGCATCGAGCTGAGCTGGACCACATCGTCGGACAACATCGGCGTGACCGGCTACGAAGTTCGCCGTTCGACCGACGGCACCGTCGGCCCCGTCATCGCCACCGTCGCACTCCCCTCCTACCTCGACGCATCGACCGTGGCGACCGAGATCTACACCTACGCCATCACGGCGATCGACAACGGCGGCAACCGGAGCTGGCGAAGCAACTTCGCCACGATCCAGGAGACGACATCGGTGGACACCGAGCGTCCTTCGCCGCCGCAGGGCCTCGTCGTGGACAGCGTCGCGGCCGCCGAGGTGGTCCTGTCGTGGAAGCCGTCGACCGACAACGTCGGTGTGAGCCGCTACATCGTCTTCCGGTCCGAAGCCGGCGCAACGGCGGTCGAAGTCGGGCGATCATCGACCACGGCGTTCAGCGACGCCACCGTGGTCGCCGGCAAGAACTACACCTACACCGTGAAAGCCATCGACGCCGCCGCCAACACCAGCTGGCGGAGCAACACGGCAGTGGCGTCCACCAAGGCGGCCTCGACCGACGCCGAGCGACCGAGCACCCCGAAGGGACTCAACGGGCTCGCCACGGGCGGCACGGTCGTGCTCACCTGGACCAGCGCCACCGACAATGTCGGTGTGACCGGCTACGAGATCTACCGCTCGACCGACGGCACCGTGGGCTCGTTCCTCGCCACCTCGCCGACCTCGTCGTTCACCGACGTCGGGGTCGAGGTGGGGGTCGCCTACACCTACACGGTCAAGGCATTCGACGAAGCAGGAAACGTGTCCTGGCGGTCCAACCTCACGACCATCAACAGTTGATCGTCTGATCGACGGCCCCATCCCACAATCCGACGGCGACGCGGCTTTACTGGAGGGATGTCGCAGCTCGCCGACCTCGTGATCGTCGCCAACCGTCTCCCCGTGAGTCGAGTCGACGGCGAAGAACGCCGCTCCAGCTGGGAGATCTCACCGGGCGGACTCGTCTCGGCTCTCACCCCCGCCATGGCCGAATACGACGGGGTGGCCTGGCTCGGCTGGGCGGGCTCCGAGGTCGAGAGCGATCTCCAACCCTTCGATCATGGTGGGCTTCGGCTGGTCCCGATCACGCTCAGTGAGGAGGAGCGGGAGAACCACTACGAGGGGATGTCGAACGGCACCCTGTGGCCGCTCTATCACGACAAGGTCGAGCCCGCGGTCTTCCACCGCCACTGGTTCAACAGCTACCGCAAGGTGAATCGACGCTTCGCCGAGGCGGCGGCCGCCGTGGCCAACGAGGGCGCCTCGGTCTGGATCCACGACTACCAGCTCCACCTGGTGCCCGGCATGCTGCGGGAGCTGCGGCCCGATCTGCGGATCGGCTTCTTCCTCCACATCCCGTTCCCTCCCCCCGAGCTGTTCCTCCAGATCCCGTGGCGCAACACGCTGACCAATGGTCTCCTCGGCGCCGATCTGGTCGGGTTCCAGTCGCCGGCCGACGCCGCCAACTTCCACCGGTTGGCCCTCATGCTCGGCGCGGTCGACGAGATCGACCCAACCACGGTGTCGCTCGACGGGCGCCAGATCGGCATCAAGGCGTTCCCGATCGGGATCGACGCCCAGCGGTTCGAGACCAAGGCCTCGGAGCACACCGTCACAGAAGCCGCTCGTGATCTGCGGGCCCGTCTCGGCAACCCCCAGTTCGTCCTGCTCGGCGTCGACCGCCTCGACTACACCAAGGGCATCGACGTCAGGCTGCGGGCGTTCAAGGAGCTGTTCGAGGAGGAGCGACTCCACCCGTCACAGATCGCCATGATCCAGATCGCGCAACCGAGTCGAGACAACGTCGAGGCCTACGTTTCGCTCCGTGAGCGGGTCGAGCGGCTGGTCGGCGAGATCAACGGTGACTACGGCCGCCTCGGGGTCCCGGTCATTCACTACCTCCACCAAACCCGCTCGTTCGACGAGCTCCTCGCCATGTACCGAGCGGCCGATGTCATGCTCGTCACCCCGTTCCGCGACGGTATGAACCTCGTCGCCAAGGAATACGTGGCCTGCCGCATCGAGGACTCCGGCGCCTTGGTGCTGTCGGAGTTCGCCGGCGCCGCTCACCAGATGCACGAGGCGTTGCTCGTGAATCCGTACGACATCGATGGCGTGAAGTCGGCCATCATGGCGGCGGTCGAGATGTCGCCCGACGACGCACGGCGTCGCATGGTCGCCCTTCGTGAGAACGTTCGGGCCACCGACGCGATCGCGTGGGCCCGAGACTTCCTGGGCGAACTCACAGGCTGAGCAACATCTTTCCGGAGCCGCAGGTTCGGGTCACAGGTTCGGCGCCACCAGGCGCTTCGATCGCCCGAGCGGCGCCTCTTCGTATTCGGCGAGGGTCGGCCCGACGGCATCGAGCGGGACCGGTTCGGGATCGATCATCGATCCGAGGCGCAGGCGGTCGTCGGCCATGAGGTCGAGCACCCGGCGCATGTCGCCGATGTTGTAGCCCAGTGACGCTCGCACGGTGATCTCACGCTCGTGGGTCTTGGTGGTCCACGGCAGGTGTGACCCGACGCCGACACCGATCACGACCACACCTCCGCCCCGCCGCACCAGGTCGACGGTCGAGGCGAGTGAGTCGGCGGTGCCTGCACAGTCGTAGACGAGGTCGGCGCCGAGCCCGTGGCTGCGCTCGGCCAGCCATCGCCACGCGCCGGCTCCCGGAGCGAAGGCGGCATCGGCCCCCAGATCGCAGGCAATCTCTCGCCGCATCGGATCCGGCTCGATGACCACGACTCCGGCTGCGCCCGAGGCCCGGACGATCTCGGCCACCAGCATGCCGATGGTGCCGGCCCCGATCACGACGGCGAGATCGCCAAGTCGCACCGGGTGGCGACCGACGGCGTGAGCAGCGACCGCTGCCGGCTCGGCCAGGGCAACGGTCGCGTCGTCGAGGGCTTCGGGGGCACGCACGAGGCGCCGAGCGTCGACGCGGAGGCGCTCGGCAAACGCGCCGTGCCCGCTGGCGAGCGGATCGACACCGACGATCATCTCCAACACGAGGTCGCAGTGCTCGGCCAACCCGGCCCGGCAGGGTCGACAACGCCCGCACGGAGCCGGCACGCCGCCGAGCACTCGCTCGCCGATGAAGTGGCCGGTCACGTCGTCGCCGAGGGCGACGACCCTCCCAACCCATTCATGACCGAACCACGCCGGTCCCGGCAGCTCACCGGTGATCCACGCGACAAGATCGGACCCACCGATCCCGCAACGATCGATCTCGACGACGACACTGCCGGGTGCCGCTTCGGGTTCGGGGAGCGACACCAGTTCGACGGATCGAGGCCCCCTGAGCAGCACGGCTTGCATGAGATCGAGACTACTGCGCTGCCGGGCGCCGGACGTCAGCGCAGCTGATCGAGCTCGGCGAAGAAGTGGGGGAACGTCTTGGCCACGCACCCGGGGTCGGCGATCACGATGCCGGGATGGATCAGACCGAGAAGGGCAAAGCTCATGGCCATCCGGTGGTCGTCGTAGGTCTCGACGACACCGGGCTGGGGCACGCCGGGATGGATCGTCATACCGTCGGCGTCTTCGGCGGCATCGATACCTCGACGCGCCAACTCGGCGACGACGGCCGCGATCCGGTCGGTTTCCTTCCGGCGGATGAAGTCGATGCCGGTGATCACGGTCGGCGAATCGGCGAAGGTGGCGACCACCGCCAGGGTCTGTGCGGTATCGGAGAAGTCGGCCATGTCGACGGTGACACCGTGGAGTGAACCGGTGCCGCTGACCTCGGTCCAGTCGGGGCCCTGTGTGACCTCGGCACCCATGGATGCCAGGACATCGACGAAGGCCAGGTCGCCCTGGATCGAGTGCGATCCGAGGCCCTCGACCCGAACTCGCCCACCGGTGATCGCAGCAGCGGCGAAGAAGTACGAGGCGGCCGACGCATCGGGCTCGAGATCGATCGTGGTGCCGACGTAGCCGGTGTTCGCGATGGCAAAGGAGCGGTGGTCGTCGGCTTCGACCTCGGCGCCGAAGTGACGCATCGTCGCAATCGTGAGGTCGATGTAGGGCGCCGAGACCAGCTCGCCGTCGACATCGATCACCGTTGTTTCGTTGGCGCACGGCGCCGACAGCAGCAGACCGGACAGGAACTGGCTCGATACCGAACCCCCAACGTGCACGTGACCGCCGGCCCAGCCCCCGCCCTGCACGGTGATCGGGAGGGCGTCGCCCTCGCACCGAACGCCGAGCGTGGCGAGCGCCTCGGTCAGCTCACCGAAGGGCCGCGCCCGGAGTTGGTGGTGACCGTCGATGACGATCGAACCGGTGCCGTGGGCCAGCATCGGGAGGAGGAACCGGCCGGTGGTGCCGGACTGGCGGACGTCGATCGTGACATCGGAGCGAGGCACGACGCCGGCACAACCGACGACCCGCATGGTCTGGCCGGCCTCGTCGACGTCGATGACGATGCCGAGCGTTCGCAGCGCCTCGACCATGGCTTCGGTGTCGTCGGCGAACAGCGCACCCCGCAGGGTCGAGGTGCCGGTGGCGAGGGCCGCGCAGACGAGCGCCCGGTTGGTGTGGCTCTTCGAGCCCGGGATCGCGGCCTGGCGATCCGGGGGCGCGACCAGGGGCTCGATCGCGACCTGCAACCGTTGTTCCTCGACAGCCATCGGCTCAGAGTACGGCGTCGGCACCCTGGTCTGGCACGGCGGGCGGCCGCTCGGCCGCGACCCGCTCACGGAACGTCTCGAGTTCGGCCACGATGTCGGCCAGTTCGGCATCGAGCTGGCGGCGGTAGTCGATCCGGCTCCGGATGTCGTCGTTGGCAACGGCGGTGTCGGCCAGTCGGGCTCGGAGGTCGGCAACTTCCTGCTCGAGCATCTGGGCGGAGGCGACTCGGCCCTCGAGGAACCGGAGACGGTCGGCCGCATCGCTCGACAGCGCCGCCGGCGCGTGGTTGGTGGACACCGAGGGTGGGGTCGGCGCCGGGTCACACAAATCGATCACGGCCGGGTCGGTGCGAACATCGATGGTGGGCTCCGGGTCGTTGGAAGGGGTCGAGCGACTGGCGGAGGGTTCGTTCACCGGCGCGACAACGGGTTGCGGGCGGCGCCGGTCGACGACCACGCCAGCTCCGATCGGCGCGGCCGACGCAGTGCGGTGGGTCCCGGCCATGGCGAGCGATTCGACGTCGGCCCGGATGCGGTGGATCTGTTCCCGAGCCTCGGCGAGTTGGGCGTCTTTGGCTCGTACCAACCGCTGGAGCGAGGCGACTTCGGCCTCGGCGGCCGTGTTGGTACCGAAGTCGAAGTCGACCAGGCTGGCTGGCGACACCACGAGTTCCCGACCGAGGTATTCACGCGAGATCGTCTTGCGGAAGGCCTCGGGTTCGACCCCCGAGGCGTGGGCGACACCATCGAGCAGCTGGCGTTCCGACCGTAGCGCAGCACGAAGGGTGAGCACGGTGGCGCGGTCGTTGTCGCGTTCGACCACGACCGATCGCAGTCGGCGCTCGGCCCGCTGCGCCCGTTCGTCGTAGTCGATGAGGTCACGCCGGCTCGGTGAGACGCGGCTGCGCAGGAACCAGCCCAATGCCAGTCCGAGAACGCCTACGACCACGAGCCACGCCATGCCACTCCACCTTTCTGCCGACAAACTACTTCGTCGGCGAGGTGAGACGCACTCTGCGTGGGCGATCAGACGAAATTGATGCGGATTCCGACGTGCTCGACGGCGGTACCGGCGCGTGAGCGGTCGGTCGCGACGACGTCGATCGCGGTGACGCCCGGTCCCCGGTCGTCACCGGGCGAAGTGAAACGGATCGTTGCGTCGTCGAGCGTGATGGTGGCGACACCGTCGTCGCCGACGGCGACGGGCCGGGCGAGTGCTTCGCCCCACCGCTGTGCCGTGGCCACCGGGTCGTCGGCCTGCAGCTCGACCCCGACCAGGTCGGTGACGACGTCGGTGCGCTGATGATCACGCCACGACGGCCCGCCCCACGGCCATTCGGCCGGCTCGTCGGTACGGTCGATCGACACGATCGCCGAACCGAGGTCTCGAGGGTGCAGATGTAGGCCGACGATGCCGTCGGTGACCGCCTCGTAGACGACCCGCACGCCCATGGTGTCGAACCGCTCACGGAACGGTGCGAGATCATCGGTCTGGAGGATCACCATGTAGCCGCCATCGCCCTGGCGACGTTCGAGGAGCCGACCGGCGGTCGTGTTCTCCTGCGTGGGTGACACGATCTCGAGGAAGCGATCACCGATCAGGAACAGCGCGTTGTGCAGACCGAACGCGCCGACCCCGGGGTCGCGGAAGCAGATGTCGAGACCCAGGGCATCGCCGAGTTCGGTTTCGGACGTGGCGAGGTCGCTGGCGACGAGCGCCACTTGACGGAGTCGGAGCATCGGCGGTTCTTCGGCGCGTGCTCAGTCGCGGATGGCGAGGCCGGTCGCCTTGTCGAAGAAATGCATCCGACTGGTGTCCACTGCGATCTCGATGTCCTGACCGATCCGAGCCATCGACCGCGGCGAGAACCGACCCGAATACACCGCGTTGCCATCCGCATCACGCTGCTTCTCGATCGCATCCTCCCCCTCGAACTCCGCATCCATGATGCTGAACGGCTCCGCACCCAACGGGAAATGCACGATCACTTCCGCCCCCAACGACTCCAACAACAACACCTTCGACCGCAACCGACGATCCTCCGGCGTGTCCGGCACCAACGACACATCTTCCATGTCTTCCGGACGGATCCCGACCACCACCTCCTGCCCCATGAACGCCGCCAACCCCGGACGAGCCGCCACCACGTCTGCCGGCACCGACAACGTCTGATCCCCCACCGACACCGTCGGGGCATCCGCCGTCCCACCAAGGCGCGACACCATGATGTTCATCGACGGCGAACCAATGAACCCGGCAACAAACACATTGTCCGGCGAGTCATACAGATTCTGCGGCGTGTCCACCTGCTGCAAAAACCCGCGCTTGAGGACACACACCCGGTCCCCCATCGTCATCGCCTCCACCTGATCATGAGTGACATACACGGTGGTGACGCCAAGATCACGCTGCAACCCGGCGATCTCGGCCCGCATCTGCACCCGCAACTTCGCATCCAGGTTCGACAACGGCTCATCCATCAAGAACGCCTTCGGCTGGCGAACAATCGCCCGACCCATCGCCACCCGCTGCCGCTGACCACCCGACAACTGCCCCGGCTTGCGTTCCAAATTCTCGGTCAAATCCAGAATCGCCGCTGCTTTCGCCACCCGCTCCGCGATCTCCGCCTTCGGCACCTTCGCCAACTTGAGCGCGAACCCGATGTTCTCCGCCACCGTCATATGCGGATACAGGGCGTAATTCTGGAACACCATCGCGATGTCACGATCCTTCGGATGCACATCGTTCACCACCCGATCACCGATCAACATCTCACCCGTCGAGATCTCCTCCAGACCGGCGACCATCCGCAACGCCGTGGACTTGCCACAACCCGACGGACCCACCAACACCAAAAACTCGCCGTCCGCGATCTCCAAATTCAGATCATGAATCGCGTGATACCCATTCGGATACACCTTGTTGACGTCCTTGAGCACCACCGAGGCCATTGAGGCTCCATTCACGAGAGGGATGAGAGTCGACGGCGCACCTTAGCAGTGACGTATGTCTCGATGCGCTGCCGGGCCGCAGTAACTGCGGCACCAGCCAACCAGCCCAGCAGCCGGCCAGAACCAGGGCCAGGGTCCATGGACCCGATCGGCCACCGAGGACACGGTGGCGATCAGCGGCCGGTTCGTCGACGCCAGGCGATCAGTCCGCCGACGGCCCCGAGCCCCAACACCCCGGCGGCGCCGAGCGGGCCGAGGCTGCGCCCGCCGGTCGTATCGATCGGGGCAGCCGCCGACTCGGACTCGGTCGCTGCGACCGTGGGTCCGGTGGTCGATGTCGTGGTGGTGGGAGCGGCGGTCGTGGTTGGTTCGGCCGTCGTGGTGGGAGCAGCGGTCGTGGTCGCCGCCTCGGTGGTGCTGGTGGCTCGGGCGGCAGACCCCGCCGCGGTCGCTGCGGCCGGGATGATCGTTCGACCGATCAGCTCGAACGCGTGGTCGCCAGGGCACGTGGTCAGCGACATCTCTCGGTGACCGCTGATGGTCGACGTCGTGACCTCGACCCCGGCGTCCCAACGATTCGACCCTCGCGACACGAAGGTGGCGGTCTCGCCCGGGCCGAGGGCGATCCCGTAGCGGTCGGCGAGCCAGCCGAGCAAACGACTCAACGAGTCGACGGCCGCAGAGGTCGGCGCTTCCTCGTCGTGATTGCCGATCAGGCAGCACAGCAAGGCGAAGCCCTGGCTGCCACCGGTCGCCGAACCCTTGATCGGCTGATCGATCGAACCGGCCCGGGCCTCCCACACCCCACCGAAGCGGTCGACCATGAAGTTGTAGGCGATGTCGGGCCACCCCTTCTCGGGTCCGGTGTGGAAGGCGTAGAACGAGCGCAACTGCGGCACCACATCGGCCGGCTCGTAGTCGTTCGTCGATGCCGTGTGGTGCACGAGCAGGAACCGCACGTCGCCAGGAGCCTCGGCCTCGAGCGGGCCGGTCGGCTCGGCGTCGGCCCAGGAACTGCGAGGCGCAATCTCGAGCCCGGGGGCGACCGTGACGAACTCGACCTGACCGGAGTGGAGCATCGCGACCCAGCCTAGAGGATCGGAGATGTCGCCCGGGGTCCGAGTCCTCGGGTCGGCGTCGGCCGAGCCTCGCTCGCCTACGATGGCCGAGTGAGCTCGAACGACGACCACTTCGCCCTCGATGGATCCATCGCCTTTGCCGAGGTGCCCGCCGACCAGGTGCACCGCTGCCCTCGGTGCGACACCGAGGTGACCGAGCGGTTCTACGGTCCGTGCACCAGCTGCCGGGCCGAGCTCCGGGCGTCGCAGGGCAACGAGCAGATCGAGCGGGTCTCGGCCGAGTACGAACCGAAGATGAACGTCACGCCCAACGCCGTGGCGCTGAAGGACGACTGAAGGCGCCGTTCAGGCGGCGGTGACCCGCTGGACCCAGTCGTCGATCAGCCAACCGGCGATCGACATGCCGCCACGGGGTGCCGGCGGCAGTTCATCGGGGCCGTACCAGCCGGCTTCGACGATCTCCTCTTCCTGGATCGTGATCTCGCCACCGGCATAGCGTGCCGTGAAGCCGATCATGACCGAGTGCGGGAACGGCCAGGGCTGGCTTCCGAAGTAGGTGATGTCGCTGACCTCGATGCCCACCTCTTCACGCACCTCGCGGGCGACGCATTCCTCGAGGCTCTCACCCGGCTCGACGAAGCCGGCCAGGGCGCTGAAGAACCGCCCGGGGAAGCGGGCGCCCCAGGCCAGCAGCGCCTTGCCGTCGTCTCGCTCGACCAGCATGATCACCGCCGGGGTGAGTCGTGGGAACGCCTGCATCCCACACGACGGACACTCCTTGGCCCGGTCGATCGGATGCGGCTCGTTCTTGGTCCCGCACCGGCCGCAGTACTGATGATCCCGTTCCCAGGTGAGCACCTGGGAGGCCCGACCGGCCATGGCCCACTGCTCGTCGGGCACCGTGCCAAAGAGCGAGCGCAGGTTGACCCAGGTCGCGGTCTCGGCGTACTCGTCGGGCAGCTCGGGGTACTTCTCGGCGGCGACGGCGTAGATCGGCACCCCGTCGTCGAGCCCGAGCAGGTGGGTGACACCCGACGTCGGCGATTCGGCGGCGCTCGGGATGGCACCATCGACGACCAGCACCTGTTGCCGCTGGTCGAGGACGTACCAACGTGCGTCGAGGGCGGGCAGATGTTCAGGCAGGCTCACGCGGGGAACGAACACGGCGCCGAACCTAGCCGTCGATGCCCAACGCGACGAAATGGCCGCTTCGGCGGCCGATCGCCCGGGGCTATCGTGGCTCCATGACGACGCCTTCGGTCGAGACGCTGATCGAGACGATCCGTTCGTCGGTGATCGGTGCCGACGACGTGGTCGATGGACCGTTCGGCCCTCGGCCGGTCGTCTACGCCGACTACACCGCCTCGGGTCGCTCGCTGTCGTTCGTCGAGGACTACCTGCGCTCGGCGGTCCTGCCGCTCTACGCCAATACCCACACCGAGTCGTCGGGCACCGGACTGCAGACCACGAGGTATCGCGAAGAGGCCCGGTCGATCATCGCCTCGTGTACGGGCGCCACCGACGACCACGTCGTGTTGTTCTGCGGCAGCGGCTCCACCTATGCGATCGACAAGCTGATCGGTGTGCTCGGCCTGCGGGTGCCGTCGAATCTCGAGGATCGCTGGCACGTCACGGCCACCATTCCGCCCGAGGAGCGCCCGGTCGTGTTCATCGGCCCGTTCGAGCACCACTCCAACGAGGTCCCTTGGCGCGAGTCGATCGCCGATGTGGTGACGATCGCCGAGACCGCCGACGGGCACGTCGACATCGACCATCTCACGCAAGAGCTCGAACGTCATGCCGAGCGACCGCTGAAGATCGGCTCGTTTTCGGCAGCATCGAACGTCACCGGCATCCTCACCGACACCGCCGCCGTGTCGGCCACGCTGCACCAGCACGGGGCGCTCGCCTTCTGGGACTTCGCAGCGGCCGCGCCCTACGTCGACATCGACATGGGTCCGGCCGACCTCGATACCAGCTACGACGCCGTGTTCCTGTCGAGCCACAAGCTGATCGGCGGCCCCGGCACACCGGGCATCCTCGTCGCCAAGCGATCCCTGTTCGACAACCGGGTGCCGGTCGTGCCCGGCGGCGGCACGGTTGCCTACGTCAATCCCGAGGAGCACGACTACCTCACCGACATCGCCCATCGTGAGGAGGGCGGCACGCCGGCCATCGTCGAGTCGATCCGGGCCGGCCTCGTCTTCCAGCTGAAAGCGGCGGTTGGCGTCGACGAGATCCGTCGACGCGAGGAGCGCTTCGTGGCCAAGGCCATTGAGGCGTGGGACGCCACCCCGAACATCGAGATCCTCGGCAGCCACGACGCTGAACGACTGTCGATCGTGTCGTTCGTCATCCGTCATGGCGACCGCTACCTCCACCACAACTTCGTGGTGGCGGTCCTCAATGACCTGTTCGGGATCCAGGCCCGGGGTGGCTGTTCGTGTGCCGGACCCTACGGTCACCGCCTGCTCGGCATCGACCTCGACCGGTCCCATGCCTTCGAGCGTGAGATCACGAGCGGGTGCGAGGGCATCAAGCCCGGCTGGGTCCGTGTCAACTTCAACTACTTCATCGACGACGAGACCTTCGACTACCTCATCTCGGCCGTCCGCCTGGTGGCGACCAAGGGGGCCGGGCTGCTGCCGTGCTACACGTTCGAACCCGGCTCGGGTCTGTGGCGCCACTGCGACGCCGACCAGCGATCACCGTTGATGTCCTTGCGCGAGATCGACTACGGCAGCGGGGCGATGTCGTATCCCGACCGGCGACGTCAGATGCACGACCGCAGTCTCGCCCATTTCACCGAGCTGGCCGAGGCCGAACTTGACCAGGTCCGCTGCCGACCCGGCGCTCCGCAACCGGCGCCGCAGACCACCGCCGACTTCGAATCGCTGCGCTGGTTCCCCTACCCCCACGAAGCCTGAACTCTCGGCTCCTGAGCTCACCCAAGCACAACTCTCGGCTCACCAGCCCACTTCCGGGCTCGGGAGCCGAAGGTTCGCTCATCGTGGGCTCGGGAGCCGAGCGTTCGCGCACCTGTCGCTCGCTGCTCACCCTTGGGCGAAGGGCGAGGGTTTGCTGATCAGAGGGCCTGGGCGATCTGGCGGAGCAGATAGAGGATGCCCAACCACATCGGTGCGCTGAGGGCAGCACCCATTGCGATGCCTCGAGCCGGTCCTGCGGTGACGGGCGTGGCGGCGGCCTCTTGGGCTCCCGTCGAGGTCGATGGCTGGGCAAGTGGAGTGATGGTGCTGGTCATGCGTACCTTTCACAACGAACGGAGTCCCGCCAAGGACCCCGGCACACCCTCATATGCCGAGCCACCACCGAGGTGGTAGGTAAATCAACCTAGCTGAGACGTTCGTCACCCGTCAACGCGCCCCGCCATCCTTGACCGAGCCTTTGCCACTTCGTGGTCCGCCCGTTGCGTTTCCGCCCAGCTCAGAGCATGCGACGCCGAGCGGCCCAGCTGGTCAGTTCATGCCTCGATGACAGCTGCAGCTTCCGCAGCACCGCCGACGCGTGGGTCTCGACCGTCTTGATCGAGATGGAGAGCCGCCGGGCGATCTCTTTGTAGGCATAGCCCCGGGCCAACAGACGCATGACCTCTTGTTCACGTGGAGACAATCGGTCGAGTTCGGGGTCGACCGGTTCCGGAACCTCGGCCGAGAAGGCGTCGATCACGAAACCGGCAAGCCGAGGTGAGAAGACGGCGTCGCCCTCGGCCACCCGGCGAACGGCGTCGATGAGCTCGGGTCCCTTGATCGACTTCGTGACATAGCCCCGAGCACCGGCTCGGATGACGGCGATCACGTCGTCGGGTGCGTCGGACACCGAGAGCGCCAGGAACGCCGTTTCGACGTTGCGACCGGCGACCGCTCGGATGACGTCGCTTCCCGTCCCCGACGGGAGGTGGACGTCGAGCAGCACGACATCGGGCGGACGGTCACAGATCACGTCGACCGCCTCGGCAACATCGCCTGCCTCACCGACGACGTAGACGGCGTCTCCCAGCTGGGCCCGCACGCCGGCCCGCACCAGATCGTGGTCATCGACCAGGACGACGGTCGGTTGGAAACTCATGGCTGGCTCCTCATGGGGTGGGCGTCCGAGCTACCGGCGCTCGAGGTGTCGGATCGACGGGGTAGGCGGAGTTCGACCTCGGTCCCCTCGCCCGGCGCCGTGACGATGATCGCCGATCCACCGATGCGTTGCATGCGTTGCTGGATCGAGTGGCGAACCCCCTGGCGATCATCGGGAATGGCGCTGAGCTCGAACCCGGTGCCGGCATCTCGTACGAACGCTTCGATGGCGTCGGGCTGCACCTCGACGTAGATGTCGATCCGCTCGACGCCGGCGTGCTTGGCGCTGTTCACGGCCGCCTCGCGCACCGCCGACAGCATCGATCCGACCCGGGCGTCGATGAGGCAATCGCCTACCACGACCGCATCGATCGTGATGCCGTGGAGATCCTCGAGGTCGCTGATCAGGTCGTCGAGTTGACCCCGGACACTTCCACCCTCGCGATGGACCCGATCGGGATCGAGCCAGTTCCGTAGCTCGCGCTCCTGGCGGCGGGCGAGTCCGACCATCTTCTGGGGGTCGTCGGAGTGGCGTTGGATCAGCGACAGGGTCTGCAACACCGAGTCGTGGATGTGGGCGGCCACCTCGGCCCGCTCCTCGGATCGGACCCGAGCCTGACGTTCGGCGTCGAGGTCGGCCAGGAGTCGCCACCACCAGGGCGCCGACAACGCAAGGAGCGCGCCCCCGATGCCGACACCGATCGCGAGTCCGGCCGACGCCTGGGCCCAGTCGGAGAACGGCCGGACGAGGAGGAGGACGGCGGTGCCGATGAGCACGAGTCCGCCGACGGTCTGGGCGACCTGGATCGGCCGGGCAATCGGCTTGGCCGAAGCGTTCGGACGACGTCGCTGCCACAGCACGATGATGCCGAGGGCCAACAGGCCGAGCGGCCACACGAGCCAGTTGGGCAGGCCGAAGAGCCGCTCGAACAGGGCGTAGCCACCGAGGGTGGCCAGCGCGAAACCGACCAGGCGCTCTCGACCGTTGCGGGCCTTCGGGATTCGAGCGACCTCTGGACGCTGGTGGACGTACTGGTCGATCGCCAGCCAGCCCCACACCACGGCGTAGAGGAGTGCTCCCCATCCGCCGGCGGTGAACAGCGCAACGAAGGCGAGACGAACCCAGAAGACGTCGAGGCCGAGCTCGCTGGCGATGCCGGCCGAGACCCCGCCGACCAGACGGTCACGGCGTTCGATGGCAGGCACCTGCCAATAGCGATCGCTGGGTACGGCTCTCATGACCGTTGCATGATCGCACGACCGAGGATCGATCCAAATCAGGGCAAACCCTGAGTGCACCCGAGACGCATTCAGGGAAGAGTGGGGTGGCCCACCGATGGTTGGCCGAGCCGGCCCGATCGACACTCGAACCATGACCGACCTCCACTCCCCCCAACCCGACGACGATTCCCCCTCCAACGACGAGACCTCGACCGAGTCGAGCACCGGTCTCGATCACCGCGATGCCCCCGAGCCCGCAGCGACCGACGAGACGCCGGCCACTGGCGCCTTGGACGTCGATGGTGCCGCCCTGCTCGAGGCTGCCGCCCGACTGGATGATCCGCTCGCCGAGGAGCCGACCGACGCCGGGGCCGAGTCCGTCACCGGCGAAATCGGCATCGACAGCGAAGCTGATGCCGACCCGATCGAAGATGCCACCTCGGGCGGCAACGACCCCGCCGGCAGCGATCCGTTCGATGGCGAGTCGGCAGGAGCCGAACCGGGCGAGCCCACCGCAACCACACCGCCCCCAATGGATCCGCCGCCGATGGATCCGCCGCCACCGCTTCCTCCGGTCCGCCGCCTTCGTCGGGCCGAGGGCAGTTCCGGCCCCGGCGTCGCCGCCGGCATCGCTCGCTACTTCGGCGTCGAGACCGGCCTGGTCAAGGCGGCGTTCGTCGTCGCCAGCTTCTTCGGCGGCCTCGGCATCTTCGTGTACATCGCCGGTTGGGCCCTCATCCCTCGTGACCGACACCCCGACCCGCGTCCAGTCGTGCTGAACGGCAGCGTCGCCGGCATCGTGATCGGCACGCTCGCCATGGTGGGTGCCGTCTCGGTGGCCTTCGGTGCCGGTGGAGCCGCCGGGAGCCTGCTCGCTCCGGCCCTGCTCATCGGCATCGGCTTCTACCTGCTCGATCAGCGGTCCACGCCACAGGTGATCACCGACGCTCCCACGCAACCGGCCAGCCGCCCGTCGTGGATCCCACCGCTCACCACCACCCCGCTGCCGCCGTCGACCACCCACGCCTACGCAGCAACCGCGGCTCCCGCGCCGCAGTGGGGCACGGTGCACACCGATCCCGCACCGCCGGTCGCGACCAAGCCGAAACCGCCGGTTACTGCGGTGACCATGGCCATCACCGCCGTCGTCGTGGCCGCCATGATCGCCCTCGACCAGTTCACCGGGGTCGACATCAGCGTGCCACAGATGTTCGGCACCGCCCTCGCCATCATCGTCACCGGCATCATCGTCAGCCTGTTCGTCGGCCGAGCGCTGGGCCTGTGGTTCGCCGGCATCATCGCTCTGATCGGTCTTGGCGTGTCGCCGATCGCCGTCGCCATCACCGTCGACGGTGTCGGCTCTCGTGAGTACCGAGTGCTCGACGGCGAGTCGCTCCTGCCGAGCTACGTCCTCGGCACCGGCGAGCTGATCATCGACCTGCGCGATGCCGAGTTCACCTCCGACGCCGCCACGACGATCGACCTCGATGCCGGCTCGATCGTGGTGTACCTCCCCGACGATGTCACGATCGATCTCGACGCCACCGCTCGCTTTGGCGTCGTGACGGCCCCGATCAAGACCACCGACGGGGGCTTCGGCATCACGCTCGAAGAGGTCTCCGGCTCAAGCTCGGAGATCCAGCGGATCTACAGCGCACGCGAGGGTGCCCCCACCGTCTCCATCGACGCCGACGTCCGCTTCGGGTCGATCGAGATCCGACAGGGCTGACCCTGGTCTCGCCCGGCCCGCCGGTCGGGACTAGGTTCGCTGCCGGGAACGCCACCACCCGGGGCGTTCGACCGATCGGGACCACCATGTCGATCACGCAGCACACCCGAGCAGTCGTCGATCACCAGGCGTTGACCGCAGTCGCGGTCGACGCCGGTCGTCGTTCGGGCGAGATCGAGTCGTTGCGACGACTGCCCGCCGACATCGTCGACGGACTGATCGACTCCTGTGTCATGCGACTCTGGGTGCCGGCCCGCTACGGCGGTGTCGAGGGATCGGTCGCCGACCTGATCGACGTGCTCGACGCCGTCAGCTACCACGACGGTGCGACCGGCTGGTGCATCATGATCGCCAACACCACCGCCCTGAACGGCGGTTTCCTCGATCCGGTCTTTGCCGAGGAGATCTACGGCGATCCTCGTGCGGTGACCGGAGGCTTCGGCATGCCCGCCGGCACCGGAGTGGCCGTCGACGGCGGTATCCGGGTCACCGGTCAATGGGCATGGGGCTCAGGCTCGCATCACTGCACCTGGGTCGGGGGCGGGGTCCGCATCGTCGACGACACCGGCACGCCGACGAAACTGGCCGACGGCACCGCCGCCCCGTTCGTGTACTTCGACCGCAGCGACGTCGAACTCCTCGACACCTGGCACGTGATGGGACTCAAGGGCACCGGCTCGACCGACTACCAGGTCGACGACGCCTTCGTTCCCACCGGTCGTTGGGTGTCGTTCGCCGCCGGACCCGAGCCTGTGGTCGACAGCCCGCTCTATCGCTTCTCGTTCCTCGGCGCTCTCGGGGTGGGCGTCGCCAGTGTGACCCTCGGACTCGCTCGTCGAGCCATCGACGAGTTGGTGCTATTGGGCGACAAGAAGCCTCAGGGGTCGTCTCGGTCGCTGTCCGAACGAGCCACCGTGCAGGCCGATCTGGCGGCGGCGGAGGCCGCGGTCCGCTCGGCCTCGGCGTTCATCCACGAGGTGGTCGCCGAGTGCTGGGACGCCGCCGAACACCAGGGCGAGATGTCGGGCGAACAAAAGCGCCTGCTGCGACTGGCAGCCAACAACGCGGCCGAACGGAGCGCCCACGCCGTTGGGCTGTGCTACCGAGCAGGCGGTGGGTCGGCGCTGTATGAGACCTCGCCGCTCCAGCGGGTGTTTCGCGACGTCAATGTCGCCACTCAGCACGGCATGATCGCGCCTCGACTCCTCGAACCGCTCGGTCGCATGCGGTTCGGTTTGCCGACCGACACCCGCCAGTTCTGACCGACCCAACGACCCTCCAGCGGAACCACCTGCATGAACGCACGACGCCACATCCCGACCGGCGACGACGGCAGCCTCCCCGAACGGCTCGCTCGTCACCTCGACGAATGGCTCGGTCAGTGGCGTCCACCGGGTGAGGGCGAGCTGATCGTCGTCGGCTCCGAGAAGCGCACGCAGCCCGGCTGGGATGGCACGATTCGGCCCTTCGTCGGCATCGAAACCCTGAGCGGTGCGGTGCTGAGCGTGCCGCCGGAGCGGGTCGCCGCCGTCCGGGCGCTGGGCGACGATCTCGACACCGTTGGTGCTCGCCTCGGCGATGCCCTCGGCCTGATCGATCACCGCTTCGGTCGTGGGATCTACCGCTGGTCGACCAACCCCGCTCCACCCGACCCGAATCGACTCGGCCTGTGGCTCCCGACGACCGACCCGCGAGTGCTGCCGTGGCTTCGCCCGTTCAATGGCGATGTGCTGGTCGGCTTCGACGCCCCCGACCTCGCCTCGGGCACGAGCCAGGTCGCGGCCGGCGTGGGCCGCAAACAGCATGACCAGCACGGTCACGAGCTCGCCGTGGTGACCGAGGAGGGCCACCGGGGCAAGGGTTGGGCTGCCAGCCTGGTCTCCCAGGCCGCCCGGCGGGTGCTCGACGACAGGGCGATCCCGATCTACCTGCACGCTCCCGACAACCGTGCCTCGGCCAAGACCGCCGACGCCTGCGGCTTCCCCGACCGAGGCTGGCGCATCCTCGGCCTCTTCCGCACCTGACCCACACTCCACACCCCAAACCCGAACCCCAAAACCCACCGCAACTTTGGAGAGTTGATGCCGCTCAGAGGTACGAAAACGCCAAAGTTGCTGGGGTTTGGTGGGGTTTGGGGTCAGACCACGGCGCGGAGGCGGGCGAGTTCGGCGGCCGAGCCGAGGGCGATGATCACGTCGCCACCGTGGAGTTCGGTCGTCGGCGCCGGATTGGTGTGGTAGCGGCCGTCGCCCTGACGGATGGCGATGATCAGCGAACGGCGACCGTCTTCGGCCCGCAGGTCCATCAACGACCGGCCCCGCATCGGCGAATCATCGGGGACGACGACCTCGTGCACCGCCACGTCGTGACCCTCGTCGTGCAGCACCTCGTCGAGGAACTCCGCCACATGGGGCTGGAGCGCCAGTGCGGCCATGCGAGATCCGCCGATCTCGTGCGGGTTGATCACCCGGTCGGCGCCGGCCTGCAGCATCTTCGACTCGTTCTTCTGGTCGTTGGTCCGGGCGACGATGAAGATGTCGGACCGGAGGGCCCGGGCGCTGAGGCAGACGAAGAGGTTGTCGGCGTCGTGGTCGAGAGCGGCGATGATGGTCTTGGCCCGCCCGATGCCGGCCGCCCGCAGGACATCGTCGTCGGTGGCCTCGCCGATCACGATCGCCACGTCCGCCTGGTCTTCTTGCGGCTCGCGGTCGATGATGACCACCTCGCCGCCCGAGCGGCGCACGAACGTGGCGACCGAGTTCCCGACCCGGCCCCAGCCGCAGATGATCACATGGTTCTCGAGCGTGTCGATCGACTTGAGCATGCGTCGTCTCCTGAGTTCGTCGTTGAGGCTGCCCTCGATGAGGGTGTCGACCAGGACACCGAGGGTGTAGAGCACACTCGCCGTTCCGACCACGGCGATGAAGATGGTGAAGGTTCGGTAGCGGGCGATGTTGGTGTCGGTCATCCCCAGCTCGGTGAAGCCGACCGTCGTGATCGTGATGACGGTCTGGTAGATCGCATCGAGCCACGACAAGCCGAGGAGGCGATACCCCACCCAACCGATGATCACCACGAGGTTCACGGCGAGGACGCCGTACACCACCCGCTGCCACGGATCGCGAGACGACGGTCGCTTCCACACCGGGGCGTCGTCGGAGGCGAGCGGCCGCCGCTGGCCGACCCGCAGCCGACCGAGCAGGATGCGGGTGGGGTAGGTCGGCACGACGCTGATCGTAGAGCCAATCGGGCGCTGACCTGAGGAATCCACCCGAGTGGGTGCCACTCACCCCGCCGGAACGGTCGACCAGAGGGCGAGCGCCGTGAGGGTGCCTGCCGGGATCTCGGTGAACCCTCCATCGTGGATCGAGACATCGGCGAGCGGTCGCAGTTCCTCCCACAGCGCCGGGGTGGCGTGAATGACTCGGACGGGACGACCGGCGTCGTTCCACGCAGACACGAGACCAGGGTCGGCCTGTTGCCACGCCAGCTGGCCGGCGTGAGCGCACTGAGCTGCCCGCTTGCCCCAGCTCATGGTCACCTCCGGGGTCAGCACCACCCACAGCATCGGCGAACCCTCGACCTCACCCTCAGGTCGAGGTAGAGCGTCGAGGCGGGCTGGTTCGTCGAGATCGGTCGACTGGATCTGGAGTTTGGCCAATGCCGCGGGAGCCTGGTCGAGCGGCCCGGGAACGAAGGCACGCACCTCGGCGCTGCGGTGCCGCACCGTGACACCGTCGGGTTCTTGAGCCCGCTCCCACGCCGACGCTCTCCCCCGGCGCATGATCTTGCGGATCCGAGCGCCGTTCCACGCGGCCACGGCGTCGTGCCAAATGCCTCCGGGACGACTGCGCTCGTCGTCGAGCAGCTCGACGGTGGCGAGGACCGCCGCCTCGCAGATGTCGCTCACCGTGGGTGGTGTCGACTTCTCGACGCGCGCGAGTTGGAGGGCGAGCGGTGAACTCGTCGGGTCCTCGTCGGTCATGGTCGATCACCCTACGATGCGGTGATCGATCCCACCGCACCATCGTCGACGACCGAGCCGGCCGCCGCTCCGGCCCCCCACATCGGGACGCTCAACGAAGGCTCGCTCCACGCCGCGCTCAAGACCCACTACGCCCGCCCCGGCGATCGTTTCGAGGTCCCGCTTCGCGGCTTCGTGATCGACATCGAGCGGGGCGATCAGCTGATCGAGATCCAGACGGGGTCGTTCGGGGCCATGGGCAACAAGCTCGACCGCCTACTCGGCGACCACCGGGTCCTGCTCGTGTATCCGGTTGCCGTCGAGACCCGGTTGGTCCGACCCGACACGCGGCCTCGCCGCTCCCCCAAACGAGGCTCGGTGTATCAACTGTTCGACGAACTGGTGTCGATCCCGACCCTCATCGATCACCCGAACCTCACGCTCGACGTGGCGCTCGTGAAGATCGATCGGGTCCAGCGACACGACCCTCGGGCTCGACGGGGTCGCGGTGGCTACCGGACGGTCGACAAGGTGCTCACCGAGCTGGTCGGCGTCGAGCGGTTCGACACCGTCGACGACCTGCGTCGGCTTCTCCCGCTCGACCTACCCGAGGAGTTCACCACCGCCGACCTTGCGGCCGGCGGTGGCTTCGATCGGGCGAGCGCTCAGAAGATGGCGTACTGCTTCGTCCCCCTCGGGGTCTTCGAGCAGATCGGACGCACCCGGGCCGGCTACCACTACCGCCTGCGCTGAACGCCGACGGTCGTGGCGCCGGCCACGTCGCCGATCAGGGTAGCTCGATGATGGTGACCGCTCCCGAGTCGCCGTCGACCTCGATGAGGGCACCGTCGGGAATGCGCTTGGTGGCGTCGGTGGCCGACACCACGCACGGGATGCCCAGCTCACGGCTCACGATGATGGCGTGCGACAGCGCGGCGCCGACGTCGACGACCACGCCGGCGGCCGGAACGAACAGCGGGGTCCACGACGGATCGGTGAGCGGTGCCACCAGGATGTCGCCGGGGGCGAGCGCCGAAGGATCGTGGGAGTTGGTGACCACCCGAGCGATGCCCCGCGACTTGCCGGGGCAGCCGGGCATGCCCTGGACCACCTCGCCGGCGGTGGTGAGGTCGTAGACCACATCACTCCGTCGGGGGTACTCGCTCATCGGACCGGGCCGGCCGACGAAGAGGAACGGCTCCTGGAGTCCGGACACCTCTTGAAGGAGTGCGTCGCGCTCGTTGAGGGTGTCGAGCCAGCCTTCGGGGCTGTCGATGAACTGGTCGAGCTCGGGCCGGGTGAGGAGGCCGTAGGAGTTGACCTTCGGGAAGTGGCCGGCCTCGACGGCACGGCGGCCGATCTCGACCAGTGCCATCCGCAACTCGTGGACGAGCTTGATGCAGTTGGTCTTGGTGCGCTCCCGGCCGGGCATGAACACCTTGGCCGAGCTGAGGGCTGCCATGAACTGGCCGTGGGTCTCGGGATCGCCCTCGACCATGGCCGCGATCTCGGCACTGAGCCGTTCGCGGTCGGCCGCCAGCTCGCTGTTGTGCCCTTGGGGTGAGGCCGATTCCGGCGAGAGCCGCATGCGGTCGATGGCCGCGAGGGCGAGGTCGGGGTCGGTCTCCCACGTGGGGGAACGGGTCTCCCACTCGTTCGGGCCACGGCAGCCGTAGGCGAAGCTGAAGTCGCCGAACTCCGACAGGAAGTTGTCGACATCCGGATCGCCGGCCGCAGCCTGCAGCCGTGCGTGCAACCCGGTCACGCCCTGGTCGAACATCGCCGACAGCGTGGGTGACGCGGCAGCGGTACGACCCAGGTTCCGCATCGCCATGGAGGGAGCGGCCGACTCGACGTCGCCGACACCGGCGATGAGCCGGAGCGTGTCCTCGGGGCGACCGACGGCGGCGCAGACGGCGGTGATGATGCCGATCGGCACCGAGGCGAGGAAGGTGATGTAGATGTGCTGGGCGAACAGGTTCTCGAAGTGGGTGTCGGCGAGGTCCATCGCATAGTCGAACAGCTCGCGATTGCTCATGGTCGAGAAGTCGGGACGGTTGGCCCGTAGGCCGTTGACGATCTGCTCCTCGGCCAGCACCTCGGGCAGGTTCGGGGTGGTGAGCACCCAACCGAACGTCTCGCCGATCTTGGCGGTGAGCTCCTCGCGATCGAAGCCGGGCTTCACCACGAACTCGGGGACACCGGGCGCATCGCCGAAGAACGCATCGTCGATGTCGGAGGCGGTCATCCCCGGCGCCCGGTGACCGAGCATGCGCAGCGCCGAGGCGTTGAGATAGCAATAGCCGTTGACCACGCCGAGGAAGACGCATTCGTCGTCGGGCAGCTCGTCGGGCGTCATCACCCCGATCTTGTAGTAGGCTCGGCGGAAGCCCATCTCGGAGCCGCCCAGGCCGTTCTCGTTCTCGAAGTAGAAGAACGACAGCGGGGCGACCGGATCGGGGAACACCTCACCGACATTCGCCCGGGTGTAGAAATCGAATTCCTCGCTCAGGTCGGTCTCGACCAGCCAACTGTCAACCACGTGGGGGCTCCCCTTCTCGATGTGAACACCGAGAAGTTAGCGCCCGTTGTGACTGTCGTCACGTTCAGTCGTGGATGACCACCGGCGATCCGACCGGCACGAGCGAGGCAACGATCGTGATGTCGTCGTTCGAGAGTCGCACACAGCCCAGGGAAACGGCCGATCCGAGCTTGTCTGGCTGGGAGGTGCCGTGGAGCGCCACCACGGCCTGACCACCGTTGATCTCGTCGATCTGCTCGCTGAACGCCGAGAGCGCGAGCACCCACGGTCCGTAGACCGACTGCTCGTCCCACGGGATGGCGTCGCGCAGGAACCACTCGCCCACCGGTGTCGGGTACTCGTCGCGCCCAACCGCGCCGATGGTCTGGAAGACCAGGTCGTCGCCGTCGTAGATCGACACGAGACGATCCGAGACATCGATGTCAACGTGGATCGTGGTGGTCGAGAAGGTGACGTCGGCTTTGCGGACCCATCCGGTGGAACCGTTCGGACGGACCGGGACCTTCACGTGCACCCAGTCCTCGGACTCGCCGATCACGAGGAAGGTGCGGGGACCGCCGAACTCGGTGGGGATGCCGAGTCGCCATGCGGGCACAGCCGTGTCGTCGGGGGCGGCGTAGATGTCGATCACCGTGGCGTGATCGAGCGACGTGGCGATGAGCACCCCGTCGCCCTCGGCCGGCATGAGCGGTTGCCACGCCGGAGCGACGACCGTCGAGGTGGTGGTGGCCACGGTCGTCGGGGTGGTCGTGGTCGAGGGCTGGTCGGCAAAGAACGTGGCGTTGTCGAGCGACTCTTCGAGCGGTTGGTCTCGGGTGACGGTGAAGGCAGCCAACAGCGCAACCGCAGCTGCGGCCAACATGGTGGCCACGAGGGTCGGCCGACGATTCGACGATGTCATGCTCGTCCCTCGGTCCGACGATGTCACGCTCGTCCCTCGGTCCGACGTTGCCACGCTCACCTCCCTCCCGCGATCCGAATCCGAACCACCCAGGCATCGGACGGAAACGACCCGATCATAAGCCCGACGTCACCGAGACCGCCCTTCGGCGTGACAATCGACGGAACAGGCGCAAGAGTGTGCCATCGACCCCCATCGCCCGAGACGCTCATGATCTTCCCCGCCCTCTGCGATATCGCAGCGCAGGCGCCAGACCGAACCGCCGTGATCGACCAACGAGGGCGACACCTCACCTTCGGCGAGCTGTGCGAGTCGGTCGAGCGGGTGGCGACCTCCCTGCGAGGCCTGGGTCTCGGGCCACAGTCGAGCGTCGCCCTGTTCGCACCGAACCGGGTCGAGTGGCTGGTCACCTCGCTCGCCACCGCCGCCATCGGCAGCCTGTCGATCGGGCTGAACACCCGGTTCCGCACGGCCGAACTCGACTATCTGCTCCATGTCGGCCGGTGCGATGCGGTGCTCGTACCCGACCGATTCCTCGGCGTTCGTCCCGCCGAACTCCTCCTGGGCATTCGAGACACGCCCCGGGTGCTGGTCGATGGCGATCCGTCGGCGTTCGACGCCCGATTCAGTCCAATCGCCTGGACCGACCTCGATCAAGCAGCGGCCCCGGCATCGACGTCACCCGAGCGGCCGACGGTGACGGGCGACGAGCGGTGGTGCGGCTTCACCACCTCGGGAACCACCGGCCACCCCAAACTCGCCGTCCATACTCAGGCCGGCACCCTCCACCACCTCCGTGCAGTCATCGACGCCTTCGACCTCGATCACGACACCGTCGCCTACGTGCCGCTGCCACTGTGCGGGGTGTTCGGCTTCACCGTCGCCTACGCCACCCTCCTCGCCGGCGGCACCACGGTGCTGCACGAGACCTTCGACCCCGCAGCCGGTGCCGCCGCCATCGCCGAGCACCGGGTCACCTTCGCCAATGGGTCCGACGACATGCTCACCGCCATCTTCGAACAACCGGCCTTCGACGGCGCCACCACGACCTGGACCAACGGCGTCTACGCCGACTTCACCAACAGCGGCCGCCAGGTCGCCGAACTCGCCGACCGGCTCACCGACGGCCGCCTCCGGTTGTCGGGGGTCTACGGATCGTCGGAAGGGTTCGCGCTCATGTCGCGCTGGCCTGCCGCCGCGCCGCTCGAGGAGCGTGCGGTCAACGGCGGTCGCCTCGTCTCCGACCAGCTCGAGGTGCGTTGTGTCGATCCGGCGACCGGCGCGGTCCTCCCCCACGGCGAGCCGGGCGAGATCCAGTTCCGGGGTCCAGGCATGATCGACGGCTACCTCGAGCACCCCGACGCACCAGAGACCACGGCCGCCACCGTTGCCGCCTTCACCGACGACCGCTGGTTCCGCACCGGCGATCTCGGCCACACGGTCGATGGCCGTGCCTTCGTCTACCGCTCCCGGCTCGGCGACTCGCTGCGACTGCGAGGCTTCCTGTGCGATCCCACCGAGATCGAGCATCACCTCGAACGCCACGAGGCAGTCGAGCTGGCCCAGGTGGTCGGCGTCGACCGACCGGGCGGCGAGGTCGCGGTCGCGTTCGTACGTCTCGCCCCCGGCGGCACCGCCACACCCGACGACCTCATCGCCCACTGCGCGAACGGTCTGGCCAACTACAAGACGCCCGATCGCGTGGTCATCGTCGATGAGTTCCCCGTCACCGACGGCCCCAACGGCGTCAAGATCCGCAAGGTCGACCTCCGGTCGGCGGCGATTGCCTGGTACACCGAACACGACCAGCTCGACCCGACGCTGTCCTCCTCGACCTGATCACCACCGCGATCAGCTCGCTCACACCGCCTTATTCACACTGCCTCATTCACACCGCCTCGCTCCCCATCCGAAAGCACACACCATGACGACACTGCCCGCACCCGGCCAACGCATCGACCTCGAAGGCGCCCTGAACCTGCGTGACCTCGGCGGTTGGCCGACGCTCGACGGCTCGGCGATCCGCCGCGGGGTCGCGTTCCGCTGCGACCGGCTCAGCCAGCTGACCGACAGCGATCACGAGATCTTCGCCGAGCTCGGCATCGTCACCGTGATCGACTTCCGCTACCCGGTCGAGGTGGCCGAAGACCCGTCGCGACTGTGGTCCGGGGTCGCCAACCACATCGAGATCCCCATGGCGGGGAAGCTGGCGCAGGAGAAGTCGTTCCTCGAGCGAGCCTTCGACGGCGAGATGGAGGGCATCAACGACGACTGGGTGTTCCAGACCTACGTCGACATGCTCGAGGCGCACGCCGACGGGTTCGCCACCGCCATCCGCCACGTGGCCAACGACGGTCCATCGCTGTTCCACTGCACGGCCGGCAAGGACCGCACCGGGATCATGGCGATGCTGCTCCTCAGCATCGCGAACGTCGACCGGGAACGGATCCTCGACGACTTCGAGTTGTCGAACCCCTACCGGGCCGAGCCTCGGATGGCGGCCCTCGCGCCGATCTTCGCCGAGCGCGGTCTCGACGTCGAGGACTTCCGCCCGGCCCTCGGCGCGCCACGACCGGCCATGGCGAAGACGCTCACCTGGCTCGACGAGACCCACGGTGGGCCACTCGGCTACCTGCGATCCGAGGCGGGACTCACCGACGCCGAACTCGGCGCGGTGCGATCCCTCCTCGTCGCCGACTGACGGAACGGATCAGACGCCGTAGGCCGCGGCCATGGCATTGATGCCATCGACCAGGGCTTGCCCCTGCTCCTCGCTCAGCTGCGAATACGCCGGCAGCAACAGCTGGTCGGTGAGCGCCTCGGCCGCTTCGAGCTTGGCGGCATCGGTCTCGCTGCTCTCGGGTGCCGACTCGTAACCGAAGGCGGCGACCATCTCCGGGCGCTTGATCGCATGGGCGACTGCGGGGTCGAGACCCGACGCCAACACGGCGAGGAGGTGAGCGCTGCCCCGCAGTTCACGCAGCACGGCCGCAAGCTGGGCGGCTCGACCGGGCAGGTCCTCGGCCCGAGGCTCGGCCGCGATGCCGGCGAACAGGGCGAGCGCCGCCGGATGAGCGGCGGCCACCACGGCCTCGGCGGCGTCGCAGTACGCCTCGAGTCCCTCGACGTCGGCCAGCTTGGCCCGGCCGACGTTCGCACAACACTCGTGGTAGACCCGACCAGCCTCACGAGGATCGAGGGTCTCCTTCGCCGTGTTCCACAGCTTGGCGATCAACGCCGGGCTGAAGTAGCCGAACGCGCTGGCCACCACGTCGGACTCGGCGTCACCGAGCACGCCACCCCGGCCGAGGATGTAGAACCGCATGCCATCGAGGCCGAGTTCCTTCCCCTTGGCCAAGGTGTCCGGGTGGAAGTAGAACGCGGCACCAACGTTGCCCGTCGGTCCGGCAGTGGCAGAGATCACAGCTTCTGGAGTCATGGCGTGAGCCTGCCATCTGGGTGACGGCGGTGCCAGTTGCCCACGCAGTCGGTGCCTGTTGCCGACGTTGTCGGTGCCAGTTGCCCGCGCAGTTGGGGCCAGTTGTCGACGCGGTCGGTGGCTCTCGGGGCGCCGTCCCGGCGGGGCGGCTGCGTATTTACCCCTTCCCTCCAAGGGGCACATACGCAGCCAGCACCAGGCCCAGTCCCCCGCCGCAGAGACCGACTGCGCAGCAGGATACGAAGGCCTCGTAAACGAGCCGTTAACGCTGTTTCCCCTGTTGAGGCCTACCGCCAAGCGTCCCGTCGGCGAGCTCACGACCACCACGACACACCCTGCGCCGCCCCACTACCATCGGCCCACCGACGGCGTCGGCGTCGGTGCCGGCAACGAACCACGAGGGGGCACGCCACGGTGAGACACGCGACGGCCACGTCGGTCTGGCGACCCGACCTGAGCGCTCGCCACTACGGTCGCGAGCGCATCGAACACGTCGCCTTCGTGCCCATGCCGGCCGCGCTCCGCAACGAGCTGATCACCGAGGCCTACGGCGATCTCGCCGATGCGATGCGCATGGTGTTGGGGTCCGATGACGCCACCTGGTGCACCTTCGGTCAGTGGGCGTCCCATGCCGTCGGCGACGTCCTTCGGCTCCCGGGTGCGAGTGTCGGCCGACTCATCGCCGCGGCGTTCGGCGACGGCAATCGGTCGGTCTTCGCCGACGTCGGTCGAGCCCACGCGATCTTCCTCGAGACCGTCGGCGTGGCGGCCGGGGTGGGGGCCGACCTCGACGCCGCCTGGGATCGCTGCGCCACCCAACTTCTCGAACGCTCACCAGCACCGCCGAGCCATCCCATGCAGGCGGCACCGCCGTCGCTGGTCGATCTGCTCCTCGGCAACGCGGGCGGCCCCGACGCAACCGGCCGCGTGCTGCTCCTGCGCGGCTTCCAGGCCTACCGCGACGCACTCGATTGCCACGATCCCGCCCAGCGATCCCGCACGATCCTGCTCGGCAACGCGCTCCTCGCCGTCCACGAGCAGCAGCGGCTGGGTGAGGCCATCACGATCGGTTTCCGTAGCTGGCTCCGCACCCTCACCACCGCCCATGTGCCCCTGCGCACTCGGTACCGCTGGCGCAACACCGACCCGCGCCACTGGCGGCTCCGCCTGGAAGACCGTTGGATCGATCTCGCCACTCGCCGGCTCGTCGGCATCGACCTTCCCGACCGTCGCATCGATGTCGGCCGGCCGCTGCCGCTGACCACCGACAGCGTCGAGATCCCGCCCCTCCCCGCTGGCATCGATCCAGCCGCTCCAGCTCCCCCGCTCGACGAGATCGCCACCGACGACCTCCTCGCGATTGTCTACGACACCTTCCGCGTCGATGGCCGAGCGTCGAGCTGCTGGGCCGATCTGGCCGACCGGATGGCCTACATCCTGCGCATGTTCGCCAACGAGCAGCGGTCCCGTGCGCTCCTCACCGACGGTGGCCTCCTCCGCCGACCGGTACCTCGAGCCGAGCTCGTCGAAGAGCTCGACCGGTTCGAGCAGCGCCTGAACTCGAACGACCCGGCCATCACCGGCGCCCCGACCGCGGTGTTCTCGAACGAACGGCTCGACGAACTCCGATCGCTCGCCACGCACCACTTCGCCGACCAGGTCGCCAACCTCACCTTCCAACAGGTCGCCGAGCGCACGCAGGTGCGACACCGACGTGGCTCGGATGCTCCCGATCCGCTCGAGGTGCTCGACCGCGAGTTCACCGAGCGGATCGCTGCGGTGTCGGGCCCCGAAGGGATCCTGTCACCAGCCGACATCCGCGCCTGTCTCGACCTCTACGCCGAGTCGAGCACGGTGATCTACATGGGCTTGCTGTTCCGCAGCCTCCCCGATGGCTATGCGGCCGCGAAGGGGGTGAAGGTGCTCGGCACCATCTCCGACCTCGCCACCGACCCCGTCCGCCGCATCGGTGAGACCGCCCAGTTCCTGCGTGACATCTTCGCCACCGATGCGAGCTGGACCCGCAACGGCACCGACCGCCGGATGACCCCCGACGGTCCGGCCGCCGAGTCGATCTTCGGCGTCCGCCTCCTCCATGCGCTCGTGAGCCGGAAGCTGCTCGACGCCGGGTGGGACACCGAAACCGACGGGCCCCCGATCAACGGCGAAGACCTCCTGGGAACGGCGTTGAGCTTCGTCGTTCCGGTCTTCGAGATGGTCGACGACCTCGGGATCGACATCAGCGACGAGCAACGCGAGGCCTATACCCACGTGTGGTGCGCCATCGGCCACCTCCTCGGTCTCCCGCTCGACGCCGTCACGGTCGACGACCCCAACGGGCGGCGTCCCTTCACCTACGCCGAGGCCCGAGACCTTGCCCGCCTCATCCGCTGGCGACACCACAATCGCTCGCTCGACGGGGTGCGGTTGGGCGAGGCGCTCGTCGCCGGTGTGGCCGATGGTTTTCCTCGGTTCTTCGATTGGGTGGGCACGGGGCTGTTCCAGGCGGTCGGCAACCCGGCGGTGAACCGCCTCCTGCTCGTCACCGAGCGTCGCGGGCGAGCCCGGTCCGAGGTCGTTGCCACCCTGGTGTCGGCCAGCTTGCGACACGAACGCACCAAGGTGTTCGCTCGCTCGTTCGTGCGTGTGGCCGGCCGCTTCTGGCTCGCGCCGTTCCTGGCCGAGGGATCGTCGCGACCCTACCGACGCCCCCTCACCGAGGCCGAGGCCGGGCGCCTCCAACCGGATCCGATGGTGTTGAACACCGACTACTGGCCACTCGGATTCAGCAGCTGACGCAGCAGCGAGCGGATCTCGCTCACGACCGCGTCGGTGGCCGCCGCCGGCGCCAATCGCCGGGCCGCACCGTGGGGCGGTGCGGTCGGCGGGGACACGACGCCGCAACGTTCGGCGAGCGCCTGGTAGGCAGCGACGTCAAAGTCGAGCATCGACGGGGGCGCGTCGAAGTCGTGGAGCGCCGATACGGCGGCATGGGCAGCGTCATCGAGGCCGGCGGCATCGAGGATCAGGGCGGCCCGATGACCGGCCTCGACGATCATCCCGTCGATCCCGACGCTTCGCCACAGTTCGAGCAGCGGGTCGAGGAGACGTGCCGCCTCGCGCAGCTCGCCGAGCGCAGCGTGCGCCCGGATCAGTCCGGACGTGGCCATGCCCTCGACCCAGAGGTTGGCAACCCCCCGGGCGACGCGGACACTCTCGGCGAAGTCGCGGCGCGCGGCGAGCGGGTCTCGGTCGAACTCCGCCACGCCTCTCCCGCATCGGGCCCACGCAATCAGCGAGGCGTTCTGTGACTCGGTGGCGGTCGCCAGACACTGTTCGGCGATGTCTCGGGCGACATCGACCATGCCCATCTTGACCAACCCGAGCACGACCCCGACCAGGATGTCGGCTTCACGGCTCGCATCGCCCTTCGCCTTGGCCGCCTTGAGCGCCGACATGATGGCCTCCTGCGCCATGTCGTCGTCGCCGCTCATGGAGGCGATGTTGGCCCGGGCCTGGAAGGCTCGGATCGGTGGGATGGCGTCGATCGCCGTGGCCGCTCGTTCGGCCCGGGCCGCCAGCGCGAGGCCCTCGGTCGTCAACCCCATGGCCCACGAGGCGAACGCCGCCGTGCCGAGCAGCTCGGGCGACGGCGTTCGCTGCTGACGCTCCATCGCTGCGACCA
Source organism: Acidimicrobiales bacterium (assembly GCA_041394265.1). Classification (NCBI taxonomy): domain Bacteria; kingdom Bacillati; phylum Actinomycetota; class Acidimicrobiia; order Acidimicrobiales; species Acidimicrobiales bacterium. The sequence continues at coordinate 513,661 of JAWKIO010000006.1, forward strand.
CGGTCGGAGCGAACGACACGAGGCCGAAGTCGAGCCGCAGGAACGAGTACTCCCACAGATCGACGGCGAGGGTCTCGGCAGTGTCGAGGTCGTGGTCGATCGCCCACTGGAACGCCGCCCGGATCTGACCGGTTGCCGACCGGACCGTCGCCACCGCCACCTCTTCGTCAGGTCCGCGCAGATCGACCGCCGCCCGGCGCATCACGCTGGCATACACCCGGGCGTGGCGTTCGGTGAGCCGCCCCAGTGAGCCCTGGTCGACCAGACGCCTTCGGGCGTGCACGGTCACGGTCTGCATCGCTCGATACGCAGGGAGATCGCCGATCGCCGCCGACCCGACGAGCGACAGGGCCGCAAGCGCCTGGAGTTGCTGGGCCACGTCATCGAGCGGCAGCTCGAGCAATGCCGCCATGTCACGGGCCCGGAAGGGACCGACCATGACGCCGAGAGCCTCGTAGACCGGCAGCGCCGCCTCGTCGAGCAGGGCGATCGACCAGTCCAAGGCCTCGTTGAGACCGACGTGGCGCTGGTCGCTGTGGCGCGATCCGCTCAGAGAATCGAGGCTCTCCTCGAGTTCTCGCATGACGATCTCGATCGGCCGGTTGCGCAACCGGCTGGCGACCAGTTCGAGGGCAAGCGGCATCCGGTCGACTGCGTCGACGAGTTGGTCGAGCGAGGCGTCGGAGATCGTGCCCCTGGCGTCGAACCCGGCGAGTCGGTCGAGGACCAGGTGGCGGGCCGCGTCGTGGTCGAGCGCCGCCAGATCGACGCTCATCTCCGACTCGGAATCGAACGCCACCCGACTGGTCGCCACGACCCGCAGCGCCGGACAGTGGCGGACCATGGCCTCGGCCAAGGGGGCGATGGTGTCGATCACGTGCTCACAGTTGTCGAACACGAGCATGGCCGGCGCCATCGACAGCGCTCGGAGCACCGCTTCGATCACCTCGCCGCCGTGGCCACCGACGCCCAGCTGGGACGCCAACTCGGCGATGATCGAGTCGGGATCGCGGACGAGGAGATCGAGCCAGATCACCTGGCCGTGCGCGGTGCCCTGCGCGAGCTGGGTGGCCAGGCGGGTCTTGCCGACACCCGCCGGGCCGACGATCGTCAGGAGGCGGTGACGCTCCAACAGATCGGATACACGCTGCAGGTCGTCGTCGCGACCGACGAGCGGCGAGGCGATCGCCGGTACCGCCGGCTTGCTCTTGATGGCATCGAGGATGCTGGTGAGTCGGAGTGGCGCATCGGCGGTGGCCACCTGCGCCAGACGCTCGTCGAGCAGCAGGGTGGCATCCTGTTCGAGGATCCGAAGTTCGAGCTCGGCCAGCTGTGGCCCGGGTTGGAGGCCGTATTCCTCGGCCAGCATCCGCTCGGCCCGGCGGTAGGCCCGCAGCGCCTCGGCCTGTCGACCTGCTCGATAGAGCGCGAGCACGAGGAGTTCCCAGCGCCGTTCGCGGAGCTCGAAGTCGCGCATGATCGACGAGGCGGTGACCACGGCGTCGTCATTGCGGCCGGCGAACATCAGGGTTTCGGTGAGGCGCTCCTCGGCATCGGCGCGTGATTCATCGAGTCGGGTCTGGACACCGATCAGCGGTCCCAGGTCGCCCGTCGACTGGAAGGACTCGCCGTGCCAGAGCGCCAACGCCCGCTCGAACTGGGTGATGGCCTCGTCGTAGCGGCCGCCATCGACGAGTCCACGAGCAAGCTGCACTCGAGCGTCGAACTGGTGCATGTCGATCTGCATCGGGTCGACGACCAGCCGGTAGTGCCCCGCCTCGTTCACGATGGCATCCGCATGTACGTGGCCGAGCCGGTCTCGGAGCCGATTGACCACGACGCGTAGACCGGTGGCGGCCGTCCGCGGCGCCCGCTCGCCCCACAGGACCTCATACAGCACGTCGGTCCGTACCCCGGCCGGGTGCATGGCGGCCAACAGCGCCAACACATCGCCCTGCTGACCGGCGACCGCGGAGCGGGTGCCATCGCCGTTGACCACGGCCGTGGGGCCGAGCACACAGACGACCGGCGGTGGTGCCGAGTCGATGTCGTCAACCGTGTGGCCGGATGTCACAGGGTCACCCTACGTCAACGCGACCCTCGGTTCGTAACTCTGCTGCGACGGGTGTAGCGGCTCGATTCGCCGGTCAGACCGTCGGCGTCGGGGCGGGCCGGGCGCTGGTGAGCTGCTGCATGGACTCCACCAAACCGGTGGGGCGCCACCCATGGTCGATGACGACGAATGGTGGGGCGACGCCGCGATCGATCAGGCTCGACAGCGGCTCGCTGGCAAAGGCCGCTCGATGTTCGTCGACCGGCTCCATGATGTCGGCGACCGGGTTGGTGCCATCGTGATCGGCCGCCACCCACAGCGCTCGCAGGTCGATCAGCCCCCGCACGACGCGGTCGTCGTCGATGGCGATCGCGTACCGAGCGGTGGAGGGGTGTGGCAACAGGGCCCGCGCCGAGGCGGTGTTCGTGTCGAGGTGGATGCTCGGTGGCGCCGGACGGGCGACGTCGGCGACCGAGACGTGATCGAGCTGCCTCGACAGTGACAGCGACGCCAGCTCGGCGTCGCCGCCGCGGAGGAACATCATGGCGATGAAGATCGTCCAGATCGGGAGGCCCGAGTTCCAGACGAACAGCTCGACAGCAGCGAACCCGAAGGCGAGGTAGGCCATGACCTTGCTGACCGACGACACCCACCGGGTGGCCTGGAGGCGATCACCTCGCAACTTCCAGAGGGCGCCGGTGAGCACACGACCGCCATCGAGCGGAAGCGCAGGGAGCAGGTTGAAGAAGCCGAGGACGAGGTTGATCGTGCCCAGCCAGAACAGTGCTTCGGCGGCGATGGCGCCCGCAGTGACCCCGCTCACCGGGTCGAGGTAGGGAACGACGAGGCTCCCCGACACGGTCCGGCCGAGACCGAAGAAGCCGGCACCGAGCGCCAGGGTGGAAAGCGGGCCGGCAACCGAAATCAGCATCTCCGACGCGGGGTCGGGGGTGCGGCGGCTCATGGCGGCGGAACCACCGAGCAGCCAGAGGCGGATCTCGTCGACCCCGACGCCACGACGGCGGGCGACCAGGGCGTGGGCCGACTCGTGCACCAGGATCGAGGCCATGAAGCCGAGCCCGGTGAGGGCGGCCACCGACCAGGCCAACCCCGGGGCGACCCGGTCGGCCCACGAGGCGCCCAACTGGATGGCGAAGTAGGCGGCGAGGATCAGCGCGCCCGGGCCGATCTTCACCGGCGCACCGGCGATCCGACCCACGGTGATGGCGTAGTCAGATCTCCCGAACATGATCCAAGGTTAGACCTCGCCGGATAAGGCCCACCGAAAGTTCCTGGGTCGGGTCGGCCGAGTGCGCCAGCTCGATTTGGCCGACCGCTCGATCCGTCGCTCAACCGATGGGGCGTTCGGTGAGGCGGGCCACCAGCACGATGGCGACCACCAGACGTGCGGTCCAGCCGATGGCACGCACAGCATCGAACCGCATGAGCCGCCGATGGAGTTCGGGCTCGAACCCATTGGTCAGCCGCCCGTGGATCGGCGCCGCGCCGAGTCCGGTCACGGCGACCACTCCGGCGAGGAGGACGAGTCCGGCAAGTGACCAGCGACGATCGGTGCCGTCGGTGAGTGCCACCAGGGCCAGACTCGACAGGCCTTCGACTCCCCAAGGGACGAGCAGCACCCGGGTGATCCGGCGCATGTGTTCACGCTGGAACTCGGCGTAGCGCTCCGGGCCGACCAGCCCGAAGAGCGGGTAGTGCACGGCGTGGATCGTCCAGATGAGCCCGACCATCGCCGCCGTGGCGGCGAGATGGACGACAGCGAGCCAGGCCTCGGTGGTCACGGCTCGCCCTCGCCGCCGGAGTCGTCGCCGGTGTCGTTGGCAGTGGTGACCGTCGTGTTGCCGGTGTCGTCGGCGGTGGTGGTCGTCGTGTCCTCGGGCGTCGTGTCGGTGATCGTCGATTCGGTCGTCGTGTCCTCGGTCGCCGTGGTGTCGGCCGGACCGGGCTCGGGCGGGATCGGCGCCGGGCCGACCGGCAGCCCCAGTGCCGCCTTGAGCCGCAACACCCGCAGCACCGACTGGTCGATGCGCTCCTCGGTGAGTCGACCGTCGGCCACAGCGGCCAGCAAGCCGGCGGCCGCAGCCTCGACGTCAGTCGGCGCCAACAACAGGTCGACGCCAGCGAGGATCGATCGCACGGCGAGCTCGCCCGACCCGAGCGTGTCGACGGCGCCCATGTCGAGCGCGTCGGTCATCACCACGCCGTCGAACCCGAGGACGTCACGCAATTCCTGCTGCACGACGATCGGCGAGATGGTGGCCGGATCGCCGCTGGGGTCGAGCGCCGGGAAGGCGAGGTGACCGACCATCACGGCGTCGACGCCGGCGTCGAGGGCCGCAACGAACGGGACTCGATCGACCGCTCGCCATTGTTCGACGCTGATCCCGAGCGTGGGTAGTGACTGGTGACTGTCGACCTCGGTCGGTCCATGCCCGGGCCAATGCTTCACCACCGACGCCGCACCCGCCGCCTGATACCCGTCGACCACGGCCGACACCATCGCCGAGGCCACGAGCGGATCGACGCTGTAGGACCGGTTGCCGATCACGCTCGTCGTGCTGTCGGTCAGGTCGGCAACGGGTGCGAGCACCATGTTGATGCCCTGGAGCCGGAGCTCACTGCCGCTCAGCGTGGCGTCGGCGGCGGCGGCAGCCACATCGCCGTCGTACGACCGGGCCGATGGCAGCACGGTCACCTGGTCGCGCACCCGCACCACCCGGCCACCTTCCTGATCGACCGCCACCAGCAGGCCGACGCCGGTGTCGGCCACTGCACGGTCCTGGAGTCCGGCTGACAGCGCGGTCAGCTGGTCGGCGTCGGTGATGTTGTTGCCCAGATAGATCACGCCTCCGGCGTGGACGGCGGCGAGGGACGACCCGCTGTCGTCGGCGGTCGTGCCCCCGATCACCGGCATGAGGAGCTGACCGACCTTCTGTTCGAGCGTCATGGTCGCCAGCGTGGCGACGGCCGGCTCGATGGTCGTGGTCGTGGTCGGCTCGGTCGTGGTGGTGGTCGGCACCGTGGTCGTGGTGGTCGATGTCGGCGCTGCTGTCGTGGACGTGCTGCTCGGCGGTGCGGTCAGCTCGCTCTGCCCGCCGGTACACCCGGCGAGGACCGCCCCGACGGCGAGCAGGGTGAGCATCCGGGTACGCCGGCGATGGAGTGGCGCCGCCACGACCGTGGTCGAATGGCTCATTGGCCTTCCGGTTGCAGTGCCCGGCGCAGCGACTCGAACAACGGCGTTCCGAGCAGAGCGGCGAGCTCGTCGGCCAACGAGTCGATGACCATCCGCTCGCCGACGTACGCGCTCGGTGTGGCCTCGGGGTCGGTACACAGCCAGGCCATCGTTGCGCCGCCCGGCCCCCAGTCCTCGCGTTGCCAGCGCCGTAGCAACGTCACCGGCACGCCGTCGTCGTCGATCTGGGTGACCTTCAGCGGCAGTTGCCAGCACACCGACGGTTTCACGTCGATCGGCGACTCGCCGTCGTCGAGCGCCGCGAGATGCAGCGCACATCCTTCCCCGCCGGCGAACCCTGGACGGTTCAAGAACACGCAGGCGCCGTCGACCACGAGGGTGCGGCGGTTGTCCGGGTCGAAATAGTCGGCCATCCCGGCCGAGTCGCCGGCGTGGAACTGGAAACGGGCCGGGTCGAGTGAAAGGGCCGCCGCTCCCACCTGCATGGCCTCATCGCGATCGAGCAGCTCCGCTCCGACGCTGCAGCACCCCTGCCCCAACTCGTTGGCCGGTTCGTCGAGGATCCCCACGCAGTCGCAACCCCAGCGACACTCCCAGCGGGAGCGGAGGAAGTCGGCGTCGAAACGCCAGCGCCGACCCCCGGGTTCCTCCTCCAACTCGATCACCGGCGAGAGGGTAGCGGAGGTCTTCTAGGCTTTCGGGGTGCCCAAGACCGACTGGAACCCGATCCTCAACGGCGAATTCGCCAAGCCTTATTGGGCGGAACTCCAGCAGTTCGTGGCCGAGGAACGGGCCCGTGGCCCCGTCTATCCGCCGCACGACGAGGTGTTCGCCGCCCTGCACCTCACCCCCTACGCCGAGGTCAAGGTGATGATCCTCGGCCAGGACCCGTACCACGGCCCGGGTCAGGCGCACGGACTCTGCTTCTCGGTCCGGCCGCCGACGCCACCACCACCGTCGCTCAAGAATCTGTTCGCCGAACTCGAGTCCGACCTCGGCATCACGCCGCCAACCGATGGCTCGCTGGAGCCCTGGGCTCGCCAGGGCGTGCTCCTGCTCAACACCACCCTCACCGTCCGGGCCGGACAGGCCGCGTCACACCAGGGCAAGGGGTGGGAGCGCTTCACCGACGAGGTCCTCATGGCCGTCAACGCCAAGCCGGAACGGGTGGTGTTCATGTTGTGGGGATCGGCGGCCCGCAAGAAACGAACGCTGATCGACACGAGTCGCCACGTCATCATCGAATCGGCCCATCCGTCGCCCCTCTCCGCCCACCGCGGATTCCTCGGAAGCCGCCCATTCAGCCGAGCGAACGCCGCACTCGTCGCCGCCGGTCGCACGCCGATCGATTGGTCCCTTCAGCCCTGACGTGGGTGAACTCGGTGGGTGGACCATCCCGCTGACCAGCCGCGACGGCAAATGATGGTGACAAGGTGGTTTGATTCCCATAACCTTTGGGAAGGGCGACGTCCAACGTCATGCAGACCTCACACTGAGACACCTCACACGGGGGCGGGGTTCGATGGGGGCAACTCATCCGACAACCGACGATGCCGCATCGGCATCCACCGCAACATCGTTGTCGAGTCGCGTGGTCGATCTGGCCCGCAACATCGCCGTCTTGGGTGGTCTCTACCTCGCCTACGCCTTCGTCCGCCGCATCACCGCCGACGACCACACCACGGCATTCGGCAACGCCGCCCGCCTGCTCGACTTCCAGAACGCCATCGGTCTGCCGTCCGAGACCATGCTGCAGTACCCGTTCCTGCGCCATCCCGAGATCATCACGGCGGCCAACACCTTCTACATGTGGGTGCACTTCCCCTTCACCGCTGCCTTCTTGGCCTGGGCGTGGTTCCGTCACCCCCGGCATTTCGGTGTCATCCGAGCCAGCCTCATCATCCTCACCACCGCCGGTTTGGTGCTCCACCTGATCTTCCCGCTGGCGCCGCCCCGCATGCTCAAGTCGGTGGGCTACATCGACACCGGCGCCGTGTTCGGCCCGAGCCCCTATGACCTGGCGGCGTCATCGGCCGCCAACCAGATCGCCGCCATGCCGTCGCTCCATGTCGGTTGGGCGCTGCTCATCGCCATCAGCGTGATCGCCCTGTCCCGCTCACGCTTCCGCTATCTGATCCTGGCGCACCCGATCATCACCACGATGGTGGTCGTCGTGACCGCCAACCATTACTGGACCGACGCCATCATCGCCGCCCTGCTGGTGGCGGGGTCATGGCTGTTCATGGTGCGACTGCGCAACCTTCCCGTGCTGCACTTCGATCTCCACCATCACGACCCCCAGCCGCCGCCACCGGCGAGGGTCGATCTTGTTGCTCTAGAGCAGGCGGCGAAGATGGGCGTCGAAGATCTCGCCGAGTTCGCCGGCGCGTCGTCCGTAGGCGTGGATCGGTGACCGTTCGGCGTGCGCCTCGTTGATCGCCACCCGGTGTGGGATCGACGGACTCCAGACACTCTTCGATCCGACCAGCTTGGCCAGTGCACCAGCTTGGGTGTGAGCGTCGCTCGACACCGCCGGCACCCGGTTCAGCACGACGCCGGCCAGCTCGAGCGCATCGTTCTGCGTGCTCCAGACGTCTTCGATGAGGTCGAGCACCGGGCCAACACCACGAACACCGAAAACGGTGGGTTCGACGACCACCAACGCATGTGAGGCGGCCACCAGGCCGTTGACCGTGTTCAGCCCGAGCGACGGTGGGCAGTCGATCAAGATCAGCTGGAACTGCTGGTCGAGGCCCTCGAGCGCCCGCCGCAGCCGGCCTTCGGGATGACGTCGGTTGACGTCGGTTTCGCGCTGGACGAGGTCGGACGCCGCCGGGAGCAACCAGATGTCGTCGCCCCATCCCGAGGCGACGATCATGTCGGCGGCGGCGCCGGGCTTGTTGGCGAGCAGAGCGTCGCCGGTCCCCCAGTTCTCGATCGCCGGTTCGACGCCGAGGGTCCACGTGGCATTCGCCTGGGCGTCGAGGTCGACGACCAGCGTCTTGACGCCCTTGGCCCAAGCGGCCGAGGCAAGCCCGAGGGTGACCGTGGTCTTGCCGACCCCACCCTTTTGATTCAGCAGTGCAACGGTGCGAGACATGGCACCATGCTTGCACCCCGACGAGGTGCAGCGGCGTATGGGTGCCGGGTCAGTCGACCCGCAGGCTCTCGACCTCGTGCAATCGGCTTCGAGTGCGGTCGAGTTCGCCGCGGATCATGGCGATCGAGGCGTTCGAGTGCGCCCGCCGGACCACGAGTTGCTCCTCGGCTCGCAGGCGCGCCTTCTGTGCGTTGCGCAGGCGACGTTCCATCGCCTCGATGACTTCGGCGTTCGCCTGCTTCTGCAGTGCCCAGCCGACAGAGAACCCGGCGGCCACACCCACCACGATCCCGATCAGCAGCATGATCATGCCCATGCGGAAAACGCTAGAGCGGTGAGCGGCCGCGAATCTTGAGCCGATCCACCCGCCCGGCGGACGCGCTCAGCCGACGATCTTGCGTTCCACTCTCGCCGGCCGAGGCTCGACGAAGAGCGCGTCTTGCTCGTGCCGCTGCTTGCCCTCGAGCCAGTGCTTCCGGCAGCGCAGGTCGTAGGTGACGGTCGCCTCGCCGCCGGTGTCGCCGACCACCGTGATTTCGCCGTCGTAGACCTGGATGCCGTTCACCAAGCGAGCGTTGTGGGTGGCCCGATCACCGCACCAGCAGCGGGCCTCGACCTGCAGTTCGCTGCGGACATCGGCCAGTTCGAGCAGCCGCTTCGATCCGTCGAACAACACACCCTGAAACGTGGTGAGCAGGCCGAACGCGTAGACCTCGATATCGAACTCGTCGACCACTCGAGCCAGCTGGTCGACCTGGTGGGGGGCGTAGAACTGGGCCTCGTCGCAGATGACCGCCTCGAGACCCGGTCCCGAGAGGTGTTCCTGGGTGATGAGGCGGAACAGATCGACCCCCGGATCGAGGATGATCGCCTCGGCCGAGACGCCGAGGCGGCTCGACACCTTGCCCGCCTGTCGATCGAGTTGGGTGATCAGCGCACACTCGAGACCACGGCTTCGCAGGTTGTGGTGGATCTGGAGGGCCTGGGTCGACTTTCCCGATCCCATGGTGCCGAAGAAGAAGCGCAGCGCAGCCATCCCCTCAACGTAACCCGAAGCGAGCACGCTGCCGCCCGAATCCCGGGCCGATCGACGATCGCCAAGCGTGCGCCCAACCGACAGCCACGTAGGCCCACTCGCACGCACCACGCCACCAGCCGGCCTGGACGACCCCCACGTCGCGACGCCCCATACCTTCACCCGCCACCGGCCCGGACAACACCACGTCAGGACGGCTCGCCCGCCGCCGGTAGCCTTGGCCACCGTGACCACCGATGGCGCCGGATCGACGACACCGCCCTCGGTCCCCCCATCGCCCCCGTCCAACGCCACGTCAGCCAACCCCGGCGACAGCACGTCCGACCCCGCAGCTGCGGCATCGAACGTCGTCGACCCCGGCCCGGCCTCGCCCAGGTCGGCAGCGAATGCCACGCCCGACGTCGAGCCAGCGACGACCGGCCAGCTCGACGGGAGCGCGACCTCACCCACCCCTGCACCAAACGGCCCGCCCGATGCCGAGCCAGCGACGACACGCCAGACCGACGAGAGCGCATCCTCACCCGAGCCGAAACGGGGCATCGCCGGCATGTTCGCTCGGCCGGTGTGGCTCGAAGCCCGAGCGCCGTTCGAGCGGCGAGCGCTCCGGCGGAGCCCGCTCTGGCAGGGCACGGGTGTGCCCGCCGGCGAGGGCCGTCCGGTCCTGATCATTCCGGGGTTCATGTCGGGTCCGCACAAGGCTCGCCAACTCTCGCACGTGCTCGACAAGGCAGGCTGGCATGTCCAGGTGGCCCGGGTCGGGTTCAACGCCGGCCCGGCCTACCACTCGGTCGACGCCGCCGCCGCCGACCTCGACACCCTCGTCGCCCAGACCAAGCAACGGGTCACCATCGTCGGCCACAGCCGGGGCGGTCAGTTCGGCCGGGTGTTGGCCGTGCGCCATCCCGACCTGGTGCGGCGGGTCATCGCGATCGGAGCGCCCCTGCTCACCAAGTACCCGCCGTTCGTCGTGGTCAAGGTCCCGGCCGAAACCCTCGACAAGGCGTGGCGCCTCGGTGCCTTCGGTTCGGTCGCCCCCGAGCGCGAGCAGCAGGTCGACGACGACCGCTACCTGCCCTTCCCCGACGAGGTCGACCTCGTCTCGATCTACTCCCGCAACGACGGCATCGTCGATTGGCGCTACTGCTTCGACCCCGCCGCCGAGATGGTCGAGATCACCGGCTCCCACCTCGGCCTGGTCAACTCGATCACCGGCATCGAAGCCATCGCCAACGCCCTCCCCCGCTGACTCAGCATCAACCGTCGAGCCTGAAGCCCATCTCCACCAACTGTCGACACTGAAGCCCGGAACTGAGCTTCAGTGTCGACAGTTCGCAGGTTTGGGCTTGTGTGCGGACAGTTCGGGCGGTGACCGGGCGTGGCAGGCCGCTGGTGAGCTTGTGCGTGCCCGCCACGTTCCGCGCTCGCCAGAACCAGTGAGTGGTTGACAAGTGCGTTTATTTACGTTTATCTACCACACATGGCACAGCGAGTGGATATGGAATGTCTTCGGCTGGCGGCCGCCAACTATGGCGCCGTCACACAGCAACAGTTGATCGCAGCGGGTGTGAGCGCGTCGAGCGTCACCCGACGAGTCCAGAGCGGGATGCTGCGATCGGTGGCCAAGGGGGTCTTCATCGTGCCGACGATGGAGGGCCCGAACTCAGTCCTGGCTGCCGGCCTCCTCCACCACCCCGACGCCGTCGTCAGCCATCGCTCCGCCGCTCGACTCCATGGCATGGCACTCAGCGACAACGAGGGCGCCGAGCTGACCGTTCCGCTGGGCACCCTTCGCCGGATCGCCGGTGCCGTGATTCATGAAACCCGATTCCTCCCGGCCGACGATGTGATGATGATCGATGGTCTCCGGGTGACCACCCCGGCACGGACGTTGTTCGACCTCTGCGCCGTCCTTTCCTTCGCTCACTACCGGCGGATCGCCGAAGAACAGTTGCTCGCCCAGGTCCCGTCCCCGGCCCGCTTCCTCGCCTGTCACCGAGCGATGGCCCGCCGAGGCCGAACCGGAAGCGGCATCATCCGCACGGTGCTCGACGAGCTGATCGACGACCAGCCGTTCCCCGCCTCCAAGCTGGAACTCCGAACGTGGGTGGCGCTCACCGACCGTGGCGTCAACTACCTGCGACGCCAGTTCGCTCCCCCGTGGTACAACGGCCTCGAGGGCATCGTCGACTTCGCTGACCCGATCGGATGCACGATCATCGAGGTCGACGGTCGCAGTCATCATCGTCTGGAACTCGACCGCCGCCGAGACGCCGCCCGCGACCGAGAGGCCAATCGGCATGGCTGGCTCGTCATCCGCATCGGTTGGCACGAAGTGATCTACCGCACCGAATCGACCATGGCCGAGATCATCGAGATCCTCGAGCAGCGGCGCAACCTCGCCGCATGAGCGGGAGTCCGGAGCGCCACCTCATCCGCCCGCTGCCATGCCCCAACTGTCAACACTGAAGCCCATTCCTGCGAACTGTCGACACTGAGGCTCAGTTCGGGGCTTCAGTGTCGACAGTTGGGCGGATTGGGCTTCAGGCTCGACAGATGCGGTGACCAACAGGTCGGCGCGGCGGCTCGACGAGGTGGCGGCTCGGGGCGATGGCTGGGCAGGGCGGCCGGCGCGCTCCGGGCGCACAGGGTCAGGAGCGGGCGGCGAGGCGGTGGGCGGTGAGTTGTTCGACGATGAGGGCGAGGCCGTCGTCGTCGCTCGAGGGGATCACGTGGTTGGCGGCGGCCTTGGCGTCGTCGGAGCCGTTGCCCATGGCGTAGGAGGTGCCGGCCCACTCGAGCATGGCGACGTCGTTGTGGTTGTCGCCGAACGCGGCGACCGCCGAGGGCGACACACCGAGATCGGCGCACAGCAGGTCGAGGGCGACCGCCTTGGTGGTGAGCTTGGCCGAGATCTCGATGAAGTTCAGCCCGGAGTACGACGGCACGGCGTTGTCTTCGACCGAGCGCACCGACGCCTGGTAGAGCTCGTCGACCGACAGCTCGTCGTGGAAGACCAGCACCTTCTGGACCCGCCCCAGCATCCCGTCGAGCACGTCGTCGATGGGATGTCCTTGCGGGACCGACGGCACCCGGTCGCTGAACCCGTGCTCGTGGGCCAGCCCGTGTTCGAGTTCGATCGCGAAACGCGCCCCCGGGATGGCGTCTCGCAGGTCGACCACGATGCCCTGGGCGATGGTCGGATCCATCCAGAAGGCCCGAACGACCTCACCCCGTTCGAGGTGGCGGGTGATCGCCCCGTTGGCGAACACCCAGTAGTTGTCGAGGCCGAGCTCGGCGATGACGTCTTCGGCCACGTGCAGCGGCCGCCCGGTCGAGGGCACCACGTGGATCCCGGCGGCATGGGCGTGATGCAGCGCCTCACGGACCCGGTGCGACAGGGTGCCGTCGCTGCGCAGCATCGTGCCGTCGATGTCGGTGGCGATCAGGTCGACCACGGGCAAGTCGACCAGCGGCAGGTCGAAGGCGAAGTGGTCGTTGGTGGGGCTCACCCCCACGTCATATCTCGTCGAGCAGGCGAGTCACAACCGCCGCGATCACGGACCGCTCCGATCGGGTCAGCGTGATGTGGCCGAACAGTGGGTGCCCCGACAGCGCCTCGATCACCGACACGATCCCGTCGTGGCGACCGATTCGCAGGTTGTCTCGCTGATTGATGTCGTGGGTCAGCACAGCCTTGGAATTCTGGCCGAGGCGGGAAAGTGCCGTCAGGAGCACACTCCGCTCGAGGTTCTGGGCCTCGTCGATGATCACGAACGCATCGGTGAGCGTTCGGCCACGGATGTGGGTGAGCGGCAACACCTCGATCATGCGGCGCCGGTGCAGCTCGTCGATGACCGACTGTGAGGCGATGGCCGACAGCGCGTCGGTGACTGCCGCCGTCCACGGGTGCATCTTCTCGTCCTCGGTTCCGGGCAGGAACCCGAGGTCCTGACCGCCGACGGCATGGAGCGGCCGAAACACCAACACCCGCCGGTACTGGCGAGTCTCGAGTGTCTGCTGGATGCCGGCCGCCATGGCCAGCAGGCTCTTGCCGGTGCCGGCCGGACCGCCGAGGCTGACCACGCCGAGCTCGGTGTCGAGGAGGAGGTCGAGCGCCACCCGCTGTTCGGCCGAGCGGGGCCGAACCTCGAACGCCGAGCGTTCCCGGACCAGATGGACCCGCTTGTCCTCCTTCACCCGGCCAAGGGCCGATTGTGACCCGGCGAGCAGCGCAACACCGGCGTTGCATGGCATGTCCCGGGCCTCGTCCAGGTCGACCACGCCCTGATGGAAGAGCGTGTCGACCACTCGGCCGGCCACCTCGACCGTGCCGAACCCGGCAGGCACCGGAGAGGTTGCCAGCTCGCTGCGGTATTCGTCGGCCTCGATCCCGAGGACGCCGGCCTTCAGCCGCAGCGGCAGGTCCTTGCTGACCAGCTGGACGTCTTCGTGCTCGTCGAGCAGGCCGATACATACGGCCAACACCCGATGGTCGTGGTTGAACGTGGCCAACGCGTCGGGCAGCTCGACATCGGCGTGGTTGGGCTCGATCCGCAGGGTGGAGCCTCCACCGAGCGGCAGCAACTCATCGAGCCCTCCGTGGAGCTGACGCAGTTCCTCGAAGAAACCGAGCGCCTTGCGGGCGTTCCAGCCCAGATCTGGGTGGTTCCGTTTCGCCTCGAGTTCGAGGATCGCCACCACCGGCACCACCACGTCGTGACCTTCGAAGCGCAACGGTGCACGGGGATCGGCCAGCAGCACCGAGGTGTCGAGAACGTAGGTCCTGCGACGAGAGGCTTCGTCAACGGTCATGGACTACCCCGATCTGGCCCGACGGGATCCGCTCCCGTCTTCTGCCGGTCAACTTGTACCAGTCCCAACGGCAGTCTTCAGACCAACTTGAGGCCTTCCATCATGATGCAATCATGCGTTCACTCTCTCGTCATCGTTCGTTGCCCCGGCCATCAGAAGACCGACCTGTTCACGGGTGGCTTCATCGGCGGGGATGACCGCGACGATGCGTCCTTCGTAGATGACGGCGATGCGATCCGAGAGTCCGAAGATCTCGTCGAGCTCGGCCGACACGACGAGCACGCCGTTCCCGCCGTCACGCTCCTCGATGAGTCGGGAGTGGATGAACTCGATCGAACCGACATCGACGCCACGAGTGGGCTGCGAGGCGATGACCAGCTTGGTCTCCTCGCTCAGCTCGCGGGCGACGACGAGTTTCTGCTTGTTCCCGCCTGACAGCGAGGCCGCCGGTGTCTCGATCGACGGCGTCTTGACGTCGTAGCGCTCGACCAGATCGGTTGCGTGCTCGGCGACGGCGTCGAACTGCCGCACCATCCGCCGAGCGAACGGCGGCTTGAAGTAGGTGGTGAGCACCAGGTTGTCGGCGACCGAGTACGAACCGACCAGACCGTCCTTCTCACGGTCTTCCGGAACGTGGGCGACCCCGAGCTCCGAGATCGTCCGAGGATCGGACTTGGTCACATCGAGCCCGGCGATCGTGATCGTGCCGGCGTCGGGGCGGCGCAGCCCGGTCAGTGCCTCGACCAGCTCGCGCTGTCCATTGCCCTCGACCCCGGCGATCCCCACGATCTCGCCCACTCGGACCTCGAGATCGATGCCGTTCAACGCCGCATGACCGCGATCGTCTTTGGCTCGCAGACCACGTACCGACAGCACGACCTCACCGGGATCGGCAGCGGGCTTGTCGACGCGCAACACCACGGACCGCCCGACCATGAGTTCGGCCAGGCTGGCCTGGGTCGACCCTTCGGTCTCGACCGTGCTGATCCACTTGCCGCCGCGGAGCACGGTCACGGTGTCGGTCACCGCCAGGATCTCACGCAGCTTGTGGGTGATGAAGATGATGCCGACACCGCTGGCGGCGAGGTCTCGCATCACCTGGAGGAGCTCGTCGGTCTCCTGGGGCGTGAGGACGGCGGTCGGTTCGTCGAGGATCAGGATCTCGGCACCCCGGTAGAGCGCCTTCAGGATCTCGACTCGCTGTTGGACACCGACCGGGAGGTCCTCGACCACAGCGGTCGGATCGACGGCGAGACCGAAGCGCTCCGAGAGCTCTCGGACCTCCTTCTCGGCGCCGGTGTTGTCGAGGAAGATGCCCCGCTTGCGTTCCGCGCCCAGCGTGATGTTCTCGGCGACGGTGAGCGGACCGACGAGCTGGAAGTGCTGGTGCACCATGCCCATGCCATGAGCGATGGCGTCGGCGGGGCCGTTGACCGGGGTCGGCTCGCCTCGCAGCAAGATCTCGCCGCCATCGGGGTCGTAGATGCCGAACAGCATCTTGACCAGCGTCGACTTCCCTGCCCCGTTCTCGCCGAGCAGCCCGACGATCTCACCCTGCCGCACTTCGAGGTTGACGTTGTCATTGGCCAGCACACCGGGGAATCGCTTGGTGAGCCCGCGGGCCTCGAGCAGCATGGGAGCGTTGTCGGCAACAGGCACGACGCATCATTCCTTTTCGTAGGGCTTGCCGGCAGCGGCGGGCGGTCGCGCACTCAGACCAGCAACGGCCAGGACGCCGACCGTGAGCACGAACGGGATCATCCCGAAGAACTGGGGCGGAATGTCGAACGCCTGCTTGAACTGGAGCTGGCTCTGCAGCGCAGTGAAGAACCCGAGGAGCAGCGCCGCGCCCAACGCACCGAACGGTCGGTAGCGGCCGACGAGCATCACGGCCAGGGCGATGAAGCCCTTGCCGTTGGTCATGCCCCGGTTGAACACCGACGCCGACTGGATCAGCAACATGCCGGCGAGTCCGGCCAGTGCGCCGGCGATCATGAGGTTCCGGTAGCGAAGGCGCACGATGTTGATACCAACGGTGTCGGCCGCGGACGGATGCTCACCCACCGCTCGGGTGCGGAGCCCCCAACGGGTGTGGAACAACGCCACGTGCACGATCACCACGATGATCAGCGCGGCGTAGGTGAGCGGGCCGTTCTCGAAGACCGCCTTGCCGAGCACCGGGATCTCGCTGAGGCCCGGCACCTTCCAGTTGGGATAGAACGGCTGGGTTCGGCCCTGCACATAGAGATACGTGGTGATACCGAGGGCGAAGATGTTCATGACCGTGCCGGCGATGATCTGATCCATCTTCAGCGTGATCGAGCACCAGCCGAGGAACAGCCCGAAGAAGGCGGCGCCGAGCATGCCGGTGAGGATGCCGAGTCCGAGCGAGACGAACGTGCCGGCGCCTGCGGTGTAGGACGAGGCCATGAAGCCGACGAACGCTGCGAACAGCATTTGGCCGTCGATCCCGATGTTGACGACGCCCGAGCGTTCACCGATGAGACCGCACAGCGCCCCCAGCAGCAGTGGCGCAGCAGCACGAACGGTGGCGGAGATCACGGCCTCGGTCTGTGTGGAGTCCCACTGGTAGGCCACGACGATGGCGATGAAGACGACCAGCGCACCGACAGCGGGGGCGAACCGCTTGATCGAGTCGAGCGCATTCGGCATCGCCTCGTCGGCGGGTGGGGTGGCGAGTGCGGTCATGTCATGCCCCCCATCCGGCGGAGAGACTCACGCTGTCCTCGCCGGCCTCGACGGCTCGGAGTCTGGTCAGGTAGCGCACCACCGACGGTGCGGCGATGAAGAACAGGATGCAGGCCTGGATGACGCTGATGATCTCCGGCTCGACCTTCGAGATCGACTGCATTCGGCTCGAGCCGGCGTCCATGGCCCCGATCAGCAGGGCGGCGGGGACGACGGCGAGCGGGTTGGTCCGGGCCAGGAGGGCAATCGTGATGCCGTCGAACCCGAGTCCGGTGTTGAAGCCCGGCTCGAAACGTCCGACGACGCCCTGGGTCTCGATGGAGCCGCCAACCCCGGCGAGGAAGGCGCTGAGTCCCATGGTGGCGATGACGATCCGATTGACCTTGATGCCCGCATAGGTGGCGGCGAACTTGTTCGCTCCGGCGGTCTTGATCTCGAAGCCGAAGGTGGAGCGCTCCAGCAACCACCACACGGCCAGGGCGGCAAGCACTGCGACCGCGAAGCCGAGCGGAAGACCGCCGACCTTGGGGATCTCGGCCGACGGGTTGACCAGCGGCGTGCGGGCGATCGCCCCACCGTCGGGGTCGTTCCAGGGTCCGTCCCTGCTGGCGAGCCAGTCGGTGAAGTTCGCGGCGACGAAGTTGAGCATGATCGTGCTGATCACCTCGTGGGTCCCCCGATACGCCTTGAGCGCCCCGACGACCATGCCGAGCAACGAGGCAACCAGGCCACCGATCAGCATCGTGAGGGGGATGTGGAGAACCGAGGGCATCGAGAAGCGGAAGCCGATGTAGGCGCCGAACGCTGCGCCCAGCAACAGCTGGCCCTGCCCTCCGATGTTGAAGAGCCCGGCCTTGAAAGCCAGGGCGACGGCGAGACCGCCCATCACGAGGGGCGTCGCCTTCTCGAGTGTGCGACCGAAGCGATCCGCCCCGCCGAAGGCGCCGACGAGCATGGCCCAGTACGCCTCGGCCGGGTTCTTGCCAGCGGCCAGCATCAACAGCGCACCGATCACGAGCCCGAGCACGACGGCGAGGGCGGGCAGGAGAGCAGTCGTTCGTAGACGTGCGAGCAAGAAACACCCTTCCAGAAGCAGGCAGCAGCCGAAACGCGAGTCGGACCCGGCGGGATGCGAGATACTCGCACACCACCGGGCCCGAATCGAGCGAATCAGGAAATGATCAGCCGCCGTAACCGGTCGGGATCGATCCGTCGAGCACGCCGACAGTGATCTCGTCGACCTGGGCCTTCACGTCGGGGCTGACGACGCTGTCGAAGTCGTGGTACGGAGCGATGCCGACATCACCGACGAAGTTGCCGCTGGTCATCGAACCAGCTGCGGCCTCGGCGATGAGGGCGACGACACCCGGGTTGATCAGCTTCATGGCGCTGGTGACGAGGCACGGGTGGGCCTCGGGCACGGTCTCCCACTGGTCAGAGTCGACGCCGATGCAGAAGGCGGCGCCGCCGTCCTTGGCGACTTCACCGAGGGCACCGTTGCCGGTCAGACCACCGGCGCCGAAGACGACGTCGGCGCCGGAGTCGAGCGCCTGGCGAGCGGTGTCAGCACCCCACGCCGGGTCGACGAAGGCCACATCGAGGCCACCGGGGTGATAGGTCGAAAGCAGCTCGACGTCGGGGTTGGTGTACTTGGCACCAGCCTCGTAGCCCTCCTTGAAGGCGACGACCGGCGGGACCAGGTCGGTACCGAGCACGGCGGCGACGGTGTTGGTTTCGGTCAGCAGACCGGCGAGGGCACCAGCGATGAAGCCGGCCTTGTCCTCGGGGAAGATGAGACCGGCGACGTTCGCCGCGGGCTCGCCCTGGAACTGGTCGACACCGATGAACAGAGTGTCGGGGTTCTCGCCGGCGGCAATGGTGGTCGCCTCGCCGAGAGCGAAGCCGACCGTCACGATGATGTCGTAGTCCTGATCGAGGAACGTGCCGATGTTGGTGGCGTAGTCCTTGGAATCCTGGGTCTCGATGAAGTCGTAGACGTCGGCAACCGAGGCCTGCACACCTTCCCAGGCCGACTGGTTGAAGGACTTGTCGTCGATCTTGCCGACGTCGGTCACGAGACCGACACAGAGGACCTCTTCGGAGGCGCAGTCGCCCTCGCCGGAGGCGCCGGCGTCGCTGCCGCTGTCCTCACCGCTGTCGTCGGCGGCGGTGGTCTCGGTTGCGCCTTCCGAACCGGCCTCGGTGTCAGAACCGCCGGAGTCGCTGCCGCAGGCTGCTGCCAGCAGGGTGAAGGCAAACATCATGGCAAGCAGACGCTTGAAGGTTGAACTCATGGGTGCGTTCCTCGCTTTTCTCTCCCAATAGGTCGTGGCGCAGTCTAAAGCGGGGCCGCAGTGGCCGCACCGCACCCGGCGTGCTGTCACACAGCGGACACACGAACGACCTGCGGGCCACGCATTGCGAACGAGTGATTTTCTGCGATGGGCGCCGAGACGAGCCGCCGTCATGGCACCCTGTTGCGCGTGTTTGGCTTCATCACCGGCTCGGGATTCTACGAACTCCCCGGCCTCGAGCAGTCACAGGTCGCCACCGTCGACACGCCCTACGGCGAGGTCGACGTCACCACCGGCACCTGGCACGACCAGCCCGTGGCCTTCCTGCCTCGCCACGGTGGCTCCCACTCGATCTCGCCGCAACAGATCAACTACCGCGCCAACATCTGGGCGCTCGCCAGCGTGGGCGTGAGCGACATCTTGGCCACCGCCGTCAGCGGCGGCATCGCCGACCACCTCACACCGGGCAGCCTCGTCCTGATCGACGATTTCATCGACTGGACCACGGGCCGGGCCGACACCTTCTTCGACAACCCGGGCGAGGTCCGCCACACCGACATGAGCGCGCCCTACGACCCGTCGCTTCGGGCTGCGCTGAACATCGCCGCCGAGGAACTCCAGATCCCGCTGGTTCGCGCCGGCACCTACATCTGCTTCAACGGCCCTCGCTTCGAGACCCGGGCCGAGATCCGCATGGCCCGCACGCTCGGCGCCGACCTGGTCGGCATGACCGGCTACCCCGAGGTCGCCCTCGCCGTCGAACACGGTGTGCGTTACGCCTCCGTCGGCGTCATCTCGAACCCGGCAGCCGGACTGTCCGACACCGAGATCTCGATCGACGACATCTGGGCGGTCATCAACGACGCGAAGGACACCGTGCTGACCCTGTTCGCACGAGTCGTCCAGGGCGGCACCCACCGAGACGAGGAGGCCAACCAATGAGCATCGGAAGCGGTCCTGCAGCCGAACACAAGGCGCGCCAATCACTGGTCGATGTCTGCCTCGCCGCCAACGCCTCGGGGATCAATCAGGGGACGTCGG
This sequence comes from Acidimicrobiales bacterium, assembly GCA_041394265.1. NCBI lineage: Bacteria > Bacillati > Actinomycetota > Acidimicrobiia > Acidimicrobiales > Acidimicrobiales bacterium. The sequence goes on from JAWKIO010000006.1 coordinate 533,923, forward strand.
GCAACGCCAGCGTCCGGTGGGGCGACGGCCTGCTCGTCACCCCCTCCGCGGTCCCCTACGAGGACACCACGCTCGACGACATCGTCTACGTGGCCGCCGACGGCACCCCGACTGGCCGCCGCCAGCCGTCGACCGAGTGGCATTTCCACCACGACATCCTTGCCACCCGCGACGACGTCGACGCGGTGCTCCACCTGCACTCCCCTGCTGCCACCGCCTTGTCCACGCTGCGCCGCTCCATCCCGGCGTTCCACTACATGGTGGCCATCGCCGGCGGCAACTCGATCCGATGCGGCGACTATGCCACATTCGGCACGCCCGAGCTCTCCACGATCGCCGTCGAGGCCCTGCGCGACCGCACGGCCTGCCTCCTCTCCAACCACGGCCAGATCACGGTGGCGGCCACTCCGGCCAAGGCGCTGGCGCTGGCGGCCGAGGTCGAGTTCCTGGCCGATCAGTATCTGCGAGCACTGGCGGTCGAACCGCCGGTGCTGCTCAGCGAAGAGGAGATGGCCGAAGTGCTCCTCAAGTTCGAGGACTACAAACGGGCCGGGGCACCGCTGCCCGACGACGATCGCTGAACGACCTCACGCATCGCCTCGTCGAGATCGACCCGCACGGGTCGACGATCGGCGACGACCTGCTCACCGTCGACCCACACATCGGTCACGTTGCCGCCCCGATTGGCGAAGACCAGATGGGTGAGCAACTCGTGCTCGTCGAGTGACGGCGTGAAGGTCGGCTGGTCGATGTCGATGCGGATGAAGTCGGCTCTCGACCCGACCGTGAGCGTGCCGACGTCGGGCTGGCCGATCGCCCGGCCACCATTCGCCGTGGCCATCAGCAACACGTCGTCGACCCCGAGCGCTTGTGGATCGTGGCGCATCCCGCGGGCGAGACCGGTTGCGAGCGAGACCCCGCGCCAGAGGTCGAGCGAGTCGCCTGACGCCGGGCCGTCGGTGGCGATCGTGACGTTGATCCCGGCATCGGCCATGGCCCGGATGTCGGCGATGCCGGCGCCGAGCTTCAGGTTCGAGTTGGGACAGTGGGCCAGCGATGCGCCGGCCTCGCCGAGCAAGCGTCGATCGTGGTCGTCGAGCCAGACGCCGTGGGCAGCGACCAACTGGCCGTCGAGCGCACCGACGTCGGCCAGGACCTGGGTGGCCGACCGACCGTCGCGATCGAGTACCACCTGCCGCTCCTCGCTCGTCTCCTCGAGATGGATGTGCACGACGGCGTCGAGCTCGGCCGCGGCTCCGACGATCAGGCGAAGCAGATCGGCGTCGAGGTCGTAGACCGAGTGCGGACCGAAGCCAACCGAGATGCGCTCGTCGGGACGGTGGTGGCGAGCGTGGAGTTCACGCACCTCGTCGAGCCGGCCGGGGAGGTCGGCGCCGTGCAACGCCCGGATGATGCCGGGCGACGACACCAGACGCCCGCCAGTGCGGCGGACCGCTTCGATGATCGCCTCGTCGTGGAGGTACATCTCCATGCTCGTGGTGACACCGGCCAGGAGCATCTCGAGCGAACCCAGCACCATGCCGGCGTGGACGTCGTCGGGCGTCATCTTCGCCTCGCGCGGCCAGATCGCCTCGCTCAGCCACCGGTCGAGCGGTAGGCCGTCGCCGGCCGATCGGAACAGGGTCATGGCGGCGTGGCAGTGGGCGTTGACGAGACCGGGCATGACCAAGCCGCCGAGCGCGACCACCGGCTCGTTGCCGGTTTCGACGGACGGCCCGATCGAGGCGACGCGACCGCCGACCACCTCGAAGGCTCCGCCGGGATGGCAGATGACCTGGTCGGGCGTCACCTCCACGAGGTAGTCCGCCGAGTAGTAGGTCGAGTGGTTCGCCATGGCGCCACGCTAGTGGGAGCACCCGTCACGACCTGATTTCATCCTGGAGGAAGGCCAAGCGTCACACCACGCCGGGGCGCGGGATCAGTAGTCGTAGTAGCCAAGGCGGGGCTTGGATCCGACGAGCACCGCACCGGCCACCTTGCCGCCGGCCAGCTCGATCAGCTCGGCGGCTTCGGCCACCTCGTTGCGGCGGCTGTAATGCACCCTGGCCACCACGACGGCAACATCGGCGGCAACGCTGGCCAGCGCTTGGGCGTCGGTGACGGCCAACACTGGCGGCGAGTCGATGATCACCAGGTCGTAGGGCTTGGAGATGGCATCGAGCACCCGAACCGCAAGGTCGCTGCGCATGAGGCCGGCCGGATTGTCGACCCATCCACCGGCGGTGACCAGGTGGAAACCGCCCTGGCCCGACGCATTGCGGATCTCGTGGATCTGCGGGATCGTCCCGCTCGCCAGCGCCTCGGTGAGGCCGTCGTCGTTGGCGATGCCGTGCAGCAGATGCTGGGTCGGGCGGCGCACGTCGGCGTCGATGAGCAGCACCCGCGAACCCTGCAGGGCGGCCCGCTGAGCGAACAGACCGGCGGTGGTCGACTTGCCCTCACCCTGGCGGGCGCTGGTGACGACGACCGTCTTGGCATTCGATGCCCGGGTGATCGCGGCGAACGCAGTAGCCAGACCCTCGATGCCTTCGAGCACAGCGTTGCTCGCCTCGTTGAGTTTCTGGACCGGGCGGCCGTTGTCGGGCACCTGGGCGAGCACCGGCATGTGGAACCGGCCCCGCTCGATGTCGCTCGCCCGGTTGACCTTGGAGTTGACCGAGTCGGCGATGAGGATCGCAGCGATGGCGAGCGCCAACCCGAGGATGGATCCGATCACGATCGTCTGCAGCGGGCGAGGCGCCACTTTGACCGCCTCGTCGGCGATGCTCGTGACCTTGGCGCTCATCTCGTCTCGCTCGAGGAAGCGCATGACCGCGGTGAACTGGGCGAGCTGGTCGGCCGAGTCACGCAGCTCGGCCTCGATCGGCAGGAGCTGATCGGAGAACGTCTGCAGCAGAGCGACCCGCTGGGTGGTGAGCCGGCTGATCGTGTCGGGATCGGTGGCCCGTTCGAGCGCAGCATCGAGCGGTGCGAGCGGGCTGAGGATGTCGGCCTTCTCGGTTTCGAGATCGTCGATCGCGTCGGTCAGCGAGGAGCGCGCCACGTCGTTGGCCTCGACCTCGAGCGCCTGGCGGGACGTCACATACGCGCTCGCCCACTGGTTGGCCAGATCCATCGCCTCGGCCGCCGTCGGCGCTTCAGCGGTGAACACCAACACGTTGGAGTCCTCGGGGGCGACGATCTCGACCGCCTCGCGATTGGGCAGCGAGCCGGAGAAGTCGTCGGACTGGACGTAGTCGAGCTCGGCCTGCTGATCACGTTCGAACTCAGGGTCCTGACTGCCGGCCGACGGGAACAGCTGCTGGCTCGACGCCGTGCGCAGCAAGACGATCGCTTCGGCCTGATGGCGCTCGGCCTGCGTCAACCCGAACAGCGCAGCCAGCAGGACCACGGGGATGAACGTGGCAAGACCCACCTTCCACCGCTCCTTGGCGATGGCGATGTAGTCCGACATGGTGCGGATGCCCGAATCGAACGCACGGTCGTCGTGTCGTCCATCGAAGGAAGTGGGGCTCGCGGCAGGCATGCCACCGAAGGTATCGGAGCCTCACTGTCCGTGATAGAGGCTCGGGTGAGATCACCCTCAGTGAGGTTTTACCTGCTCGGGGATCACCGAACGGGCCCGGCGCAGGGCGACCACGAGCAGGATCAGATAGAGAAGTTCGGAGACATACGTCGCCACCGCTGCCCCCTTCCAGCTGTGCTCCGGAATCCACCACAGGTTGAGGACCACATTGGTGAGCGCCGTCACCATGATCGCCCCGCTCACCGCACCGAACCGGCCGACACCCTTCAGCGCATCACCCATCAGCGACTGCATGATCCGCAGCACCGGGAAGCCGCTCATCGACCAGATCACCACGGCCACGCCGTCGTAGTCGTTGCCGAGTAGCCACTCGACGATCAGCGCACCGATCCACAGGGGCGGGAGGATCACGAGTCCGTAGGTCACCATCGGCTTGGCCATGCGGCGGGCGAAGGCCACGGTCGCCTCGATCCCCTCGGCGCCTTTCGAGAAGAATTCGGGGTAAATGGTGGTCGTCACGGCCGACGCGGGCAGCAAGGAATAGCTGACGATGCGGACGCCGACGCCGTACAGGCCGTTGTCCCGCTCGAAGCCCGCCCGTAGCAACAGGGTCTGGTCGATGCCGGCCGACACCGATGTCGAGGTCTGCCCGAGGGCGATGGCGCCGCCCTGGCGATAGTCGGCCGTCGTGGTCGGGATCGACAACCGGGGCCAACCGAACGACCGGACCACCCATCCGGTGGTCGCCGCCGAGACGACGACGGCGCCGACGAGGTTGACCACTGCGTAGTGGCGGAGTTCAGGCTGGTCGACGAAGAACAGCGACGCTGCGGCGACGGGCCGGGCACCGAACACGAACGTGGAGGTGAGCGCGCCCTCCTTGAAGCGCCCCAGGCCCCGCAGCAGCTGGACGTTGACGGTGCCGACGCCCGAGGCCAAGTATTCGGCGGCGGCGAGGGCGGCGATCAGGCTGGGGCTGACGTCGGGCAGGATCACCGCGGTGGCGGCCATGAGCACGCCGAAGCACACGAGGCTCGCCAACAGCGCGGTGCCGAGGCCTCGCCCCCAGATGCGGGCGATGCTGTTGGCCTCTCCTACTGAGGCTGTCAGGTCGGCGCTGCGGAGGCCGAGCAGCATCGCCTCGCCCGAGCCGAACACGGCGAACCCGAGCAGGATGCCGCCCGCCGACACCACGCCGGCGTACACACCGAACTGCTCCGGCGAGAGCACGACGGTGAGGATGGCAAGCGATCCCAGGACGGCGACGGCGCCGAGCAGGGTGCCGACGCCGGTCCACATGGCATCTCGGGATCGACCCGAGGTGAGTCGCTGTCGCAGGCCGAACACCGGACCAGTGTGCAGGGTGAAGTGTCCCGATGCCCAGGAGTCGTTGCACCCGGACTCGCTCCTGTCTGCTTTCGACGTGGCACCATCGATAGCTGTGTCGACCGCTGCCGCTACTTCGAGCGAACTAAGCCCGTTGCGGGAGGTGCCGCCGCTGGACGGCGTCGACGATCTGCTGCCGCTGACGCCGGCGCAGACCGGCATGCTCTTCGAGACGCTGAGCCAGTCCGACCCCGAGGTCTACTTCGAACAGGTGCGGTTCGATCTGGTCGGACCGCTCGACCTCGACCGGTTCCGGGCCGCCTGGCAGCTGGTCCACGAACAGCACTCGATGCTGCGCACGGTGTTCCTGTGGGACGGGCTCGACGAGCCGCTGCAGGCGGTGCTGAGCGAGGTCGAGCTCGACTGGAACGTCGTCGGTGTCGCTGGTGACGATGATGCTGCCGCTGTAAGCGACGGTGCTGGCTCGCCCCGGGAGTGGGCCGACCAGCTGGCAGCGCAACGACGATCCACCGGCATCGACCTGGGTGTCGGGCCGATCTCGAGCTTCGACCTGCTCCCCATCGACGACCAGCGCATGCACGTGATCTGGAGCTTCCATCATCTGTTGCTCGACGGCTGGTCGACCGCCCGGGTCGTCGGCGAAGTGCTCGACCGCTACGAGGGTGTCGACGCCGATCACATCAGTGGGGCCTCGGAGTTCCGGCCGTACCTGGAGTGGTTGGCCGATCGGGATGCCGGCGCAACCGAGGCGTACTGGCGCACGCTGCTGGCCTCGGTCGACGAGCCGACCACCATCGCACCGGGCGGGGCGTCGCCTGGTGGGCAATTCGTCCGGGGCCGCATCGATGCTCAGCTATCGGCGCCCGAAAGTGCGCTCGTTCGTGCATTCGCTCGCTCACAGCGAGTCACGGTCAACACGATGGTGCAGGCGGCCTGGGCCCGAACGCTCGCTCGCTACACCGGGCGCCGAGACGTGGTGTTCGGCGTGACGGTGTCGGGTCGCCCGCCCGATCTCGACGGCGCCGCCGAGGCCGTCGGCATGTTCCTCAACACGCTGCCGTTCCCGGTCAGCGTGAACGAGGGTGACGATGTGGACGGCGACTGGCTGGGGTCGCTGCAACGCCAGCAACTCGACGTGAGCCACCACGGGCATGCGTCGCTGGCCGAGGTCCAACGGTTCGCTCCTGCCGACGGTGCGCTGTTCGACTCGATCCTTGTGTTCGAGAACTATCCGATGCGGGTGGCCCACGAGGCACCGAGTGTGGAGGTCGAGCACTACACGGTCTTCGAGCAGACCCACTACGCCCTCACGGTCATGGCTGGCGACGTTCCCGACGCTGCTTCGGATGCGACGTCGGATGATTCCGACGGCCGGCCGCTCGGGTTCATCGTGGTCTACGACGAGTCTCGCCTGGCTCCGTGGTTCGCCCGCCAGATGGTCGACGACCTCACCGACGAGCTGGTGCGCTTGGCGTCGCCTGCGGACCCGCTCGACGACCTCGCCAACGAACCGGCGCGCTCGGCATCGCCAGCGGACCCGCTCGACGACCTCGCCAACGAACCGGCGCGCTCGACATCGCCAGCGGACCCAGTCGACGACCTCGCCAACGAACCGGCGCGCTCGACATCGCCAGCGGACCCAGTCGACGACCTCGCCAACGAACCGGCGCGCTCGACATCGCCAGCGGACCCAGTCGACTCCTTCTCGGCTGGCGCAGGTGTGCCTCACCCTCGGCCGAGTGATGCGATCGCCGTCGGTGACCCCGAGAAAGCAGCTGTGATCGCCGAGAGCCTCGAGGACGCCACCGTCGACTCAGCCTTCGCCTATCGGGTCCGCATGCACGGCGTCGAGGTCGCCGTCCGCTGTGGTGACGATGCCTTGACGTTCGCCGAGCTGGACCGTCGTGCCCGGCGGTTGGCGGCGGAGCTTCGTGGCCGAGGCGTTAGGCCCGAAGTACCGGTCGGCATCGCCATCGAACGCTCGCTCGACATGGTGGTTGCCATCGTCGGCACGGTGTTGGCGGGCGGCTGCTACCTCGCGCTCGATCCGTCACACCCCGCCGAGCGAACGGCGAACATCCTCACCGACTCGGCCACTCCCCTCGTGCTCGTGGCGGGCGACGCCGTTGCCGAGACGATGACCGGCATCGCCGCGACCGTGGCGACTACAGGCGATGCAGACCGGAGCGGACCTGCGCCGGTCGTGGTCGATGTGCACGACCTGCTGCTCGATGAGCCGCCCGTCAGCGATGAGGCGCACACAGTCATACCGTTGCACCCCCTCACCGGCAAGGACTCGCTCGGGGGTGCCGCCGCCGATCCATCCGACTGCGAGGCGGCCGCTTCGGGCGACGATCACGCCACCGGTACGACCCCGGACTCGACGCTGTTCCTCACGTTCACGTCGGGTTCCACAGGTCGTCCGAAGGGCGTGCCCGTCCATCACCGGGGCGTGTTGGACCGGCTGGCGTGGCAGTACCTGACGCACCCGCCGACCGACGACGAGGTCGGAATCGCGAAGACCACGCTCGGGTTCGTCGACCATCTGTCCGAGCTCTGGGGTCCGCTGCTCGCCGGCCAGTGCGTGGTGCTCGCTCCCGACGAGACGGTGCGTGACGCATCGGCCTTCGTCGAGCTGTGCGCAAGGGAGCGCATCCGGCGCCTCGTGGTCGTGCCGTCCTATCTGGATGCGCTACTCGACTCGGCGCCCGACCTCGGCGAGCGACTCCCCCACCTCGCCCTGCTCACCACGAGTGGCGAGCCGCTTCCCGCAGCCCTGGCTCGCCGGGTGGCCGAAGCCCTGCCGGGCGTGACGTTGCTCAACATCTACGGCATGTCGGAGGCAACGGCCGACGTGACCGTGGCCGAGTTCGCTGCTGCCGAGTTGGCTGCGCTCGACCCGTCGTCGCCGGTTCCGGCCGGGCGGCCGTTGCCGGGGCTGCGCGTGGCCATCACCAGCGAGCATGGCGAACCGTTGCCGTTCGGCGCCGTCGGGTCGATCGACGTGGCCGGCGTCGCCCTGTCGACTGGGTACTGGGAGCGACCGGACCTCTCGGCCGAGCGATTCCTCGAGCGGACCGAGCCCGACGGGTCGACGACCCGGTGGTACCGCACCGGCGATCTCGGCTGGCTCGGCCCCGACGGTTCGCTGCGAGTGGTCGGTCGGTCCGATCAGCAGGTGAAGATCCGCGGCATGCGGGTCGAGCTGGGTGAGATCGAATCAGCGATTGCTCGTCATCCGAGCGTGTCACGGTGTGTCGCCGTGGTGCGAGAGCAGGGCGAGATCGTGGCGTTCGTCGTCGGGACCGCGGGGGCTCGACCGCCGTCAACTGACGAGCTTCGGGCGCACGCGGCCGGACTGCTACCCAGCCACATGGTGCCGGTGGCGTTCCTGCCGCTCGACGACCTCCCGACCACGGCGACCGGCAAGCTCGACCGTCGGGCGCTGGCCGAGCAGGCTTCCATTGCCGCTGTGTCCGGCCCGACCGACACCTCGACCGACCTTGCGGCACCGGTGGGTGATGACGACCTCGCCACGATGCTCGGCCTCTGGCACCACGTGCTCCCCCGGGCCCAGGTTGGCGCCGACACCGACTTCTTCGACGCCGGCGGCCACTCGCTCCTGGCGTTGCGGTTGCTCGCCCGAATCAACACCACGTTCGGCAGCGAGCTGAGCCTGGCCCAGATGCTGCAAGCGCCGACGCCACAACACCTGACGGCTCTCGTCACCGGTGGCTCGGTTGGCAACGATGCCGATCGAGCCGTCGATTACCTGGTGCCGATCCTGCCGGGCACGCGAGGCATCGACGACGGGCGGCCGACGCTCTTCTGTGTGCACGGTGCCGGCGGGAACGTGCTCAACTTCCGGGCGCTGGCCAAGGAACTCGAGCCGGCGTTCGACATGGTCGGCATCCAGGCGCGCGGGGTCGACGGTGTCGCCCAGCCGCACACGACCATGGTCGAGGTCGTCGACGATTACCTGCCCGCCATTCGGGCTCACCAGCCCTCGGGGCCGTACCTGCTGGCCGGGTACTCGGGCGGAGGAACGATCGCGGTCGAGATCGCCCGAGCACTCGAAGCTGCCGGCGAGGTGGTCGAGGCCACGTTGCTGCTCGACACGTTCCACAACGAGACCAGGCCCCGCCCGTTCACCCGGGAGCAGCATCTCCAGCAACTGCGCCGCCAAGGGGTGCGCTATCTCGCCGAGAAGGTGAACGAGAAGGTGCGGCCCCACGAGTCGGAGAACTTCGCCCCGATGGTCGACGCCGCCCGGGCCGAAGGTCGACCGATCCCGCTCGAAGCCCGGGAGTGGTTCATCAAGGGCCGCATGTACGACCTGATCGGATCGCATGGGATCGAGCCGTACCACGGCACCGTGGTGCTGCTCGCCGCCACCGACACCCATCCCGGGCTGGTGCACACCGGCCACGACCACGGCCTGGGCGAGGTGTTCCCGAATCTCGAGATCATCGATGTCGAGGGCGACCACCACTCCCTCGTGGAGGGCCACAACGCCCCCGAACTCGGCCACCTGATCCTCACTCGCCTCGGTGCTGCGCGCACGACCAGCACCCCCGGCGGCTCCGCCCCCGAACCACTCGGTCGCTTGCGTAGCAACGCCGACGCCAACAACGTGACCGACACCGTCAACGGTGCAGGCCATCGCTCGGTGCCCGGCTCAGCATCGGTGACTGCCTCAACCACTCACGATGCCGACACTGCGCTCGATGCTCGGACCCACGTCTACCGGCACCTGCCGACCGGGCTCGATGAGTCGCCGCTCCTCGCTCGGTATGTGACCGCAGGTCAACGTGTGCTCGACGTCGGCACGGCCGCCACCGGTCGCAGTGCGCTGGCGCTCGAGCGTCTGGGGGCCGACGTAGTCAGCATCGAGGTCAACCACGATGCGATCAGCGAGTTCGCCGACAGCGACGAGTTCGCCGCCTCGGCCATCCGTCTGACCACCGCCGACATGGCCAGGCTCCCCTTCGCCGACGCCAGTTTCGACACGGTGCTCGTGGCCTTCCACGGCTTTGACTATCTGGTCGACCCCGCCGTCCGGGCCCAAGCCATCGCCGATCTCGCTCGGGTCGTTCGCCCCGGCGGGCACTTGATCTTCAACTCGTTCAACTCGCTCGGGATCTTGGCCACACCGACCGGGGCGAAGTCACTCGCCAGCTGGAAGCGACGCCTGCGGTTCCTGACCTCGGGTGAGTTCGCCCGCCGCCGACTGGTCGACGACAACGGCCTCGCGCTCCACCACGCTCGTCCCGATCAGCTCATCGCCGAAGTCGAGCAGTCGACCCCGCTCCGCTTCGAGACCATGACGACCTTGTTCGGCGTCGAGCGCCACCGCCTCCTCGTCACCGCCCTCGCCCCCGAACCCCACTACGTCTTCCGGCGCCCCTGACCCCGGCGCCACTCTGCGCCCCGCCCGCGCCAACCTCACACCGACACCCACCCGTTCTGTGCGTCAAAGTCCTCGCGCTCACCGTTCTGTGCGCCAAAGTTCCCGCAGCCGGGAAGAATGAGGCACAGTCCGGCTTTGCCGGTGGGTTTGACGCACAGAAACGTCAGCTCGACCGGGCTTGAATGCGGCGCCCGGGTCAGAGGTCGAGTACGAGGGCGCGGTGATCGGAGACCTCGGGTTCGGCCAGCGCCTCGAATCGTCGGACACGGGAGGGATCCGACACGAGGAGGTAGTTCGCGTGGCGACTCGGCTTGGTGTAGCGGCTGGTCCGAGTGTCGGCCGTGCCAACGAGATCGGCGAGGCCGATGCCCGCCAAGATCTCGAACGTCTCGCTCCCGGGCAACAGGTTGAAGTCGCCGCACACGACCGCGAGATCGCCCGGCTCGCGGACCGATTGGATGAGTGAGACCAGCCGCTGTGCTTGCGCTCGCCGTTCCGGTGTGTCGCCCTTGCCCGACGGATCTCGCAGTCCGTGGAGGTGGGTGACGGTGACCACGGTGTTGCTCGATCGGTCGAACACGCGCACGGCCTGGGCCAATCGAGGCCGGTCGGCGATCTGCCACTCAACGTGGTCGACGAAGTGTCCGTGGACGAAGTCCGCTCGCTCCCCGATGACCGGATGCGTCTCGGCCACGAACATGGCAAGGCCGAAGTCCTGACGATGCTCGACCCCGTCGTCGGTGGTGACGGGACCAGCATCGCTCACCACGAACGAGGCTCGGTGTCGGGGCAGCAGCCGTCGTACGTCGTCGAACAGACTGGCGCGTTGGGGAAGCGACCGTTCACCGTCGGCGAAACGGGTCGACCCTCCCAGTCCAGCGACGCGGGTGACCTCCTGCAGACACACGATGTCGGCGCCACAGGTCGGCAACCATGCCGCGAGTTCGGCGAACATTGCGCCACCCCACGCGTTCAGTGAAACGATGCGCACAGCACCCCTCGTGACGGACCCACTGCTGGCCAACGGATCTCGGCCCGCACCCACGGCGTCGTCATCATCGCTCCCCCTTCGCTCGACATCCGCCAGTATCCCAGCCTTCGCCTCGGACCACTCCGCCCGAAGTGGCAGGACGGGCCGCCCAGGCGGCCCGCACCCGGCACGTCAGCGCCAAAGACGGCCCCCTCCCACCACCAATCCCGGACCAACCACCGGCACGGGCCACATCTCCGGTGCCCCCGTGCCGCAAACGGCACCCTCCCGACGCAGCAGCGATGACCAGGGCTCACCCGAGCCGCCAGACCCACGACCGGCCGCATCGGCGGCACCTCAGCGCCAAAGACGGCACCCTCCCACCACCGATCCCGGACCAATTACCAACCCGCACCCATCTCCGGCACCTCAACACCGCAAACGGCACCCTCCGATCGCAGCAGCGATGACCAGGGCCAGCCCGAGCGGCTCGCACCCACGACCGCCCGCATCGGCGGTACCTGAGTGCCGAAAACGACACCCTCCCACCACCGATCCGAGACAGACTGCCAGACCGGGCGACATCTCCGGTACCTCGACACCGCAAACGGCATCCTCCGGTCGCAGTGGCAACGAGCGGGACCGCCGGCAAGGCCAGACTCACGGCCGGCCGCATCGGCGGTACCTCAGCGCCGAAAACGGCACCCTCCAACCACCGATCCGAGCCAGCCGCCGGCCCGGGAGACATCTCCGGTACCTCAGCGCTGCAGACGGCACTCTCGTACCGGAGATGGCCTGGACCACCTCCGGGGGCGGCGATCGGGGCCGTCAGCCGGTGGGCGGCTTCGAGTCGGTGGCGCGGGCGAGGAGGTCAGTGACTCGACGGAGGGCGGAGGACGACAGCGAGACCAGCTCGCGCTTGCCGACGAGCGAGGGCGAGATGGCGGCCGGCGGGAGCGGCGCCTCGTCAGCCTGGGCGACGAGATCGGCCAGGATCGCGTCGGCCAGGGCGTCGAGCTGGCCGGGTGGATGGTGACGGGTGCCGTCGACCTCGACGTGCAGCTCACCACCCTCGACGAAGGCCAGGATCCCGAGGTCGTGGAACCGCGGGTTCGATGGGTGGATCGAGGTCGTCATCGGATCGGAGCCGGCGAAGACGTCGTCGTTGGCCGACGGCGCGTCGACCCGCCCGAGGAACCCGACCACCACCGACGGGAGCGGGCGATACGCCAGCCCCGAGGTCGGGTCGAGGTAGCGACCGATCCCGAAGCCGATGCCCCGATCGGGGATCCAGCCGAGTGTGTCGGCCACCGATCGGCGCAGGTCCACCGGCTGGACGTCGACGGCCAGAGGCACCGAGATCGGATGATGGCTGGTACACCAACCCACCGTGCGGCTCAGGTCGAGTCCGGCACCAGGGACGAGCGCCTCGGATTCTCGGCCGTGACCTTCCACGATCGCGTCGAGCCGATCCCAGCCGAACACCGAGCGACCGGCGACCGCCAGCGCGTAGAGGATGGCTCGTTCGTGGCCACGTCGGCGGAGCATGGCGGTCTGCCCGCTCGGGAGCGTGCGCCGGACCGAGAGTCCATCGGCCTCGGTCGCAGCAGCACTCCTGCTCGAGGTCGCCGGGACCATCTCGTGCCACAGCGGATAGTGCGGGCGGACGGCCGCCAGCACTGCCGACGAACCGAGCACTCGTGCCCAGTCGCTCACATCGCCGCCCGCCTGCGGAGCCGCCCCCGATCGATACGCCTCGGCCCAGTCGTCGAGCAGCACCGACCACGACACCCCATCGACCACCAGGTGATGAGCGACGATCAGGCAGCGTCGGCGACCGCCGGCCACGAACGTCGCAACTCGAACAGTCGGCCCGTTGGCCAGATTGATCCGAGATGCAACCTCGTCGGCGTACGCCGCCCACGAAGGCTCGGGCTGACCGGCATCGCGTCCAGTGCGGGACTCGACGACTGGAACCGCACCAAGGTCCTGGCGGACGACGCCACTCATGGAATCACCGACGGCTCCCCCCAGTGCATCGTGCTCAGCCCTCGCAGGAGAACTCGTCGCGTCCGCACCGTCGGACAAGGGGCCACGAGGGTCGACGCCGTTCACGGATTCACGACCAGCGTCGGTGCGGAGACCGTCGTGCGCCGAGGAGGCTGATCTGGCCGACCCGGACCTGGAATCGGCAGTGAGGTCGTGGCGCTCGATGCCGATCAGCGAAGGCGAGTCAGAGGGCTCGACGTCGATGACCCAGCCAGCCTCCGTTCGTCGGAACCGGTGCCGGAGCGCAGGGTGGACGAGCGGAAGCGTCCGGGCTGCCGACTCGAGCCGATCGAGGTCGACGTCGTCGGCAAGATCGAGCCACCGGTACTGGGCCCAGTGATCGAGATGGGTGAGCTCCTGATCGAGCAGCCAGCGCTGGATCGGCAGCAGCGGCGGGGAGGTCGACGAGGCGGCGTCGGTGTCCGTACCTGGCGCCGTGTCCGTACCTGGCGCCGTGGTCGCCGTCTCCGGGCCAGTGAGCTGATCGGCCGACGCAGCCCGGTGCTCGCGAACTTCGAGACCGGGATCGCTGGTCGAGGCGAGATGGCCCGCCAGTGCTCGCACGCTCTGATGCTCGAACACATCCCGAGGCTTGAGATCGAGTCCCAGCCTGCGGGCCCGAGCCACGATCTGGATGCTGATGATCGAGTCGCCGCCGAGGTCGAAGTAGTTGTCGTCGAAACCGACCGCCTCGACGCCGAGCGCTTCGGCCCAGAGCACCGACAGCTGGTCGGCCACGTCGGCGTCGGGGTCCGCCGTCTCGGGCACCGTGGCACCGAGCGAACGGTCGGCCACCGGCTCGGCTCCGCTCTCGTCGGCTCCCGATCGGTCAGCATCGACCGACAGCCCGCCCGGCGAGTCCTCACCTGCCTTGGACGATCCGGGGGCGGCTATGCCGACTGACTCGGTCGTGGTGACCACCTCAGACGCCGGCGCCAACGGAACGTCGAGCATTGCGGCCACGATGTCGGTCGGCGCCACCTCGGCCGCCACCGCTACTGGGGGCGCTCCCCCGTCCGCCTGCGAACGAACCGGCGGAACCACGAGCGACGAGCGGTCGATCTTGCCGTTGGCGTTGGTTGGGAGGGCATCGACGAAGACGTACACGCCGGGCCGCATGACCTCGGGCAGCAGCGCCGCAGCATGCGCTCGGAGCTCGTCCTCGGCGACCGGTCGATTGGTCTCGAGCCACACGCCGAGGGTCGGCGCCGGACGATCAGGCGGCTCGACCAGCGTACACACGGCCTCGTCGACGGCCGGGTGGGAGCGCATGACTCGCTCGATCTCGCCGGTCTCGATCCGATGACCACGCAGCTTGATCTGGTGATCGATCCGGCCGTGGAACGCAAGTGCTCCGTCGTCGAGTTCGAGCACCCGGTCGCCGGTGCGATACCAGCGCTCGCCGTCGACCTCGACGAAACGCTCCTCGGTGAGGTCGGGCCGCCCGAGATAGCCGAGCGCCACTCCCCGACCACCGATCCACAGTTCGCCGTCGACCACCCGTTGCGTCGCACCGGGAATGGGCCGGCCGATCGGCACCGTGGCGTCGGCACGAACCTCCGGTCCGAACGTGTAGGCGTGGCTCCACACCGCCGCCTCGGTCGGGCCGTATTCATTGTGCAACCGAACGTGCGGGAGCCGCTCACGGTGCAGGTCGACCACCGCCTGCGAACACTCCTCGCCGGCAACGATGGCATCGCGCAGCGACGCCAGCTGCGACGGTGCGTTCTCGCTGATCAGCAACCGATACAACGAGGGCAGCGCCAGCAGCTGGGTGACCTGGTGTCGCTCGATCAACTCGCCCAGGTGAGTGACCTCGGTGTGCAGCCCGTCGTCGGGAAGCACCACGGTGCCACCCTGGCTCAGCGCCCACCACAGACCGGCGAACGATGAATCGAAGGCGAACGACGACAACACCAGGAACCGCTCGACCGGCTCGGGGTAGAACTCGGTACGGGCCAGCGTGGTCGCCACGATGTTCGCGTGGCGCACCACCACGCCCTTGGGTACGCCCGTCGAGCCCGAGGTGAACAGCACATAGGCCGGGTCGTTGGCCTCGACCGGCGGACCGACGTCGAATGAGCTGGCATCTGCATCGGCCGCAGCGGGGACCGCAACCACGTCGACGGCCGACCACCCAACCAGCGATGCATCGGTCGAGACGACCAGGCTGATGCAGGCGGTCTCGATGATCGTCGACAGCCGGGCCGACGGTAGAGCTGGATCGAGCGGGGCAAACGCGGCACCCGTCGCCATCACCCCGAGCGCTGCGATCGCGAACTCCGAGCGACGGCTGGCATCGATACCAACCACCGACCCTGAACCGACCCCACGGCTGCGCAGCTGCTCCGCCAGCGCACCGGCGCGAGCGACCATCTCGCCGTACGACAGCATCTCGCCCTCGCAGACGACAGCCGAGGCATCGGGCCGTTCGGCGGCGACATCGAACACGAGCTGGTGCAACGGCCGCGCCTCGACGGCCGCAAGTACCTGGTTCGCAGCGGCTGAGGTGGCTGCTCCGCGATCGAGCACCTCGGCGGCGACGCCGTTCTCGGCAAGCTCGGAGGAGTCCGCTGCGACGGGCTGCAGTTGCAGCGCGACATTGTCGGCGTCTGCTTCACCAACCTCGTGCCCGGTCGAGGTGGCGGCGCTTAGCGCGGCGGCAACGGCGTCGACGACTTCACCAGCGCCGGTCCCGCTACCAACCCGGTCGTCGAGGCGGTTCTCGATCGTGGCCAACAGCTGATCGGCCAGGACCGGGGTCAGCGTGCCGCCCTGGTACTCGACCGCAAGTGTGACCGACTCGCCTTCCAGTTGGACGAAGAACGTCACCGGGGCGACTGACGAACCGGTGCCGATGATCTCCTGCGTGACACCGTGCTCGCCGAGACGGATCGGGGCCGTCTCCTGGAGGGCGACGAGCACGTCGAGGTCGAGTGGGTCGAGTCCGGCCTTTCGACGGTCGGCCACCATCGCCGAGTACGGGTAGGCCCGATGGGCGAGTGCAGTGCGAACGGTCTCACCGGTGTGGCGGAGCAGGTCGTCGGCGCCCAGGTCGAGCACGATCGGCAGTGGGTTGATGAAGTACCCGATGAGCGGCCGGGCGGCCACGTGATCCCGAGTGGAGCCGACCATGCCGATGGCCACCCGGTCGCCGTCGGTGACGTCGCCGATCACCGTGGCGATCGTGGCCAGCGCCGTCACGAACGGGGTGGCACCGTCAGCGCCGGCAAGCTCTGAGCGCTTCAGCGCGATTGGTCGGTCCACGTAGCCAGCCTGGGTGGCCGCGTCGCCCACGGCGGGCCGGGCCGCAGCGTCAGCGTCGACGGGACCTTCTCCTACCGTGCCAGTCTCCGTGGCCGGGCCGCTCGTGGCAGGTCGGGCCGCAGCGTCGGCGGCATCGGGGCCTTCGCTTGCCGTGCCAGCCCCGGTCGCCGGGCCGCCAGCTGCGGCTTGGGCCGCAGCGTCGATGCCATGGGGTCCTTCGTCTGCGGAACCCACGGGAGCCGCGCCGAGCCCGGCCGACCAGTGGGGACGAGGCAACGCCTGCCCGTCGTTGACCGACAGCCAATGGTCGCGGGCCCGGTCACGGGGTTGCTCGGCCTGCCAGGCGGCGACGTCGGCGTAGTCCACCTCGAGCTCGGGCAGCGACTCACCTCGGTAGGCGGCGTCGAGTTCGCTCCACAGCAGGTCGAAGCTGGTGGCGTCGATCGATAGGTGGTGCACGACGAGGGCGACCGACATCGCTCCCCCATCAGCCTCACCGGGCGCAGACGCGATCGGCTGGAGACGGCACCGTAGGAGCGGCCCGTGGTCGAGGTCGAACGGCTGCGACTGCAGCGCCACGGCGCTCGCTCGGATCTCGTCCGGCATCGCCGGCAACGGGTCGATCACCAGATCGATCGCCTCGTCTGGGGTCAACCGCACCCGGGGGAACCCGAACGTCCAGTGCAGCGGGACGTGTCGATCGACGACCGTACGGAGGGCAGCAACGAACCGCTCGACATCGAACTCCCGATCCTCGCCACCCTCGACCCGATACAACCGGCAGATGTTGTACCGAGGGTCGTCGGGCGCGTCGAGGTGCTGGAACAACAGCGCCAGCTCGCCCTCGGAGAACTGTGGCGCCGCACCCGGCAACCGAGCCTCGGGGCCCGACTCGCCAGACGCCGTCCCGCCAGTCGCCGTCAACACCTCGATCGCCTCGGCCAGCAGCCGTGGCGTGGTGTTGGTGAACGCCATCTCCTCCGGTAGCACGACGCCGAGCCGCTCCCCCAGGTCGACGATCATCTCGAGCGCCATGAGCGAGTCGCTGCCCAGGTCGAAGAAGTCGTCGGTCGCGCTGATGGGCTCGATCCGCAGCACCCGCTCCCACCGCTCGACCACGAGCCGTTCGAGGTCAGACGTGGCCTCCACATGCAACGCCGGACCAGGCCGGTGTACCCGCTCGGGCGCCGGCAAGGCTGCCGTGTCGAGCTTGCCGTTCGTCGTGGTCGGCAGTTGCTCGACCGCCACGTACGCCGCAGGAATGGCGTGTGCCGGGAGCAGGTCGGCCAGGTGGTGTCGCAGCGCCGCCGGCTCCGGCATCGAGTGCCCCTCGGCCACCTCCACCCACGCCGTCAGCACCTCACGAGGTTTCGGCTGGTAGTCGATCTCGGCCAGCATCGAACGCACCACGTCGAGGTCGTCGCGATCGTCGAGCTCGGCCAGCGCCTCGTCTCGGGTCTTGTGCCCGAGGCGCACGTCCCACGCATACGGCTCGGCGTAGTTGTGGTAGCCCTGCTCGATCAGGTGACTGTGGATGCCCGCCGCATTGATCAGACAGTTGGTGGAACGCCCGGTGTCGCTGGGCCGCACCCACGGCGCCGAGTGGTCGAGGAAGTCGAGCATCTCGGCCAGTTCGACGTCGACATAGCGGTAGAAGTCGACGTAGCGGATGCGGTCAAAGAGGTCGCCGTCGTCGAACGCCGACTCGGCGAACACGCTGGTGTCGAGCAACCGGTTCGGGACATCGTCGCTGCGGTGGTACGCCCGACGAGCCTCGACCACGGCCCGGTCGATCGCCTCGGGGTCGAATCGGTCGCCGCTGAACTGCTGCGGGATGAGGCGGGTCTCGAACAGCTGCCCCCGCGACAACCCGGTGACGATCACGGGCACGCCCTCGGCCACCGCCCGGTTCGTGGCGAGCGTGTAGATCGCCTTGTAACAGCCGTTGCACACGTTCGAGAACCGCTCGAGGCTGTCGCGGAAGATCTCGTTCATGGCCGGAGTGGTCATGAACTCGTGGTCGATGCCGAGGTCCGCAGCCGAGCGGCGGGCGTTGGCCATCGCCTCCTCGGAGATGAACCCGTTGTCGAGAGTGAGCGCCAACACCTCGAAGCCCAGCTCGACCAGCTGGTACAGGGCGTACGTCGAGTCCTTGCCCCCGCTCAGCAGATGGATGGCGTCGTACCGACCGGTCCGCTCGGCCCGTGCCCGGTCGCGGATGGCGACCAGGTCGTCTCGGGTACCGAAGTACGAGGCGGCGGCGACCTTCACCCGATCGTGCGAGTGGCACACGTTGCAGACACCGTTTGCGTCGAACGTGGTGCTGGGCACCCGTGACGACAGACCGCAGCGAACGCAGTAGCTGACCGCCGTCGCCTGCACCGCCTCGGCCGGCGACCACACGCGCACGGCGGCGACCGAGATGGCGGGGTGCGCGGCGAGGGCTTGCTCGACCTCGCTCGGGTCGAGGCGGATGCCACCGATCTTGACCTGCTCATCGGCCCGACCGAGGTAGACGAGCGTGACTGGATCACCGACGAGGCGAACCAGATCGCCCGAGCGGTACCAACGCCGGCCACCCATCTCCACGAACGGATCATCGGTCGACGGACCTGCGTCGCTCGACCCGAGGTAGCCGTTCGTCACCCCGGCGTGGCTGATGTAGAGCTCGCCGACCGCCCCGATCGGTACCGGCTGGCGGTAGCGATCGAGCACGGCGAGGCGAACGCCGGGCGCAGGCACACCGATGGGCACGTCGGCCAGCGTCTCCGTGGACGATGCCAGGTGGATCATGCAGCCGACCACCGCTTCAGTCGGTCCGTACTCGTTGAACAGCACGAGGTCGGGATGCCAAGCCCACAGCCGACGAGCGAGTCTGGTGGTGAACGCCTCACCACCGACAACGAGGGTCCGCAGCGCATGGTCGTCGGGCAGCCACCGCAGCAGCAGGTCGAGGTGTGACGGTGTCGCTTTGGCCCAGGTGATGTCGGGTCGCTCAGCAATCGCCCGCACCGCCGCAGGGCCGTCGGCGTCGATCACCACCAGTCGACCACCGGCCAACAGTGGAGCGAACAGCGTGGTGACGGTGAGGTCGAAGGTGAGCGCCGTGAAGAGGGCGGCCACCGGCGCCGCATCGAAGTACGACGTGCGGGCGAAGTGGACATACCCCGCCAATCCCCACTGCGTGATCGGCACACCCTTGGGTTCACCGGTCGACCCCGAGGTGAACAGCAGGTACGCCTCGTCGTCGGTCCCGATGGCAGGGCGCTCAGTCCGCACCGATTCCCCCGCAACGTTGGTGCCAGGAGCCTCGATTTGATGTTCTCCGCGCCAAAGTTGCCCTCGGGCCCCATCGTCGGTGAGGGTCAGCACCGTGCCCGCTCGCTCGGTGAGCGAGTCGAGCCGGGCGCGGGGCTGGGCCGGGTCGAGCGGGACGTACGAAGCGCCGAGAGTCATCACGGCGTAGATGTCGATCACGGTGTCGACCGAACGACCCCGCTCGACCGCCACCCGGTCACCGGCGCGCACCCCGAGCCCAGCGAGCTCGGCGGCCCGAGCGTCAACCCGCTCCCACAGCTCGACACCGGTCAGCGGCGACGAACCATCGGCCGCTTCGATCACCACGTCGGTCCGAGCGCTCACGGCGCTGCGCAGCTGCTCGATGACCGGACCCCGAGGATCGACCGGCGTCGGGCCGGTGCCCCAGGCGACGAGTTGCGCCGATTCCTCGGGGGTCACGATCGAGCGAGCGCCGATCGGCTCGTCGAGTCCGTCGAGGAAGGCATCGAGCGTGGCCAGGAAGTGCTGGGGCGCGAGACGGGCGTGTTCGGGACCGGCGGCGGCCTCATTCAGGTCGAGCGCCAGCTGGAGCTCGGGGCCATAGCCGGTGAGCTGCACTCGGAGGAGGTGGGTGGGGTCGGTGGCACCGGCGTGGATCCACGTGGTCGAGGCCGGGATCAGGCTGAAGTCGCCGTAGCCCATGTTCGGGATGACGTTGACGACGGTCTCGTAGTCAGCTGGTGCGCTCCGCCCGAGCTCGGCGTTCCGCAGCGTGGTGAGGATCGAGCGGCCGATGCGCTTGTGCAGTGAGCGGGCGGTGTCGTCGGGTTCGATCGTGATGTCGACACCGAAGACGTCCATGACCGGTCCGACCACGTCGCGGGCTTCAGGGGTCGAGCGGTTGTGGACCGGCATGCCGATGGCAAACCGGTCGGCACCGGTGAGTCGGTGCAGGTACAGCGCAGCGGCGCTGATCATCAGCGTGGTCCAGCCCAGTTCGACGCTGAGCATGCGAAGGTCGCCGTCGAGCAAGGCCCGGGCTCGAGTGAGCCGGTCGGCAGGGTCGACCTCGACTCGGCGACTGCGTGGGGTCGGCTTGGTGACGGCGTCGTAGAGCCGTCCGATCTTCGGCGCTTCGCGGCGGGTGGCCCAGAACTGGTCCGCCTTCGCTGCACGCGGCGACGGCGTCCGAGTCGCCTGCCGGTACCACTGGTAGTAGCTGTCGTTCGGCCCGGCCGCGGGCAGCGCCGTCCCGGTCAGCAGTGCGTCGTAGGTCGCACCGACGAGGCCGAACACCTTGGCGGCCGAGGTGGCATCGATGGCCACGTGGTGGAAGGCGAGGTACCACGAGCTGGTGCCGTCGTCGTGACGAAGCAGCACCGAGTCGGCGGGGCCGACGGTCAGGTCGATCGGCCGGCTCGCCCGACGAGCGGCCCACTCAGCCACCTGCGACCGGTCGAGCTCGATCACCTCGGTGGTCGCCGCCAACTCTCCGGGCGGGGCAACCTGCGCCACCACACCACTGTCGGCGTCGACGATCCGGGTGCGCACCGCATCGAACCGGTTGACGACCGTGGTGAACGCCCGAGCCAGCGCGCTCGGATCGATCGGACCGTCGAGGTGCGACACGAGCGCCATGTTCTGGTGCGGCGAGTCGGGATGGCGCCGTTGCGACGCCAACAGCCCGCGTTGCATCGGCGTGAGCTGGGTGCCGAGTCGCACCGCGGTAGCCGAAGCTACGGGCGCGTCTGCCGGCGACCTGTCGACGGCCGGGCCGCTCGTCATCGAGCGGTCGCCAACCGATCCATGAATGCGACCATGAGGTCGACGGTCTGGAAGTGTTCGAGGATCACGTCGCCCGGGTCGATCTCGACGCCGGTGCGGTCTTCGAGCCACTCCACGATCTGCACGACGCCGAGCGAATCGACGAGTCCGGTGAGGAGCAGGTCGGTGCTGCCCTCGACCGGGACTGAAGGGTCCAGGGTGATCTCGTCGTTGATGAGTGCGATCAGCTCGTCGGCGAGCCCTGCGTCACCCGCTGCTGTCCCCATCGATTCCCTCCATCTGTTCGTTGCTCGTTGCGAGTTCGATGCGGACCCGTCTGACGTCGATCTTTCCGCTGGAAGTGGCGGGCATGGATGCGCGCTCGACGAAGCTCGCCGGCAGCGCACCCGCCGACACCCGGGCCGACACCCAGCGCCGCAGCGATCGCTCGTCGAACTCGGCATCGTCACGCATCACCACCGCCGCCAACAGGGCGTCGCTCGCTTCGTTGGGTCCGACCACGGCGTGCAACACGCCGGGTGCGGCAGCCACGACGGCCTCGATCGAGTCCAGTTCGAGCCGCACTCCTCGCACCTTGACCTGATGGTCACGGCGACCGGCGAACCAGAGCACGCCTTCGTCGTCGAGGCGGACGAGGTCGCCGGTGCGATACCAGTCGGGGCCGTCGCTACGGGCCAGGCGGGTGGCGGCATCGAGGTCGGGACGCTCCCAGTACTCGATCATTCTGGTGGGGGCGGACACGACGAGTTCGCCGGTCTCGCCGATCGGGAGCGGCGTGGTGCGGTCGTCGTCGACCACCATGGCCTCGACCCCCATCGCCGGGACGCCGAGCGGCGTCTCGAACACCCCGGCGGCGGGCGGTTCGGTCAGATGGTGGTGGGTGATCGCGTTGACCTCGGCCGGGCCGTACACGTTGGTGACGAGCACGCCGGGGAACAACTCCATCAGACGACGCAGTCCTTCGACCGGGTAGACCTCACCGCCGTAGGCGATGGTGGCGAGCGTGGAGAGGTCCCGCTCGTCGAGGGCACCCCGCTCCACGATCTGCTGCAGCATGTACGGCACGGCGTACCAGATGGTGCAGCGAGCGGCGGCGGCCCGGTCGGTGAAGGTGGCCGGGAAGCGGAGTTCGGCCTCGGAGAACATGGCCGACGACCCGCCGACGAACGGCAGGGCATAGAGCTCGAGGGTCGACATGTCGAAGTGGAGTGGGGTCATGGCGGCCAGGCGGTCGCTGGCGGTGAGGCCGTACTCCTCGGCGCACATGGCGGCATAGGCAAGGCCGCTGGCGTGACTGTGGAGGATGCCCTTGGGCACCCCGGTCGAGCCCGACGAGTAGATGATGTAGGCGGGGTGCTCACCGGTGAGTGGCTCGGGCACGGCAACGTCGGCCACCGTGCCGGCCAGTTCCTGCGTGACCTCCTCGATCACGAGGCGAAGGTCGGGTGCGGTCGTGTCGAGGTCGAGCTTGGCGATGACGCTGGGGTCGCCGATCACGGCCGTCGGGCGGGCGTTGGCGACGAGCGGCTGGAGCGCCGGGGCCGGGGCCAGCGGATCGAGGGGCACCACGACGGCGCCCGCTCGGAGGATGCCGTGGACCGCCATGAACGAGCACATGCCCTTGCGCTTGGCGATCATGACCCGGTCGCCGGGAGCGACACCGGCGGCCACGAGGAGTTGGGCGACGATGGCCGTGCGTTCCTCGGCCTGAGCGTAGGTGACGGTGATCGGCGTGCCGTCAGGGTCGCGATCGATGAGCACGGGCGCGTCAGGGGTTCGCTGTGCTCCTGCGACCAGGAGTGATGCCAGGCTGTCGATCACGCACTACATCGTACGAAGTCAAACGATCGAGGGTGAGAGTAGATTCGCCCCTCCATCCGACACGACGGCAGCAGGCATGCTGTGCTGCGGAGACGGACGCGACGCTCTCGACGCGTCGGCACGGAGGGAGTGCGATGACCGAGAACCAGCACGAATCGACCGCCCCATGGACTGAGGTGACGGCGCCGGACTCGCAGCCCTCGAGCGACTCGACGCTCGACGCTTCACCTTCAGAGGTATCGGCGCTCGACGCAATGCTCGATGCGGCGCACCCGATCAAGATGGCGATGGCCGACCTCGCTGCCAGGTTCGCCATGCCGGCCGACACCACCACGTTCGATAGCGAGGCTTGGGCCGCAGCCGCCGAGGCAGGCATTCTGGGCCTGCTGGTCGATCCCGAGTACGGCGGGCAGGGCCGGTCGATCGTCGAGGCCCTCCTGGCGTTCGAAGGGCTGGGCCTCGGGACCGGTGCCCACGGTACGGTGTTCGCCCTCGCCTCGCAGGTGTTCGCCATGCAACGAGCGCTGGCCGACGCCGGCTCAGCTGCCCAGCTCGAACGGTGGCTGCCGTCGCTGGTCGACGGTTCGGCGATCGGGGCGTTCGCCATGACCGAACCCGGCGCCGGCTCCGACACGGCCGGTATCACCACGCTGGCCACACCGACCGGCGACGACTCGTGGACGCTGAGCGGTACCAAGACGTGGGTGACGCTCGCGCCCCAGTGCGACGTGTTGATCGTGTTCGCCACCACCGACCCGACCAAGGGCCGCTGGGCCCAGACGGCGTTCCTGATCGAGTCAGACCGCAACGGCGTCGAGGTCGGGCCAGCCATCCCCAAGTCCGGACTGGCCGGCTGCCCGTTCGCCGAGGTGCACCTCCACGACGTTGCCGTGACCATCGACGACGTGCTCGGCAAGGTGGGCGCCGGCGGCAGCGTGTTCTCGAACGCGGTCGACGCCGAGCGGGCCTTCCTCTACGCCGCCCAGCTGGGGGCGATGGAGCGCACGCTCGACCTCACGATCAGCCGGGCCCGGACCCGGCACCAGTCAGGGCAGCAGATCGGCAAGTACCAGGCCGTGTCGCATCGCATCGCCGAGATGAAGCTGCGCCACGAATCGGCGAGGCTGCTCGTCTACAAGGCGGCAGCGCTCCACGAGTCGGGCCGGTCGATCACGATGGCCGGTGCGCTCGCCAAGCTGGCGGCCTCCGAGGCGGCGGTGCAGTCGGCGATCGATGCCATCTCGGTCCACGGCGCCGAGGGCTACACCCTCGAGCTGGGCCTCGAATCCGACCTGCGCAACGCCATCGGTGGCCTTGCCTACTCTGGCACCAGCGACATCCAGCGCAACATCGTCGCCGGCCTCCTCAGCGTGGATCGCCCACGACGACGATGATCCCCATGGCCGGTGTTGGTCATCCAGGCTGGCGGTGGATCAGCGCATCCTCAGCCAACGCTTGAGCAACCGAGGCCTCGACCCGCCAAGCCGACGATTGCCCTGCGACGGCGTGAGGTGGCCTGGTCGCCGATGAAGGACTCGGTCATCGCTGTCGGCACTCGGCGTCGATGCTGCGAGGTCGGGCCCGGCATTCGTCGATGCGACCCGAGGCGTTCGTCCGCTCGTAGCGCTCGGGACCGCACCAAGGCCCCACGCCCCTGCCGCAGCGTCGTTGCAGCCGCCGATGTCTTCACCGCTGCGGCCGGGGTGCGATCGGTGAGATCGATCACGTCATCCTTGCTCGGTCTCGAGTCGTCCATGCCTCCACCGCCTTCTCTGCAACTGCAAGGACCCCTTGTCCGCGTCATAGCGTAGTACGAGCGGAACGATCAGTCGGTGTTCCGGGAAGTCGCCAGCTTCGTATGCTCGCAGGCCGCGCTGGTCGCGTTGCTCAACCCCAGGGAAGCCACCTGAAGAACCGGCGCACGGACCTCCGGATGGGTGAGCCGAGTCCACGGTTGTCGAGGTCCTGGGGGCGGACCTCGGACAGCTTGATTCGCCGCGCCGGGTTCGACTCGCCGAAGAGGTGACCGATCGATCCACGATGTTCGCTCGGAGGTGTCATCGACGCTCGGCTCATCAATGACGAGCGAGCCATGCTCTCGGTGTGCCTGTCGTGCACACCGAAGCCCGCGGTCGCGGGTGCCATTCTTTTGGGTGGACCGGGCACCGCTGCCTCCCGAGTGGTCGGTGTCGACGACACTCGCCGACACGAACCACTGTACGCAAGACGATTGCACCGTACGTGAGCGATTTGCCTCAAAGAGTGACGGCAGATGCCGAGCCGCGACGCTACGTCTCCCGGATCGACAGCGCTTCGTTTCGCTGACCGAGACCCAGGGCATCGCTCACGGTGTTTCGCCAGCTGGGCAGGACCAACGCCGTGGCGATCGCACCGCCGACGATGGCGCCATTCACCCCGCCGAGCGTCACCCCCAGCGCAACACCGACCACGGTCACCGCGGTCAGCCGTAGCCGCACCGCAACGAGGGCATCGACTCGCCGACGTGCCAGCAGGATCATCTGTCCGACGACGATGGGAACGCGCAGAAGCGAGATCGCCAGGAACGCGGGCGTCAGGTGGACGGCTTCGTCGAATACGTCGCCCAGGAGCACCTGCCCCCATCGCTCGGGAAGGAGGAGGACTGCCGCACCCGTCGCCGACACGGCGCTCACCATGACCAGCAGCAACCGGCGCGCCGGCGATCGCAGTCCGTCGAGGTCGCCGGTGCTCGCCGCTCCCCGCATGATCGGGACACCCGCCGACCGCATCCCGGCGATCATCGCGTTGCTCGGGCCGAAGAGTGTCCGAACCCCCCGAAGCGCCCCAGCCCCGACAGGACCGGCGACGACCAGCACCATCCAACCGATCGAGTGCGTCTGCGCTGCCGACAGCAGATTCTCCTTCGTCAACGAACCCGTTCCTCGCAGCAGTCGGCCGAGAGCGACCTTCGAGGGTCTCGGGAGCCCGAGGCCCAGTGAAGCGACGCCACACACCGCACCAGCAAGTGCTCCCAGCGCCCACCAGACCACGATGGCTTCGGGCGAGAGCGACCACACGAGCGACACGACGAAGACGGCGATCTGGATGCCGGTCCACACCCCATCATTCAGCACCGCCAACGCTGGTCGGCGCAGGGCGAAGGCCAACGACCGGGCCGCTTCTTGGGCAAAGAGCGGAGCGAACACCGCGCCGGCGACCACGAGCAATGACTGGTCGAGGACGACGCCGATCGAGATCACGACGACGCATGACACCAGACCGACGGCGAGGGCAAACGCCAATGCGGTCGAGACAAGTGAGGCCTGCTCGTGTTGTTCCACCTCTGGCAAGAGCAATGACGGCGACTGCACGAAGACCGACTGCACCGCCAGCAGGAGCGACTCGTAGGCGAGTACCGCCGCCGCGACGAGTCCGAACTCCTCGATGGTGGCGATCCGACCCAACGCAACGTAGAACAACATGTTGCCGAGGGAAAACAGACCCTGATCGATCGCACCGAGACCGATGGTGCGAACGAGCGTTGAGGGCGAACGACGGATCACACACAAAGTGTTCCATTGTCGCCAGTCCCTCCCGTCGAGCGGTTCTACCCAGTGCCGCCGGTGAAGGCGATTCGCCTCATGAGCCACCGCCGCAGCCTCGCTACCGTGGGACTTGACCAGCGGAGGAATCGTGCCAGGCATCGCCGACTACAAGCGTCGCATCGCATCACTTTCGGGCCACCGGCCCTCCCCCGCGGCCATCGAGCGACCCCGTATCGTCGTCAACGACTACGCCGGGCACCCGTTCCAGATCGAGCTGGCACGGTCGCTGGCCGAACGTGGCTCGAGTGTCAAACACCTCCACTGCTCGACCAACGTCACGCCCCATGGCGACCTCGCCAAGAACGAAACCAAGCATCTCGAGGTCGCAGCGATCGCCACCGGCAAGGCGTTCGACAAATATCGTCTGGGTCCGCGCCTGAAGGGCGAGGTCCTGTACGGGATTCGCAGCGTTCGCCACCATCGACGCCATCGTCCGGAAGTCGTGCTGTCGTCGAACATGCCGATCATCTCGCTGCTCATCGTGCAGCTCCTCCACCGACGTGCCCTGCACGTGCTCTGGCTCCAGGATCTCCAATCCGGCCTGGCTCAGTTGAGCGACAAGCGACGTCTGCGGTTGGCGGGATTGGTGCTCGGGTGGTTCGAGCGCCTGGCGATTCGTCGAAGTGACGCCGTCGTTGCGATCGCCCCGTCGATGGTCGATGAACTGGAGCGGATGGGAATCGACCGTACCCGTATCGATGTGATCGAGAATTGGGCGCCGATCGATTCGCTGCCGGCGCTCGACCGGGCAAGTCGTTGGTCGCACGATCACGATCTCGACGACAAGGTCGTCTTCCTCTACTCCGGGACACTCGGCATGAAGCACGACCCAGCATTGCTGGTCAGGTTGGCCGAGCATTTCGCCGACGATCCCGAGGTCCGGATCGTCGTCGCCAGCGAAGGAGTCGCCGTCGATTGGGTCGTGGACGAGGTCGCCGATCGCCGCATCACCAACGTGTTGGTCGTCCCGTTCCAGGACTTCGAGGTGTTTCCCGAAATGCTGGCCGCCGCCGACATCCTCACCGTGATCCTCGACCCGGCCGCCGGCTCGTTCTCGATCCCGTCCAAGGTTCTGAGCTACCTCTGTGCCGCTCGCCCGATCCTGGGCTATCTGCCACGATCGAACTCGGCCGCGACGCTGATCGGAACGACCGCGTGCGCCGGCATGGTGACGGACGACGAGGCACGCTTCATCGAATACGCGGACCAACTCCGGAACCAGGCCGGATTGCGTGAGCGGCTCGGGTCCAATGGACGCCGGCACGCCGAGGCGACGTTCGACATCCAGGTGATCACCTCGAAGTTCGGCGCAGTGTTCGACCGAGCCAACCGAGCGAGGGTCGGCGTCGACACCATCAGCTTGCCGACAGACGATGGCATCGTGATCGACCTCCGGTCGCCCATCCCCAGCCGATCCGATGCGGGCACCGATGAGGCCGAGTACCGATCAACCTTCAGCGCCGATGCCCGCTGAGGTCGACCGAGCGCGCCAAACGAAGACGATCCTCATCGGGCCGTTTCCACCACCGGCTCACGGGATGGCCAGGGTGCTCGAAGCGGTTCGGAACGAGCTGAGTGATGTCGAGTGCCTCGACACCGCCGCCGGCTCGATTCGGCCCGGCAGTCGGTCGTTCGCCTGGACGAAGCTCCGAAACTGCCTCGGGGCCATCGTGGGACTTGCCACGGCGTCGCGCTCGGCACAGCGGGTGGTGATCGCACCCGACAGCGGTGAAGGAATGCTGTTCTCGCTGCTCTATGTCGCTCTCGCAAGAAGCCGTGGTCTGGACATCTTCGTCCAGCATCACACGTCGAGCTATCTCGACGGCTCGTCACTCATGATGCGAATGATGTGCAGGATCGGCGGCCGAAAGCTGAGGCATGTCATGCTCTGTGCATCGGCTTCCGAGACCTTTCGACGTCACCATCGAGTCGATGTGGCACCGTTGATCATCGGTAACGCCTACGCCGTCGATTCTCCGCCCGTCCGGCGAACGACGTTCGACCGCGGCGGCGTCGTCATCGGCTACCTGGGGAATCTCTCAGCGGCCAAGGGCATCGAGGACTTCGCCGCGCTCGTTTCGATTGCCCGTGATCAACCCGGCTGGAGCTTCCGACTCGGCGGTCCCTCGGTCGACGCCATCGCCGACCGCACGGTCAGGCGCCTCGCGGCCGACGAACGGGTCGAGATCGTGGGCGAACTCGACCGCCACGAGGTCGCCGAGTTCCTCGCCGACCTCGATGTCTTCGTGATGCCGAGCCGACAGGAAGCCATGCCCCTCGTGATCTGGGAGTCGCTGCGAGAGGGCACGCCGGTGGTGGCGCGCTCGATCGGTTGCATCCCCACGATGGGTCGGCCCGACGCCGTTGCCCTCGTCGACGCCGACGAGCAGTTCGCGGACGCCGCCCGCTCGGTCATCGCCGCGTGGTCGGAGGAAGGGGGCGAGGCGAACGACCATCGGCGCTGCTCCGCCCGCGCCATCTTCACCGAGGCCGCAGCTCGAGATCGGGCGGCGTTGTTGGCGGCGCTCCGATGACGAGGTCGACCGCCCGGGAACCTCTCGACATCGTCGTTCTCGGCGCGCAGAAGTCCGGGTCCACCTTCCTGTCCGACATCATCCATTGGTCGGGGCTTGCCTGGATGCAAGAGGACGAGGTGCCGATCTTCGAGGCGCCCTTCTTCGAAGGCAGTGACCTTCGCGAGCTCGATCGCGCCGTCGCCGGTAGTGACCGACCGCTCCGTGGCATCAAGCGGGCCGACTATCTGTGCCGTCACGAGTGCCCAGCGAACCTGGCGCAGGTCGTCCCCGGAGCGAAACTGATCGCCGTCCTTCGCCATCCGATCGAACGGGCGCTTGCCGCGGCTGCGTGGTACATGGTCCATGGCCATGTCCCGGTCCAGTCGCCGGAACTCCTCCTCGATGATCTGCTCCAGCGATCGTCCGAGCTGGTCGGCCGGGAGCGGGAAATCCTCGAGTTCGGACGCTACGGCGAAGCGATCGCGCGATACCTGGAGTTCTTCGATCTCGATCAGCTGCTCCTGCTCGAACAGGGCGAGCTGCGGGACATCGACGGACTCTTGGATCGCCTTGCCGTCTTCCTCGACACTCCCGTTCTTGAGGGGCTCGACCGAAGCGCCACACCCGCCCGATCCAACGAGGGCGCCTACCACCCACTTCGCCAGCGGGTGCTTCGACTACGTGCCCCGCTGATCTACGACTGGGAGAAGGGGCATCGATACGAGTATCGCCCGCATCGGCAGTACCGACCGGTTCGCACGGCGATCGCTGCCGTCCCGTTGGCCATCGACCGTTTCGTGCTACGGCCCCTCCTCCACGATGGACCGTCACCGCTGTCGCGTGATCTCGTCGATCGCCTCGCTGACTTCTACGCCGACGATCTCGACCTGCTGGCCGACGTGACCGACTTCGACGTGGATCGATGGCGATGATTCGGACAGCACTCCGTTGGCTGAACTTGGCTCGGCGACTCGCAACGGTCGATTCCTGGGTGCTTGCGCTCGGTGATCTCGACACCTTGCGCAGCGGCGACGCGCCGCAACGACTTCTCCGCCCGACGGATGACCAGTGCTACTGGGCCGATCCATTCTGGGCTCACCCGGATGGACGCAACATCGTGCTGTGCGAGGAGTACGACTATCGAACTCGGCTCGGCTCGATCGTTGCCCTCGAGATCGGACCCGATGGCGAAGTGGCCAGCAAGACGACGGCCCTCGAGACCGGCGATCACCTGTCCTACCCCTTCACCTTCTTCGATGGCGAGGACTGGCGTTGCATGCCCGAGTCGTCGGCATCGGGCGCATTGTCGATCTACCGGCTCGACTCGTCGTTGCGCCTCGTCGATCCACAGCCCATCACGATCGAACCCGACGCGTTGGATGCCACCATGCACGAGGTCGATGGGCTACTGCTGCTCTTCTACACGACCGCCTCGGATCCCGAGACGCTGCGGATCGCTTGTGCAGAGCGCATCGACGGGCCGTGGACCGAGCATCCGGCGTCGGGTCAGTACCGGGGTGAGGTGCGTTCCGCCGGCCGCTTCCTCTCCACTGGGCACACGTTGTTGCGACCGACCCAAGACGGACGCCAGCGGTACGGCGGCGCCGTGCGATTGAGCGTCATCGATCAGCTGTCACCGTCCTGCTACAGGGAACGCCTGGCCGAGGTGATCGAACCGCCTCCTGGTTGGGAGGGTCTCCACACGTTGAACCGCCGCAACGACGGCATCGTGATCGTGGATCTCGTTCGCCGCGTCCCCGTGTGGCGGCACCGCTCGTTCGCGACATGGCGAATGTCGGAGTTGGTACGGCGCGTCGCAGAAGCTCGACGTCGATCGATGAAGGCCCGAACCTCCGAGGAGTGCCGATGATCAGCCGAAGACTCCGCGAAGCCGCCAAACGCGGTTTCCACACCGGATTCGCTGCCTGCCAGCGACTTGGCGTCGACGTGTTGCCGCGCCACTTCTATTCCCAGATACCCGACGTTCGGAGTCTTCGCTCCTCCGAAGGGTGGCGGCAACCACGATCGATGTACGGGATCGCCGGTGCATCGATCGAGGAGCAGGTCGGTTTCGTCAATGAGGTCTGCGAGCGAGAAGCTCGATCGACCCCATCGGATCTCTACGAGCGCTCAGTGGCCGCCAACGGCGAGGACGGCGGCTTCGGTCTGGTCGAGGCCGCCTTCTTGTATTGCTTCATCCGAGCGACCCGGCCCCGGCGGGTCGTGCAGGTGGGCTGCGGCGTCTCCACGGCGGTGATCCTCGAAGCCGCGACGTCGGTCGGCCACGACATCGCGGTCACGTGCGTCGACCCGTTCCCCACGCCCTACCTCCAACGGCTGGGGGAGGTCGATCCTCGTGTCTCGGTCGTTGCCGAACGAGCCCAGGACGTCGCTCTCGATGTGCTGACCGATCTCGGTCCCGGGGACCTGTTCTTCATGGACTCCACGCACACTGTCAAGCCGGACAGCGAAGTCAATCGAGTCGTGTTCGAAGTACTGCCTCGGCTCGACCCTGATATCTGGGTGCACGTTCACGACATCTACTTCCCGTTCGACTACGCGCCGGATCTCCTGAGCAACGATCTCTTCTTCTGGAGCGAGACCGCCCTCCTCTACTCCTTCCTGGTCAACAACCCTGGCTATCGTCTCTGCGTGGCACAGAGCATGATCCACCACGAACAGCCCGAGGCACTCTCGAGGTACTTCTCGCACTATGTTCCGAGGGCGACCTCCGGCGGACTCTTCACCGACACGGTCGGTGAGTTTCCGGCCTCGCTCTATCTCCGGTCGGTGCGACCATGAGCGACGAACCTGCGGCAACGACCGGAACCGTGGTCTACCTCCTGGGGGCCCAGCATTCGGGCTCCACGATCATCGAGACGATGTTGGCCTCGAGTCCTGACGTGTTCGGACTCGGCCAAGTTGGCCACTTCTACACCTACACCGACTTCGAAACGTGCGAATGTGGGCAACGGGCCGCCGGTTGCGAGCCGTGTCGGAGCATCGTCGAACACGTCATCGAGCCCGCCGGCGTCGACCGATGTCGCCGGCTGATGAAAGGCCACTCGCCGTGAGACCGGCATCGTCGCGTTCCTTGCGTCAGCACCGGTCCGGAGGCGCTACGCCGCGTTGGCCGACGCCATGTTCACCGGCGCGTCGCACGACCGGGGCGACCACGCTCATCGACTCATCGAAGAATGTCTGTCGGGCCATTGCCCTCGCCGATGCCTCGGCTCACGACGTGAAGTGTGTCCACCTCGTCCGCGACTACCGGGGATTCATTCGATCCCGGGAGCGACGAACCGGCAGGACAGGCCATCTGGTCGGCTTCGCACGGCTTTGGAAGTGGATCGCCAAGAACTACATGGCGGTCCTGGTCGGCCGGTACGCCACGACGCCCGTGCTGACGCTCAACTTCGAAGATCTCACGAAGCCCGAGACCATTCGACGATTGTGCGAATTCTGCAACATCGACGCCGCCCCGGTCGTTGCGAACATGACCGACGGCCGCAGCGTCGATCGCCGCCACCTGTTCGAACCTCCACGACAGCTCGACTACTCGACGGTGACCTTCTCGAAGGATCGTGCGCTGGCCAGTCTTCAGACCTCACATCGGGATCGATGGTTGGAGATGTTCGGCGGCCGGTTGGGACGCCGATGGGGATACCCAAGGGACGCCGACCGTTGACCATGATCACCGCGCCGGCGGCTCCTCGTCGGGTCTCGATCCGAATCGGAGTTCGGTCCGTTCGACGCTGGGTCGTCGTCTTGGGCTTGGTGCTGTCGGCGATCGGCGCGTGGACGCAGCTCATCGTGTTCGAGCAGGTAGCAGTGAGCTTCGCCGGCCTCATCTGGGCCGCGGAGGTGCTGCTGCTTGCGATGCTGTCGGTGTCGCTCAATCGCTTCCCGTTGCGACTCGTACTCGGCACGATGCTCATGGTCGTTCCCGTGTTCTGGGGATCGCTGTTGACCTTCTCACGCCCGGTGGGTGGATCGGCGGCAGCAACGATCTTCGGGCTGGTCTCGCTC
Organism: Acidimicrobiales bacterium; assembly: GCA_041394265.1. Classification (NCBI taxonomy): domain Bacteria; kingdom Bacillati; phylum Actinomycetota; class Acidimicrobiia; order Acidimicrobiales; species Acidimicrobiales bacterium. The sequence continues at coordinate 567,527 of JAWKIO010000006.1, forward strand.
CCGCTGGCGACGACGGCCGCAGCGGTCGCGGTGGGCGAATCGGCCCGGTCGGAGCGACTGATTCGCAAGGGCCTCACCGCATTCGCGTGCGGCATTGCCGCTTCGACGCTGGTGAAGGTGGCAGTGCTCGGAACCGGTGGACGTGAGCTCAGTTCTCGGTCGTTCGGACTGGCCTCGGCGGTCGGTCTGGTATGGCTGATCTCTCAACATCCGTCACCATTCGGTTTTGCGCGCGACTGGCGTTGTTGGCTCGGCGCCGCCGCCGTGGCCCTCTCGCTCTCCCGAACCGCAACGGTGGCTGCGCTGACCGCCCTGCTTCTGGTCAGCTGGTCCGGCTATCCCCGCAATCAACGATCTCCTCTTCGGGTCGCCGCACTCATCGTCATCGCCGTCCTGGGTCTCGTCAGTGCCCTCTCCACCTCGACCGTCGTCCAGAACCGGGTCTTCGGGCTCGAACAGACCGATGGCATCGCCTTCTCCGGACGTGAGAACCTGTGGCCCGGCGTCATCGATGCCATTCGCGCCGAGCCGTACGTCGGCGCCGGCCTCGGTCGGAGCGACATTCTCACCCTGCGGCTCGACGGAGTGCATCGCAATCCGCACAACGAGTTCCTTCGGCTTGGCTACGAGGTTGGCATCGTCGCCACCTCGTGCCTACTGCTCGGACTCGTGCTGCTGCAGATCGACATCCGCCGCCGGTGGCGCTCCGTCCGACACGGCGGGCCTCTCGAGTCGATCCGCCGCGATGTGGCGGTCTCCCTCGCGCTCCTCGTCGTGCTGCTCTACTTCATGATGTTCGACAACGTGCTGCTGTATCTCGGCACCCTCGTTCCCATCGGTACGACGTGGGGCTACACCTACGGCCGCGTTCGAGCGGCGGAGCACGATCGAACGGCATTTGTCGGCTGATGCCCGAGCTCGCGTTCCTCACCTACTGCAGCCGGTCGGGCTCGACCAAGCTCGCCACGATGATCGACACGAGCGGCGCCGACATCATCGTCGTTCCCGAGTTCCGGTCGTCCATGCTCGCGTTCCGGTTCGGAGCCGATCATCGATTGTCACACCAGGAACTCGCCAAACTCACCAGATCCGACGCCCAGCTCAGGACGAGCCTACGCCTCGAAGAGCCGGCGATCGATCGAGTCATCGCTGCCAGCGTCGCTGCGCCGCCCAGTTCGTACGTGCGAAACGTCGTCCACGAATACCTGGCCGGGGACCAGGCGAAGGTGGTCCTGGTGAAGAGTGGTCAGATGATCCACCATGCGAAGTCGGCCATCGACCAGGACGCCTCGATCCGCTGCATCTTCCTGGTGCGGGATCCCCGAGCGGTGGTGAGAAGCCTCTTGACGACCAAGATCCCCGGCCATCCGCTCGGCGCGACATTCGGACTCGGCAGTCCGTTCTATTCCGCCCGCTTGTGGCGTGAGCGCCTTCGCGGTTACGTCACGGCCTCGACTGCGCACCCGACACAGGTTCGCCTCGTCCGGTACGAGGCGCTCGACGAGCCGTCGACCGTCGACGACGTGCTGCAGTTCCTCGGAGTCGACGGCACCGAGCGTGTCGATCGCCGAACCGGCTTCAACGTCGCCGACAACGAAGCGGCCATCCATCAGCGCGTCGATCGTCCCTTCGATCCGCTCGTCAACGAACAGTGGCGAGTGGAGCTCGCGCCGCGCACCGTGCGCTGGATCGAATCGATGCTGTTCCACGAGATGCGAGCCCTCGACTACCCCAGCACCGGCGACGTTCCGGGAATCGCCCGCCGCATCGAGGTCGGGCTGATGGCGACGCTCTATCGGCCGCGCGAACTCGCTGACCGTCTGATTCGCCAGGCGTTGCTCCGCCTGGCACCCGAACGCTTCTGAGTCTTCGAGGTCGTCCTACGGCCGGCCGGGCGGTGCGGACGAGTCCGCTGCCAGGCGATTTCACCCGTTCGGGGTCGAGCGATCCCGACCTACACTTTGATGATGGACCGTGAGAGGGATGCTGATCCAGAGCTGAGTCTCGCCGACTACGCCCGGATCCTCCGCAACCGTTGGCTGGCGGTCTTGACTCCGATCCTCATCTTCGGAGGTCTCGCCGCCTACTCACTCAGCACTCGGACCCTCCAATACGAGTCGACGAGCAAGGTACTGCTCGCCGACACGGCGGCTCAGGCGGCGCTGCGTGGAGGCTCGCAGAACCCGAACTCGTTGACCAGAGAAATGACGAACGAGATCTCGTTCGCTGCGAGTGACGACGTCAAGAACGCCGTGCGGGACGCGATCGGCGTCGTGCCGAAGGTCACGGTGAGGGCCGATCCCAACTCTGACGTCCTGAGTTTCACCGGAAAGGCGAGCGATCCTGGCGATGCAGCGATGTACGCCAACACGTGGGCCGAGGCCTTCGTGTCGACCAAGCAGAAACAGGCCGGCGAGAGCCTCGATGCGGCCGTCGACCAGTTCAGTGAGCGAGTTGCTGTCCTGCGCGCTCAGCGAGACGCGTCCACAGATCCTGCCGACCAGGCGCGAATCGACAGCGAGATCGACGCCGTCAACGCTGCCATCACGAATCTGCAGCTGACGGCGGGGGTCGCCGCGATCGGAACGGCACAGGTCGTTCAAGTCGCGTCGAGTCCGACGGAGCCGACGAACCTCGACGCCAGGGTCATCCTCGCCATTGCACTTGCCCTCGGATTCGCCGTCGGATCGATCGTGGCATTCGTGATCGACAACCTCGATCGCCGGATCAAGACGAGTGACGACATCATCCGGGCCGTCGGTCTACCGGTGCTCGGCACCATCGCTCGGGCGAGCCGCAAGGTGTCGGCACAGGATCTTGCGCTCGCCGTCAGCGATCGTCGTGAAGCGCGGGTCGCCGACGGCTACCAGAAGGTGCGGTCGTCGCTGCAGTTCGCTCTCTTGGGTCGCGACGTGAAGTCGATTCTGATCACGAGCGCCAACGAGTCCGAGGGCAAGACCACGACATCGTCGAATCTGGCGTGGGCGCTCGCTGCCGTCGGTAGCCGGGTGGTGCTGGCCGATATCGACTTCCGCCGCCCCAAGGTGCACGCGGTCTATGGGCTTGCCCGCGAGCCCGGCTTTTCGAATCACCTGGTGGATCGCATCCCACTTCACGAGCTCGTTGCGCACGTCGAGGACGACGAGCGGACATTGGCCGTGCTGCCGTCCGGCACGACACCGCACAGCCCGGGCGACTTCCTCGCCTCACCAGATTTCCTCGAGACGCTGCGCTGGATCGAGTCCGAGGCCGACGTCGTGGTGCTCGACGCCCCACCGGTCCTGCCGGTCTCGGACACGCTCGCCATCGCCCACCATGTCGATCGAACCATCCTGACCGCGAGTGCCGGGTCCACCACGGTCGAGCAACTCCAGACGGCCGTCGAGAGCCTTCGAGCGGCCGGTGCCTCGATCGCCGGCGTCGTCCTGGTCGGGGGCAAGCAGGACCGCTCCTACGGCACGTACACCCAGCAGCAAACGACTCGGCGAGCCAGGCGCTCACGCGCCGAATCTCGAAAGACCAGCGGTACCGGAGCGACGTCGTGGTCACCCGCGCCGGCGAGCGGTGTCTCTGCTCGCTCATGACCATGTGACCAGGGAAAGACGATCGTGTACGGCCAGTGGGTAAATGTCACCCATAGTGGCGCCACCCCTTGCCTCACCGTTCGATCGATGCGAAAGTTTGTATTCCACAGGCGGGAGCGGCGGACCATGCTCCCAACAACTCGGAGGGAAGTATGACCCGCAAGATCCGGTCGTCGATCGTCATTCTCGTTTGTACGTTGCTCTCGTTGTCAGCGGTGCCCTCCGCCTCGGCCCAAGGCTTGGCCGAGCCCACGACGCTCGACGAACTCACCCGACAGACCTCGTTCACGCCCGAGCATGCGCAGCTGCTCCGTCTCTACTGGGCCTTCTTCAATCGGGAACCTGATCTGCCCGGGGCAATCTACTGGATCGACCTTCGCGATGCTGGCTTGTCGCCGATCGCCATCGCCGACTACTTCTCCTCATCAGAGGAGTTCCGGAACACCTACGGCGACCGGACCGATCAAGAGTTCCTCACGATCGCCTACAAGAACATCCTCGGCCGGGTCTCGGACCAGGCGGGTTTCGACTACTGGCTGGCCGAGCTGCGGTCTGGTCTCCGCCGAGGCGAGGCGGTGCTCTACATCGCCGAGAGCATCGAGTTCCGAGGCCAGCACCCCTATCCGAAGCCAGGCGGTGTGGATTTCTCCGGCCAGGATCTCTCCGATCAGGTGATCAACGCGAAGAACTACGACGGCGCAAACTTCACGAACGCCCGACTGGCTGACGCCCTCGTCTTCGACTCCAGCTTCGTCGGCGCCAACTTCACCGGAGCGACGATGACCGACATGGCGATCCAGCGTTCGAACTTCTCGGGTGCCAACTTCACCAACGCCGTCATGTCGGATGCCCTCATCTCGAAGTCCAGCAACTTCACGGGCGCCATCTGGAACAACACGGTGTGCCCTGACGAAACGAACAGCAACGACAACGGAGGCACCTGTGCAGGCCATCTGTAGTCGAGCCGTCCGACTGCTCGACGCCGAACTGTCGACGGGTCAGGGGAAAGGCCGAGCGCCATGGCGAAGCTGAACGTCGAGGACGATCTTGTGTTCGAAGCCTCTGAGGTGTCGGTTTCCGCGGCCCCGGCTCTGCCGGCCGGAGGCATCCGTCTCGAGGACGACCTCGTGCTCCTGCCCGACCGCCCATGGGACGCTTCGCCGGCGCTCAAGCGTGGGCTCGACATCGTCGTGTCACTCATTGCCCTGGTCGTGCTCGCACCCCTCCTGGTCGTCCTGGCCGTGCTCGTGGCCGCAACCAGCCCGGGTGGAGCGTTCTTCGTGCAACGACGAGTCGGGAGGAACGGTACGTACTTCCCGTGCGTCAAACTTCGCACCATGCATGCATCGAGCGAGCAACGTCTCGCCGATGTCCTGGCTCGTGACGACGCGCTGCGCACCGAGTGGGAACAGTGTCAGAAACTCACGCTGGATCCACGGGTCACGCGTCTCGGCCGTCTCCTTCGCTTGTCGAATCTCGACGAACTCCCCCAACTGTGGAACGTACTGTGCGGGCAGATGAGCCTGATCGGGCCTCGGCCGGTCGTGCCACTCGAGACCGTGCGATACGGAGCGCACCTCGACGAGGTCCTGAGCGTTCGTCCGGGCCTGAGCGGCCTTTGGCAGACCTCCGGTCGCAACAATCTCAGCTACGACGAGCGAGTCAGACTCGATCTCGTCTATGTCCGCACGCGAACGATGCGAGTCGATCTGAAGATCGCTCTTCGAACGCTGGTGGTGACGGTGCAAGGAAGCCGAAGCGGCGCTCGCTGATACACGGCGGTATCAGCGGTTACAGAAAGAAGTTTGGAACATGAAGAAGATTCTCGTAGCCGGCGGTGGCGGGTTCATCGGCGGAAGCCTGGTCAAATCGTTGTTGGCCGATGGCCTCGAGGTACGTTCCGTCGACGTGAAACCGTTCGGCGAGTGGCATCAAACGCACGCCGAGGCCGAGAACCTGCAGCTCGATCTGATGGATCGGGAGGCATGCGACAAGGCGACCGACGGGGTCGACGCGGTCTACAACCTTGCTGCCGACATGGGCGGGATGGGGTTCATCGAGAACAACAAGGCCGCGTGCATGTTGTCCTCGCTGATCACGACTCACCTCTTGCTGGCGTCACGCGACAACGGCGTCGCCAGGTTGTTCTACAGCTCGTCAGCGTGTGTCTACGCTGCGGGACACCAGATCAGTCCTGAGGTCACTGCGCTGCGCGAGTCCGACGCTTACCCCGCCCAGCCCGAAGATGGCTACGGCTGGGAGAAACTCTTCGGCGAGCGCATGTGTCGGCACTTTGCCGAGGACTATGGGCTCGAGACCCGTGTCGCCCGCTATCACAATGTCTACGGTCCGCACGGCACCTGGCAGGGCGGACGCGAGAAGGCGCCGGCGGCTATCTGCCGCAAGATTGCCGCCGCCAAACTGTCAGGCAATCACGTCATCGATGTGTGGGGCGACGGGCTCCAGACCCGGTCATTCATGTACATCGACGATTGTGTCGAAGGCACTCGGCGTCTGATGGACTCCGACGTCGCCGAACCGATCAACGTGGGATCGAGCGAACTCGTGTCGATCAACGGGCTCGTCGACATCGTCGCCTCCATTGCCGGCATCAAAGTCGTTCGCAATCATGATCTCACCGCGCCGCAGGGTGTGCGTGGTCGAAACTCCGACAACACGATGATCCTCGACCGGTTGGGATGGGAACCCTCCATCACGCTCGAGCAGGGTTTGCGACACACCTACGAGTGGATCGAAGGCCAACTGACGCACGAGGCCTGAGGCCCCGAGCTACGCCTGCAGCGGTCATCGACCGGTCTCGTCGCGAGCCTCGGCCGTCGCGGGCGGTGGACGAGTCGACTTCGGTCTCGTGCACCGCTCTCCACGACGATCGCGGAGCCGTTGCGTTCCCCACCATTGTCAAGGGCGGCGGTGAGCTTCCTGTTGGGGGTGAGGGCGGGCGGTGTGTCTCGGAGCGGCTCGACGTCTCCGTTCACAGCCGGTCCGAGGAGTCGGTCCTGGTGTGCGTGGACAGGTGGTCGCGCAGATGCGCCGATCGTTCCGCCGGCACGATCACGTGGCGGCGGAACCATGCAGCGAGGGGCAGGTCGGTTCCATCACCACGACCACCTCAGTTGCATCGGCGGAGACCGGCACCCAGACCGCCGAGAGCTCCGCCGCGATGGTTCGGAATCGATGCCGTCTCGACCGGATGCTTCCGGCCCCGCTTCGGTTGCTGCGCACCCGACGAACCGGTGAGGGTCGGCTCGCTCCTCGAAGCGGGTCCTCGACGTCTTAGAGGTGGCCCTCGCAGGTGCCGCCGTTGTCGTCGCTGTTCGACTCATCGGGGCACACGGTGTTCTTCCAGATCGCACCGTCGAACGACGTCGACTTCGAGATCAGTGCATCGGCGAGATTGGCGTCGGTGAAGTTCGCGTTGTCCATCGTGCTGCGCTGGATGACCGCGTCCTTGAACGTACTTCCGCTGAAGTCGGCGCCGGTGAAGTCCGAGTCGAAGATCAAGGCGTCGGAGAAATCACCCGACGAATAGTCGTCGCCGGGAGAACTGGCAGTCTGGAACACCGCGTCGGAATAGTCCTTGGTGGGGCTTGGCGGTGGCGTCATCACCGGACGCGGCGTCGTGGTCGACGGCACCGCCTCTTCGACGGTGATCCGAGACGACCCGTCACCCGTCGGCTCCTCGCCCGCGGCGACGCCCTCGACCCCGGTGACATCCTCGCTGAGCTCGCCTGCAGACGTCACCGTCGTCGCTGCGTCATCGTCGCCGCTTCCGCTGCACCCTGAGGCCAGTGCGACCATCAGGACCACTACCGCGAACAGACTTTTCTCACGCCTGGTGACCATCGAATCGGCTTCCTCTCCCGCTGGCTCAGCCAACTAGTCGTAGTCCACATTGTCGCACCGCCGCGACCGTCGTGAACAGGGAGAATGAGCTGAGAAGCCGGAGTCGATCTACCCAGCAACAGAGGGCTCGAGGTCGACTCGGCCCGTTCGCTCCCATTGACGGTCGGTAAGAACTCAACCAACATCACTGAGCGTGATGGTTCTTGGCGGACGGAAGATGGAGGGATCATCGTGAGGACAGCTCGTGTGCTGGTGGCGTGGCTCGTGGTGATGCTCACTGCCGCCACCACCGGTACACCCTCGCTCGGAGCGCAAACCGACTTCGCCCCCGAGCCCGAGTCGGTGGCACTGCGTCATCTCGAGAGCAACGCCAAGCTGTATGGGTTGAGTGGCCAGGATCTCGCCTCGCTGCGAGTCACTGCGCTGCTCGACGTGGCCAACGGCGCCGCTACCAACGTGATCATCCAACAGTTCATCGGTGGCGTCGAGGTGCTCCACGCCGTGTCGAACGTCGTTGTGACACGACAGGGCGAGATCGTGACGGTGGGCGACCGCTTCGTTTCGGTCGACGCGGCCCTCGGCAACGGTCTCGTCGCTCCGGCCGTCAAGGAGAAGGATGCGGTCTCGGCTGCATTGACTGCACTGGCACTCGAGCCATCGCTGCCCATTGCACCCATCGCGACCGACGGCGCCTCGGCCGGCACGACATCCTTCACGGACGGCGGCGTTGCTGCCGCCCCCATCGTGGTACGCCCAGCGTTCGTCGCCGTCGAGCGTTCGATCGTGCGGGTGTGGGACGTGGAGGTCCGAGAGGCGAGCTCAGCGCACTGGTGGCGAGTGCAGATCGATGCCATGTCAGGGGTCGAGGTTGGGCGCATCGACTACGTCGACGAAGAGGGCTACCACGTCTACCCTCCCCCGATCGAGGCTCCCTCCTTCGCCGTTCCGACACCACCGGGTGACGGAAGGGTCACGGTCGTGGATCCTTTCGATCCGGTCGCTTCTCCCTTCGGCTGGCATGACACCGACGCGGTTGCCGGACCTGAATCGACGCTCACCATCGGCAACAACGTCAATGCGTTCGCTGATCGAAACGGCGACAACCTTCCCGATGGTGGAAGCCAGCCCGATGGCGGCGCCGGTCTCACGTTCGCTCCCCCGCTCGACCTGACCCAGCAGCCGCTTGCCTCACGAGATGCCGCCGTGGTCAATCTCTTCTACTGGAACAACCTGCTGCACGATGTGCTCTACCGCTACGGATTCGATGAAGCGGCAGGGAACTTCCAAGTCAACAACTACGGCAACGGTGGCATCGGAGGCGATGCGGTTCTGGCCAATGCACAAGACGGAGCCGACGTGGGCGAGCGGAACAACGCCAAGTTCGCCACGCCGCCCGACGGGGTCTCGCCGGCCATGAGCATGTACCTGTGGAACACGGCGACACCGATGCTCGACGGCGACCTGGACAACGGCATCATCGTCCATGAGTACGGGCACGGCTTGTCCAATCGGCTCGTCGGCGGGCCGTCCAATACGGCGTGCCTCGACAATGCCGAGCAGATGGGTGAGGGGTGGAGCGACTACCTCACCCTCATGTTCACGATGTCGCCGGGCGATGTCGGCCCGACCGGGAGAGGCATCGGCACCTACGCCCTCGCTCAGCCGACGACCGGTCCCGGTATTCGAGCGTTTCCCTACAGCACCGATCTGGGCGTCGACCCCCGCACCTACGACGACATCAAGACGGCCGTCATCCCGCACGGAGTGGGATCGACGTGGACCTCGATGTTGTGGGAGATGACCTGGTCACTCATCGACGAGCACGGTTTCGACCCCGATCTCGCCGGTGGCGATGGCGGCAACAACCGTGCGCTGCAACTCGTTGTCGACGGTCTCAAGCTCACGCCGTGCAGTCCGGGCTTCGTCGACGGGCGAAACGCCATCCTCGATGCGGATCTGATCGTGAGTGGAGGCGCGAATCGTTGCCTCATCTGGAAGGCGTTCGCCAAGCGAGGTCTTGGATTCGGCGCAGTCCAGGGCTCGACCTCGAGCGTCACCGACGGATCCGAGTCGTTCGATCTCCCGCCATCGTGTCGACCACTGATCCTCACCAAGTCGGCCCCGAGCGAGGTGACGGCGGGGGCCATCCTCCCCTTCGTCCTGTCGGTCACCAACAACGATGCAGTGGTTCACACCGACATCTCCGTCGTCGATGACATTCCGACGGGCACGAGCCTCTCCCCCGGCTCATTGACCTGTCCGGCCTCGGTCGATGCCGGGGTGCTCACGTGGGAGCTGGCCAGCCTGGACCCTGGGGTCACCGAGGAGTGCGCCTACTCGGTCCTTGTCGACCCGGCACCGTCCACCACGACCTTGTTCGGCGACGACTTCGAGGACGACCTCGGATCGTGGATCGTGTCACATGGCGAGGGCTCGATCGACTGGTCGCTGGTGACGACCGCGGCCCGCAGTGGTGCGACCTCGGCCTTCGCTGCCGACCCAGCCGTTGTCACCGACCAGTACCTCACGCTCGGCAATGCGGTGCCGATCGAGGCCGCAACACAGTTGTCCTTCTGGCATCGGTATGCGACCGAACAAGACTTCGATGGCGCCGTGGTCGAACTGTCGACCGACGATGGCGCGACCTGGACCGATGCGGGACCGTTGATGACGACGAATGTCTACAACGGAATCCTCAACAACGTGGTCGCCAATCCACTCGCCGGGCGGCCGGCCTACACCGGCACATCGTCCGGATTCGTGAAGACGGTCGTCGACCTGACCTCGCTGAGCGGCGCGTCGATCAAGGTTCGATTCCGGTTCGCCTCCGACGCTTCGGTCGGCGCGACCGGCTGGTGGATCGATGACATACATATCGGCGACATCGTCAGCATCGACACCACCGCCACGGCCACGTCTGCCCAGGGCGCGTCCTCGGCATCTTCCACGGCGACCACCGTGCTCTCACCTCCGGCGACCCCGCGCTGCAACGGGCTGGAGGTCACGGTCGACCTCGCCGTCGGCCAGCAGCCGACCGAGGGTGACGACGTCATCTTGGGCTCCCCTGATGCCGACCTCATCGAGGCGCTCGGTGGCGACGACGTCATCTGTGGGGGCGGCGGCGATGACACCGTGGTCGGCGGAGACGGCAACGACTGGATCGATGGTGGCAGTGGTGACGACACCATCTTCGGCCAAGACGGGGACGACACGATCACCGGTGGACCGGGGGCCGACCTCATCAGCGGCAACGCCGGTGCCGACACCCTCAGCGGCAGCGACGGTGCCGACGAGATCTACGGTGGGTCCGGTGCCGACACCATCGACGGAGGTATCGGAGATGACATTCTCGGTGGCTCCTCCGGCTACGACCTCATCGACGGAGGAGACGACGACGATCTGATCAGCGGCGGCTCCGATGTCGACGGCGCCATCCACGGCGGCCTCGGCAACGATCTGGTGAACGGAGGCGGGGGTGACGACCTCGACGTCCGGGGCAACGAAGGCGACGATTCGGTCTCGGGCAATGGCGGCAACGACATCGTCTTCGGCGACGAAGGCAACGATGCCGTGCGGGGCGGGAACGGCGACGACACCGTCAACGGCGGAGCCGGTGACGACTTCGTTGCGGGAAACCCTGGTGTCGACATCTGTAACGGCGATGGGGGAACCAACACCATTGCTGCGTCGTGCGAGTTTGCCGACGTCGGCACCTGATCCGGCAGGTCGTGTCGACACCGGCCGCTCGACAAATCCGATGACCGATTCGCGACGAGTGACGACTTTCACGTAGCGTGGTCTCGAGCTGAGGCCCAGAGCGGTGTGCTGCCGGTTGGGTGCCAGCGTGCGTCGGCGGTCGTGCTGCCGACGTTCAGGAGGGAACATGCGGAGCTCCGGCCCAGCCGACAGCGTGATGGCAATCGCCGTCCTCGGACCACTGACAGTCGAGACGTCAGCGCGCCTGTTGGGCCCTCGGGACTTCGGCGGTCACAAACCTCGGGAGATCTTCCAGCTCCTGGTTGCGGCCCGCGGCGCGGTGGTACACAAGGGCGACCTGAGCGTCGCCCTCTGGCCCGGTGCACGGCCACGCAATGTCGAAGCCACGATCGAGACGTACCTCAGCGTCCTGCGTCGCTCGCTCACCGACGATCGCGTGCAGGGTCGCGAGCTCATCGCCAACGTGGCGAATGGGTATCGCCTCCACGTGGAACGCTGCGACATCGACATCGACCGATTCGACAGGTTGATCCAACAGGCCACGGTCGAACCCACCGATCGCGCCGAGGTGCGTACGCGTCGGCAGGCAGCAAACCTCCCTCGGGGTGCGCTGATGCCCGAGGTCCGGGCCACCTGGGTCGACGAAACGCGAGATACCTACCACCTACGCGTCGTTCACAATCTCGTTCAGCTCGCGGAAGCTGAACTGCGAATCCGATCGTTCGTGTCGTCCGCACAGCACGCCGAGGCTGCGCTCCACCTCGAACCGTTCCTCGAGGAGTCGCTGCGGGTCCTGATGCTCGCTCACTATGCGAGCGGGCATCAGGGACTCGCTCGAGCCCAGTACGACAAGTTCCGCCATCAACTCGAAACCGAACTCGGACAAGCTCCGACCGCAGGCACCGTCACGCTGATCGAGGCGATCGACGCTGGCCAACCCATCGAAGAGCTGATCGGAGCCTGGGTCCCTACGCCCCGCCGGGTACACGCCGCCCTGTCCGACGATCGACCGGGATCCGACCGCCGACGGGCCAACAACCAGATGCCGTTCGTCGGGCGCGCCTCCGAGCTGGCGCAGGTCGACGCGGTGCTCGAGCAGGGACGCAACGGACACCCCTCGTCGATCCTGTTGGTCGGAGGTCGCGGGAGCGGCAAGACCGAACTCCTCGATCGGGTGGACGACGCCAACGTCGATCTCATCGGACGGGCGCGCTACCCGCAGGACCGCTACGACAATCTGCCGTGCGCGCTTCCGCTGCTGGACGCACTCGAGCGACGCGGCTCGGTCGGCCTCGGCCAGCGCTATGTCGACGGCCGCTTCCTCTGTGCCGACGAACTCGCCATCGACACCCTTGCCGAGATCATCCTCGAGTCGGGCCCGATGGTCTTCATGCTCGATGATCTCGACCAAGCACCGAGACCGGTCGTGTCAGCCCTCGGTCGACTGGTCGCCGCCCATCCTTATCTTCCGTTGGGGGTTGTCGCCACCAGCTCGAAGCAACCCGAGAACTTCATCCCACCCGCAGTGAACTTTCGCTTCGACACGGTGCTGGAGCTGAAGCCGCTCACGGCCGACGAGTGCGCGACGCTGGGACCTGAAGGTCCCGAGCTTTGGGCGCTCAGTGGGGGGCAGCCGGGAACACTCGCCGATCTGTGGCGCTGGCGCGCCGCAGGCGGCGAAGCGATCTCGCCGTCGCTGCGGGCGTCGGTCCTCCACGATCTACGGTTTCGCGAACCAGCCGAGGTTGCGATCCTGCAGGCCGTCGCAACCTCCGATGTACCACTGGATGTCGACGAGCTCGCCGCCCTGGTGGCGAGCGATGCCTCCGAACCCGGTGACGAGATCGACCAGCTCGTCGCCGCAGGGGTGCTGATGATCGAGCGTGGTCGACTCCACTTCGTCGAACCCATCATCGGCCTGGTCATCCTCGAGCATTTTCGTTCGCTTCAGCACGGCGCCGGTCGGAGGGGTACAGCCGACCACTGACGCTCGGCACCCGTTCCGACGGCCCTCGAGTTCAGCTACCCGACGAGTTCGTCGGTACCGGGACCACCGTCGAGCCAGTCCTCGCCGCCGTTGCCGTCGAGTTCGTCGTCGCCTTCGTCACCGAAGATCAAGTCCACGCCTGGGCCACCGTCGAGCTCGTCGTCCCCCGCTCCCCCGGCAAGAAGATCTGACCCGCTTCCGCCGTCGATCTTGTCGTCACCGGCTCCACCGCACACGATGTCGTTCCCCGCACCGGCGTCGATCTCGTCGTCACCGGGTGTGCCGGCAATGACGTCGTCACCATCGGTTGGTTGTTGGCCTCGAGCAAGATCGACCGTCACCTCGTGTCCTTCGCACAGCAGCGGTGCCGGACCAGCTCCCACCACGATCCGCAGGTGATCCTCGACGGGCGAGCTCTCCGCACTCGCCGCCGTGGCCGTGATCACGACGGCCACCTCGTCGGCCACCCGTAGATCGTCGACGTACCAGCCGTCGGCGCCCACGCTGCCGTCGGACCCGAACCGAAACCGGATGGAGACGGCTTCGCCCGCGAGGTCACCGAGGTCGAGCGCCGCGGCAACGAAGCCTGACGAATCGCCCGAGAACGCAGGCCGGTTGGCCAGGGGGTTGCTGCCCCCGGACAACACGGCGTCGTAGCCACCGGTGATGAACCGGGGACCGGCATCGGTCCACGTCGCACCTCCATCGATCGACAGTTCGATCACACCACCGTCGAAGGGGACCTCGGTCGAATAGCTGTGGGCGAAGCTGGCCACCGTCGCCGATCCGACGATCACGGGTGGCGTCGTCAGCCGCTGATCGCTCACGACGCCGACGTCGGCGGCGTAGAACGAGCGGAGGCCACTGTTCGCTGCGACGTCGGTCAGTTGCCAGTCCGCGGCGCCAAGACCGTGATCGATCGTCCATCCATCGATCGCAGACTCGAAGTCGTTCTCGTAGCGCACCACGGTGCCCGCCCCGGCGTCGAGCACCACCTGGTACTCGCACGATCGCGGCTGACCCGGCGAGATGCTGGCGAATGCCCACGTGACGAGATCACCGACCACGACGCCGTCGCAACCGATCGAACCGGGCACGACGGTGGTGCCGGCCGGGATGGTCGAAGACGCGGTGACCGACGTCTGGATCTGGCCGGCGTTCGCCGCCACGGTGACCGTGATCGGCAACGTTCCGCCCGGCACCGGTGCACCCGGCGGCACCGAGACAGCGACGGACAATGGCGCGCACACCGGTGGGAGGTCGAACGCGGCGACGCCGTCGGTGTGGTCGAGCGGACTCCCCTGGTCGGCTCCGAAGCCGAGCCCGCGCCGTGCGAACGCCGTCCAGATCAGGCAGGTGTTGTCGCCGCCGTTGTCGAGCTGATCAGCCACGAGCATTGCGTCGCGGAAGTCGACGAATCCAGGGTTGCACGGCTGGATCTTGAGAGCGTCCACCATCAAGGCCAGCGCCAGTCGATTTCCTCCCGACCCACCGACGAGGTCGGCGTCGAAGCCATGGCGGTCGATCAGGTCCCAGGTGAGATCCCACAGCGTCGAGGTCATCACTGCCCCGACCTCGTAGGGTGCGGCCGAGCTCGGGAGGTCTGCGTAGGTTCGCCCGTCGACCAGTAGGTCGGTGCTGTACGGTACGCCGCGAATGCCAGGCCCATCAGGGGGCTGGCCGAGTGCGTAGGTTGCGATCCCCCGTGCATCGGTTCCGCGATCGCCGGCGTCCATCGTCAGCACGAGCGCCAGGTAGTCGCTCCAACCTTCACCGGCCTGCTCGTCGTTCTGCAAGCACGACACATTCGACGGTCCGCCGGTGAGTCGGTTGGAGAGGCCATGCCCGTATTCGTGGAACACGATGGTGTTGTCGAGCGATGACGACCGCGACGGATCGGTTGCGTCGAAGAGGAAGAACTGCATTCGTGCGGGGAACCCGTCGGGCGGGGTCACGAAGTTGGCGTTGTTGAGCGCACCGCCGTTCTGCGCCTCGGCGCGTACCGGGTCGCCACCGAGGCCCCCGCGCCCGTAGTTGTTGGTCTGGAAGTTGCCGCTCGCTTCATCGAAGCCGAGCGAATAGAGCACGTCGTGCGCGAGGTTCGCCATCGTGAAGAGCGAGACCACATCGGCATCGCTCGACGACGCAGGCGGCGCAAACGGATCGAACGCGAACGCAAAGTCGAGCGTGGGGCCGCCGTCGGGTTGGCTGCCCGGGTCGGGTTGGTTGTCGGCATCACGATCGGTGTAGGCGATCACGTTGTTGCCGATCGTGGACGTCGACTCGGCCCCCGGCACACCGTCGGTGTCGTGCCAACCGAACGGGGAAGCGATCGGGTCAGCCGGATTGGTCAGCGTGTCGACCGGACCCCACCCTGGGCCGACGGCCGGAGGAGCAACGACGAGATAGGAGTCGCCGGACACGAGATTGGTGCGATCGAGTTCGGCACCCGTCGCTGCGTCGATGCGCAGCTGCCACCAGTGCTCGGCGACCGGGTCGATGATCGTCACCTCCCATGCGAGGCGAAGAGCGCCGGACGTGCGCGGCTGGAGCACCAGACGTGTGGGAACGTCTTCGTCACCCACTGGAAGTGCCAGGTCTCGATCCTCGGGCGCAACGCCGAGCAGTGCCAGCGCCGCCGCCTCGGCATCTGCGGCACTCAGGGCCGGCGGTGGGGCCGGCTTGTTGGACGACAGCATCGGGAGGAAGCGGCTCACGGCTCCGACGACCGCGCCGTCGCTTTCGACGACCACGTTCGCGACCGCCCCGAGAATGGGCACACCACGCAGACGTTGCTGCAGATAGACCACCGAGGTTCCTGCATCGTCGACGGCGACGATGTCGCTCACGACGATGTCAGCCACGTCACCGGCGATGAGGTCGAAATCGGCTCGGTGGACCATGAGGTACTCGATGGCGATGTCGGACGCCGGCTCGAAGCGAGCAGCCCCGACGGGGTCGTCGACGCCGACCTGCGCACGGGCAACGGCGGATGACATGAGCATCGATGCCAGCAGCGCCGGTACCAGCAGCAAATGGGCGACCCGTCGTCGCATTCGTTCCCGCTCCCTTCGACGACATGTCCCGCACAGAGGTCGTCAACCACCGAGAGTAGGAGTCGAGCGGCAGCCGGCATTGAGTGATATTGCTACATCTACCAGGAATTACGACGCAGAGTGACCAAATCGCCACTCCCAAAAGTTTTGCAAAAGGTTTGCTTGCTACACATGTCATCGGCGATCGTGCAGACGGCACGAGTGCGGACACAGTGCCATCGAGAGCACTTCAACGAGGGAAGGAATCATTGTGATGCATTGGCGGAAGATTCTTCGGGAGCCCACGGCCCCGACGCGGCGGAGGAAGCGGGTGATGGCATCGTTTGCGAGCGCTGCCGTCGTTGCTTCCATGACGCCGGCAATGGTCGGTGCTGCCGACCGGCAGCCATGGGAAGGACTCGAGGATCCGGGCAACCCCCTGGCTCCCGTCGGCCAGGGGTTCAATGTCACCCCTGCCGACCTCGTCTTCATCCTCGATCAGATCAAGATCGCGGAGAACCACGCAGCGACTCGGACCGACCTCGAACCTTGCTCGACCCTGATCGGACCGGGACCCAACCAGATCCCCGAAGGCGGAAATGCCTTCGAGTTCCCCTTCGGTCTGCGAACCATCTCTGGTGAGTGCAACAACCTCCGGGCGGGACAGGAGTTCTACGGGGCAGCCGATCAGGTCTTCCCGCGACTCACCAACCCCGACTTCCGGGCGCCGTACAACGTGCCGACGGGCAACATCAACGATCCCGAGCCTCGCGAGATCTCGAACCTCATCGTTGACCAGACCGACAACAACCCTGCTGCGGTCGCCGCAGCCGGTTTGCCCCCGGTCGCCGTGCCCACGGGTGCCGAGCTGGAGATCCTCAACGTCGCTCCCGACGCCGGACTCTCCGCACCGTACAACTCGATGCTCACCTTCTTCGGCCAGTTCTTCGACCACGGGCTCGACCTCGTCGAGAAGAACAGCTCCGAGCTGGTGATCATCCCGCTGGATCCGTCTGACCCGCTGTACGTCCCCGGTTCGCCCATGAACTTCATGGTGATCAACCGAACGGTGACCACTGCGTCCGACGCCGGCAACAACAAGACCACGCCCTACGTCGACCAGAACCAGACCTACGGCTCACACCCGTCGAAGAACGTGTTCCTTCGCGAGTTCGTGCTCAACGGCACCGGGCAGCCAGTGGCCACCGGTGCGTTGATCGAAGGAGCCTCGCTGGGCATGGCGACCTGGGGTGAACTGAAGGCCGACGCTGCTGCCCATCTCGGCATCCAGCTCGTCGACCTCGACGTGCACAACGTGCCGCTCCTCCTCACCGATCCCTACGGCAAGTTCGTTCCGGGCCCTGCCCGCGGCATGCCGCAGATGGTGTTGAACGGCGGTGGGCTCCTCGAGGGTGATCCGGCCGCCAACGGCGGTGCGGGTGTGCTGGTGCCGGCCAACGCGCTGCGCACCGGCCACACGTTCCTCGACGACATCGCTCATGCGGCCAATCCCAATGGTTCGGTCGTTGCCGACGCCGACGCGGTCATCAATACCGCTCCCGGTGCGACCTACGTGCCGAACCCGGGCGCAACGGTCTACGACGACGAGATGCTGGCGGCCCACTACATGGCCGGTGACGGTCGGGCCAACGAGAACATCGCGTTGACCTCGGTGCACCATGTCTTCCACTCCGAGCACAACCGCTTGGTGGCCGACATCCAGAACACCCTCCTCACCAACCCGGCGATCACCCCGGCGTTCCTCGCCGAGTGGCAGCTGGCGACCGGTGCGGGCGGCTGGAACGGCGATCGTCTCTTCCAGGCGGCGAAGTTCGTCACCGAGATGGAGTACCAGCACCTCGTGTTCGAGGAGTTCGGTCGCACGATCTCGCCTGACATCAACGTCTTCCTCGGGTACGACTCGACGATCGACGCTGCGATCAACGCCGAGTTCGCTCATGCGGTGTATCGCTTCGGTCACTCCATGCTGAACACCGACGTGGCTCGCTACAAGGCCGACGGCACACCCGACGACATCGCGTTGTTCGATGCGTTCCTGAACCCGCCGGCGTGGCTGGCAGGGTACGGCGACGCTTCGGCGGCGGCCGGCGCGGTCTTCCGTGGCGGCGTTGCCCAGCAGGGCAACGAGATCGACGAGTTCGTGGTCGACGCACTGCGGAATCAGTTGCTCGGTCTGCCCCTCGACCTCCCGGCCATCAACATCGGCCGCGGCCGTGATGCCGGCGTGGCTCGTCTCAATCAGGCTCGCCGCGAGTTCTACGCTGCGACCAACAACGATCCGTCGCTCAAGCCCTACGACAGCTGGCTCGAGTTCGGCTTCGAGTTGAAGACCCCTGAGTCGCTGGTCAACTTCATTGCGGCGTATGGCACGCATCCCGACATCACCGCTGCAGGCTCCGACCTCGACGCCCGTCGTGTCGCAGCCCAGGCGATCGTCGATGGTACGGCGGTCGATGCGTCGGACTTCATGCTGGGCTCGGGCATCTACGCCAACGTCGGCGGGATCCCGGTCACCGGCCTCGAAGACGTCGACCTCTGGGTCGGCGGCCTCGCCGAGAAGAAGCAGGCCTTCGGTGGCTTCCTCGGCACGACCTTCAACTTCGTCTTCGAACGCCAGATGGAGAACCTCCAGAACGGCGACCGGTTCTACTACCTCGGTCGTGTTGCTGGTACGGACCTCCTCAATGCGCTCGAAGGCAACTCCTTCAGTGAGTTGGTCATGCGGAACACCGATGCCGAGGGTCTCCCGGCCGTCGTGTTCACGAAGCCGACCTACAACTTCAACGTTGCGGCGCTCGGAACCTCGGGCCCGATTCTCGATGACCCGACCACCGGCTACGACGAGTCAGCACTGCTGGTCCGTCTCGCCAATGGCACGATCCGGTACGCCGGTGAAGAGCACGCCAACTGGAACGGTACGCCGCAGGGCGATCGGATCCAGTCCGGCGATGGTGATGACACCGTTCGCGGCAACGACGGCGATGACGTCATCGAAGGCGGTCAAGGCAACGACAACCTCGTCGGTGGCGAAGGCCACGACCGCCTGACGGACAGCTTCGGTATCGACACCATCAAGGGAGGCCCGGGCAATGACTACATCTCGGGTGGTCCTGGTGTCGGCGACCTGCTCCAGGGTGGTACCGGCAATGACTTCTTCATCGGCGGTAACGACGGCACCGAGCACCTCGCCGGTGACGGTGACGACTTCATCTTCGCAGGCTCCGGTCCTGACATCGCCGTTGGCGACTATGGGAATGACTGGATCGACGGAGGCGCCGACGCCGATGCACTGACCGGCGACCTCGGGAACCCGTTCCTGAATGATCCGGTCGGCGGCAACGACGTGCTTTACGGTGGCGCTGGTGCCGATATCACTCTCGCCGAAGGCGGGACCGACATCATCATCCATGACACCGGCACCGACGATCATGACGGTGGCCTCGGCTTCGACTGGTACACCCACTACGGTGACCCGCTCGGGGCTGATACCGACTTGAACTTCGGTGAGCTCACGCCGGCGCCGATCGACCCGCTCCGGGATCGGTTCAACCTGGTCGAGGCGCTGTCGGGTTGGGATCACGACGACATCCTCCGGGGTGACGGTGCGAACCCGCTCGACATCGGCAGCAACGATCTCGATGCTGACGGCATTGCGCTCATCCCCGGCCTCGAGCAGATCCTGCCGACCGGAGTGAGCTTCTTCGCCAGCGGCAACATCATCCTTGGCGGTGGTGGCAGCGACATCTTGCAGGGCCGGGCCGACGACGACATCCTCGATGGCGACGCCTACCTGATCGTTCAGCTCGATCACAACGGCACCCGCTACGACACGCTGAGCCAACTGCGCACGGCGGTCGACAACGGGACCATCCCGCTGGCCGAGCTGTCCAACGTCACGATCCACCGTGAGATCCTCCCCGGAGCTCCCGGTACCGACATCGACCGTGCCGTCTTCCAGGGTCCCCTGGCCGACTACGACATCACGACCACGCCGGATGGCGTGCAAGTGGTGCACGCACGGGGCAATGGTCTGCTCGTGGGCAGCGTGCTCAATGACGGCACCGACCTGTTGAAGAACATCGAGGAACTCGAGTTCGCCGACCAGGTCGTGCCCGTGACGAGTGGCCTGCTGTGCAACAGCTTGCCGGTCACGGTCGACCTGAGCCTGGGTCAGACGCCCACGACCGGCGACGACGTCATCCTCGGCACCAACGGTGATGACTCCATCGACGCTCTCGATGGCAATGACACCATCTGCATGCTGGGTGGCGACGACCTCGTCATCGGCGGTCCGGGCAATGACTGGATCGACGGTGGCGCCGGAAACGACACCATCAGTGGCAACGCTGGTGCCGACACCATCCTGGGTGGCGACGGCGCCGACAGCGTCTTCGGCGGGTCGGGCAACGACATCGTCGAGGGTCAGCTCGGCGACGATCTCATCCTCGGTGGCGGCTCCGACGCCGACATCATCCTTGGTCAGGACGGCAACGACACCATCAACGGTGGTTCGGGCGCCGATCTGAACATCGACGGTGGCATCGGCGATGACTTCATCGCTGCCGGTGGAGACAACGACCTGTTCGTCTTCGGCGGCGAAGGCAACGACCAGATCGGTGGCAACGGCGGTGCCGACGTCATCAACGGCGATGCCGGCAACGACACGCTGTATGGCGGTCAAGCCGACGATCAGGTCTTCGGCGGCGACGGCGATGACTTCCTCGGCGGCAACGGTGGTATCGACGTCTGCGACGGCGGCACCACCGGCGAGGTGGCCGGCGACGTCGCAGCCCCGAACTGTGAGACACAGATCAACATTCCCTGATCCTTCGGGAGCAAGGAACATGAGCTGAAAGGAGCTGGCAACCGCCTTCGGGTGGTTGCCAGCTCCGCGTTCGGGGTGCGGAGCGTGGACGTCGCTCGCCTGAGTCGGTTCGCCCGTGGCGGTTCGGGCGGCGACATGATGCGCTTGCATTGCACGCGTCCGACCGATGGAGAGTACGAGCGCTCATGCACCAGCAACCCACACACGGCCCTTCACCGACCACGACGCAGGGCTGGCCGAGGCCGTCCTCCGCCACCCGCCGCATCTGTCCGGAGGTCGAGGTCGGAGGCTTCCATCGCTACAGCCAGCAGCTCCAGTTCTACGCTCGAGTCAATGCGCTGCTCGGCCCCGAGTCCGTCGTTGTCGATCTCGGTGCCGGTCGCGGGGAGTGGGCCGACAGCCAACCGTCGGCCTACGTGCGGGACCTGATGTCGTTCCGTGGCCGCGTCGGCGAGGTGATCGGGGTCGACATCGATCCGGTCGTTGCCACGAACCCCACGGTTGATCGGGCCGTGATCATGGACGACGCCATGACGATGAGCGGCGTCGCCAGCGCCTCGGTCGACCTCATCGTGGCCCGGGCAGTCCTGGAGCACGTCGCCGACCCATCGACCTTCGCAGCCGAGGTCGACCGCGTCCTGCGCCCCGGTGGTTGGATGTGCGCGTGGACACCGAACAAGTGGGGGTGTGTCGCACTCGCCGCACGGGCCGTGCCGAACGACTCGCATGTGTCGGCGCTTCGGCGGCTGCAACATGGCCGGCAAGCCCGAGATGTCTTTCCGACGGCGTATCGGCTCAACACCCGCCGAAGCATCCGCCGCTGGTTCCCTGCCGAACACTTCGACGACTTCACCTACACCTATGGTGGCCTGCCGTCCTACTACGGAAACTCGGTGGTGCTCGGCTCTGCGTTGCTCGCCTACGAGAAGATCGTTCCTCGCCCACTCAATAGCCACCTCCATGTCTTCCTCCGCAAAGCTGGCCCGGAGCGCGCCGGCTGACATGCCGACTTGCTGCGGCCCCGGAGCGGAGGTGGCCCACCTGCCCCGTGGGCAGTCCATCAGCTTCTTCACGTCTCGAACAATTTCCGGCCTGGGGTGCGATATTGACGCTCTGATCTGGTAGTTGTCTGGGCAGGCAATCCGGAGCGGCGTGGTGATTCGAGTACTGGGACCCATATCGACCGACGGAGGCAACGGATGTCACCGGTCGCTGTCTCGGGTACAGCGCCACCTCCTTGCCGTCCTCGTCGCCGCCGGACCGAGCGGGTTGGCCCTCGATGCGCTTGCCGACGAACTGTGGGGTGACACGCTCCCGGCTTCCTGGTCGGCGTCGCTTCGCAACCACCTGTCCCGTCTGCGCCTGGTGCTCGACGGCCCGATGCTCCCGACGAGGGGCGGCGTGTGTCGTCTCGATCTACCGACGCACGCGGTCGACGCCTGGCTTCTCCTGACTCCACGCCTCCCCGATGAGTGGACCGACGACCTGGTGTGGTTGCTCGAGCCGTGCAGGCCATATGAAGACGTCGAGCCGACGAATCGCATTGCACAGTCGACCAACCGAATCGTTGCGGCCCGCCGACGCATCCTCGCCGCCTTCGTGACCGAAGCCGGCGCTCCGGTGTCACCAGCACTGCGTGACGTGATGCGGGCCTGTGCGCTCGGGGATCCGTTCGATGAGCACTTGACCACGCTGTCGGCAACGGCCGACGCCGAGGCGGGCGAGGAGTCCCGAGCGTTCGCCACGTTGCAGACGACGATTGCCGTGGTTCGGAGTGAGTTGGGCGACGGCGCGTGCGACGCACTCGTCCGCTTTGCCGATGAGCTCGGTGCGCGGCGTCAACCGCCGGACATGTTCGAGCACACATCCGACCTCGAGCGTCGATTCCCGGTGCACCTCGATGCGTTGCTCCGGGCCTCGCTCGCCCATCATCCGACGCAACACCGCTCGGCGCTCGCTGGCTTGCAGGCAATGCCGATGCCTCGCCTGTTGTCGATCGAGGGCGACTGGGGCGCCGGCAAGAGCCGCTTCCTCGCCGGCATCGGTCGATCGCTCTTCGATGAGGGCGCCGCCGTTCGCTTCGCTCGAGGCAATCCCTCGTCGGTTGCCTACGAAGCCGCGCTGACCGCACTTCCCGAGCTTCGTCCAGCGCTGCAGGATTTGCTCGCCCCTGCACCACCGAGCGGCATCGGGCGCAGCACCAGGTTGGTGGAGCCAATCGAGAAGACCGTGGTCTGGAGTCGAGCGGCCTCGATCGTCGAGTCGTTGACCGCCGAGCGACCGCTTGCCGTCGTCGTCGACGACATCGATCAGATCGATCGACCTAGCGCTGAACTGCTGGCGTTTCTCCTCCGTGGACACGACGATTCCGACCTCACGGTGGTGACAGCGAGCCGGCGTTGTCAACTGCCCGACCCCCTTGCGACCACGACGCGCCGGGCGCACGTCGAGCTGGAGGCGCTCGACGCCAACGGCATCGCCGACGCCATCGCACAGCTGTTTCCAGACCTCCCGACGACTGACGCCGCTCGTCTTGCCGAGTCGGTCGCACGACTCACCGCGGGGCTTCCCAAGCTCGTCGACATCGTGCTCGACGCAACCGACCGCACGACGTTCGAGCCACCGTCTGATCTCCGCCCGCTCGACGGTTCCCTCGACTCGCTCCTCTCAGGCATTGGGGACGCTGACCGCGCCATTGGTACCGCCCTCACGATCCTGTGTCGCGGCGTCGCCGGCACCGCACGGCTTGGTGAAATCGCTCGAGTCGCCGACCGCAGCGTCGACGACACCCTGGCGTCGCTCGACCGCCTGGTCGAGCATCGTCTGGTGCACGAGGGGCCTCGACCAGATGAGTTTCGACCTCGCCACTCCCCTGCCGTCCAGGCGTTGCTGGCTGGATCGACGAGGTCCGAACTGCGGGCGATGCACCACCGATGCGTCACACTCGCCTCCAACTCCCACCAACGAGCGCACCACCTCGTTGCTGCACTTCCGCTGTCCGACAGTGCCGCAGCTGCAGCTGCGCTGGAGGCTTCAGCCAGCGACTACGTCCAACAGGGTGATGTCCGATCGGGACTCGCTGCACTGCGCTCGGCGGCTTCGCTGTCCGAGGGCGGTCTCGATGCCGTTGCACGAGGCCAACTCGCCCTCTGCCTCAATCGGCTCGGCCACATCGAGGAAGCGGCAGCGGAGCGCACGGTAGGGTTTCGGCAAGCAGCCGCAGCGGGCGACTGGGAGCTGGCCTTCGCGATTGCTTCCTCCGGTCAGCACGACGACCTGGACCGTGTCCCTCACCGTCAGCGGCTCGAGCTCCTCGAGACGATCCCGCTCGATGAGCTCTCACGACGATCGCAGGGCCTCGCGCTCTCGCTGATGGCGATCCTCAGCTCGGACAACGGAGACGACGAGCGCCGAGTCCGCTATCTCGAACAGGCCGGGGCCGTGATCGACGACCTCGATCGTCACGAGCTGGCGAGGGCGGTCTACCTCTCGAGCGCGTTCGACCACCCCGCCCGCCGCCTCGCCACGATCGATGCGATCGTGGGCGCTCACGATCAGCCTGGGCACTCAGCGCTCACGAGTGCGCAGGCGATGACGATTGCGCAGCTCCGAATGATCGAGCTCTACCGGCTCGGCCATACCGCCGACGCCATCGCCGAACTCGATCGCTTCGAGCGCCTCGCAGGTGAGCTCGGCGCAGTACGGAGCGAGTGGCACGCCGGTCTGGTGCGATCCATGCTCGCCTTGACCAGTGGAGACCGAGAGGGTGCCGAGCAGCTTTCTGCAGCTGCTCACCGGCTGGCACACCGCTATGCGTTGGCTGGCGCCGACGAGGCCCGCTTGGCGCAGCAGTTCTTCGTGCACTGGTTGGATGGCACCCACGGCTCGGTTCTCCCACTGCTCGAGCAGGTCCCGGCCACGAACCAGATCGTTCCGGTACAAGCGGCGATTGCCAACGCGCTCCTCGCCGTCGGGAGGATCGATGAGGCGATCGAGCGAGCCCGCCCGCTCGTGACGCAGATCGCCGAGCGCAACAACACTACCGATCCCACCATTGCTGCCGCCTTGGTCGACATTGCCGCGGCCGCCGATGAGATGGGCGACCCGTCGTTGGCGACCATCACCGCCGACGTGCTGGCGCCGCTGTCGGGAACCATCGTGACGTTGGCCACCGGGATCCTCGATCGTGGGCCGGTCGACGCCTCACTAGCCGTGCTGCATCCGGCCGACTCAGCCGAGCGATCTCGGCTACTCGACACAGCAGCCGACCTCGCTCAGCGCTCGGGATCAGCCGTGTGGCAGAAGCGAATCGTCGACCTGCGCTGACTTGGCTCGACACGCCTGGTCCTGGCTCAAGAACGACGTTGCGATGCCGTTGCGCACCTTTCGTACGGTGGCCAGGCGGTCCAAGTGAGCGGCGGCCACTTGGACCGCAACAGCGCTCAGCGGCGCCGCAAGAATCCGAAGCGACCGAGGGTGGTGAAGCCGCCCCGACGAGCAGGGACGCCTGCGTCGCCGGCCGACAGCAGGAGTCGCTCGGACTCGAACGGCGACCGACGGAGCTTGGCCGGCTCGATCTCGGCCGTTTCCGTCTCCGACGGGCGAACGAGGATCGACGTCTGTCCGAAGCGCCAGGGCGGTGAATCGCCGATGGGTGGCCGACTCAGACCGGACCGTTCCGAGACCTCTGCGCTACGACGCGAGGCGGCGTCGCTGAGATCGATGATGTGCTGCTCGTTCCGCCGGGTACGGCCCATGGTCTTCCGCCTTCGTTCGTGCTCCGCTCCGACCACTGTAGGTGAACGAGTCATCGCGGTCTTGGGTCGAAGCACTCCCGCACCTGGGCGATTGCGACCAGGCGCACGACCTCAGGCGTCGGTTTCAACCGTTGACGGGTCGGGTGCGCCCGTTGTGTGGGGCACGGCGTGCATGATGCGCGGGTGCTCTCGGGTGATGGCGATCTCGGTGTGTGATACGAGGATCTCGTCCATCTTCTCCCCGGCCGCAGTCCGGTGAACACGATGTCGACATCGGCGCCGAAGTGCCGGATCAGCTGCTTGGCCAAGTCGACGATCTTCACCGGCTCACCCATGTCGAGGATCATCACCTCGGCCGGACGACCGATGGCCCCCGCTTGTAGCACGAGCCGCACCGCTTCGGGGATGGTCATGAAGTAGCGGGTGACGTCGGGATGGGTCACCGTGATCGGCCCACCCTGGGCGATCTGGTGCCGGAAGATCGGAAGCACCGAACCACGAGAACCCAACACATTCCCGAACCGGACCGACACGAACTTCCCGCTGGCCGTCGCCGCCTTCGCTGCCGTCAGTTGCTCGGCCTCGAGTTTGGTCCGCCCCAGCACAGACGTCGGGTCGGCCGCCTTGTCGGTGCTCACGTTCACATAGCACTCGACGCCAACCGCTTCCGCCGCGTCGAGCAGGTTGCGAGACCCCTCGACGTTGGTCTTGCGACCCTCCTCGGGGTACTGCTCGAGCAGAGTGAGGTGCTTCAGCGCTGCGGTATGGAACACGACGTGCGGGCGGTGCTCCTCGAACACTTCGAACACTCGGGCTCGGTCGCGGATGTCGGCAACGACCAGGCATCGTGTGTCGAGCAGCGCCTTGCCTTCGATGGACAGCTGGGTGCCATGAAGGCCGGACTCATCACGATCGAGCATGATGAGCGATTCGCAGTCGAGTTGTGCCAGCTGGCGGGCCAGCTCGCTACCGATCGACCCGCCGGCACCGGTGACGAGCACTCGTTTGCCGGTCAGGTAGGAACGGATCGAGGCCATGTCGACATCGACCTCGTCGCGACCGAGGAGGTCGGCCTCCGTGAGTTCGCGGATGTCGGCGGCCGACAGCAGGCCGACCAGTTCGGTGGTCGACGGCAACACCCGCACGTCGAGCCCGCAGCCAGACCAAGCTCGTCGATCTCGGCGATCAGCGACGATTTGGCCGAAGGGATGGCGATGAGCAGGACATCGGCTCCGGTGATGCTCTTGACCGCAGCGATGTCGTGACGGGTGCCTCGCACCCGCACACCCATGATCTGGCGGCGAGCCTTGGTGGTGTCGTCATCGAGGAGTGCGACCGGCACGTATCGGCTGGAGCGGTCGCCGAGCATGGCCCGGATGATCTGGTCCCCGCCCTCACCGGCACCGAAGACAATGACCTTCTTCGTGCGTGCGTCGACCGGTGGCCGACGAAGCGATCGCTGGAACAGGCTCCAACTCATGCGGGCCCCGAGCATCGTGGTGAGCGCAAGTGGCAGTGACAGCGCCAGCGCGATGGTGGGCACCGGTCGGCCGAACAGGAAGAAGTTGGCAGCGACGACAACGGCCGACGTCGCTACCCATGACTTGATGACCGAGGTGGCCTCATCGATCGATCCCACCCGGTAGGCGCCGAGCAGGTTGTGCTGCCAGGTGTCACACAGGCCCTGGGAGGCTGCTGCCAATGCGGCGAGACCGAGGAGCGGCCACCAGTCGACGCTGGTGTCGGCCAACGTCAGCCGGGTGGCTGTCGCCAGGCCGAGGGCGGCGACCCAGGCCAACGCCCCGAGCAGACCCAGCCCGAGGGGCCGCTGCTTCATGATCCAACCTGGGAATTCGTTCACGCTACCGCCTCTTTGTTCGCAGGTGATCGCCCCTGCGTCAACCTTCGTCTGCAAGCTTGGCCAAGTGGTGGATGGCCACAAATCTTTGCCGTTCGACGACGCCTTCGAGTGTAGGAATCGCAACTCTTCGTCGCCGGAGCAGATGCACCCACGCCGCTCCGTGCATGTTCAGGCACGCTCCGTATGCGGCGTGGCGTGCATGATGCGTGGGTGCTCACGGATCTGCACCTGCTCGGTCTGCGAGACCAGGACTTCATCCATCTTCTCCCCAGGCCGCAGCCCGGTGAACTGGATGTCGACGTCGGCCCCGAAATGGCGGATCAGTTGCTCCGCCAGGTCGACGATCTTCACCGGCTCACCCATGTCGAGGATCATCACTTCCCCTGGGCGTCCGATCGCACCAGCCTGCAGCACCAGCCGCACCGCCTCAGGGATCGTCATGAAGTAGCGGGTGACGTCGGGATGGGTCACGGTGATCGGGCCACCCTGGGCGATCTGGTGCCGGAAGATCGGCAGGACCGACCCCCGGGAACCCAACACGTTGCCGAAGCGAACCGACATGAAGTTGCCGCTGGCCGTCGCCGCCTTGGCGGCGGTGAGCCTCTCGGCCTCGAGCTTGGTTCGGCCGAGCACACTTGTGGGGTCGGCCGCCTTGTCGGTGCTGACGTTGACGAAGCATTCGGCGAGGAACATCTCGGCCGCATCGAGCAGATTGCGAGACCCTCGATGTTGGTCTTGCGCCCTTCCTCGGGGTACTGCTCGAGCAGGGTGAGGTGCTTCAGCGCTGCGGTGTGGAACACCACTTCGGGTCGGTGTTCCTCGAAGACCTCGAACACCCGGTCTCGGTCGCGGATGTCGGCGACCACCAGGCTTCGAGTGTCGAGCAGCGCCTTGCCCTCGATTGCCAGCTGCGTGGCGTGGAGACCGGACTCGTCTCGATCGAGCATGACCAGGGCAGCGCAGTCCAAGCCGGCGAGCTGGCGACACAACTCCGAACCGATCGAGCCACCGGCGCCGGTGACCAGCACTCGCTTGCCGGTCAGGTACGAACAGATCGACTCCATGTCGACCTCCACCTCGGCACGACCCAACAAGTCGGCTTCGGTCAGCGCCCGCATGTCGTGCGTGGACAACATGCCCACCATCTCGGTGGTGTTCGGCAGGACCAGGACCTTCAACCCCGCCTGCTGACCGAGGTCGTCGAGGTCCGACATCAGTTCCGAACTGGCCGACGGCACGGCAATCAGGAGCACCTCGGCCTCGGTGACCTGAGCCACTTCGAGCAGGTCACGGCTGGTGCCCTGCACCCGCACGCCCATGATCTGGCGCCGTGCCTTCAACCCGTCGTCATCGAGAATGGCTATCGGCACGTATTCGCTGTCGGGATCGCGCAGCATCGAGCGGATGATCTGCTCACCGCCCTCTCCGGCCCCGAACACCAGCACCCGCTTGCGCCCTGCCCCGAGACGGGGACGACGGCTCGAATCTCGTGTCACCCGCCAGCCCAACCGCACCCCGAGCATCACCGACAGAGCAAGTGGCAGCGACAGGATCAGGGCAAGCGTCGGTGCGGGTCGGCCGAAGACCGAGTAGTTCAAGGCTGCGACGAACAGCGAGGTGACCGCCCATGCCTTGACGACGCCGAGCGCCTCATCGACCGATCCGATACGGAACCGCCCCAGCAGCTCGCGCACCCAGCTGCCGAAGATGATCTGAAAGACCGCCCCGAGCCCCGCAAGAGCCAGTAGTGCTTCCCAGTTGACGGTCGTCTTGGCGATCGACAACCGAGTGCTCGCCGCCATGGCCAGTGCGACCACCCAGGCCAACGAGTCGACAATGGCCAGCAGGGCCTGCCGAAATCGGGGGGCAGCGCGAAGACTTCGCTGATGAACCATGGAGAGGGATCCTCTGGTCGTTGGCCGCCCTTCGCCCAAGGACTGCCGCTCGGCCGCTGGCCGAATGCCGCTCGACGACGTCACCGCCGTCGCCCCGCCGATACTAGTCGCTCGGTTCGCCTCGCCATCATTCCCGCCGCCACTCCTTCGCCAACTGCACGATTCAGCCTGCCGACACGCTGGGCCCTACATCACCAGAAGTGCGCAACAGCAGCGCAACGTCGAAAGGGCACGTCGGACGCCCGCTTCGCCATACAACCCACGTTGCAGGGTCGTTGCGGATGGCAACTACGTTCGAGCACGGTTTGGGGCCAGACGGCCAACGTGACTCGCTCACAGCCGAGGCAGTCCTTCAAGTCATCGACCCGACGGCCGACTGGGGCCAGTACCATCACCCACGGCTGAGGTCGCAGCGGCAGTCCCACCCAGCCTGAAGGCCGAGCATTCTGAGGAGCATCGCCTTGAAGCAAGTTGTCCAGTCCGCCGGAGGCGGCGCCGTCGAGGTCGTCGACTCGCCCGCTCCGCAGATGAACAGCACATCGGTTCTTGTTCGCACCGAGGCGACGCTGATCTCCGCCGGCACCGAACGAGCGGTCACTCAACTCGCTCAGGCCAACCTGCTGGAGAAGGCGAAGGCTCGCCCCGATCTCGTTCGGCAGGTCATCTCCAAGGCCAAGACCGACGGTTTGAAGCCCACGCTCGCGGCGGTTCGCAGCCGCCTCAACGATGATCTCGCCCTTGGCTATTCGGGTGCCGGCACGATCATCGACGTCGGCAGTGCTGTCTCGGGCCTGCACGTCGGTCAGCGTGTAGCGACTGGTGGCAGTGGGTTCGCCTCACATGCAGAGTTCCAGGCAGTCCCGTGGGTGCTGGCCGCCCCGATTCCCGACACGGTGACCTGCGAGCAGGCTTCGTTCGCCACGGTCGCCGCGGTCGGCCTGCACGGGTTGCGACTTGGCGAAGTCCGACTCGGTGCAAAGGTGCTCGTTGTCGGACTTGGCCTGATCGGACAGCTGACCTCACGCATGGCGGTCGCCTCCGGATGCGACGTCATGGGAATCGATCTCGATCAGTCCCTCATCGAGATGGCACAGCAGCATGGCGTGCACGGCGTGCTGGAGGCGGGAGCCGACACGACAGCGCACGTCACGGATTGGAGCCGGGGCCGCGGTGCCGACCTTGTCGTCATCACCGCCGGAGCAAGCGGACACTCGGGGATCATCAAGGCAGTTCCGGCCCGGTGCCGAGATCGTGCGACCGTTGTTGCCGTGGGCGACATTGGGCTCGATCTCAATCGGAACGACTTCTACCACAAGGAGCTCGACCTCAAGGTCGCCCGTAGCTACGGGCCCGGCCGCTACGACCGCAGCTACGAGGAGTGGGGCGTCGACTACCCGATCGGCCACGTCCGATGGACCGAGGGCCGAAACCTCGAGGCAGTCATCGACCTCATCGCCTCCGGCCGCCTCGATGTCGATGACCTCGTCAGCCACCGCTTCGACATCGGCGAAGCCGAGAAGGCATACGCCGTCCTCGACGACAAGGCAGCTCGCCCGATCGGCGTCGTCCTCACCTACCCCGGTACCACCGAACCCGACACCACGGTCACGAGAACCGCTCGTCGTCCCACACGCGCGATCAGCAACGCCCCGAAGGTCGGGATCCTCGGCGCCGGCGGCTTCGTACGCAGCGTCATCCTCCTCTCCCTGAAGGAAGCCGGATACGGGCCGGTCGTCCACATCGCCTCCGCCTCCGGGGTCTCGGCCAGCCGGCTCGCCGAGCGCGAGGGAATCAGCCGAGCTTCCAGCGACCCGTACGCCGTGATCAACGACCCCGAGGTCGAGGTCCTGGTGGTCGCGACACCGCACTCGAGTCACGCCGAGTACGTGGTGGCCGGACTGGATGCCGGCAAGCACGTGTATTGCGAGAAGCCACTCGCGATCACCGAGGATCAGCTGGCCGATGTCGCGGCCGCTCTCGAGCGCACTAACGGCCGCCTCTATGTGGGGTTCAATCGACGGTACTCACCGATGGCCGTAGCAGCTCGAGACGCGCTCGCCGGAGGCTCAGGTCCAATTCACGTCCACTATCGGGTCAACGCCGGTCCGCTCTCTCCCGATCACTGGTACAGCGACCGACGAGAGGGTGGACGACTGCTAGGCGAGGTTTGCCACTTCATCGACCTCTGCGCCTTCCTGACCGGCGACCAAGACGTGGTGTCGACACATCGAGTCGGGCCGACGGTGGGCCACGATACCTACCACCTCCTCCTCGAGTACGCCGACGGATCGAGCGCATCGATCCTCTACGTCGCCGATGGTCATCCGACGACACCGAAGGAGCTGGTCGAGATCAACGGCCGCCACAGCACGATTGTGATCGACAACTTCCATCGACTCACCTTCAACAACCAGGTGCAGCGAATTCGTCCCGGCAAGGGCTTCGTCGAAGGCCTTGCCTCAGCCTTCACGCACGACACGGCCGTAGCTACCAGTCAGATAGCGCTGCGGCTTTCCGCACCCGCACTGCGATAAGTACAGCACATACCCTCCAATGCCTAGCCCCTCATTGAGCGCCACCGAACATGGATGCAAGGGCGAATCGATCAGCACACCGCAGAGAAATCGCGAACCCCTTCCGTTGAGGAAACGCAGCCAATTCGCACCGCCAAACCGTCGCACCAGCAGACCCCAGCTAGTTGGACGCCTAATTTGCGCTCGTGCACTCGAGCTTTCGTTCGTCGCCGCCCAGGCGCTAGCAATTGCCACGGCAATTGCAGTCGCACGATATGCGGGGGCCACGACACGCGGCCACTTTGCCTCGTTCGTCGCAACGACTCAGACTATCGGTCTGCTAGCTGGCCTCTCGCAAGACCGAGTAGTTGGCTCGGGGCGCAGCATGATCTCGTCATACCTGCAAGCAGTTCAATCAATGGGCCTCGCTCTCCTACTAGCAACCATCGGGGCGATAGCCGTAGGCTCAGCCAGCCGCACCCCAATAGACAGCCTCTACTTTGTTGCAGCGGCCAGCTCGATCGCTTCACTTCAGCCGCTTTACGGCCTACTGATATCTCAGCGACGAATGGGCACGCTCGCTGCCCTCCGCCTCACTCAGCCAGTCCTCGCGTCATCCGCCACACTTGGGCTGCTGATCTTTCGGAGCGCTCCGACTGCCACCGAGCTAGCAGCCATCTACGCAATCTCGGTCCTCGCACAGGAGACGGGAGCCATCTGGCTGTCACGATCAATACTCAGCCGTGACTGGACGGCGGGGCTAACGCGCTCGCACTTCAAGATCTCAGCGCGCCTACATCCATTCCAAGTTGTCCAGATGGCCAACAACCGTATCGACATCCTAATTCTGACCTTCTTGGCGCCGGCGGACGCGATCGGCCGATACGCCGTCGCCGCAAGCATCGCAAAGGTTCCCCAGATGATCGGAACAGCCGGCTTCCTGCGCGGACTAGCAGGCGAAGCGAAGACAGAGAGCCGCTACCGACGGCATACACTCACGGCAGTCGCAATTTGTGTCGGCCTCTGCGTGATACTCCCCGAAGTGGCCGTCACATTAGCCGGACGAACGCAATATGGCGGAGTAGTCTGGCACTCACGCGTACTTATGGTCGGCAGCTTGATCTACATTTCCGCTCAGCGCACCTTCGGCCGCCTCGTACGAGATCAAAGAGAGAAGGCCCTAGCAGTTACTCTAGCTACGGGAAGCGCGCTAACTATCGTAACGATTGCACTCTACCCGACCACGACGGGCGCCGCCATTGGGAGCTCTGCTGGGTGGGCACTCAGTGGCGTTCTGACACTCGCACTTGGACGACGCCTCTCCGATGATCCTGACAAAGTTGACTGCTGATGGCGACTATTGCGTTTGTCGTCGTGCTGGTCGGCACCGTCTCGATGGTGATCTTCTGCTATCGGCGAGAGGCTGCCGAGCGCAACTATCTCCCGCTGCAGACGCTCTCGCTCACGGCTGCGGTCCTCTATCATGGCGCGCCCGCCATCTTTGATTTAGCTGGACTACACCACCGCTATAGCGAGCTCGGAAACTCTCAGTCGCGGCTAGAGGTCGCAACATGGTCTCTGATTGCCGCCGCGGCCTTCGCTCTCGGAGCTCGTCGCACAAGAGACACTACAGCAACCACCTTCGATTACCGTACTGTCGCACTACGCAACGTCGCGCTCGCCTTCTACTTAAGCTCGCTAGCTTTCGCACTATTAGGTCATTATCGCGTGCCGGGAGCGGCAGGTGAGGGCCCTATATCGCGACTGACTAGCCAGTTCCTAATGATCAGCGGCTCCCTCGCCGTGTTCATCATCGCACGCCAACACG